>JBCCOE010000005.1:0-108561 GCA_039025475.1 Bacteroidota bacterium | reverse complement strand
GGGTTTATTCACCCAATCAAGTCTCCGGGCCGCTTCGTCCATGGCTATCTTACGTGCCAGACCTACACCGGCATGCCTGCTGGGTAACTCCTTGAAAATGATGTGGAATCGGAGGTGCTTGGAGTTGTGTAGTCTGGAAAAATCGAGAGCTTCCGTGTAAGTTATCCGGTTACGTTCTTTAGCGGCTTTTGAAGCATTTTCACTGTGATTAATTACCACAATTACCTCGACATCCATACGGCCTGGATGACAATAAGCTAAACTGGCCAAGCATTTGGTAAGTTCGGGTTCATCGAAACAAGGTATGGTAACCACCATCCCAAGTCTTGGACTGGGCCCTTCATCTATTAACTGATTGGTGTAGGCGTATCGCTCGAAATAAACACTCAAGGTGCCAGGCGATTGATTTTCCAGCTACCGTCAAGATAGGTGTATAAAATCCTGTCATGAAGACGATTAGGACGTCCTTGCCAGAACTCTATTTTTAGAGGTTTTAAAACGTAACCACCCCATTGTTCTGGTTTGGGTAAAACATTATCTTTCTGATACTTCTGAGTAATTTCTTTTTCACGCTCTTCGAGGAGTACGCGGCTTTCAATAATAGTACTTTGAGGAGATGTCCATGCACCTATCTGGCTACCTTTAGGTCTGCTTTGGAAATAGCTTTCCGAATCGGCCTTGCTTATCTTTTCAACGTTGCCCTGAATTCTTACCTGCCTTTCTAATTCTTTCCAGAAAAAGAGAAGGGCGGCCGCTGGATTCTGCTCAAGGTCCTTTCCCTTATCACTCTGATAATTGGTAAAAAAAACGAAACCATCATTTTCTAAGTCTTTCAATAGAACTACTCTCGAGGAAGGTATACCATCTTTACTTACGGTTGAAAGGTCCATAGCATTCACTTCCTTTATTTCCGACTTCTGTGCTTCCCTAAACCAAAGATGGAATTGTTTTAGCGGGTCTTTCTTCACATCTTTTATATCAAGAGTATGCTTGCTATATTCTTCTCTTATGTCTGCTATTGAAGTGCTCATCGGTCTATATTTTTAAACAAAATTAGCGGGTTTAGATATTTATTTCGGTAAGCTTTCAATAAATCGATCTTTTCTTTTTACTTGGTACAATAATAAATTGTACCTGAAGTTAATCGGTTTGTGAAATTATGAAGTTGAGCATTGAGTTGGCTTGTGAAAGCTCTAAGGAATGGATAGAAACGGTGATGAGTGATTTTGATTCATTCCTTCAGGATCATGCCAATTGCGAGCGTAAGGCTTCGGCTATGGCTATGAGTTTTGTTGCGAAATATCCTGACAGACTAGAGATTATTCCTGAATTGATTGATACAGCAGTTGAGGAATTGGAGCATTTTAAATCGGTGTATGAGATTATGGAAAGTCGTGGGGTTAAGCTACCCGCGGAGATGACGCAAGATATGTACGTAAAGCAGCTTATCGATAAGTGTAGATCTTCAAAAAGAGAGCGTTTTCTCGATCGGTTGTTGCTTGCGTCTATAATCGAATGCCGCGGCGCGGAAAGATTCAGGTTGGTTTATGAGGCTCTCCCCGAAGGTGAATTAAAGAAGTTCTATCATAATCTGTGGGCTTCAGAGGCTAAGCACGGACATATTTTCGTTAAAATGGCTCTGAACTACTTCGATAAAGAAGAGGTTTATCAGCGATTAAACGAGCTTAATGATATTGAAGGTGAAGTTTTAAAAAGTTTGCCTCTAAAACCGGCACTACATTAATTCATGGACTTTTTTAAATTCAAAAATAACATCAGACCTGAGCGAGGTAGCTTGTTAATTTCTGAACCTTTTTTGCCTGATCCTAATTTTGAACGAACGGTTATACTGTTATGTGAACACAATGATGATGGTTCGTTCGGGTTCGTGCTTAACAAGCTTTCTTCCGTAACGCTTAAAGATCTTATTGAAGGGGTGAATTCTACAAAAGCTAGCGTTTTCATCGGGGGTCCGGTTCAGCAAGATACACTACATTTCATCCATAGGTCCTCTGACTTGGAGGGAGGGACTGAAATCGTAAAGGGACTTTACTGGGGTGGAGACTTTGAGCAATTGATGAGTATAATTGATACTGGCAAGATCAACGAAAGCGACTTTAAATTTTTTGTGGGTTATTCTGGTTGGAGTGCGGGACAACTTGAGGAGGAACTAGCCGCTAACTCTTGGATTGTAACTAATCCTGCGAGTCCGCAATTAATGTTCGATGAACCTGAAGATAAGCTCTGGAAGATCGTTTTAAAAAGACTTGGCGGTAGATTTGACGTCTACTCAAATTATCCAATTGACCCCCGTCTTAATTAACTGTTTTTCTTAATTTTACAATTACCCCGTTAGGGTTGGTGAGAAAGGTAAAAGAAAAGAAATGGCAGAGAAAGAGAACAACGGCGCAGATGTAACATCTGAAAATCCCCAAAAGGAAGAAAAACAAGAGCAGGCCACAGACGTCACTAAGTCAACAGACGGAACCGCCACTGATGATGTCCCCCAGAGTCCTTCAGAGGAAAATTTAATCAGTTCTGACAAAAGCAAGAATCCGGAAGTATCAGATCACATCACGGATGCAACCGAGACCTCTGATGCCCCCGATAGTGATAGTCAATCAACAGAAGCCGCGGAAGTCGAAGAGTTAGCTGTAGAAGATAAAGAAGAGGCTCATGCGGTAGTAGAAAAAGCAGAGCAGGAACCGCACAATGAAGAAGCTCCGGAGGCTATGGTTGATGCTCCGGCTGTAGAAAACGTGTCGAATGACCCCTCTGATATCAAAGAAAAAGGTGTAGAACCAAAAAAGATTAAGCGAGATGCTGAACCTTCAGTAGCTAAAAAAGAACTTAATTCGGAGGAAGATCTGGATGAAAAAGATTCTGTGGAGGAGGAAGAGGAAGAAGAATCTATTGATTACTCGCAGCTCACAAAAGAAGAACTCGTCGATACCATTAAGTCTTTGGCCAAAGATGATAATATCATTAAGTCAGATCGGGTTGCTCGCGAGATCAAACCCTTTTTTGATGAAATAAGGGATAAGGAAAGATCCGCAGCTCTTGACCGCTTTATCGCGGACGGAGGAGAGGAAAAGGATTTTGACTTTAAATATGATGAACTTGCCAATCGTTTTGATGCGAATTTTAAGCTTATCCATGATCGAAAAGTTCAACATGTTAAGGGCCGGGAACAACAGAAGGAACTGAACCTCAAGAAGAAAGAAGATATTCTTGAGCGATTGAGGGAATTTGTTGATTCTGAAGATCCTAACATCAGCTTTAATGATTTTAAGGAATTTCAGAATGAGTGGAAGGCTGTAGGTCCGGTACCTCCATCTTATGCCAGAACGCTATGGGCGAACTATAATGCACTGGTAGATCGTTTTTATGACCACAGAAACATTTATTTCGAACTCAAGGAACTGGATAGAAAAAAGAATCTTGAGCTTAAATTAGAACTCTGTGAGAAGGCGGAGCAACTGTCAAAAATTGAAGATTTGCCAGAAGCTATCAAAGCATTAAATGATCTTCATCATGAGTTTAAGCATATAGGTCCGGTTCCCAAGGATGACCAAGAGCCATTATGGCAGCGATTTAAAGCGGCCTCGGATGCGGTTTACGATAACCGTAAGGATTTTGTTGAACAGCTTAAAAAAGAACTGGAGCAAAACCTGATAGTTAAGAGCGAATTGGCAGATAAGGCCCAGGAATTCGTCACCTTTACTACTGACAGAATCAAAGAGTGGAATACGAAGACCAAGGAGCTCCTAGAACTTCAAAAACGCTGGGAGGCTGTAGGAGGTTTGCCCAGGGCTAAAGCCAAGGAGATTAACAAACGGTTTTGGGGATCTTTTAAAACTTTTTTTCATAATAAGGGCGGATTCTTCAAGAAGTTGGATAGCGAGAGGGAAGGTAATCTGGAGAAGAAAAATGAATTAGTAAAGCAAGCGGATGAATTAAAAGAAAGCACAGATTGGAATAAAACGGCGGATATCTTCAAAAAGCTTCAACGTCAGTGGCGCGAAATTGGTCCGGTACCGGAGAAATTCAGGGAATCCGTTTACCAGGAATTCAAAAAAGCCTGCGATTATTTCTTTGACCAGCGAAGAAGCAACCAGAATGAGGCCGAGAAGGAATATGTGGAGAACTATAATCAGAAAGTTAAGATTTGCGAAGAGTTAACGGCAGCGTCTAAGACTAAAGACGCCTCCTTGGATCAGTTAAAGGATTTTCAAGATAAGTTTAACGGGATAGGTTTTGTTCCCAGAAAAAACATTGCTGAAATAAAAAAGAAATATGCTGAAGCGGTAGATGGCTATATAAGTAGTTTGGAAGGACTTTCAGAAAATGACAGGCAGAAACTAAAAGTGCAAGACGAGATTAATAAATTGTCAACTGGACCCAATGCGGGGCAACGAATTTTTAAGAAAGAGCAGTCGCTGAGGCATCAAATTGAAAAGATTGAGAATGATATTTCTGTATGGCGAAATAATATGGAGTTCTTTGCCTCGTCAAAAACAGCAGATAAGTTAAAAAATGAGCTTCAGGAGAAGATCGACCTTGCTAGTGTGGAGCTAACCAAGTTAAAGAACGAGTTGAAAATACTGAGGTCCGTGACATAAATTTATAGAGAGTAGTGTTGCAAAGTTTATGGGGAACATTAAATTTGCACTCGCTTAAACTAAGCCTCCATACCTGCCTGTCGGCAGGCAGGGTTCAGCCAGCTGGGCTGAAGCCCTGAGGAGTTTAATAAATTAGGCCTCCATAGCTCAGCTGGCCAGAGCAACTGACTTGTAATCAGTAGGTCGTTGGTTCGAATCCGACTGGGGGCTCATCGACTAACCCGCCTTAATTAAGGTGGGTTTTTTTGTGCCTTGTTCTTATGGATGAGAACCAACGACCGTGTTTTAAAAATGCGTTGGTCGAAATCGAAGCCGCCGGGTAGGCGGAGATTCACGAGGGGCCGTGTGGCAGGGCACGCGGGTATGAGTAATCCGGCTGGAGATTTTTGACTTATAACTCAAAGGCCTTGGGCTATCAAATTCCTAACCAAGTCGCTGTTGCCGGTTTCGGAAATTATCCGGGATCAAGAATAATAAGTCCCCCATTAACCAGCGTCAGTTATGAGCCCCGAGAAGTTGGAATAGAAGCTTCTAAAACATTAATCGCATTGAGCGTCGAACACCTTTTGTTCAAAAGATGATTAAGGCAGAACTAATAGTACGAGAGTCCACTTAGTACAAGCATTTGTCCATACCAGGTCCCAATGTAATATTAATGAGATAAATATGTGACATGATATTACTACGAGATCAGAATTAAGTCCTCTAACTGCCATGTATATTTTTTAATTTTTTTTGAAATATTTATTACTGTGTATATATTACACGTTTAAGCTTAAAATGAATTCTACCAAATTATCTGGTAAAGTAGTTGTGATCACTGGAGGCTGTGGTGTCCTGTGTAGGGCTATGGCTAAGGAAGTTGCCTGTCACGGAGCCTCCGTGGCAGTTCTGGATTTAGATGAAACCGCAGCAGTCCGTCTGGCTCGTGAAATTAGTGAAAATGGAGGCACTGCTATAGGAATCAAAGCTAATGTTCTCGCGTTGGATGGTTTACGACTAGCGCATGAAGAAGTACTTGCTAAACTTGGAAAGTGTGATATACTGATCAACGGAGCAGGTGGTAATCATCCGAAGGGAACCACAACTAAAACCCATTTCAATGAGGGAGATGAGTTGAAAGAATCTATCACCTCCTTTTTTGATCTAGATCCGGAGGGTATTTCTTTTGTTTTCAATTTGAATTTTATGGGCACTTTACTTCCTACACAGATTTTCTCGAAGGATATGATTGGAAGGAGTGACTGCGCAATAATTAATATATCTTCGATGAATGCGTTTACTCCTTTAACTAAAATTCCCGCCTATAGCGGCGCGAAGGCGGCCGTTAGTAATTTCACGCAATGGTTGGCCGTTCATTTTGCGCAAACAGGAGTCCGAGTCAACGCCTTAGCACCGGGTTTTTTTCTAACTGAGCAGAATAGAACGTTACTGATGGACGCAAATGAGGATTTCACACTACGGGGAAAAACTATCATCGAACATACCCCTATGGGTCGGTTTGGAGAACCGGAAGATCTTTTAGGGGCGCTACTATGGCTTTGTTCCAATGATTCCGCGTTTGTAACAGGAGTTGTTATTCCCATAGATGGTGGATTTAGCGCTTTTAGTGGAGTTTAACATGATTAGATGAGTTTAGAACAGACTTGGAGATGGTACGGGCCGAATGATCCTATATCATTGTCGTACATCAAAATGGCAGGAGCCACTGGAGTTGTTTCTGCTCTACATCACATTCCTAATGGAGAAGCCTGGGAAAAAGATGAAATACATAAAAGAAAACGAGAGATAGAGTCTGTCGGTCTTCGCTGGTCCGTGGTCGAGAGTATACCGGTTCATGAGGACATTAAAAAAAGGACAGGTGATTATCTTAGAAGGATTGAAAGCTACAAGCAATGCATTAGAAATCTTGCTACTTGTGGAGTAGATACCGTCTGCTATAATTTTATGCCTGTCTTGGATTGGACGCGCACGGATCTTTCATATCCCATGCTAAACGGTTCACGAGCGTTACGATTTGACGTTTTACAATTTGCGGCTTTCGAACTATTCATCCTAAAGCGTCAGGGGGCTGAACAGGATTACACGCAAGAACAGATTGAAAAAGCCGAATCCGTATACAGTAAAATGACCGATTGGGAACGCGACCAACTGCTGAGTAATATCCTGGCAGGTCTTCCAGGTGCAGAGGAAGGCTATTCACTGAATCAATTTCAGTATGTTCTTGACGGATATAAGGAAATTGGTGACGGAGAATTACGCTCGAATCTATATAATTTTATTAAAGAGATAACTCCGGTTGCTGAAGAAAATCAGGTTTTGCTCGCTATTCATCCGGATGACCCTCCTTTTTCGATTCTAGGGCTCCCCCGGGTCTTAAGTACGGAGGAGGATGCATCCAGGCTGTTAAGTGCCTGTGATTCTAAGTACAACGGTCTGTGTTTTTGTACAGGATCCTACGGAGTCAGGGCGGACAATGATTTAGTTGGAATGGTGGAGCGATTGGGTAACAGAATCAATTTTATTCACCTAAGGTCAACTAAACGGGATGACACCGGCAATTTCTTTGAAGCGGATCACTTGGGTGGAGATGTAGATATGTTTGGAGTAATGAAGCAACTTGTGGTCGAGCAGCAAAGAAGGCTTAAGATTGGACGGAAAGATACTCGGATGCCGTTTCGACCTGACCATGGTCATCAGATGCTTGATGACTTAAATAAAGTCACCAACCCAGGGTATTCGGCCATCGGACGACTTAGAGGATTAGCAGAGTTAAGAGGTCTGGAAATTGGAATTAAAAAGTCATTATGAAATACAAGTTAGCGCTACTTTCAATCAGCACACTTTTGAGTTGTCATAGTGACATTCAAACCATTAGGGTTACCAATCAAAATGACTTTCAGGTAAGGGATAAATTGATAATAGTTCGAAAGGTTGAATTAAATAATAAAGAGGGTAAGAAACCTATCGTTTTGCGAAGTAATGGGAAAGAGATTACGTCTCAATTATTAGATGTGGATGAGGACGCTTCATGGGATCAACTGCTGTTCCAAGTAACACTTGAAGCTCGTGAAAGCCTGGATTTTTCAGTACAGTGGCTGCCAATAGACGACTATCCCGCTTACGATAAGCAGGTACAGGTCCGTTTGGGGTATAGCCAATCCAGGGATGGAAATTTTAAGGCTATCGACTATAGCAAGAGAGGGAAGGAGCACACAGCTCAAAAAGCCCCATACACGTATCAATTTGAAGGTCCTGGTTGGGAAAGTAACCGCGTGGCTTTTAGAAGTTATTTTGATACCAGAAATGGTAAAGACATTTTCGGAAAAACCACCGAGGATATCGTAACTGAGCAAATTGGAACAGGAGAAAATTATCATTCCCTTCAAGATTGGGGAATGGACATTTTGAAAGTGGGGCAATCGCTTGGGGCAGGGGGACTGGCGATACAGAAAGAAGATTCACTCATTCGTTTAGGTGAAACTCTATCTGCTGAGTTTTTTAAGGTTGAAGATGGACCTATTTATGCGAGCTTTAGGCTAATTTATAAAGGTTGGGACGTATTGGGCCATCCATACGAACTGGAGGAGAATATTTCGATTCAAGCCAATAAGAGATGGTATCAGAGTGATATTTCTTTAAAGACAGATATTAATCACCGTAATGATACCTTAATAGTGGGTATAGTTAATCTTGAAGAAGTACAGGTCGATTCCATCAACTATGCGGGAATAAAGTCATTGTTTACCCATGGTCGACAAAGTGAAAATAAAGATATACTGGGTTTGGGAGTCTTGGTGTCAGAAGCGAATTTTATTGCGTTTTCGCAAGCACCTAAAGAGGGCATAGGGATCACTAATTCTGAGCTCATTGCCCTGAAGCCGTTCAACAACACATATACATTCCGTTTTTATGCTGGCTGGGAATTGGAGAATAGTGATTTTAGCAGTAGAGATAAGTTTAGAGATCACCTTAAAACAGCAATGCAAAATTTATCTGCCCGACTAGAGGTGCGGATAGATTAGTACAAGAAGCATTTGATTAGCATAGAGCATTGAATTAAATTGTCACCTGTATGGCGGAAGATATTACTAATGTATCGGTGACAAAGGATGCCTACGAGTGCACCGTAACTGTCGATTGCGCCGTCTTTGGCTTTCAGGAGGGTGTTTTAAAACTCCTTCTCGTTCAAAAGTTGAAAGAACCCTTTAAGGGGTATTGGCTATTGCCCGGCGGCATTATAAAAGAAGGTCAAACTGCAGAAGAGGCAATTGATGTCGTACTGCTGAGTTTAACAGGTCTAAAGAATGTACATCAGGAGCAAGTTCGTTGTTATACCGAAGTACATCGTCATCCGTTAAAACGCGTTATAACTATATGTTATTATGGGCTTATCAACCCAGAAAACCACCCCATTGTAAAACAAAAACATGTCAACGAGGTAGAATGGTATCGATTAGATGAACTTCCCGAACTTGGATTTGATCATAAGAGATTAGCTGATGATGCTCTGAGACTGCTAAAATCCAACGTTGAAGAACGACTCATATTGGGAGAACTACTACCTGCGAAATTTACACTGAAGGAACTTCAGGAATTGTACGAGGCTTTACTGAATGAAAAACTGGATCGAAGAAATTTTAGAAAAAAAATGCTCCAAAAAGATTTACTTGTAAATATTGGAGAAAAGAAAGTAGGCTCAAAGGGGGGGCGACCCGATCTGTATAAGCTAAAATAAATGGCTAATATTTGTTGTGATATTGAATGACTGTGTATAAATTACACAGTAAAGAAAATCAGTATGCCTGATATTAGATATGCCAATGGTAAGGAGTACGTGAAGACCCTTGATACGACGCAATTGAGGGATCATTTTTTGATTCAAAATTTGTTTAAGGAAGATGAGATTGGATATACCCTAACTATGCATGATCGTATGCTGGTAATGGGGGTCAAGCCAATGACAAAAGTGTTATCACTACCTGCCTTTGAAGAGGTTACGAAAGCAACCTATCTTCTGGAACGAAGAGAACTTGGAATAATCAACATAGGGGGGGCTGGCAAGGTATTGGTTGATGGAGAAACGTATAATCTGAAAAATTTGGAATGTCTTTACATAGGTAAGGGCAAAAAGCAAATTGTATTTGCAAGTGATGAAGCTGATCATAGTGCTGAGTTCTACATTAACTGTTTACCTGCACATGCTTCCTATCCAACTCAAAAGGCATGTCTGGAAGATGCAAATCAGGTTAGTTTAGGATCTAAAGAAAATTGTAATGAAAGGGTGATTTATCAATACATTCACGAGGACGGTATTGATAGTTGCCAACTTGTAATGGGATTTACGCTCTTAAAGCCAGGCAGCGTTTGGAATACGTTTCCACCCCATACGCATGATCGCAGGATGGAAGTATATTTTTACTTTGACCTCCCGGAGGATCAGATGGTGATGCACTTCATGGGTGATCCAAGAGAAACCCGACATATTGTAATTCGCGATAAAGAAGCAGTCATTTCTCCGGAATGGTCCATTCATTCGGGAGCAGGAACCTCGGCATATACCTTTATCTGGGGCATGGGCGGAGAAAATAAGGCTTTTACAGATATGGACCCGACAGATTTAGAGGCCATAAAATGATACTGGACAAATTTAAATTAGATGGGAAAGTGGCTCTGGTAACAGGGTGTAAAAGGGGTATTGGTAAAGCTATGGCTATCGGTTTGGCTGAAGCTGGGGCGGACATTATTGGTGTAAGCGCCACTCTGGAATCCGGAGGTAGCGAAATAGAAAGAGAAGTGACAGCCAGAGGTAAAAATTTTAAGGGATATAGTTGTGATTTTAGTGATCGTAAGGCACTATATGACTTTATCGAAGTCGTGAAGCAAGCGTATCCAACTATCGACATTCTCATCAATAATGCAGGTACTATCTTGAGAAAACCTGTCGCAGAGCATCCTGATGAAATGTGGGATAAAGTCATTGAGGTAAATCAAAACGCACAATTCATTCTCACCAGAGAGATTGGTAAGGGTATGATTACCAGAGGTGTAGGAAAAGTGGTTTTTACTGCATCTCTGCTCACATTTCAGGGAGGAATCACGGTGCCGGGTTATGCGGCAAGTAAAGGGGCCATAGGCCAGCTGACTATGGCTTTTGCCAATGAGTGGGCAGGTAAAGGGGTTCATGTCAATGCTATAGCCCCAGGATATATTAGCACAGATAATACGGAGGCATTGCGAAATGATCAGGATCGTTCGCACGCCATTTTGACCAGAATACCTGCTGGCAGATGGGGTAAACCCGAAGATTTTGCCGGTCCGGTTGTTTTCCTCTCTTGCGAAGCCTCAAATTACATGCATGGGTCAATCATGTTGGTAGATGGCGGTTGGATGGGTAGATAAGTTACCAAGGATGAAGCAGTTCCTTTGTGAAGACTTTTTACTTGAAAACGCATTTGCGGCAACCCTTTATCATCAGTATGCCGCCTCCGTGCCGATCATTGATTATCATAACCACCTTTCACCAAAAGACATTGCTGAAGATCGTAAATTTGACTCACTGACTGAAGCGTGGTTGGAGGGCGATCATTATAAATGGAGGGCATTACGTGCCTATGGCGTTTCTGAATCCTACATTACTGGGAATGCTACGGATGAGGAAAAGTTTTCAAAATGGTCAGAAGTTGTACCCTACACGGTCAGAAATCCTCTTTTTCACTGGACTCATCTTGAACTGCAACGTTATTTTGGCATCTCCGAACTCCTTTCCCCCAAGACGTCTGCTAATGTCTATCATCAATGTGGTGAGCAGTTAGCAAATGCTTCTCATCGTTGCCTGGGGCTTTTGAATCAAATGAAAGTAGAAGTGCTTTGTACAACAGATGATCCGGCTGACGATCTTTCATACCATCAGAAAATCAAGGACGGCCAATGTACAACAGCAGTTTATCCAACATTCAGACCGGATAAATTATATTCGATAGCCTCAGGTGAGTATATCTCTTATCTATCAAAATTGAGTGAGAACGTTGGATTTAGGATCCAATCCCTGGATCAGCTGCTGGAAGCCGCCGAAAAAAGAATAGAATTCTTTCATGCTGTTGGAGGGAGATTATCAGACCATGGCTTTGAGCAGTTGTACGATGTGAAGTATTCATTTACCCAGGCAAAGAAAACCTTTGAAAAGGTGCTTCAGGGAAAAGCTCCTTCCGAGCAAGAAGAGCATGTTTTTAAAATGACGGTTTTGTTGGAGCTCTGCAAACTGTATCACAAAAAAGGCTGGACACAGCAATTTCATCTTGGGCCTGTTAGAAATAACAATACTAGAATGCTACGTTCGATGGGACCGAATAAAGGTTATGATTCTATCGGGGATTTTTGTCAGATCAAGGGTTTAAGTAGGTTCCTGGACACACTGGATCAGGCGGATCAGCTACCAAAAACCATTCTTTACAACCTGAATCCCCGTGATAACGAAACATTTGCGACGATGACAGGGAACTTCATGGACGGATCTATTCCTGGTAAGCTACAATATGGATCGGGCTGGTGGTTTCTTGATCAGAAAGACGGTATGGAAAAACAATTGAACACGCTTTCCAACATGGGTTTATTGAGCAAATTCATAGGCATGCTTACGGATAGCAGGAGCTTCCTATCTTTCCCAAGACATGAATATTTCAGAAGGATATTATGTAATCTGATTGGAAAAGATGTGGAAAACGGTGAGCTGCCGGCGGATGAAGAGCACCTTGGAAGTATTGTAAAAGATATCTGCTATAACAATGTAAAAAAATACCTGGACTTTGATAACTAAGCAATGGAACTCAGATACCCTTACAGTTATTTCATTGGAAGCTTGGTTTACCTCTTATTTTCTTGCCAAACCCACTCAGAAATTAAGACCGTTAAATTAGCACATGGACTTACGGAAGATCACGCCGTTCATAAAGGAATGGTTGATTTTGCGGATAGAGTAAGTCAAAAATCCAATGGAACGCTAGAAATAAAGATTTATGCCAATGGTCAATTAGGCTCTGAAAGCCAATGTCTGGAGCTTTTGCAAATTGGCAGTTTGGGTATTACTAAAGTATCGGCGGCGGTTATGGAGAGCTTTGCTCCTCAGTATAAAGTGGTGGGCATCCCTTACTTGTTCGAAAGCGATCAGCATCGATATGCTGTATATGACGGAGTCATCGGTCGGAAAATATTAGATTCTGGTCAGGAATATTGGCTGAAAGGGCTCTGCTTTTACGATGCCGGGAGTCGTAGTTTTTATACAAAAGAGCGACCGATAAAAAATGCTTCGGATTTAAAGGGTATGAAGATTCGTGTCATGAAAAGTATTACAGCCAATAAAATGATCTCGGAGATGGGAGGCAGCCCTGTGCCAATAGCCTGGGGAGAACTTTACACGGCACTACAACAGGGCGTGGTAGATGGTGCAGAAAACAATCCTCCGTCTTTCCACTTGTCCCGACATTATGAGACTTGTAAATATTATACACTTGATAAGCATACCTCCATCCCTGATGTAATGGTGATGAGTACCAAAATCTGGGATAGGTTATCCCATCAGCAGCAGAAATGGGTTATGGAGGCGGCTACCGAATCGGTAACCACGCAAAGGAAATTCTGGAAAGAGTCGGAAAATGAAAGCCTAGAGGCCGTGAAAAAAGCAGGCATACAAGCGATCATTCCTGATTTAAAGAGCTTTCAAGATGCTACCAGTAGTATACTTAAGGAATTCGAAGAAGATGACGATTTGTTACCACTTATTAATTTAATCAAAGAAGTAGATGCGAAATAGGTTGGATGACTTTTTGACTAGTTTACTCATTATACTCATGACAATTATGGTACTTAGTACGCTTTTGCAGGTACTGGCGCGCTATGTAAACTGGAACCTTCCGTTCACCGAAGAAGTAACTATATACGCCATGATGTGGGTTACGTTGTTTGGTTCCGCCTATGCTTTTGGGCTTAAAAAACACATTGCCATTGACGCTCTCATTGCCGTACTGAATAAGGATTCAAAGTGGAAATTGGAAATACTGATTGAAGCGATTATTGCTCTGTTTGCGGTACTTATTCTGATTATTGGAGGAAGCTGGTTTACTTTCATCACATTTAAACTAGGTCAGCTATCACCTGTCATTCAATTTCCTAAAGGGTTTGTGTATACGTCCTTGCCAGTGAGTGGAATCATTATTCTGCTTTATAATGTGATGAATGTTCGATCTATATTATCTTATAATAAACAGGCATGAGTGGCTTGGAGATTGGTGTTCTAGTTTTATCTTTTTTGGTGTTACTGACGTTAGGAGTACCTATTACAGTCAGTATATCGTTATCGGCACTATTTACTTTATCGGTAAATATCCTTTTTGCACCTTCCGCTACTACTATTGCGCAGCGGATGATCAACGGATTGGATAGTTTTACACTACTGGCCATTCCATTTTTCATTCTTTCAGGGCAAATTATGAATTCAGGAGGTATCGCTGCGAGGTTAATTGAGTTTGCCAAAGAGCTCGTGGGGCCTGTCAGAGGAGGGTTGATCTTTGTAAATATAATTTCCTGTACGCTATTTGGAGCAATTTCCGGCTCAGCAGCAGCTGCAGCCTCAGCAATTGGCTCAATTCTTACCGGTAAAATGGAAAAGGAGGGGTATGACAAAGCTTTTACCACAGCAGCAAATGTCGCTTCTGCTACCACTGGATTATTAATACCACCAAGTAATGTGCTAATTGTGTATTCTTTAGCGGCAGGTGGGCTATCAATCGGAGCATTATTTGTGGCTGGTTACGTTCCTGGCATCGTGTTAAGTATGGCGATCATGCTGGTTAGTTATATTTACGCAGTCAAAAGAAAGTACCCTAAGGGAGAATCATGGAAAGTAAAGGCACTTTTGAAGAGTTTTATACATGCATTTCCCGGGTTAATGCTATTGGTGATCGTGATGGGAGGAATTGTCGCAGGATTTTTCACGGCTACTGAAGCAAGTGCTATTGCCGTACTATACACACTGATTTTATCGGTAGTATATAATGAGCTGACCATTACAAAGGTCAAGAAAATACTCATTCAAAGTAGTGTTACTACCTCTATCGTTTTGTTGCTGGTAGCAACTTCTTCAGCGATGAGTTGGACGATGAGCTATGGTGATTTACCCCATACGATTTCAGCTTCCTTGCTCTCACTAACTGACAATCCTATAATAGTTTTAATTCTAATCAACCTGCTTCTATTACTGGTTGGAATTTTCATGGATATTACACCAGCTATTTTAATTTTCACCCCCATCTTTTTACCAGTAGTTCAAACTTTCGGTATCAATCCTATTCATTTTGGAATTATTATGGTTTTGAATTTATGTATTGGACTATGCACGCCTCCTGTTGGAAATCTACTTTTCGTTGGAGCGAGTGTAGCCAACATCTCTTTCCAAAAGATATTGAGACCAATGTTACCGCTGTATGCAGCCATGCTGGTGATACTGATCCTAATTATGTTATTTCCTCAATTGAGCCTTTGGTTACCGCAGTTGTTTGGAATGTGATCTTAAATTTGCTCGAAAGACGAAATCACCCAAAATACGGACAATAAGATAATAGTACATGGCTTATTTTACAATACGAAGTTGTGTGAAATCAACCGGTGTTATAATGTAATATTCGTCCTCGACGAATTAAACTAAAATTTTATTTATTGAGCTAGTAATGATTATCAAGACCAGTGTCCGTGTTCTTATTTGTATTTTTTTCATCACAGCTTTTCCAAATAAAACCCATGCACAATCTATTGACCAGAGACCCAACATCATCTTCATTCTCACGGATGACCAACGATGGGATGCTTTAGGTTATTCGGGAAATGAATTGGTTACTACACCCGAAATGGACAGTTTGGCCAAATCTGGCACTTATTTTAAAAATGCATTGGTGACTACACCCATCTGCGCGGCTAGCAGGGCCAGTATTTTGAGTGGACTGTACGAACGAACCCATGCCTACACCTTTCAAAGTGGGCCAATGAAAAAGGAATACATGGAAACCTCCTACCCCAAGGTATTAAGGGAGGCTGGGTATGAAACGGCATTTTATGGCAAATTCGGCGTGAATTATGGAGACAAGGATGCATTATTTGATGAATATGAAGACTACGACAGAGCCAATAGATACAAAGACAAGCGTGGATACTTTTACAAGATGCTGGATGGAGATACTGTTCATCTTACACGTTATACCGGACAGAAAGCCCTCGACTATCTTGCAAAGACTAAGAAAAATCAGCCGTTCTGTCTCTCACTAAGTTTTAGCGCACCACATGCCCATGATGGAGCGCCTGAACAGTACTTCTGGCAGGCTACCACGGATCCATTGCTTCAAAATGTAAAAATACCAGCAGCCAGTATTTCTGACGATAAATATTTCGAAGCACTGCCAGGACCTATAAGAGATGGATTTAACCGGCTTAGATGGGGGTGGAGATATGACACTCCAGAGAAATACCAACACTCAGTCAAAGGCTATTATCGGATGATTTCCGGTGTGGACCTGGAGATCACCAGGATTAGGAACAAGCTCAGGGAAATGGGTATTGATCAAAATACTGTGATCATCATCATGGGAGATAATGGGCATTTCCTCGGCGAAAGGCAGATCGCTGGTAAATGGCTGATGTATGACAACTCAGTGCGGGTACCACTCATCATTTATGATCCCAGGGTCAACAAACATCTTGATGTAGAAGAGATGGCGCTTAATATTGACGTGCCCGCTACCATTGCGGACTTGGCAAATGTAGAGGTACCAGAGAGCTGGCATGGCAAAAGTCTGATGCCTATTGTCTCCGGGCGGTCAAATACAATGGATCGTGATACTGTACTCATTGAACACCTTTGGGAATTTGAACATATTCCACCAAGTGAAGGCATTCGGACCGATCACTGGAAATACTTTAGGTACGTAAATGATAAGTCTTTGGAGGAACTATACAATTTGAAGAAAGATCCCAAAGAGATAAGAAACCTGGCAAGAAGTAAAAAATATCAGACCGTCCTTCGGAATATGCGAGAGAAGACCGACGAGCTAGTGCAAAGGTTTGGAGATGCTTCAACCGTGGGACCGACACAGCTGACCGTGGAATTTATTCGAGAGCCATCAGAGGTTTCAGTTATAGACCTTAATCCAGAGTTTGGTTGGAGGGTACCTGATGCCGCAGGATTTCAGTCGGGATACCAGGTTTTAGTGGCTACTTCAAAGGCTAACATTGATAACAACATTGGAGATGCCTGGAATAGCGGTAGAGTAAGCAGTAATAATTCAGTCAATGTAATATTTAGCGGTTCTCCATTGATTCCTGAAAAGAAATACTACTGGAAAGTAAGAATTTGGGATGAACACAATCGCCTTGGAAGTTATTCGAAAGCTCAGGTGTTTGAAACCGGTATCTCCAAAGAAGGTGAGTTGACCACCGCTAACTTCTTTCAAGCGGAAAGAATAAAGCCTGTTGCAGGCCAAAAGACCTCTGAAGATTCTTATTTCTTTGATTTTGGAAAAGCTGCCTTTGCAAGCCTGGAGTTTGAATACGAAACGCCAACCAACGATACAATCATTGTACGAATAGGCGAGGATCTCGAAAACGACCAAATCAATAGAAACCCATCAGGAAATATCAGGTACCAGGAATTAAAAGTTCCAGTCTCGCCCGAAAAGCAAAGCTACATGCTTTCTATTCAACCAGATGATCGTAACACTTTACCCGACAAAGCCATTGCATTACCCGATTCATTCCCTGTATTGATGCCGTTTAGGTATTGTGAATTTGAAAGGGCAAAAACTGTTATAACAAGAGATAAGGTCAGGCAGATTGCCTACTTCAATTACTTTGATTATGCGACTAGTAGTTTTTCCAGCGATGATAAGACCCTGAACCAGGTATACGATCTATGCAAATATTCCATCAAAGCAACAACCTTTGCAGGGTTGTATGTGGATGGAGAACGTGAGCGTATACCTTATGAGGCCGATGCCTATCTGAACCAATTGAGTCATTATACCGTCGATCGCGAGTATGCTATAGCCCGAAAAACCATTGAGTACTTCATGGACCATCCTACCTGGCCGACCGAATGGCAACAGCATGTAGCTCTCCTGATCTACGCTGATTATATGTATACAGGCAACACGGAACTTATAAAAGTCTATTACGAAGATTTAAAACACAAAACGCTTTTTGAGCTATCCAATGAAGCGGGATTAATCACTTCGGAAAACGTAACACATGACTTTATGTTGAAATTGGGCTTTAAAGAAGGCTACAAAAAACCTCTTACCGATATCGTAGATTGGCCTTCTGCTAATTTTAATGGGAGTAAAACAAAAGGGGAACGCGACGGCTATGTATTTAAAACCTACAATACAGTAATCAACTCCTTCTTTTATGAGAACATGCGAATTATGGCGGTGTTTGCCAGATTACTGGGCAAATCGGATGAGGCTCTTGATTTTGAGTACCGCGCTGCCAAGGCAAAGAAGGCAGTCAATCAGTTTATGTTTGACAAAGGCAGGGGCATATATGTCGATGGGATCGGTACGGATCATGCAGCTTTGCACGCCAATATGATGCCGCTCGCCTTTGGTATGGTTCCTGAAGAGTATGTGGATGGCGTTTTGGCGTACGTCAAAAGCAGGGGTATGGCGTGTAGTGTTTATGGAGCTCAGTTCTTAATGGACGGCCTGTATAGAGCTGGTGCTGAGGATTATGCGTTTGACTTGCTTACCAGTACTGATAAAAGAAGTTGGTATAATATGATTCGGGAAGGTTCTACAATTACCATGGAAGCTTGGGATAATGAATTCAAAAATAACCAGGATTGGAATCATGCTTGGGGAGCTGTTCCTGCTAACATCATTCCACGAGGTTTATGGGGTATTCAACCTAAAACCCCGGGGTATGGCGTGGCTCAAATAAAACCACAGCTAGCCAAACTAAGAAATAGCGAAATAAAAGTGCCGACTCTGCGAGGAGAGATCAAGGCTACATATCAAAAGCTTGGTGCTCGTCTACAGAACTATACGGTCGAGCTACCGGCCAATATGTTGGGTGAATTTATGATTGATGATGTTGCAGATAAAGTAGTTATGCTGAATGGGAAAAAAGTGAATTCTTCATTTGGCTCCTTAAGGCTTGAACCTGGAGTAAATATGATATCAATAAAGGTGAATTCCTTCTGATAATAAATGAAACGAACTTCCTGATGAAAAGACTTGCCTTTAAAATGCACTTGAATACAGGACAAAAAAAAGCATATAAGCAACGTCACAAAGCATTGTGGCCTGAGCTCAAGTCGCTGTTAAAACAGGCTGGAATACATGAGTATTCTATTTTTCTTGATGACGAAACCAGCACTTTGTTTGCTTTTCAAAAAGTGGACCATTCAGGAAGCTCGCAGGAATTGGGAAATGAGGAAATAGTCCAAAAATGGTGGGCGTATATGGCGGATATTATGAAGGTAAACCCTGATAAATCACCTGTTTCCGTGCCTTTGGAAGAGTTATTTTACCTGGATTAGACTCTTAACCGCTTGGTGAGTAAGTATGGAGACAAAGTTCATGAGGTTAGATTAAGGCTTATTTGGGAAAATAGCGGCGGGTAGCGCTTTAATCCATGGTTAAAGATGATTTGAAAATAAGGAAAAATTGATCTTTCGTTTTAAAAAAAGTACTCTGCTCTTTTTAGTCTCGATTCATACAGTAGGAGGCGTATGGTCGCAAATCCAAAAAGAAAATCTAGTTTGGGATACGCTTTACTATACTTCTAATTGGAGAATAAGTGGAGAGGGCAACTACGCTTACTATCGGATAGCTTCCTTCAACCCTAAAGAAAAGTACTTTTTGGGAGTGTTTATGGACTACTACGCCAGTGGAGGGTTGTTCGAAAGTGGCGATTATGATGATTTGGGTAACAAATCAGGCAATTTCAAACGATACTATGAAAATGGTAATCTCTACAGTGAAGGGAACTTTGAGAATAATTTGATGCTGGGTAACTGGTCGTTCTATTATGAAAACGGTAAGCTTAAAGAAGTAATTACTTTCAGTGAATCAGATTATGCGGTGTTAGAAAGTTATGGTGTACTTGGAAAGCAGACCGTAAAAAATGGAACAGGAAAATGGAAACATAATGTTAGAATTCCTGGCACTGAGGGAGCTTTTTTAGTTGGGAAATTTGAAAATGGAATGAAAAAAGGTAAATGGGTGGTCAAAGATCAGAAACACCGGATTCTTATGCAAGAAGTATATGAAGGAGGTAAGTTTAGGATTGGACTTACCAACTTTGATGGAAGAAATGACCGATACTTAACTTCCATTATCACTAGGGAGAAGTTTATACCTTCAAATCACGCGATAAAGGAGAAATTCAAAATTAACCCCTGGGTCACCCAGCTATCTTACCCATACTTTGAGGATCTACCAAAAGACAATGCGCAACGCAAAAAGGTCAAAGAAAATCGAAAACCTGGAAGTATTCCAAATCCGGTTGGTGGTATTCGAAAATTCTACCAATCTATTAGCAAAAGGTTAAAGTACCCAAGCGAAGCCGTAAAGAAAAGAATTGAGGGTAAGGTAACAGTTGCTTTTTCAGTAGAGAAAGATGGAACCCTAACCAATTTTGAGATTGTTCAGGGATTGGGATATGGCTGTGACGAAAATGCTATTTCAGCCATAAAAGAAGGCCCCAGATGGAATCCGGCGATCATCGATGGGGATACTTTGGTTAAATCTCTTTTAGTGCCCATTACATTCAAGCTGGGCTCTTCAAAGTCATCGTTATCAGGTGATGAGGTATTTACGTTGGTTCAAAACGATGCAAGACCTACCGTTGGAATGATCCAGTATGAACAGTACTTGCGTGAAAATTTGGTTAACCCGAAAGAAGCAAAGGACAATAGGATAAAAGGCCGCGTTTTTGTTCAGTTTATAGTAGAAAAGGATGGTACCCTTTCTAATTGGAAGATAATTAGGGGTTTGGGATATGGTTGTGATAAAGAAGCAATACGTCTACTTAAAGAAGGCCCTGCTTGGTCTCCGGGACTTCATCGTGGCAAGGCAGTTCGTCAAAAAAAAATACAGGTTGTCGAGTTTAACTGAAAATTAAGATGCTAAAGAAATTCAAATGGTAACCCAAGAAAATCAATGAGTCCATCTGCCTTCCTAATTTATATAATGCCAGTCTTCGTTACCTTTTTTGCCGCGAACGCTCAAAATGTTCCGAATGCTTCTGCTCCTTTGGTTTCGGACGAGGTTCAATTCAAAGAAGTAAGTGAAGGCGTATCCGTTGAAGCTGAGCACTTCTTTAAACAGTTAGAAACGGATGTGCGAAAGTGGTATGTCATTAGCGAAAATAAATCGGTTAAAGTAGGGCGTGATGACGACCCACCTCACTGTTTTAGAGCAAGTAACAATAGCTACATAGAAATCCTACCCGATGAGCGTGTAACCCATTCAGATAAGTTGGTCCGTGGGGTTAATTTCAGTAATGAAGCAAGGAAATTAGGTGTATTGTGTTATAAGGTATATTTCAAAAATACCGGGAGATACTATGTCTGGGTCAGGGCTTTTAGTACAGGAAGTGAAGATAATGGAATACACGTTGGTATTGATGGAAAATGGCCTGAAAGCGGCAAAAGAATGCAATGGTGTGAAGGAAAGAATGGATGGACCTGGGCAAGCAAACAAAGAACTAAGGATGAACATTGTGGTGTTCCCGGCGCTATATATTTGGATGTCTTAAAACCGGGAATACACATTGTTCAATTTAGTATGAGAGAGGACGGTTTTGAGTTTGATAAATTTATTTTGACAAAAGATTCGACCTTTGTGCCAACCGGTTTGGGTCTTGAGACCGCAGTTCACAGTGGTGAACTCCCAGTACCATTTCCGATTGTAAAACCTCCCAAAGCAACCGTTTCTTATTTTAATACGATTGGAGCGGCACTACCTGAAAATAAGGTCATTGCATCCCATGAGTTTCCGGTAGAAGATACCAGGTTTTACAGGCATGGTAAAAACTGGTTAGCTGTTAATCCCCATCATTTTAAAAACGCCCAAACAAGTACCGAGTTTAATTTTGAATCCGGCGTTTACGACTTGGTTTTTGTGGGTGTGGGTGAGAATGATGGTAGTTCTACATTTACCGTATGGATAGCAGGAGAAGAATTGGGTACTTATTCTCCGCCGATGAGTGACCAGATGTTTGAGGAAGGAGAGCGTTTTAATACAACATGGAAAAATGTGTCTATCAAAAAGGGTGACATGATTACCGTTTTAGCTAAAGTCGGAACTGATGGTCATGAATTTACAAGAGCACGCTGGGCCGGAATCATTTTTACCCCCGCCGGTAAAGGTAGATCCATCCAGAAAGCTGCTTCTACCTTTTACCCAAATTAAAACCAGAGACATGAGAAATGCTAGAAGCGTAATACTATTATTGATTTTAATTACATTAGACGGCGTTTCGCAGCCTACTATAACCCCCCCCAGGGGCAGATTGGCTATTGTGGCAGACGGAAACTCTCCTGACCCGGATGACCTTGGTGGTACAGCTATCTCTTTGGCCCTATTGAGGGCTTCCGGCCTTGAGGGAAGGTTGGCGCACTATTCCCATAGTTGTGACTTAACCAGGCCAAAGCGAATTTCGGTGGCAGCAGAGCGAGAGCGACATGCTTTGATGCAGACTGCCTGTGATGTGACAGCGAGGAGATGGGGCGGCTTTGACTCGCTGAAATTCCTGGATGCCAAATGGCACCTGGAAGAAACGATCAATGATTTGAGGAAAGCAATAAATGCTTCTAACGCGGACAATCCTCTTTGGATTATTGAAGCTGGGGAGCCGGATATCATAGGATTTGCGCTGGATGAGTCCGATAAAGCCAGCCATCAGTTTGTCAAGGTAGTTACCCATCATCCTGCAAATGATGATGCCGGAGATTTCTACGAATGGCAGGATATTTTGGATTTTGGAGTAGAAGAAGTTCGTATTCCGGATCAAAATACCAATTTGAAGGTAGCGCTGGATCATTGGAACTGGGCCCGGGACCATGCTGACTCCAGGATAGAGTGGCGTTGGTTGGTTGGTAAGATTGCCGAAGTGGATAATGTAGTTAAATTTCAAAAGGGAAAATGGGACTGTTCTGATGCCGGGATGATACTTTTCTGGATAACAGGTGCCAACGTGAACGGTGGTCTGGAACTGGGAAAGGTCGAAGATGTGCAATCAATTTTACTGGATTATATCGAGAGGCAGTAAGCCTGAATTTGTGGTTTGATTAATAATCAGGTCATTGATTTCCCAAACGAGCCCTCTCGCTGGACGGATTAACCTTTTTTCTGTACTATTATTTTTACGCATACGTCTTTATTTGTTTGACTATCATTTGGCAGGTCGCTGTGATCACTACCTTCTTAAGGTCGTGAGGGCAGGTTTTTTTGCCTAATTATGAAATAAGTGAACAGATTAGATTTAAGAAAGCCCTTCTATTTTTATTTTTTGTTATTGCTCTTTGGTGGGTGCGTTGAGCAAGAGAAGAACACTTCTTCTGAGACTGACGAATTAGTAAAGCGATTGTTAAGTCAGATGACGCTGGAGGAAAAGATAGCTGAGCTCACCCAAAACGCTCCTCCAAATGATCGACTTGGCATACCCATGATGCAATACAGTGAATGTTTGCACGGGCTTTGGCTTCCAGGGGCTACCGTTTATCCTCAGGCTATTGCCCTTGGATCCACCTGGGATCCTGTTGCCATCAAGGCCATGACCACTAGTATTGCCAGGGAAGCCAGGGCGGCTAATATTTCACATTGCTATTCACCCAATCTCGATGTGATTTCCGGTGATCCTCGCTACGGGAGGGTGGAA
This sequence comes from Bacteroidota bacterium, assembly GCA_039025475.1. GTDB lineage: Bacteria > Bacteroidota > Bacteroidia > Cytophagales > Cyclobacteriaceae > Fulvivirga. The sequence goes on along the minus strand of JBCCOE010000005.1, from coordinate 85,015 downwards.
GAATCCTATGGAGAAGACCCATACCATGCTGCCCAAATGGGAGTAGCGTTTATAGAGGGATTGCAGGGCATGGGAGATGAAAAGTATGACGAAAATCATATTTTGGCAACGGCCAAACACTTTGTCGCCTACCCGGAAAACAGAAGGGGCATCAATGGCGGATTCAGTGACCTTTCTGAGCGTCGACTGTTCGAAGTTTTTATGCCTCCTTTTGAGGCGGCTGTGAGAGAAGCTGGAGTGGGTTGTGTTATGCCAGGGCATCAAGACCTCAATGGAGTCCCCTGCCACATGAATAACTGGCTGTTACAAGACATTTTAAGAGATGATTGGGAGTTTGATGGGTTTATAGTGTCCGATAATAATGACGTTTCAAGGCTGAATTTAATGCATCTCATTGCCAAAAACCGCACTGAGGCGGCAGTACTTGGACTTGAGGCTGGCGTGGACATGGATTTGGTGATTGGGAAAGCCCCAGAGAACTCTGCTTACTTAATGAGTGTGCTGGAAGACACACTAACAACCAACCCCGGCCTCGTCAAGTTTGTGGATCAAAGCGTGTCGAGAATTTTGAAGATCAAACACAAACTTGGTCTGTTTGATCAACAAGACACCGATGTGGTCAAAGAAGTAGTCAGCAAAACAGAAAGTCAGGAATTGGCGCTGGACCTGGCGAAGAAATCAGTGATTTTATTGAAAAATGAAAAAAATCTTCTACCCCTTAATATGGATCAGATTCAGTCTATTGCGGTCATCGGTCCCAATGCGCATGAAGAAGTGCCGGATGGTCAGAGATACACCCTTCTTGGGGGCTACGATGGCATCCCTCCGTACTATACTTCGGTCCTGGAAGGAATTACTGAAAAGGTCGCCGGAAAGGCAAAGATCAACTATGCAAAAGGTTGTGATTTAATGAGTAATTCGAAGGCAGGATTTCCGGAAGCTATTGCCGCTGCCAAGAAATCTGATGTGGTCGTCCTGGCCATCGGAGGGTCTAAGGCTACCTGCGGTGAAGGTAAAGACCGTTCGGATTTAGATTTGTTTGGTGTACAAAATGAGTTGGTCGAGGCCATCTACAAAACCGGAAAGCCCATTATTGCCGTACTCATCAACGGAAGACCACTCACCATCAATTATGTGGCAGAAAATATTCCCTCTATCATTGAAAGCTGGTATTTGGGCATGCGTACGGGAGAGGCGCTGGCCGAGGTGATCTTCGGTGACTATAATCCCGGAGGTAAACTAACAGTATCCTTCCCCAGATCTGTGGGACAAATTCCTATAACCTACCTGGAGCGCCCCGATTTCATTGGTTCTGGTAAGGGACTGTACAAGTTTGCCGACAAGTCACCATTATTTCCCTTCGGATTTGGGCTTAGTTATACCACATTTGATTATTCAAACATCCGCCTGGAAAATCGGAATATTCCCACTGATGGTAACACTACGATTGCTGTTGATGTAAGTAATACCGGAGATGTTATGGGAGATGAAGTGGTACAGATGTACATCAAAGATGACTTTGCCTCTGTAGGCAGGTATAACAAAATGCTTAAGGGATTTGAGCGCATCACATTGCGGCCGGGTGAAACAAAGACTGTCATCTTTGAATTAAACGCTGATAATCTGTTTATCTATGATCAAAACATGAATCGGGTAGTAGAGCCGGGTGATTTTACGATTTACGTTGGTTCTTCTAGTCTCCAAAAGGATTTGCTTACTACTAAGCTTACCGTACAACCTTAGTGAAGAAAAGATGAATCCCATTGCCTCACATTTTACGAAAAACCAACTGCATCTAGAATGTTTAAGCCCCAAGTACACAGTGTGCCTACCCTCATTTGGTGATAAGGATCTTGTTCCTTTGATCCTATCACTATTACTGTCTTTTGTCTTTCCGGAAACTTTTGCACAATCCGCGAAGAATCAGAAAATTGTGAAAAAGTCCGGATCGACCTCTGAAGAATTCAGGTCCCTAACTTTCAATGGAGACTGGGGAGCATCTTCAGCTCTTGAAATGATGTGTTACAGAGGACGTTACAACAGGACTTATTCGGTATGGAGAGATCATTTCAACGACCTTCATATTGGGTTTTATGACCATGATACACAAACGATCAATTCAAAAGTGATCTACGATGGCCGGCAAGCAAATGCTCCTAAAAACCTATCACTTATTGTGGACAAAAAAGGCAAGTTGTTCGTTTTCTTTACCATCTATGAAGGTGGTTCTCAAAAATTATTGCTGACCAAATCCATCGACGCCGAAGACATTCAAAACTGGGCATCAGCCGGGGAACTGGACTTAGGAAAGTCACCAAAAGACTGGGATTATACTACTATTCACCCATATATTAAATCTACGGAGCAGGGAAAGCTCTCTTTAGTCTGGAGTAGTTCAGCAGGTGATCTCTATTATTCACTCTCTGAAGACGATGGAGCGCGCTGGTCTTCGGCCACAACTATTTATCAATCTGACGTGGAATCGGGAGTGAAACCTGATTTACAAGTTTATGCAGACAAGAGGGGCAAAGTTCATATTGCTATGACGGCAGAATCAGCCAATAATGGGCATGCCATCTATTACTTCTATCTCTACAATGGAGCATATTATCAGGCCAGTGGGGCAAAGATCAAAAGTTTAAAGAGCGGACCCATTGAACTGGAGGAGGCAGATTTGGTTTTTGACAAGCCAGGTGATCATACTCCCTGGATATGGGACATTACGTCAAATGAATCTGGCAATTCATATATCGGCTATTCAAAATTCACGGATGACGGAGACCAAACCTACAGCAGGGCCTATTGGAATGGCAAGGCATGGAGCAATCAGGATTTGATCGGAATGAAAAGCGCTTATTCCGGCACGTTGCTAGGAGCACATGAAATGATTTCAGATATTGCGGGCGGTCTTAGCTTCGACCAATCGTCACCCGACAATGTCTACCTTTCGATCAAAAGAGGACAGGCTTTTGAGATTGAAAAATGGAGCACAAAAAACCGGGGGAAGTCCTGGATGGTAGAGCAGATCACCAGCGGTTCGTCCAAGAATAATATCCGTCCGGTTGCCATCAAAAATACCGGATCTTTGAATGTGCCTCAAATGGCATGGATTCAAAACACCACATATCAGCAATTTGTGAAAGATCCTATGGCTGAGTCCGGTGGCAGATTGGAGGAAAGAAACCACAAGGCTATTAAGTTCAATGTCAAATCTCCCCCCATTGATGACCCACTCTCGAAAGAGTCAATTATACATATCATGCGTCAAACTGCAGACTGGCATTTGGCTAACCCACGGCGGGAGCATAGGATGATGACGCCAACGAACTGGCATTATGGCGCATTTTACACCGGCCTAAGGGCATTATATGACCTAACCGAAGAAGATAGATATAAAGCAGAGTTGATCAACATAGGACAAGCCCATGATTGGAAACCGATGGATGATATCTTCCATGCCGACAGGTTAGCGGTTATCGATAACTGGTCTTGGCTCTATCGACTGGAAGAAGACCCTGAAATGATTAAAATGGCTTCATGGACATTGGACATCCATTTGGCTCAACCCTACAAAAGAAATACTGATGTAAGATTCAAAAACAGTCCGCACAAGCATGAATGGTGGAGCTGGTGCGATGCACTTTTTATGGCACCTCCATCATTTGTCGAAATGTGGAAAGTAACAGATGAAAAAAGATACCTGGATTACATGAATCACCAGTGGTGGAAAACCTCGGAGTACTTATACTCTCAGGAAGACTCATTGTTTTTCAGAGATGATCGATACTTTGATCAACGAAGTGAAAATGGCAAAAAAATATTCTGGTCACGGGGCAATGGCTGGGTGATCTCCGGGTTGGCGCGTATCCTGTCCAACCTTCCGGCTGATTTTGAGGATAAACAGAAATTTGTAACGCAGTATCAGGAAATGGCTGGTAAACTATTGTCCCTGCAGGGTGAAGATGGCATGTGGCGTGTAAGTCTCATAGACGCCGAATATCTGAATATAGGAGAGTCCAGTGGTAGTGCTTTTTATACCTATGCTTTAGCTTGGGGAATCAACAATGGATTGGTCGATAAGAAGTATCAGCCAGCAGTAGAAAAGGCGTGGACGGCATTGTGCAACAATGTGAACCGGGAAGGACGTCTGGGATTTGTACAGCAGGTAGCTGGCGATCCTTATCCATTTAAGGCAGAAGAATCACATGTATATGCGACGGGGGCATTTTTGCTCGCTGGAAAAGAGGTTTACCTGATGAAATCTGAAGAAATTTAATAGACCTTGCCAATGAAAGTGCTTAGAGTTTTTCTGATAATGTCTCTTGTAATGTTCCAGGCTTACAGGGTTTCAGCGCAGGTTCGTGTTGAAAATCTGGTTTGTGAATACCTGACCAATCCTATTGGCATAGATATCGCATCGCCAAGACTAAGTTGGAAGCTGGTCTCTGAAGATTATAGTGTTTCGCAAGCAGCTTATGAAATAAAAGCGGCCCTGTCAGTTAGTGAGTTAAAATCAGGTAAAAACCTGGTTTGGAAAAGCGGAAAAGTGGAGAGTGCTCAATCTGTGCATGTGCCCTATCAGGGTAGGCCTTTGGCTTCTCACCAGAGAGTTTACTGGAAGGTTCGTGTTTGGGATCAAAATGGAAGAGTAAGCCGATGGAGCAATCATGCTTACTGGGAAACAGGCCTCTTACAGGCCCCAGACTGGAAAGCAAACTGGATCACAATGGCAGAACCTAAGGCGGATAGCTCACTACCCAGCCAGTATTATCGCAAAGAATTTTCTGTGGCCAAATCCATTAAATCTGCCCGTGCCTATGTTTCTTCATTAGGGTTGTACCAGTTGCATATTAACGGTAAAAAAGTGGGTGAGCATCTTTTTACTCCCGGATTCACCAGCTACAAAAAACGGATTCAATACCAGGTCTATGATGTTACTACCATGTTGTCAGATCAAAATGCCATCGGTGCCATAGTCGGCGACGGGTGGTACAGAGGTTATCTTGGTTGGAAAGGTGGCCGTAGCTACTATGGTGATCAACTTTCTTTGATCGCCCAGTTACACATCGAATACAAAGATGGCACTGCCCAGGTGATCAATACGGACGAAGACTGGAAGGTTTCCTATGGTCCGATTTTAAAGTCTGATATCTACAACGGAGAGCAATATGACGCTCGCCTGGAAATGCCCGGCTGGGACCAACCCGGATTTGATGAAAGTAGTTGGAAATCTGCGGTAAAGCTGGATCACTCGAAAGAGATCTTAGTAGCCACCAACGGACTGCCCGTCAAAGCCATTGAGGAGATAAAACCCATAGAAAAAATCATCACGCCAAAAGGAGAGGTGGTTTTTGACCTGGGACAAAATATTGTGGGCTGGGCAAGGTTGAAGGTCTCCGGAAAACCTGGAGACCAGGTCACCTTAAAGTTCGCAGAAGTGCTGGACAAAGAGGGTAATTTTTTCACTAAAAACCTCAGAGCGGCTGATGCCACCGATATCTATACGTTAAAAGGCGGCAAAGAAGAGGTTTTTGAGCCACACTTTACCTTTCATGGGTTTCGATACATCCTGGTGGAGGGATATCCAGGAACTCCTGCACTGGACGATATTACCGGTGTAGTTATCCATTCGGACATGGCCCCGACAGGTAATTTTTCCTGCTCAGACTCCTTGATCAACCAGCTGCAAAGCAATATACGGTGGAGTCAAAGGGATAATTTTCTGGATATTCCAACAGACTGTCCTCAACGTGATGAACGGGTAGGCTGGACAGGGGATGCACAGGTTTTCAGTATGACTGCTACCTTCAATTTTGGTGTGGCTCCTTTTTACACAAAATGGCTAAAAGATCTTGCGCTGGATCAGCAACCTGACGGCGAAGTGCCCAACGTCATACCGGATATGTGGGATAATCATCTTGGGGGTACTACCGCATGGGGAGATGCGGCAGTCATCGTACCATGGACGATCTATCAGGCTTATGGTGATGTAGGAATATTGGAGGAGCAGTACGCAAGTATGAAGGCATGGGTAGATTATATGAACAACAAGTCAGGTGATGATTTCCTCTGGAACCAAAAGCGAAAACACCATTGGGGTGACTGGTTGTCATTCCACTCCACTAATCCCGGATATTCTGGCGCATATACCGAAAAAGACCTGATTGCTACGGCCTACTTCAATTACAGTGCTACCATTTTAAGTAAAGCGGCTGCTGTGATTGGGAAAAAGAAAGATGCTGAGTATTACAAACAGTTGGCTGATAATGTCAAAAAGGCTTTTACGAAAGAGTATATCACACCTAATGGCAGGATGGTCTCCCATACACAGACGGCCTATGCACTTGGCTTGAGTTTTGACCTGATACCGGATGATTTAAGGGAGGAATCTGCCCGGTATTTTGCCGAAGATGTAGAGAGTTTTAAGCACCTGACTACTGGTTTTGTAGGTACTCCGCTGCTGTGTAAAACACTTTCGGACATTGACCGGGACGATCTGGCATTTATGCTTTTGAATAGAAAAGAATACCCTGGGTGGTTGTATCCGGTCACTCAAGGAGCGACAACCATCTGGGAGAGATGGGATGCACAAAGGCCTGACGGTACCATCATTGATGGAATGAATAGCTTCAATCATTATGCCTATGGCGCAATCGGCGAATGGCTCTACAGTCATGTTGCAGGCCTGCAGATAGATGAAAATGCTCCCGGTTACAAGCATATTTTGTTCGGTCCGCATCCTGGAGGAGGGCTCACTTCAGCAAAGGTTGAGTTTGAATCAATCTATGGAAAAATCGTATCCAGCTGGAGAATCGAAAATGGTAAAATAAACTATGAAATCGTTTTGCCGCCCAATACCTCCGGCTCCGTCGATTTACCCGGGGTAGGTACTAAACAAGTATTGGTAAAAGATAGGGCAGGAAAAGTGCTGAACCTCAATCGGTATGAAAATCTAGGTTCTGGCAAATATGTATTCAGCTATGACTGGGACTAGAAAATGAATGAAAATAAGGGAGATGTTAGTTAAGCAATTCTTAAAGGTATTGCTGATGATGCTGTTGGGAATGCAGTGGAATTGGGCGGTTGGTCAAAATCCAATTATCCCAAACCAGGGAGTGAATGATCCACACATTCGTATTCTGAATGGCAAGGCATACCTTTCTGCCACTCATGACAAATCCGTCGACAATACATCATTTGTGATGGAGGATTGGTGGCTATGGTCGTCCGATGACCTGGTCCATTGGCAGTTGGAATCCGTTTTAAAGCCAGAAGATACTTATATCGGCAAACCGTTTTCATCATGCTGGGCTACCGATATCGCTTATAGAAACGGGAAATACTATTGGTACTTTTCTGAGGCTAATGAACGTACCGGCGTGGTAGTATCCGATTCCCCCAAAGGTCCCTGGAAAGACCCACTTGGAAAACCACTACTCGACTCAGGGCTGACACCGACGCATGAATATGATGTTGGTTTGATTCAAGATGAGGAAGGAGAATACTACATTGTATTCGGTGTTTGGGATTACTATATAGCCAGGCTGAATGAGGACATGATATCGCTGGCGGAAAAGCCCAGGAAAATTACTATCAACAATCCACAGGGCCCGTACAATCAGGATGGAGAGAATAAGAAGAAGCCGACGGACGACAAACCCTTCATTCATTTTAGAAATGGTTATTATTATCTGTCTTGGGGGTGCTTCTACGCTATGTCCGACAGTCCGTATGGACCTTATGATTACAAAGGTTCTGTGATCAACAAATCCAGTTTTACAGGGGGACTTGATAGTCCTACCTGGCCAAATGGGTTTCTGCAGGGCAGGCACGGTTCCTTTTTTGAATGGCATGATCAGAGTTATTTTGCCTATTGCGATATTAGCCAGACCGGGAACAGATACTTTAGAGATACTTTCATCAGCTATATCCACTATAAGCAGAATGGTGAAATGGCATCGGTGAGGGTAGATGTAGTAGGTGTGGGTAGGTATGATTTCACTGCGGGTCTGATTGAGGCCGAAGACTATTACAAATCAAGTGGTGTGAGAAAGGTGCAAAATACTGATGGGGATTTTTTAATTGGGTATGTCGATGATGAGGATTATTTGATCTATCCCAATATTGAGGGTTTAGAAAAAGCACAAGAGATCACTCTTTCGCTTAATGCTACAAAAGATTGTCAGGTAGAATTTCGAGAAGGTGATGCACAAGGTAGACTGGTCAAGCGGATTAGCGTTAAAAAGGGGATGACTGAAATTTCCGCGACAGGAAATTTCAAGTCATCGAATCTTTGTGTAGTGTTCAACGGAAAAGGAGGTAATCTTTTAGAGCTTGATAAGATTATCATTAAATGAGACAGGGTAAATTCTTTAAATTCATACCTTCAATTTTTTTTATCGTTGCCTTGGGTAAGACACCCGCGATAGCGCAAACACCTTATCCCTTTTCTCACTTGCCTGATACCTTGAATGCTATTTACAATGTAAGTCCGGACCAATTGGAGCCGGTTAACAATCTATTGTTAGGGTACAATATCTTCAATTTTATTAATGACGCTGACAAGGACTTTATTCGCACTTTTGATCCCATTACGATTCGTTTTCACCACGGGGTTTGGGCAAATTTTTACGATTGGGATACAGATGGATTTAGCCTACACGGTGACCCCTATGAAGTAGGGAGTCATTATGAAGTTGTAAGGCAATGGGAGCGTTCCAACAGAAAAGGTGGTATCGACGGGATAGAGGTACTTAATGAGGAGAAAAAGATTCAAGATGACGGGGAAGGATACGATATGATGTGGACCTATAATCTTAATTACCACGATGAGCAGAGTAACGTAAACAGAATGAGATCGGATCTGTCCAGAGGACTGGAGGTTGAGGATATAGAAATGGGCAATGAACACTTTTGGAGAAGTCAGCGAAGCACACGCACCGCCACGCCGGAGCTTTACTTTATGCATGCCAAAGCACTTTCTAATGCGCTTAAGCGGGAAAATCCAGAGTTGAAACTCTCGATACCACTTTCTTGGAGGAGAGATCATAAGGACTACAATACGATACTAACGGCAGATACTTCTTATTTTGATGCTATTTCATATCACAAGTATGTGGGTTTAGACCCTGATATACCTGGAGAAAGTAATAACGCTTTTAGCGCAATTCTAACCGGACGGCTTGCGATGGAAAATGATCAAAAGTTTGTTCAGGGTTTTGCCCCAGGCAAACCCCTTTGGATGACGGAGTGGGGGGTGTCCGGTGGTGATGAATCTATAGCGGCTGCAGCCCTGGGGATGGCGGACTGTTATCTTTATTTATTAGAAAATCAGGAAGTTTATCACCGCGCTAATTGGTTTTCAGTTAATGGCCGTCTGAATTCTTTTATCAATATCTCGGACAACCGTGTAATTAAGTACCCCCTGGAATGGAGTTATTATGGGGTTGTACATCACATCATCAGAGAGGTTTTTGAGAATGCTGAAATGATAGAAGGTTCTATGGATACACATCAACTTACCACGGATTTAGGATCAATAAATGCGGTAAGCGCAAGAATGGTGATTAAGGAAGAAATGGCCTCAATTTTTGCGGTCAACCTGACCAATAAGCCCGTTAACTTTCAATTGCAATTCTACAGTCATGCTTATGAGGAAGGGTTTGTTCACTATGCTTATACTTTTGAGGACCTTGCCAATATGGGATATGTTATTATTGATGAAGATCCACTACAGAAGATAAACAACGAAAAGCAAAAAATTGTGCTGCCTCCTTTGTCAGTTAATGTTTTGAGTAGCATTGAAGTAAACTATAACGCAAGACCACTTTCCGTGGATGAAACTAATTTCCATATTAAGGTATATCCAAACCCTTCTAAGAAGGGTGTTTTTGATATTAAGGTGTCGACCACCGTTGCAGGCCGGTACTCTGTTTATTCTGCATCGGGTGTAGAAATACAAAAAGGTAAACTTAGCTCGTCTACTAGCATCGACTTACAAGGAAATCCTGCCGGTATTTATTACCTAAAAATTGCAAGTGATAAAGGGGATTTTCAGGAGGAATTAATGATTAGGTAGGTCTGACTGAAAAAGCTTTTGAAAAATAAATCCGCAGATGGCTTCTTGTACTTTGAAAATCAACTCAGTAATTCGCGTTTTGAAGAATCCTTTATCCGCCTTGGATGTATTCTGAATAAACTTCTTTTTTGTGAAAGGTTTCTCTTCGTAAAGTTATGGTTAAATCCATTTTTTCATTTAAAATAATCACCCTGTTGATCCTAGCAGGGGTCTGTGTTTTTGGTTCAGCCTCGAGCAGCTTGGCTCAAGAGCAGATATACCGGTTTAAGCATATTGCTACCTCAGACAAGTTTTTGCTGAATTCTGTAAATTCTATAGAACAAGATGAAAAGGGAATGATATGGCTGGGTACGAGAAATGGACTGATGCGCTACGATGGTGTTGAACTGAAGGTTATGCGACGTGAGGAAGGGGACTTTGAGACGCGACGGATAAACGATATTTATTCGATTTATGTAGATTCTAGTCAAGGAATTTGGATGGGGACCCAGGGAGGTTTGAGTTTGTTTGAGGACGACATGGGAACGTCCAAAAATTTCAAGTGGATGCAATCTACGGGACTAACTACCAATTCAAGATTGGTATATGAAGTACAAGGTATTTCTCCACGTGAAGTTTGGATCGGCTCTCATGGTGGGTTGAACATTTATGATAAGGTCATAGAAAAAATGTTCTCCTACTCGTCGGATCCGGAAAATGAACAAACGTTGAGTCATAATAGAGTTACTTGCATATATAAATCATCAGATGGAAATATTTGGGTTGGAACTAACCTTGGGCTGAATAAACTGATCAATCGAGATGGGTTCGATTTGAAGTTTAGGAGATACTATGTAAGTGGATTAAGGGTAAGTGATCAAACCAATAGAGTATCTTGTATACAGGAAGACTTGGACGGTAATCTGTTGGTAGGTACGCAAAAAGGCCTTTTTCGCCTAAATACAGAACTTGAGTCCTTTGAAAAGTTTGAGGCCAGTGAATATTTAGAAAATGCGGTAATCACCGCAATGACAATTGATCACTCTGATCGACTGTGGGTTGGAACTTATAATGGTCTTAAGATATATGACCGTGAAGATAATCTTCTCCATACCATTCGGTACAATCCGCAAGTTGCTAATGGCTTGACAGGAAATCACATAAGAGAACTTTTCACGGATCGAACAGGGGGCATTTGGATTTCAACCTATTATGGAGGAATAAACTACTGGGATGAAGGGCAAATGGCATTTAGAATGATAAATGAACGGGGGGGGACCCAACTTGGATACAATGTAGTGAGTGCAATTATAGAGGATAATAATTCTACCATATACTTTGGTACGGAGGGTGCAGGGGTTAATGTTTTTGACCCTAGATCCAACAAATTCACCAAAATAGAAGATTTAGGATATAATGACCCTATCGGGACGGTGAAAGATTTGCTATTTGAAGCACCTAATACTTTATGGATTTGCACCTTCAATAAAGGATTGATCAATCTCAATCTCGATAATTTGGAGCATCATGTTTATTCTCAAAATTACGAAGATCCAAATTCCATTTCTTCCAATCAAACTTTAACAATTTCCAAAGCGGAAGATGGAAAATTCTGGGTGGGTACGGTTAATGGCGGATTAAACCTGTTTGATCCTGAAACGAAAAAGTTTACCGTTTTCAACAGCGATTCACCTTTTAGTGTCTTGAGCAATAATGTGCGAGCCGCTTTGATTACCAAGTCCGGAGACTTAGTTGTGGGCACAGCTAATGGGTTGCTGACCTTGAAGAAAGACCGTTACAGGAAAAGTGATTTTAACTTCGTCCCCTTCAAGATGAAAGATGGGAGTGAGAATAATTTATACATTCATGATTTACTCGAAGATAAAAATGAAAAGATATGGATTGCCACCCAAGGGGATGGACTATGTTATTTGGAAGCAGATCGAATCATTTCCGTAGGGTTAGATGGTTTTACCACTGTTTTTGCCGTCATAGAAGATTCAGACGGAAAGCTATGGCTAAGTACTGAAGAGGGAATTGTATCCTACCAAAGTACTTCTCGAGAATATGAGACCTTTAACAAAAAGGATGGTGTTGCCGCTAATGAATTCAATAGGGGAGCTGGGCTTGTTGCATCCGATGGCAACATTTTTTTTGGAGGGGCTTCAGGAGTCACAACTTTTAGCCCGGCCACATTAATCCGTACCAACGACTATGCACCTGACGTGATCATTACAAAATTTACTTTGTTGGGTGAGGAAGTAAATGTAAAAGATAGTACTCAGATTCTAGATAAATCAATTGAATATACGGATGAGATTTCTCTGAACTATGATCAAAACATTTTTTCCGTACATTTTGCCATGCCCAATTACATTAACTCAGAGAAAAATACTTATTCGTACAGGTTAAAAGGATTGGACGATTCTTGGACTAAATCTGTCAATCCCTTTGTAGCTTTTACCATACAAAAGGGGGGCTACTATGAGTTTCAGGTGAAGGGGATAAATAGTGATGGAATAGAATCAGAAAACGTTACTCAACTAATCATCAAAGTTAGGAATGCCCCTTGGAAGACTTGGTGGGCGTACTCAATCTATATTATATTAGTAACGGTGGGTGCACTTATTTTTATTTTCTTTTTTCAATCAAGACTAAGGCTTAAGCATAAACTGGAACTAGAGGAGCAGGCCTTTGTTCAGCAGGAGGAGATAAACCAACAGAAGCTTCAATTTTTTACCAATATTTCACATGAGTTTCGAACGCCGTTAACGCTGATTTCAGGTCCTCTGGAGAAATTGATTTTAGAATACAAAGGACCGAGCAGTGTTTTTAAGCAACTTCAGGTGATCAAGCGAAATACAGATCAACTCTTTAAGTTAATTAACGAGTTAATGGATTTTAGGAAGCTTGAGAATAAACAAATGAAACTGGAAGCGGCCGAAGGTAATATCGTACGCTTTGTAAATGAAATATTTCTTTCTTTCAGCCAACAAGCCAAAATTAAAAAAGCAAAATACACATTCCATTCCGATAAGAATGAGATTCTCATCTTTTTTGACCGTGACAAATTAGAAAAAGTCTTATTCAATCTCTTATCAAATGCATTTAAATACACTTCGTCTAAAGGTAAAATAGAAGTAATTGTTGAGGACAAAAGTGAATCGGTGTGGGTACATGTAATAGATAATGGGGATGGTATTTCTCCAGATTACCTGGATCGGGTTTTTGATAGATTTTACGAGATTCCTCTTCTGAAAAAACGAAGCAAGGCCAAGGTGGGTACGGGAATAGGGTTAGCTATTGCCAAGAATATGATGGAACTCCATAAGGGTGAAGTTACAGTATCCAGTAAAGTAGGAGAGGGAAGTACCTTTACGGTTAAACTTAAAAAAGGAAGAAAACATCTCGAAGATGAAGATCTCCTTCAGTCTTTTAAAAATAGTGAGGATATTACTCACTATAAATCGCAAAGTATTCAAGAAACGATGCTGGAAACGGAAGAATTATTCCTTGACAAGGAACCGGCAGAATCTAAAGAGAAAACCATTCTTATTGTGGAAGACAACCCGGAAATCTCCGGCTTCATGAAGAGCATTCTAGATAAATTTTACAATATTATATGCGCAGAAAATGGCGCCGTTGGATTTCAAAGGTCGTTGAGCGAGCAACCTGATCTTATTTTGAGTGATTTAATGATGCCAGTAATGGATGGTACAGAATTTTGCTCCAAGATAAAGTCTGATGTAAGAACAAGTCATATTCCGTTTGTGTTGTTAACAGCCCGAACTTCATTGGTTTACAAATATGATGGTTTGGAATCCGGCGCGGACGAGTATCTGACCAAACCTTTTAAAATTAAGGAGGTGTTGCTGAAGTGCAAGAATATAATCAATACGCAAGACCATCTAAAGAAGAAGTTTGCATCTTCAGGAGAAATACCAAGCTCTAACATTACCGTCAATTCTATCGATGAGACTATGATGAATCAAGCCATAGCCATCATTCGAGAAAATATAAGCAATGAATTTCTCAATATTCCGATGCTCTGCGCTGAATTAGGGGTTAGTAGATCTTTACTATTTACTAAGTTTAAGTCTTGGACCAATCAAACGCCCAATGAATTTATTCTTAAGGCCAGAATGAGGCATGCTGCCTCGCTTATCGAACAGAATAAGACCAATATTTCTCAAATAGCTTACAAGGTGGGATTAAAAAGTCCTAACTATTTTTCTAAATTATTCAAGAAGCATTATTCGCTGAGTCCAAAAGAATACGCTAAGAAATTCAAGAGTAGCCTTGGAATGGAATAACGAGTAAAATAGGGTTTACAACACTATTTTACCCTTGTTATGGACAATTATTGGCTAATTCCTCTTGTTATTTGATGTTAAGGCCTCGAACAGCTATGTGCCTGGATTCGTCACCATATATGATTTATGGTTTGAGTTGATAATTACAATTAACGGATACTCAAATTAAAATTAATGCGATAAATCAAGTCACTCCTGAAAAGAGGTCAACTTACTTAAATCTAACAACACACTATGAAGAAAATTTACAAATCACTCAAAATGTGCTTGCTAGGAGCGTTATTCGTCTCTATTAGTTCAAGTGTTTTTGGGCAGAACCAAACCGTGACCGGTAGAGTGACTTCAGATGACACTGAAGCCTTGATCGGAGTAACTGTTGTAGTACGGGGAAGTACGAACGGCACAGTTACTGATGTGGATGGCAATTATGCTATATCCGTTCCGGCTGATGGAGTACTGGTTTTCAGCTATGTTGGTTTTAAAGAATCCGTTATTCCAGTCAACGGAAGATCGACAGTGGATGTAGTTCTTGAACTCGATCTTGAAGTTTTACAAGAGATTGTTGTTGTCGGTTACGGCGAACAAAATCGTCGTGATGTTACAGGTTCAATCGTTTCTGTAAAAGCAGATGAATTGTCGCAGGCTACTCCGCTGGATGCGCTGGTAGGAATGAGAGGACGCCTCTCGGGTGTCTCTATTGCCGAAAATGGAGCTCCGGGAGAAGCTGCTGATATTCAAATCAGAGGCAACACTTCACTTAATGCTACAGGTGGACCATTATTCGTGGTGGATGGCCAGCAGTTGGATAACATTGACAACCTTAACCCTAATGATATAGCCTCTGTTGAAGTCCTAAAGGATGGGGCGTCGGCTGCCATCTACGGGTCTCGGTCTGCCAATGGTGTTATTATTGTTACAACCAAAAAGGGTAAGTCTGGTAAAACCAGAATTGATGCTAGTTATGTCCGCAGTTATACCTCGTTGGCAACAAAAATCCCAGTGTCAAATACTCGTCAAGCTCGACAGTATGAGTTAGCAAGAAGTGGTAATAGTAATGCTCAAACGGCTGATACCCCACCCGATTCGCTTTCTCAGCTTTTCAACCAAGATTTTGACTATCAGGAAATAATAACACGGGTAGCCGTTCGGGATCAAGTAGGGTTGTCGCTAAGTGGAGGTAACGATAACGCAAATTTTTATTGGAATGGATCCTATTTAAATCAAGAGGGTGTGGTTAACAACTCTGATTTTATACGATTTAACAGTACACTAAATGTAAATTTTAAGGTAGGAGAAAAGATAAATGCGGGTACCCGATTTATTGCCTCTTATTCCGAGAGGAATGGATTAAACGAGGGAGCCGTTTTTGGTCAATTGGCCACGCATTTCCCTTACTTACCTACGCGAGATGCTGATGGTACTTTTGTTCCCCAAACTTCAAGTCAACAAAATGTAGAGGCTGAAACCCTTCTAACCGTACGAGAAAGAAGAGACTATGACGGACAATTTTTCAGTTTCATCGAAATTGATCCTCTTCCGAACTTAAAGTTTACATCCAGATTAGGAATTATCTTTGAGTTGCAAAGGGATAATGATTTTAATCCCGCTATTGTTCAGCCAAGGGCAGAAGCGCCTAGTGGGAGTGAGAATACTGAACTCAATTATAGTTTACAGCAAGAGAATTTTCTAACCTGGAGTAAGAAGTTTGGTGACCATAATATAACGGCACTTGCCGGGGTACAGATCCAAAAATGGAAAGAAGAGTTTTCTAGATTTGAATCGGTTACGTTCAACAATGATCTCATCCGAACATTTAATAATGTGGAGGATCTTACCTTAGGAGACGGCAACACAGGCACCACTGCTACTTCGCATTCTTTAGCCTCACAATTCGGTCGCGTAAGCTACGATTACAAAGGTAAATATCTGGTTTCAGGGACCATAAGAAGAGATGGGTCCTCAAGATTTGGAGATGACAACCAATATGGCGTTTTCCCAGCGGTTTCCGTAGGATGGAGAATAAGTGACGAAAGTTTTATGCAACCTCTGTCACGTTACATCGCGGATTTAAAATTTCGGGCAAGTATTGCTGAGAATGGAAATGAACGCATAGGAAATTTTTTAAGCGTATCCCAATACACGCCCGGAGCAATATATGATGGAGTTAATGGTACTTTTCAATCTAATTTGGGTAATCAAGCACTAGCTTGGGAAAGTACCACGCAATTTAACTATGGTGTTGATTTAGCATTGCTAGGAGGTAGACTGAATGTTACCTTCGATGCGTACCGGAAAGAAACCAGCGACCTGCTATTTTTCACACCGTTGCCATCGGAAACTGGGTTCTCACAAATTGTAAATAACATTGGTGAAATCGAAAATAGAGGAGTAGAACTCTTCATAGGCGGAACTCCGATAGACAAAGGAGCAGTTAAATGGTATACTAGTTTCAATATAGCAACCAATAACAATGAAATTCTCGATTTAGCCGAAGAGGATGGTCAAATTATAACGGACCGATATATTTATAAAGAAGGTGGGTCCATAGGGGACTTTTGGGGCTATACTGCACAAGGGGTATTTGCATATGACGAATCCAACGCCTTTGATGATAGTGGGAATCAACTAACTCCAATCTTTGATGAATCAGGAGGGTTTCTTAGGTATGAGTTGAATGGTGCTGAATACACCGGTAATATCAATCAATTAACGTTTCAAAACCAAGTTCTAGAAGGGGGTAATGTCTATTGGAAGGATCATAATGGGGATTTTCAAATTGATCCGGAAAATGATCGTTCTGTCATTGGTAACGCTCTTCCTGAATTTTTTGGCGGTTTTTATAACGAAGTAGAATATAAAGGTTTTAAATTTTCGATATTATTTGATTACAACTTTGGGAACGACATCTACAGGCAATACGATGAGACCAGAAATCAAAGAATGGTGCGAACAGTGCTTCCAGGGCCTGAACGTATCGAGGGAGCCTGGTACCAACCTGGTGATATGTCTGAATTCCCTTCGCTAGTTGCGGATTCCAGAAACAATTTGATTAGTAATTCTTATTGGATAGATGATGCAGATTTCATTAAGTTAAGATCAGTTCGTTTAGACTACAGGATACCAAGTTCAATTATCGACAGGACAAAAATCCTTTCTGATGTAACGGTTTACATATCAGGCAATAACCTTTTGACTTGGACTAATTATTCAGGCTACAATCCCGAATTAGGTTCAAGAGGTAACCCTTCGAGACCCGGACTTGATAACTTGAGGTATCCCCTATCTCGTGAAGTGATTGTAGGTATTAATGTAAGCCTATAATATTCTCAAATGGATAAAAGAATTTTTAAAGAAATTATGATGAAGATCTTGAATAAAAATACTTTCATACTCATTGTGCTTTCTACATTGGTATTAAGCTGCGATGATATACTAGATGAAAATCCGGATAGTTCTATTGGAGCTGACCAGTTTTGGCAAACGGTTGGAGACGCAGAGATAGGGGTAGCGGCCATCTATGATGGCATGCAAACTACCTACAGCAGTAAATATTTCCTGTGGGGCGAAATGAGATCGGACAATTTCCAGCTTAGTGGTAGCGCAAACGCGGAGGCCGTACAGTTAGTTGAAAACAGTTTGAGTGATCAAAATGATGAAGTTAGCAACTGGGATGATTTTTATAACATGATACACCGCGCGAATACAGCCATAGAGCAAATACCCAACATAACTGGAGAGGTGGGCCCGCTGTTGGGTGAAGCACATGCTATTCGAGCATATGCCTATTTTGATGCAGTAAGGGTATGGGGTAGTGTACCGCTTTACACCGAGCCGGTTACTGGATTAGATGATGACATTTTTAGACCAAAGACAGCTGGTACCACGATCATGAATGACGTTGTGATTCCCGATATGATAAGGGCTGAGGAGCTCATAGTTACAAGAATAAGCAGATCGCGATTTTCATTATCGAGTGTGTATTGTTTGCAGGCTGAAGTATACATGCATGTTGGTGAGTACGCCTTGGCAAAAGAGGCTTTGGATAAACTGGAGTCATTAGGCGAGTTCGAACTGGTTGATGATGCTCCCTCATTTCATGAGTTGTTTAGGAACGAACCGGAAGAAGATGGTGAACAGGGGCCTGAACTTATCCTCTCTATAGTTTACAATTTTGATCAGGATGGAGGGGCATCTGGCATCTATGGGTTGTTCTGGGCAGGTGTTCCCAGCTACTTTATTTCCCAGAGCCTGGAAGAAAAGTGGCAATCTACTTTTCCTACTGATTCGGTTAGTTGGTTTACTAAATATCCAGATTTTGTACCTACTACCGTAGATGAGGGTGATGGATCGATTATATATGGTGATTATCATCGATATGTTCAACTATTTGAGGAAGACAAAGAGATTGGCGGTAGAAGGTATGGAAAATACAATCTTACCAACTACGCTCCAAATACGGATGATACAGACATAGTACTTTATCGGTATGCTGGCATGTTGTTGCTGAAGGCTGAAGCGGAAGTTCAGCTGGGTAATTTCGAGGAAGCGGTGACTTTGGTAAACAGAATCAGAAATGCACGAGAACTACCTGGGATCACACTCGCTGATTTCCAAACCAAGGATGAGTTACTCGATGTCATTTTGGACGAAAGACAGTTTGAGCTCATTGGAGAGGGGAAACGCTGGTGGGATTTAATTAGGAATAATAAAGCTGTTGAAGTGATGGCACCGATCAACGGACAGACGGCATCAACCTTACTTTTCCCTATTTATTTTGACCACTTAGTGGATAATCCTAATCTAAGTCAGACCCCCGGTTATTAGATAAAAAGACTGAATCATGAAAAAATTAAAATACAAATTGAATATAATCGTATTTGTTGCCAGTACCTTTCTGGTAGTTGTAGGATGCGATCTTGACCTCCAAGAGGAGTGGCAGTATGAACCCGAACCACTTGGTAATATACCAACGGGTCTGACGGCTTACGAATGGATACAAGGTATCAATCAGGACACAACTTTTAATCCAACGGACAGCACATCGGAATTTTCTTTTTTGCTCGAAGCCATCGATCGAACAGGAATGAGAGAAGAATTTGATGATCTCAACGATCAAAGAACCTTCTTTTTATTGAGAAATGCAGCATGGACCGGAGGAGGACAAATCTTGCAAGATGTCGCTGGAAGTCCCGATTTCCCTCTGGACTCCATTGATACGGAAACGTTAACAGCTATTTTGAATTATCATATTATTCCGGATGAAGTATTAGATCAAGGACCAAGTATTCCTAAAACCGATTTTCATTTTTACTATCAGACCATGATTCCTGGTGATACCGGGGTTATTGAAATAAACAAGAGGCTTTGGGATTTTACACTTAGAATTAACACTAGTATTGATAGAATTGGTTTGTCGGATATTCCTTCCAACATGCCCAGTACATCTGAAGGGGCTATAGTAGCACTACACAATTATCAATTTTTGAACGGAGTCGGTCATCAATTGAATGCATACGTAAGGTATCAACCTTTTTAAAGCTAGAATAAGATTTAATTTTTTAAACATTATGAAAAAAATATTAGAATATAAGTATATATCTATTTTGATATTGACAGTAATGATCGTTACCAGTTGCGGAGATGATGATACAGGTGACGGAGACGGTGCTGTTACCCAAGGCCAAATGATAATTGAGGCAATCCTAGGAACTTGGGATGTAGATATTTCAGGTATCCCTGTTGAGCTTCAGTCGTTGATTAGTGACCCTTCCGTCACTATATCGTCATCCTCCCCATCCGTAGTCTCTTGGTCCACGGATGCATCTAGTGGATTAGCAGATTTTATTTTAGGAGGAAGTTTTGTAGTTGAAGATGATGGTAGCGTTTCATCAGCCGATATTATTCCAACACCGGGCACTAATTACACCATTTCGGGGATTGATGTATCTCTTTCAGAGGTGCAGGTCATGATTGATTTTACCTTAAGTGCAGAGGATGAGGGTGGTCGTACTAAGGGGCTAAGCGATTGGACCCTGATCATAAATACTGTTCAATAGTGATTTAATATTATGAAAAAAATAACTACCAAACTTTATAAAATTTCCTACAGTGTAAAAGTACTTGTTTTTCTGTGCACTGCTTTTCCTGCTATGGAAGGGATAAGTCAAAATTTCCGTGTGGAAACATTTGAATCACCGATAAATTTTAATGCGGTTAATCCTACCAATATCTTAGGTGAGAATATTTATGATATTGGAGTGGGCGGAGATCTGTTCACAGGTGTCTTTCTCTCTGAAGAGATAATTTCGCCAAATACAGGTCAGTGGTTTGTCTCTTATAACGACGGTAATTTAGGATATGAACAAAGGACACAGGCGGGCAACTCTGACGGTGGATTTTTAGGAAGAAAACATACCCGAAGCGGTGCAATTGGCGTTTACTACGTATTTAATAATGCATCGGCTTTAGTCGGCGGTAACGCAGACTATAGTTTCGACTATAAATGGGATCATCCGAATTCCGATTTTTCAAACGGAATGACTGCCGCGGTCATAGGGATAACTCCCGATGTATTTGACATATTTTACTATACTATTGTAAATAGTGGAACGGGAACAAGTTCAGATAATTTCTCCGGTCGTCCAAGACAGGCAGGAAGTGCCAATTTTGTTACCCCGGGATTTACAGTGTTAAATGATCAGAACATACCTGAAGTGGCTGATTGGACGACATATTCCGCTTCTGACTTGACATTCTCAGGAGCAGGGCAGTGGATTATCGTAAGCTATTCGGCCGTTTTCAATTCTACGTTGGAAGAAGAAGGTAAGGATGTCTTTGGCATTGATAATGCTACACTTCCATTTGTAGAAGGAGCAGTTGATGATGTTCAACCCTCACTAAAGAGGTTGGAAGATATTGATGGTGAGAATCGTATGGCCATGTTTTCAAGCGAAGGGGGTACCTATTACCTTGTTCCGGGAGGAACTGAGGTTAATGTATCTGCTATTACCTCGGCATCGGTCGATTCCAGGATTGCTTATCCACTAGTTGGCAACTATGTGGAATTAGATGGGCTTGCTGACGGAAAATACGAAATCTACATAGTGGATTATGCCGGTAATATTTCGTTGGGAAGACAAATAAATATAGGTGCAGATACTTATGCACCACTGATTACATCGAACCCTTCCGGAACCTCAATCTTTGCGGGTTTCGACGATATCACGGCCGTAATGGACGAACCAGGTTCTTTTAAGCTCGTTGAAGACGGTGCAGGTCCTACTGCTGCGGCAGTGGTCGAAGTAGCGGCAGAAGAAAAGTTGTTGGCCACGCTTATAGTTCCTGAAAGTGTTATGGCAGGACAGTACGACCTATATGCGATAGATGCAGCTGGTAATGCTTCAACATCTATTGACATAACGGTAGAAATTCCTGATGTGGCTGCACCAATGATTACTTTTACGGGTCCCACTGAAATAACCACAGAAGATAATATTGATTACCAACTTGATGAAGAAGCTGTCAAAATTTATGTAGTTCCTGATGGAACATCCTCTGACTTAGAAACGGTAACAGAGGCGGCCTTAGACTCGGTGGTTGTTGCGACTATGTCAGGATCTATCGCAGCGGTCAACCTGCCTGAGGGTTTGTACGTGCTGTATGCCCTTGACAGGTTTGGTAATTTTGGAACTTCCGGAGGTGTGGTTGAAGTCGCTGATTTAGCAGGACCAATTGCTTTTGAGATAACGACGGGAGACATTACCAAAGGGTTTCCGATTTCCATCACTCTTAATGAAAACGGGAATGTATATGTCGTACCCATAGGTACGAATCCGGATGACGTCGTTACATCTTCGGTTGTAACAGATACGGCATTTGCCAATACCCAAGCAATAATACCAACTTCAGGCGACAGCTTCATAGAAGGTCAATCCTATGATATCTACGCAGCCGATGCACGGCCCAATCTGTCCGCATTGTTAAGTACGATCACGATTGCCGAGGAAGAGATTGGGATTATAACCTCCGCCGACGAACAAATCAAAAATGACGTGATCATCTTCCCGAATCCAGCTACAGATGTTATTTACACAGAGGGTAAAGGGATTAAAAGACTGGCATTATTTGGTTTAAATGGTGACGTGCTTATGGACTCCGATTTAAGCTTTTTGGACGTCCGTTCCATTCGTGGAGGTACCTACATTTTGAGGATTTACACAGAAACGAAGACTTATTCAAAAACTATAGTGCTCAGTCGATAAAAGCTGTTGAATAGAGGCCCTGATAGAAGGCCTCTATTCTCTTTTATGTATTAATACGAAATAGTATGTGGAATTAAGTTATGTGTGTTGAACAACATCTCTAAGTTTATTGACGTGTTTTCATCCCTATTTGGAAAAGCGGAATTTTCCGATCAAGAACAACATACCAAAGGTTATTTTACCTTATGTATGGATGAGTTGGTCTAATCACTATTTAACAAGTAGCCATTATTCTCAATCGAAACCTAATCAACGAACAGAGGAGCCATGAGATCTTTTTTTTCTTTAAATTATACAATTGTGGCAGCTTTTATTTTCTCTATGGGTTGTTCCGCTGGTGACGAGGCTCCGGAACCTGAAGTTGAACTGCCAGTTCCAACCTTGAGTCTACCTGTGGTGTTGATTTCGGAGGTTATAGCAGACTGGTCGGATTACTCAGGGGCAGTGGCCTATGAGTTAGATGTGGCATCAGACCGTGGTTTTACAGAGCTATTGCCGGGTTATAGCTCGCTACGCACTACGGAGTCACGTCTGTTGATTGAAAATCTGGATCCGGCAACAACTTATCACATACGAATTCGTGCAGAACTGGAAGACGGTGAGTTGACCGGTAATTCCAATATTCAAACCATCACTACCCTTGAAGAAAAAGACTGTGCCGATCCCTCAGAATTTATTTTTATTGAGCGCGGAGGAATCCTTAGAGTTGAATTTGAAGATGCTGTATTTGGCGATACCTGGAGTCTAAGAAATGATAGTGACAATACCTCAGGAAGAGGTTATATGGTATGGACAGGACCCGATTTTTTTTCTCAGCCCAGCAGCGATTTGGTTATTTATAGTATGATCATTGTCAATCCGGGAACCTATCGATTCATTTGGAATTCTGCCGTAACGCTAGGAGAAAGTGGTACTGAGCACAATGATACCTGGTTACGATTTCCAGATGCTACGGATTATTTTGGTAAGAAGGGCAATGAAATTATTTATCCCAAAGGCACAGGGAAGACGCCCAACCCTGAAGGTGCTTCAGTCGATGGTTGGTTTAAGATTTACAGAAGTGGCAACGATCTGGATTTCAAATGGCAGGCCAGGACTTCGGATCGTGATCCACATGAGATTTTTGTGACGTTCAATCGACCTGGCAACTACACCATGGAAATATCAGCACGCTCAAATGGTCACGGTATAGATCAATTTGTTCTTTTTCTTGAAGACCTTCAACAAACAACGGCGACTAGCACTGATTTCAGTGAAATTATTTGCCTTTAAATCAATTAGATCAGTGAAGGCTCATTGCTGCGTAGGTGTAAGGATTATTATATGAAAAGGAAAGTAAAAGAGGTGATCACTTTCTTCTTTATTTTTTTGAAGCGAGATTCATCATTTTCAGGCCAGCAAAAATCATTTTAGCTGAAATACGCCAAAAAAAGAAAATAAAATACTAAAGATGGAGCACGAAAAAGCAGATTTTAGTCATTTAATATGGGTTTTCAAAAGAAACCTAGGTATGAAGTATTCAACTTTTGGCTTGTTACTAACTTCTTTGTTAATTATTTCCTGCACCGAAGGAAAAGACGATTTTCAGGAATTGTTCAACGGTAAAGATCTTGAAGGCTGGGAGATAAGGAACGGTATAGCGCCCTTTACAGTGGAGAACGGGGAGATCGTAGGTACCTATGTGGAGAATACGCCAAATACTTTTCTCTGCACCAAAGCGTCATACTCAGATTTCATCCTCACATTCGAAGCATACTTAGGGGAAGGGACCAACTCAGGAGTCATGTTCCGCGCTCAGAGCAAGCCCGACTACAAGGACGGTCGGGTGCACGGTTATCAGATGGAAATGGACCCGTCAGATCGTCGGTGGACAGGAGGCATTTTTGATGAAGCCAGAAGAAAATGGCTGTATAGTCTGGAGCGTAATCCTGATGCAAGGACTGCCTTCAAGCTCAATGAATGGAACCATTACCGCATTGAAGCAATAGGTAATGATTTGCAGATTTGGGTAAATGATGTGCAAACTGCTGATCTGGTGGACGATTTAGATGCGGCGGGTTTTATTGGTCTGCAAGTCCATAGCATTAACGGGAAAAAGGAATTAGCCGGTCGGCAGGTTAAATTCAGGAATATTAAGATCTGTACAACTAACTTATCTGCGAATAAAAAAGTAATAGAAAACCCAATTCCCCAGAAGAGCTTTTTGACCAACCAGCTCACGGAAAGAGAGAAGGCAGAAGGATGGAAATTACTCTGGGATGGTCAGACAACGAAAGGTTGGCGGGGAGCCAAACTAGATAAGTTCCCGGATGAAGGTTGGTCTGTGGAAGATGGTATGTTGATTGTGGCGGATGCAGGGGGGAAAGAGTCCGAAAATGGGGGAGATATTGTTACCACGGATGAGTATGGTAGTTTCGAATTGGAAGTAGATTTTAAATTTACTGAGGGAGCAAACAGTGGGATAAAATATTTTGTGGATACGGAATTAAATAAAGGTAAAGGCTCATCAATAGGGTGTGAATTTCAAATACTTGACGATAAGCTCCATCCTGATGCCAAAATGGGTAAAAATGGCAATAGAACGCTGGCCTCACTATATGACCTGCTGCCGGCAAGTGCTCAAAAGTATAA
Source organism: Bacteroidota bacterium (assembly GCA_039025475.1). GTDB lineage: Bacteria > Bacteroidota > Bacteroidia > Cytophagales > Cyclobacteriaceae > Fulvivirga. Next base: position 59,753 of record JBCCOE010000005.1, on the reverse strand, counting down.
TCCTGAGCTGCCCTACAGCCGGAAGATGGCTTATCCCTATGAATGGAATCGTGCACGAGTTGTGGTAAAAGGCGCAGAGGTTGAACATTGGCTCAATGGTGTGCTGGTTGTAAAGTATAACCGCAGTGGCCAGCGATGGAGGGATCAGGTAGCGGCCAGTAAATACAAAGACTGGCCAAATTTTGGAGAAGTAGCAAAGGGTAATATCCTGCTTCAGGATCATGGAGATCAGGTTTTTTATAAGAATATCAAGATCAAGGAATTGTAATATGGATAAGAAAAGGAGAGATTTCGTTCGTAAGGCAGCGCTAACTTCAGTTGGAATCACTTTAGGAACCCCTTATTTGTCGGCGAAGAGCTATAAACGGATAATCGGAGCTAACGACAGAATTGGTGTAGCAATCGCAGGGTTGGGCAGAAGAGTGAACGCCTTCTACCCGTCGTTCTATGACAAAGCAAACAATTTGGACTTGCTGTACCTATGTGATGTAATGGAGCGCCAGCGCACCAAAGCAGCACAGACCGTTGCAGAAAAACTCGACCATCAACCCCAGCTGGCCGCAGATATCAGGAAGGTTTTAGCAGACCGGAAGGTAGATGCTTTCATTAACGCTACACCGGACCATTGGCATACCCCTGGTTCCATTATGGCGCTCAAGGAAGGGAAACATGTTTACGTAGAAAAACCATGTAGTCATAACATGGAGGAGAACGAGCTACTTGTAGCCGCTCAAAAGAAATATGATAAAGTTGTTCAGATGGGTAATCAGCAACGATCTTCTATACAGTCCATAGAAGTTATAAGGGAAATCAGGAATGGAATCATTGGCAAGCCCTACAAAGCACTCGCATTCTATAACAACCAACGTGGAAAGGTTCCACTCCAGCAAACTGTAGATGTACCTGATGGTTTCGATTGGGAACTATTTCAAGGACCTGCTGTCAGAAGAGCTTACACCGCAGAGACCTGGAACTACAATTGGCACTGGTATGGATGGAACTACGGCACTGCTGAGTTGGGGAACAATGCTACCCATGAGTTGGACATAGCCCGTTGGGCACTAAATGTGGATTTTCCTGAAGAGGTTTATGTTGAAGGCTTGAAAACAGCTTTTCAGAATGATGGCTGGGAGATGTACGATACCATGGAAGCTACTTACAAGTTTGCAGACGAAAAAGTGATCAAGTGGGATGGAAAAAGCAGAAATGGATACCGTACCTACGGAGCAGGAAGAGGCACTATCATCTATGGAAGCAACGGAAGTGTTTTTGTCAACAGGGATAAATATGAGCTCTACGACCGTGGGGGTAAACTAGTGAAAACCAGTAGCTCGAAAACGAAAGAGGGAGGAACAGCATTAGGAGGAGGTGGAGGTATTTCCACTGCCCACGTCATGAATTTCTTCAATACAATCAGAGGAAAAGATACACTCAAAGCTCCAATCGATGATGCAACGATCTCCATGGCGATGGTCCATTATGGCAATGTGGCCTACCGTATTAAGAAAGGCTTTAAAGTGGATTCCAAAACCGGAAAAATGCTGGATAAAGATGCCTTGAAACTATGGGGCAGACCGTATGCCAAAGGCTGGAAACCTACCATTTAAAATGACGATGGATGCTCTCTTCAAGAAGGAAATTTCTTAAGCTAACAGCAACTTCGGCAGCCGCGGTTAGTATAGGTCTGAAAGCCTGTAATTCCCAAAAGGAATTTGTACTTGCTGATGTACCAGAGGTAGACCGGCTGAGTATAGGGTTGATTGGTACTGGAATTAGAGGCCAGAACATCATTCAGGCAATTAATTATGTGCCGGAGATCAAATTAGTGGCCATGTGTGACCTCCTTGAATTTCGATTGGAAGCCGCACTTCAGCTCGTCAATTATTCTGTGACGAGTTATACTGATTATCAAAAACTATTAGCACATGAAGGGCTAGATGCTGTTATCATAGCCACTCCACTTCATCAACACTTTCCTATGGTCATGGCGGCATTTGATGCTAATCTCCACATCCTTTGCGAGAAAGCACTGGCACACACTATTGAGCAATGTCAAAAAATAAAAGTAAAGGGCGATCAATATAGCAAGGTTTTTCAAGTCTCTTATCAGTACCAACTCAATCCCGTTTTTGAAGCTATCAAAAACCTGTTGGACCAAGGATATCTTGGAAAGATCACCAGGATAGAATCATCCTGGGACAGACATGGTGACTGGAGAAGAAAAGTGCCCAGCCCGGAATTGGAGAAACAGATCAACTGGAGAATGTATAAAGAATATTCCGGTGGATTAATTGCAGAATTAGGTTCTCATCAATTTAATATGGTAGACAATTTATTGGGAGCACATCCCGAAAGGGTAATAGGTACAGGAGGTATCGACTATTGGAATGACGGTAGGACCACGCTCGATAATGTGCATACACTCTTCGATTATCCTGGTGGAGTCAAGGTCGGCTTTCATGCCGGAACCACTAACAAGTACGAAGGCTACCAGATGAAATTTTATGGTGATAAAGCAACAGTGGTTAGCTACGGTATGAACGAGGCTGAAATCTATCCTGAAGGAGATCAAATCGAGGAAGAATGGTCCAGTTCCATAGATGGCGTTACAGGTGCTTCCATAAAGATCATTGGAGATACAAAGAACAGGGCCGTAACTCCAAAAGAGGATGATAACATGGTTTACCCAACCACCAATCATAACTTCAATATGACCTGGAAGCTTTACAAGAATTTTGCTGCGGCTATCAAAGGGAAGGAAGAACTGCTGCTTGGTCTGAAAGATGCGTATCAAAGTGCTATCTCCGTTCACATGGCCAATGAAGCTGTACGTAATGGCAAAGTAGTGACCTGGAAACCAGAATTTGATGTGTGATTTGAGAAAGAATAGGTGTTGCAAAAAGCACACTAAACATCAACGATATTATGGTCACAAGAGAAGTTTATCAATGAATTGGCTATCCTTTTACCTGAGTAACGAGTTTGAGGTTGCACCGAGAGAAAAGACCACCTGAACAAGAGAATAGATACCGAACAATTTTTTATGTTTTCACGAAAATGCTCATCGAAAAGAACAATCAAAGTAAATGAAGTCGTTACGCTTTTTATTATTTTACTAATGGCCTCATGTGATACTAAACCCATCATTACGGGCGAACAAAAACTTTGGCATAAAACCACTTTAACCTTTGAAGGACCTGAAGCTTCAGAGACGTCCGACCCGAACCCGTTCACCGATTACCGTCTGGAGGTAACCTTCACAAAAGGAGCTAAGAAGTTTGTGGTACCGGGTTACTATGCAGCAGATGGCCAGGCGGCTTATACATCAGCAGACGCAGGCAACAAATGGCGTGTACACTTTTGCCCTGACGAAGTTGGGGAATGGAAATATCAGGTGTCTTTTCGTAAAGGCCGGGACGTAGCCATCAACGAAGCTACCGGTGAAAGCGCCGGCTATATGGATGGTCAAATCGGATCGTTGACGATCGCAAAGTCTGATAAATCAGGGCGTGATCTTCGTGCGAAGGGAAGACTTCAGTATGTAGGAGAGCACTATCTGCAATTTGCCGAAACCAAAGAGTATTTTGTAAAGATGGGTGTAGACGCACCCGAGAATTTATTGGCCTACTATGAGATTGATGCGACCCCCAACGTTGGTAATAGATTAAAAAAGTGGGTAGACCATGCGCAAGATCACAACGTAGATGCAGATGTATATCTCTGGGGAGCTCAAAAAGACAAAGGAAAAAATATCCTTGGTGCGATCAATTACCTCCATGAAGAAGGTTTGAATGCCTTTTCTTTCCTGACGTTCAATGTGGATGGAGATGACCGCAATGTATTTCCTCATTTACTTAACGTAAGCCTGGAACAATATGAAGATTCGGCCAACATTAAGAAAGCACCTCGCGAGTGGGAAAGACATGTCATTCACGATCGATTTGATGTATCCAAAATGGATCAGTGGGAGCAGATTTTTTCTTATGGGGACATGAAGGGTATGTACCTGCATTTCAAAACACAGGAAAATGAAAATGATCAAAAAATGGACAAGGGCGACTTGGGCAGAGAAAGGAAGTTATATTACCGGGAGCTAATCGCTCGCTTTTCACATCATCTGGCACTTAACTGGAACCTTGGAGAGGAAGAAACCAAGACTGTAGCACAAGTCAAAGAGCAGGCCTCTTACTTTACAAAAACCGATCCTTACCAAAACATTGTAGTAGTGCACACTTTCCCTAATCAGCACGAAAAATACTACCGACCATTAGTTGATGAAGAGACGGATGTAAAAGGATTTTCCGTTCAAACCAACCAGCGAGATTTCAGCAGGGTACATAAAGACGTCAAAAAATGGGTGGAGTCTTCAGCTAAATCAGGAAGAAAGATAGTGGTCGCTATGGACGAGCCCGGAGAAGCCAGACATTCCCTTGTCCCGGATATTGATGACATCGCACATGATACCGCCAGGTACAATGCCCTTTGGGGAGCCTTGATGGCCGGCGGCAGTGGTCTTGAATGGTACTTTGGCTATCTCCATGCTCACTCAGATCTTACCTGTGAGTCATGGAGAAGCAGAGACCTTTTCTGGGATCAGTGCAAGGTGGCTTTAGACTTTTTTTCCATGCCGGAACTTCCGCTGACGGAAATGACCAGCATGGATGAACTCACAAAAGAGGAAGACGATTATGTGTTTGGAAAGGCCGGAGAAGTTTACCTGGTTTTTGTCAAGAAACCAGGGCCTGTTTCCTTGGAACTGCCAGATGTAGGTTACAGTGGCTTTTGGCTCAATCCAAAAACTGGTGAAAAGATACCGTTGAAAGCTATTACTGAAAACGAAAAAATCAGTTTGCAGAGTCCATTTCAACTGGATGCACTGCTGTATTTAACCAAGTAACCTACAAAAAAATATGAGCTCCTCAAAAAGCAGACTTCTTGGGTCAATAACAATCTCTGATACAATGATTGGTAAGGGTTTGCAAGCTTGTACGTCTTCAAATAGTTCTTTCAAGTCAGCAATAAGCATATGAATCACAAGGTTTTATATATACTTTTTATTCATTCATCCTTTTTCTTGGGTTCCGAACTTGCGGTTGCTCAAAGAATACAGACCAGCCTGAACAGAGAATGGAAATTTACACTAGATGATAGTCCGGAATATGCCAATCCAGATTATGATGATAAGGATTGGGATTTAAAGCACCTCCCACATGATTGGGCATTTGAAGGCGGTGTCTCGGAGGATGGTTCTCAGGGACAAGGAGGAGGCTATCACGATGGAGGAGTAGGTTGGTACCGAAAAACAATACAGCTAGATCAATCAAACCTTGACAAGGTTATATATCTCGAGTTTGAGGGTGTCTACATGAATAGTGAAGTGTGGATCAATGGTACGCCAGTTGGAAAAAGACCCTATGGCTACATCAGCTTTAGATATGAGATCTCAAAATTTCTGAAAGCAGGTAAAAACACGATAGCCGTGCGAGTGGATAATTCATTGGAACCATCCGCTAGGTGGTATCATCCTTGCGGCATTTATGCGCCAGTCAGCCTCATTGAAGTAGACCCGGTACACATTGAACCCAACGGAATATTTGTGACAACTCCGCATATTACACCGGAAGTGGGTGAAGTTGTTGCTGATGTACATGTTTCTGAGCAAGCAAAATCTCAATCCAAAATAAGGATCAGGTATCAGGTGTTATCTCCCGATGGAAAGGTGCTCCAAAAAACCACAGCAGACTACAAAGCTTCCACTCCGGCCAGAGGTATTCTCAAAGTGTCCAAGCCCCGGCCCTGGAGTCCTGAGAGTCCTGCTTTGTATACACTGATTACAGAAGTACTCAACGGCAAAAAGGTGTTGGATCGTGTAACAACGTCCTTTGGCTTCAGAACGGTAGAATGGAAGACCAAAACAGGATTTTGGTTGAATAATAAGAATGTAAAGATCAGAGGAGTTTGTGAACACTGGGAAGGCGGACCTGTGGCAGGTGCTTGGACGAAGCCAATGCTCCGCTGGAAGCTGCAATTAATCAAAGACATGGGTAACAATGCAGTTCGCCCATCTCACAATCCATTTCCTCCTATGTTTTATGACCTCTGCGATGAAATAGGTTTACTGGTGATGGACGAACTATTTGATGGATGGTCCCAAAAAGCACGGCATGACTATGGGGCGCAGGCTTTTGAAGAGTGGTGGCAGCGAGATTTGACCGAATGGGTCAAAAGGGATCGCAATCATCCAAGTATTTTCGTTTGGAGCTTGGGGAACGAAACCCACGGAGAGATAGCTGGTGAACTGGTAAAGTTGGGAACGAGTCTGGATTCTACCCGACTTTTTACCTCAGGTGCCAGTAATCCTGAGGATATGCAGGTCATCGGGATCAATGGAGGATCTGAGACTAAGTCTTTCATAGAAAATCGAAAATTTGATAAACCATTTATTTCCACGGAGGCACCTCACACCTGGCAGACAAGAGGTTATTACCGTACCCAGACATGGTGGAGAGACAATGAACTGCCTGGAATTTACCCACTTCCTAACCTTACCGAAAAGGAGGTTTTCTTTTATGAATGGACGGATCCAAAAAACTGGAGAAATAGGAAGCAAAGCTTAAATTCTTCCTATGATAATGCGACAGTCAGAATCAGTGCACGAAAGAGTTGGGAGTTAGTCAGAGACCTTCCATGGCATAGCGGGAACTTCCGCTGGACAGGTTTTGACTATTACGGAGAATCTGCATTACCTCACGGGGGTTGGCCGTTCAACCTGTTCATGGGTGGGCCAATAGATGTGGCAGGATTCAAAAAAGACCTCTACTACTTCTATCAAAGTCAGTGGACCACAAAGCCGATGTTACACCTTTTTCCTCATTGGACCCATCCCAGAATGAAAAAAGGGACCAAAATTCCTGTTTGGGTTTATTCAAATGCGGATGAAGTTGAGTTATTTCTAAATGGGAAATCTTTAGGCATAGATCAACCTGGGATCAAATGGGATAAGATGCAATGTGATTGGTTAATACCATATGAAGAAGGCGAAATTGAAGCGGTAGCCTATGTAGATGGGAAGGAGGTTGGCCGAATGCGTCACAAAACTGCGGGAAGTCCGGTTAAGCTTAGGAACACTGTTGAGTTGCTTCCAGCTGAAGACCAATTCCCAACCTGTTATGTGGTTAGCTCTGAAGCACTGGATAGTCAGGGAAGTCTATATCCTTATGCATCTAATACCGTGTATTATAAACTTGAAGGAGATATTCGTAAGATTTCACTGGAAAATGGGAATCCTACCGATCAAACGAGTAGAACCGAAGCCCATCACCGGGCATTTTTCATGGGCAAAACCAGGGCATTTTTGGAGGCGAAAGAAGGGGCAAAGACGTGTAGTATCCTGATTGCTTCGATAATGGGGGATAAGTCACTTTATCAATCTAGAAAGATCACCATCGATGTGGAGAGACTGGCTTTGCTGGGATCAAAAACTTCAGAAGATTTCGTCATTAAATATACCATTAACGGGGCTGATCCATTAGATGAAGGTACGTCGTATAGTGCACCTTTCCAAGTAAATGAGGGTACCACCGTGAAGGCTGTAGTGCTTAATCGTAAGCAGGAGGTTTTGATCACTATGTCTGAAACTTTTGGGGAAGGAAATGGACTCTTCTGGGGAGATGAATATAGCAAGGATATGTGGAAAGGACGAGGCATCAATATAGCTGCCGAATCCGCCGAGCTACTTGGAAATGCGAAGCCAAGTGAAGAAGGACGTAGGTTCAAGCATAGTGGTTTTGTGACATTTGGTAATCAGGAAGGTGCTATTAGATGGTTTCAGGAAAATGATGGAGAAAAGCGTACACTCAACATTAGAATACGGTATTCTCATGTGGAAGCACATGGTGATAGACCTATGGAGTTGATGGTGAATGACAAAAAAATAAAGGTCTTTCAATTTGATGATACAGGTGACCTGGGATCGCGATGGAGCTTCGTCAACGCCACCATTGAATTACAAAAAGGAGCCAATTATATAGAATTAAAAACAATGGGAAAGAGTGGGCCATACGTTGATGAATTGTTTATCGACTGAGCTAGTTACACAGTGTTTTTGAGGTTAAATTGTGACGATCTATTGCCATCTTACTTGATCCCATACGATCTCTGAAAGTAGTTTGATAGGTGGGCTGAAGTCGAAGTCTTTTGCTCATTTTTTATTCAGATGCATAGGGATGAACTGATCGAATAATGTATTGTGAAGCTGTAATGATAATCATCTGGACTTTTTGGCACGAGGTCAGGATGCAATTACCCATTGGCAAAACTTGTAGTGTCTAAATTTATCAATCATGTTGATACATTTTTTTCGGTTGCTGTTACCGTTTTGTTTGGTACTCTATGGGTGCTCTAATGAGCCATCGAAACGACCCAATTTTCTAATCATCGTTGTTGATGATCTTGGCAAGCATGATCTTGGGGTCACCGGTAGTCAATTTTATGAGACACCAGTCATAGACCAACTGGCTAAGAAAAGTACCCAGTTTGAAAATGGCTACGCCACTTGTGCAGTCTGTAGTCCTTCCAGGGCAAGTTTATTGACAGGCAAGTTTACTGCGACGCACGGTATCACCGATTGGATTGGTTCACCTTCGGATACAGCTTGGAGGAAGAAAAACCGACACACTATACTATTACCAGCAACCTATGAACACAGCTTGAATGAGGAATTCGTGACCTTGCCCGAGGCAATGAAAGCGCGCGGATATAGAACATTTTTTGCAGGAAAGTGGCACTTGGGTAGCAAAGAGGATAGGTCTTCTCCCACTGATCACGGGTTTGATATTAACCAGGGTGGCACCCATAAAGGCTCTCCATATGCTGGATTTTTTGCACCTTTCAGAAATCCCCAATTACAGGAAAGGCCAGCGGAAAAGGGGATGGACTTATCGATGCGATTGGCTAACGAAACTTCTACCTTTATCAAGGAGAACAAAGACGCTAACTTTTTAGCCTATTTATCTTTTTATGCAGTTCACGCCCCCATACAGACCACGGAAGCCAAATGGCAAAAGTATCGTGATAAGGCTGATAGTATTGGAATTTCAGAAAATAGTTTTGCGATGGAGCGTGTCCTGCCCATTCGCGTTAAGCAGGATAATCCAGTCTATGCCGGGCTAATCGAACACGTAGATGAGGCAATAGGAACGGTTTTAGCTACTTTAAAAAAACATGGGCTGGATGAGCATACAGTCGTCATTTTTACTTCAGACAACGGTGGCGTGGCATCAGGCGACAATTTTTCCACCTCTAACTTACCTCTTAGAGGTGGAAAAGGTTATCAATGGGAAGGTGGTATTAAGGTACCCTTTTTTATGTATGTACCATGGATGGATAACAAATCTAGTAGCGTTGAACCTGTCACGGGTGCGGATTTGTATCCTACCGTTTTGGACTTAGCGGGCTTACCTCTTAAACCTTCCGAACACACAGATGGACAAAGTTTACTTCCGGTACTTCAGGGGCAAAGTATCGCAGAAAGACCTTTGTACTGGCATTACCCTCATTACGGAAATCAGGGCGGAGAACCACATGCTATTATACGCCTAGGTCACTGGAAGCTGATTCACTACTGGGAAGATCAACGGGACGAACTTTACCATCTAAGTCTTGATCCGGGGGAACAGAATGATTTGGCTACTACACATATCCAAAAGGTTCAAGAGCTGCATGATAGGCTCATGGCCTGGTTAGAATCAAATAACGCACAATATGCAAGGGTGGATCAAGATAGAGATCCTGAAAAAAGCGCTAAAGTGCCAGAAAGATTTGCGAAAAGAAAAGAAAGACTGGAGGCTAATAGAAAAAAGATGCTGTCACCTGACTGGAAGCCCAATGATAATTGGTGGGGCAGTAAAGTTGAGGAATGAGCTGAGCAAAAAACGGTATGAAACAAACACCTTATTTCACCAACTAATGAATACTAACCTGGTAAAAGTATTACTTCTTCTCCTAATTACAGGGACACGTTGCACAACCTCATCTGATTCCCAAAGCAAGTCCGAAACAAACGGTATTGATGTTAAAGTGCAAGAGCTACTCTCTCAAATGACATTGGAAGAAAAGGTAGCACAGATGCGTATGTTTCATGCTAACATCGGTGTAAAATTAGATGATCAGGACAATCTTGTACTTTCTGGCATCGTAAAAGATAAACTTACGCTGAGTATCGGGGGGATTAAAAACCCGGGTGAACACCTTTCACCGAAAAGATCTGCTATTCTTAACAACAAACTTCAGCGGTACATCATTGAGAACAGCCGGTTAAAGATACCTGGCTTTTTTGTAACCGAATCCTACAACGGAGTAGATGCTGAAGGCTGCACCCGTTTTGGACGACCGATTAACATGGCAGCAACATTCAATCGCAAGTTGGTAAAGGAAGTATATAATGCAGTGGGTATGGAAGCACGGTTGAGAGGACTGCATCTGACCCATTCACCTGAGGCTGATATAGTCCGGGACCCAAGATTTGGACGAATGAGTGAAGCATTCAGTGAAGATACCTACCTCACCTCACAGATGATTGTGAGTGCCATCACGGGAATGCAGGGAGACTATGCTGGTTTAAGTAGTACGCATATAGGGGCGGTGGCCAAGCATTTTGCCGCCTATGGTCAAGTGGCCGGAGGTACCAATTTTGCCTCCATTCAAATTTCACCACGCACGTTGGTCGATGAGATTTTTCCACCTTTTGAAGCGGCGGTGAAGCAGGCTCGTACACTGGGCATCATGGCCTCCCATGGCGACATCAATGGCGTAGCCAGTCATGCCAATCCATGGTTATTGACTGATGTACTGCGAGCGCAATGGGGCTTTGAAGGTTACGTAGTTTCTGATGCAAATGATGTAGGACGTTTACATTATTTCATGAAAGTGGCTGAAACACCCGAAGAGGCGGTTTTACTTGGTCTCAAGGCAGGCGTAGATGTTGACCTATATGCAGAGGATGCCTATTCCTTACTTCCGGAAATTGCTAAAAAAGATCCGGCATTGATGAAATACATTGACCGATCTGCAGCAAGGGTGCTGAGAACAAAGTTCATCCTGGGGCTTTTTGACAATCCATACATTGATGTTGAAAGTGTGGGTGAGTCCGTCCGGTCTAAGCAAAACCTGGAGCTTGCGAGAGTTGCTGACCGTGAATCAATTATTTTGTTAAAAAATGAAGGAATTCTTCCCCTAAAGCCTCACGTGAAAATGAAAATAGCCCTGGTGGGTCCACTACTGGAGCCATCCGATGAGGCAGAATTTTCTGAGGTCGCTGGCAAAAATGTTCGGTTTTTCACTGAAAAAGGTTTTGATCTGACCAATGAAACGGGTGGAGTCCCTGAGATGACATCTAAAGTAACACAGCGTGCAGGAATTGGCAAGATAGTAGACGTAGCCCGATCGGCTGATGTTATTCTGGCCATGGTAGGAGGTGATGAGTTTACTGCCAAGGAAGGCTATTTTAACAATGCTTTGGGAGATCGTGATAATATTGATCCGGCTGGATTACAAGATGAAATGATCTTCGAATTGAAGAAGCTGGGTAAGCCTTTGATTGTGATTTTAAAGCATCGCAGAACACTATCAGTAAATGGTTTTGCCACGGAAGCAGATGCGATCATCGATTGCTGGGATTTGAGTGAAAAGGGCAACTATGCAATTGCTGAAGTCCTTTTCGGCAAAGTAAACCCGTCTGGAAAACTACCGGTAACAGTCCCCAGGTCAATTGGCCAGTTACCCTTCCATTATAGTATGAAGGAAATCAATTATAAAAAAGGCTATTTGTTTACTCAAAACACCCCGTTGTATCCATTTGGTTTTGGTTTGAGTTATACTGATTTTGATTATTCAGGAATTACGCTTTCGGATTCCATAATGACAAGGGATGGAGGTATAACGGCCAGTATCACCATTACGAATGTTGGAAAAAGCCAGGGGAAGGAAGTAGTACAACTTTATTTGAAGGATTTGATTGGTGCAGTTATCCGTCCGATGCAGGAATTGAAAGGCTTTGAGAAAATAACACTGGCTCCTGGTGAAAGTAAAGAAGTCGCCTTTGAGATTACAGCTGAAATGTTGGAGTACACAGGTCTGGATATGGAGGTAAATCCTGGAAAAGGAGATTGGGAGCTTAGGATCGGTCGCTCCAGTGCAAATTATCAATCGGCAAAATTCAATTTGAAATAAATCGTGATAGCCATTTAAAAAATTGTTGATTGACCGATAGAATAGCATGTGTGTAAAAAAAGGAGGGTTTTCCTAAATAAGGATATTCTCTTTCTGGTTTAGGCACCAAATTGATTTTATGGTTAGTTCATCTCATCGGTGGGAGCAGCATGTTATTTATTAAAGCTGAATTTATAGAAATAAAAAGTATGAAAAATTTGTCATCAGTTGCTAAAGGGATTTTTTTGGTCTTTTTTCGGTTCCTTTTCAGCATTACCGTCTTGATTTTGGTAGGCTGTTCCACTGATGTAGAACCGGAAGAAAAAGAAGAGCAAGAGGAAATTGTTGAAGAAGAGGTTGTAATCAACCCAAATCAGGTCGTAGCGATTAATACAGGCTCAGTAGTTGGTGAAATTTATAATTTTTGGTCTACAAGACCTATGGTTAACCAAACTCGTTTTAGAAACTCCAACTTTACTCAAAGTATCCAAGCGATTCGGGATTATGTCAAAAATTATAATTTGGTCAGAGTACTGGGAGGACGTTTGGACGATCGTAATCAATTTTATCAAGGTGTAGATTCAAACGGAGATGTCATAGCAGATTTTAGTGGACTGCTTAGCGATTTAAGAAACTTGAAGCAAGCTGGTTTCCAGCCACGAATCGTATTAGATAATGTGCCATGGAATATGAGTCTACCCAGAGTCGAAGATGAGTATGGGAACTCAAAGCCACCCATTAACTATGACATATGGAGACAATATATCAATAAATTTCTTAATGCGCTCATTGATGAATTTGGTATCACTGAAGTCGAGACCTGGCGCTTTCGGGTAGCTACCGAACCCAACTTTTCGCCTAACCACTGGCGAGGTTCCGTGAATGATTATTTCAGACATTATGACATCACAGTGGATGAAGTACTTAAGGTGATACCTAATGCCATTGTTGGCCCAGGTAATAACCTCACTGAAGGTATTGCCACCTTTACTACCGAGCTGATTGAACATTGTGCCAATGGAACCAATTTGGCTACAGGAAATAAGGGTACACAAATGGATTTCTTCAGTATCTCATATTATGAGAAAATTGATCAAAATACCGTCAGATTACCAGAAGAAATTTCCCAATACCGAGATGCACTCAACAGTGCTGGTTATGGCGGTATACCGCTGGATATTCAGGAGTTTGGCATCTTAAGGGATGAAAATGCACAGAGAGGGCTAAGTTCTACCGATGGTACGGAGTTTGGCGCCAGTTGGTATGCAACGATCGCCGATATGGCTTTTGAATACGGTATCACAGAGATATATAATTGGGGACAGGAGATTGAAGCAAGTGATTTACCCCAAGGGATAAAACACGTTACATCGATGTTTTTGAAAATGGAAGGAGGTAACCGTCTATCCACAGCCGATAGTTTTACAGGTCATACAGGTATCATACCCGCAACCAGGAACGGCAGTATTTACTTATTGCTTTACAATCACAATACAAGCAGGACAAGTCAGAGCCAAAGGACCATGTTTCCACAAATTGAAGGTGCTGAGATATCTGCCGGAGCATCCTGGACAATGAGCGAATGGACTGTCGATCAAGATAATGGCATCATGATGCATGAACTTTATAAAGACCTGAGGGCATCAGGGGTGAGTGAAGATAACAATGGAAGAATATATGGGAACAGGCCATCGGACCGTTTCGGCGACGGTTGGGAAGATGTGTTAAATGCCAATCTTGCTAAATATCAAATGATGGCGGAGCTACCGCAAACGATCACGGACTCAGTTGTAACAGTGGATGACAATGGTAAATTAACCTTAAAGGTAGACATGGAACCGCATGCTGTAAAACTCATAGAGCTAATACCCGAATAGGGCTGGATTAATGATCACTTTTGATTAATGCAAATACAGTGATCGATTGCCGGGATTTCAGTGAAAAGGGTAGCTATGCAACTGCTGAAGTTTTTTTGGTAAAGTAAGTCCCTTTGGAAAGCAACCTTTAACCGTACTCAGTTCAATGTACCAGTTTCCCTACCACTATGATATGAAGATCTTCCCGTTCAGGGATATGACTGGATGCAGTAACCGCTTTATGCTTGAAAATAATGGTAATTAGAAGCTAGTGTTTGATAAGAAAATACTGGCACAAGGTTACGTGTTGGACTTTAATAGATAGGCTTGGCATCAAATAAAGTTAAAATTTGAAGATGATCAAAATGAAGCGTTTGTGGATGGTCAAAGCATCACGAAAGTTGCAGATAAACAGAGGGAAGGCTATGTGATGCCGGGTAGCTCTTACAATCCGAACCTTTTGATAATTTAAAGGTGACTGAGTAAAGGAGTGATCCACCTGCGTTTATTTTGGTGTAAAATACTCCGAATAACATCTATTTTAGATTTTCGTTGAATCCATCGATAGATATATGAAAAAGGCCGCCACAACTGACAGCCTTTCGAATTGAGTGCATTGCTTCAATTAGTTATTAACAATTCTTTCACTGACCGTATCCCATAGAATTTCAGCTTCTCCACCTTTGCACCGATAAGCGCCCATTCGGATTTTAGCTTGTGTAGCTCTTTGAGGATCGGGGACATTCCAATTGTAGTCGGTTCCACCGATTCTGACATTTACATAATGACGTTTAGAGCCATTTACGGTTTTAAAGCCATTTTCCATTCTAATAAACCTTCTGGTGTTTGCGGGAATATTGGTAAGATAAACCAACTCTCTTCCATTCACACCGGAGCCACCTCTGAATTTGATCTGCTCACGATAGATATTATAAGAGACCTGGTTGCCACCTGAGAATACAGGCTTTGCAATTAATAATGCTATGGCAGGGTCTGCAGATCCTCCCCCTCCCGTATGTTTGCCCTTGGATTGACAGAGGTAAGTGCCAGAAGCGTCTCTCATATCACCCTGTGGCCAATTATCTGAAACATGACCCACACGCTTTATGGTTACATAGCCTGTGAATCGAACATAGTTCCCGCTTCTGGTATTGTTCAAAACCGAAGAAGCTCTTTCAATCCTTGGCTGAAGGTCATCAATGTGATTGGAACCAGCCTTTATTTTATAAATGCCTTTCCAGCGACCTCCTTCAGAAATCTGAGAGTAATTGTAAACGCACGTGCGATCATCAATTTGTGCATCGAAACTTCTGTTTACATCTGTCCCATTTGGATTGATATAGTCAAAATTGTAAAGCCTGGGATTTCGATCTGTACATGTTACTCCATTTTCAACCCGAATATTTGTTCGGGATGACTTTTCCGGATTTCCTTTTAAAGCTTCACTTTCGACTGAATCGTTCTGCGGTACTATTTCGTCTTGATCACTACAGGATATGATCAGACCCGAAAAGAATACTAAAGCCACTATAAGCACCCTTTTTCTAAATACAAACTTCATGATTTAAATTATTATTTGAGGTTAAATAGATTATTTGAATCACTAATTTGAGGCCTTTTCAAAATTTAATAGTTTAAAAAAATAGTACTATTGTTTAAATTCTTGAAGCAGTAGTTTCGTGAGGGGCACCAACAGTAATTTACAACTCTTAGTTTTTTTAGCGATTGAGGTAGGTTTTAACTAAGATCTTTTTAAGTGTCTGCACGATCACACGTTTTGCAGTCTTTGATAATCAGGTAGTAATGAGTCTCGCCATTTTTCCAACGGTAAGTTGGATATCAGAATTACAGTGATAGGAGTTTTTTGGAATAAGAACCATTCTCAATTGAAATAGAGTGCGTTTTTGCGTGGCGATCGGCCCAGTAGTCCAACAGCCAATACACAAACTTGTCGTTTTACGCTTCGAAGCTAATCCATTGAATTGACACTTCTGAATCAATAGTTTAAAGTTGAGTGGTATAGGGTAGATGGATTTAAGTTTCGAACCACCAAAGCTGGTGATATCATTTCTCTGCACAAGTAACGTCTCATAAGGAATCATTTATGGTATTTATTACTCTTTTATTGGACTATTAGAATGCTTAAAATCATCTATTTTGACCATTATTTTTGCACTATATAATATTTTTAAAATTATACTTTAACCGTTTAAACTATGAAACAAAATCTATTACTTTTTGTGAGACCACAAGTATGGCAACAAAAAATACTTGTACTCGTGTTGGGGGTTTTATTAACGCAGCAATCTGTAGCTCAGCAGGTTACTCTCACAGAGGAGACGACTGTTACGAATGACGGGCTGTATTTCTGGTACCCTAACGGAAAGAAAGCCTTTCAATACGCAGCAAATATCAGTCCCAGAGGAGACTGTTTCACGGTAGCCAATGGTTATATCTTCTTTGGTTGGTACAAAGGAGGAATGAACAATCGTAATTTGATGATCTCCAGAAAGAAAATCGGTTCCGGAAGTTGGAAAACTGTGCAGTTTCCTTATACAAATACACTTATACAGGGGCAAGGCCCCAATAATTTCTTTGGAGACTCGCACAACACTATTTCCGTGGGTGTAAGCACAAAGGATGGCACCATTCATATCTTCTACGACCATCACAATGATCCATTGAAGTACGTAATATCTAAAAAAGACAAAGCTTTCGTTCCGGACAATCAGTTCAACAGTAGTATATTCAATTCTACACGAGGGTACCTCGCTCAGGGAGAAAATATCAGAATAACTTATCCGGAGCTTACAGAAAATGCGGCAGGAGACCTTATTGTCAATTATAGAAAAGGCTCAGCTGTGGGTGGCAGTGAGATGGTTCACGTATACAATGGAAATACATGGTCCAGAGCCAAACAGGTCACTCGAGGTGCTGGAAATGGTGTTGCTCAAAATGACAGGAATTATGCCTATGGAAATCCCGTTTTTAGCAATGGCGATGTGTACTATGCATTTTCTGTGAGATGGGCACGGAAAAAACAAGAAGGTGTTTTGAACGAAGGGGTTTACCTGGCTAAGTGCGGTCCGGACTTCCTCGGTCAGTGGGAAGATCCAAATGGTGTAAGACATCCCCTTCCGATACAGGATTTTTCTCCTTTTCTCATTGATAACCCCACCACACTCAATGGCGGAGGGGCCAATTCTGGTCCTTCTGTGGCAGTTTCAGCGAATGGCGATGTACATGTGGGTTATAAGAGTAGAGGAAATAATACCAACTATTGGTATACCTACACCAGAAAAGCAGGACAAAGCCAGTTTACCAAGCATACGAGAAACTTTGATGCCGGTCATGCCTGGGGTAATCGTATGTACAGGGTTAGATTGAGTAATGGAAAAATTACGGTTCTTAGTACGGCTGTTGGGTCAGTTAACTACAGAACAGATCGGGAGATCAACACTGGAAGAGCGTTTGGTGAATATGAGGTAAAACTGGAGGATGGCTATCTCATTCTTTTTGTTGAAGACAGAAGTGTACAAACAGATAGTCAGAAAATATATTGCTACACATTCCAGATTGGAAATGGTGGTGGAAATACAGGAGGTGGCTCTGGGAACCCCACGGTTAACATGACCGCTCCTTCTAACAATTCCTCTTTCCAAGTGGGATCAAATATCACCTTATCAGCCAATGCATCAGACAACGGAAGTATTTCAAAAGTAAATTTCAGGGTGAATGGAAATTTCTTCAAACAGGATAACAATTCGCCATACTCGGTTAGCTGGTCACCTTCTTCTGCGGGAACCTACACCATCGATGCAGTGGCCTACGACAATCAGAATAATAAGACCACTTCCAGTGGGATCACGATCAATGTTACGGCAGGTGGTAATTCCAATGGTAACATCGTGCATATCACGAAGCGGAGTGCCTCCGGATTTGCCCTTGATGGTGGAAATGGTGGGGCGAATGGCCAGAATGTGGTCTTATGGGCACAAAATTCCAACAATGTCAATCAAAGATGGGTAGAGATTGATCGAGGAGGAGGCTTTTATTCCTATCAGAAAGTGAATACTAATTTTTGCCTGGATGGAGGTATCGGAGGTGCCAACGGTCAGACGGTGAAGCTTTGGACCTGTAATAATGGCAATCAAAACCAACAATGGAAAAAAATCAGTACTTCTGACGGTCATTACAGGCTTCAAAAAAGAAATGCTACTAACTTCTGCATTTTTGGAGGAAGTGGGGGAGCCAATGGACAAGATGTAAGACTTGCAACTTGTGATAACACTTGGAATCAGCAATATTTATTTAACACTGTTGGTAATTCAAACACTAGGGTTGCTTCTGGATTCCCTAATAACTCACCTATCCTAGAGGATATTCATAAGCTGAACAAAACCAAAAAGTTCTTGATTTATCCGAACCCCGTGAACGACAGGCTAAATATTGACATTTTTGCCAGTGCTTTTGAGGTGGCCAATTTCAGTGTTATTGATATCTCAGGACGTGCTATTCTAAAGAACAAGATAACCTCTTCGCATACGGAAATAGCGACCGAGATGTTAGAGCAAGGCATGTATATGTTGGAGCTTAATATCGACGGTAAGATTAGCAAAAGAAAATTGATCGTGGAGTAAGTAAGTAAACTGCAATTATGAAAAAAGAGAAGGCCTTCCGGAATGAAGACATTCTCTTTTGCTTTAGACACTCAATTGCTTTTGATTTAGTTCAAACTCAGGATTTGGCCTATTAACATTTTCTTTCAAGGGTGGAGGCAAGTTTTGATGAAAGATGAATTTGAATTTATAGATATGAAAAGCATTAAAAATTTGTCATCAATTACGTATTGTATGAGAAGGGTATTTTTCTAACGTGATGATTTCACCATAAAGACTTTATTATTATAACAATGAATAAGGAATTTTAAAAAATTAGGAACAAGCGTTTGGAAGCGAGCTGATTTAGCTTGATGTCATTATAATGGATCTCAAAAAATAAAGACTGTTTGATTTTTGACTAATCACTTGAGTAACTAATAACATCGAAAAGATGAAATCTGTAAATACATTACTGGTTCTATTTTTGGCAAGTTTCTTATGGAAATGTTCTTCACCAACGCAAAGAGGAAAACCGAATGTACTATTCATTGCCATAGATGACCTGCGGCCAGAGCTTGCTACTTATGGCCAGAAGCAAGTGATTACTCCTAATATTGACAAGTTTGCTAGTGAATCTTTGCTTTTTAATAGGGCGTATTGCAGTGTGCCTGTATGTGGTGCATCTCGTGCCAGTTTACTAACAGGTATCTTACCGACAAAGAACAGATTCATCAATTACCGGTCACGGGCCGATGAAGACGCTCCAGATGCAAAAATGTTACCTGAAGTATTTAGAGAAGCTGGATACACCACATTAGCTAATGGGAAGATCTTTCATAATATGAAAGATGGAGCAGAACGCTGCTGGTCAGAACCACCGAAATCACCTGGCAAAAGCCATGCAGTTAGCTTCAAGCCAGAAACCATGGAAGATACAACGAAGTTTGGGAAGGGGCGTATTTATGAGGCTGCAGAAGTTGAAGAATCACTTTATCCGGATGCCATTATTGCTCAAAACACGATCAATGACCTGAAAAGATTGAAAAAAGAAGGAAAACCGTTCTTCTTAGCCTGTGGATTTTATCGACCTCACATGCCTTTTTATGCTCCTCAGAAGTATTGGGATTTGTATGATCGAAATGCTATTGACATAGCGACCAATCGATTTCAACCAAAAAATGCACCTGAAGCATTACAAGGAAGTGGTGAGTTTAAAACGTACGATTTTGGGAGTTATGAGCCTGAAACGGACGAGTGGCACTACATGATGAAGCATGGCTATTATGCCTGCACCAGTTTTGTGGATAAGTTGACAGGAGATGTACTTAATACATTAGAAAATTTAGGGTTATCGGAAAACACGATTGTAGTGCTTTTGGGAGACCATGGTTGGCATTTGGGTGAACATGAATTTTGGGGGAAACACAACACATTGCATAACGCACTGCAAGTGCCCTTGATTATGAAAGTTCCAGGTAAAACATCTGGTGAAAGTACGAGTGCCCTGGTAAGCCTCGTGGACATTTATCCCACTTTATGTAAGCTTGCGGGAATAGACCTTCCTAATTCCGTAATGGGGAAGAATTTTGATCTACTTTTTGATAAACCCGAGCAAACATTTAAAATGGAAATATATTCTCGGTTTAAGACCGCTGATGCCATCGTTAATGATAAGTTCACTTATTCAGTGTATGAAAACGGAGAAGAGATGCTTTACAATCTTGAGATCGATCCAGAAGAAAATAACAACATTGTAGCTGACCCAGACTATGATGCGATTTTGGATACAATGCGACGCGTATTGGCTGAGAAACAGCGTATAGCTGCCTCTTTAGAGAAAAATGACTAGGGGTAATCAGCTGTAAGCATTTACCTACCTTATTTCGTTAAATCAATAACCTTGTTCCAGATTTCCTCACTAACCACCATTCCATTTTTTAGGTTTGCCACCTTGTTCGCCAGTGATCTTTCACCTGGGTAGTATGTCTTGCCCCCTGATTGGGTAGGAGTTACCTTATGGGTGTAGCCGATTATCTCTTGTGCTAATTTTCCTTGTAGGTCCTGGTCCGGGAAACTCCTTGGATTGATGCATAGGTAAACTTGGGAAACACCACGTTCATAAGGTTCTTTACTCAATTGATACGTTGATCTTCCACCGCTTAAAAGTGTAGCCATTAGATCCAGGATCATGGAAAGTGCTGACCCTTTCCAGTAGCCGATGGGGAGCCCATTTTTTGTTTTCAAAATTTCGCTTGGATTTCTGGATAGTCGGTTTTTGCTGTCCCAGCCACCATCCAAAGGAAGCTGCTCATTCCTCATCCTGTACTCGTTGATTTTGCCAAAGGCAAACTGTGACATGGCCATGTCCAAAACAATATGACCCCCTGACCTTGGAATCGACGCGACTAACGGATTGTTCCCGAGACGGGGTTCAACTCCTCCCCATGCAGGCATATTGGGTTCAGTATTTGTGAATAGAATGGATATGCAACCTCGTTCAGCAGCCATCCAGCCATAATATCCCCCACGCATCCAATGGTTTGTGTTTCGCAGAGCAACCAGGCCTATAATATTTTCATTAGCAAGCTGAATGGCTCTTTTTGTACACTGAATAGCATTAAGGACGCCTGGTCCAAACTGCCCATCCCATCTTTCCAAGTTTCCAAAAGAGTCAATTTTGATGGCTTCGGCACCTTTTTTTACTACTTCCCGCTTGAGCTGGTCGATGAAAAAAGGCACTCGGTTGATACCGTGGGAATTGACACCGTGAAGGGTGTTTTCAGTATGTACTTCTGCTAAGATACTTGCTTGTTCTTCTGAAAACTGATGTTTTAAGAAAAGTGCTTGCAGCACGTCTTTCATCTTCTCATAGGTGATGATTACCGTCACTTTGTTTTTGAGTTAAACAGATTAAAAATAGAAGAAAAATCATTTAGCATGGTTGCCTTGTTAAAAGGACAACAGATATAATCGGATATAGGTTGTGTGGACACCTCATGTTCAGCTAAGATGTTCATTTTCATAACAAGAAAATGTGAAGCTCGCCAACCCATTCGAAACTCAGAGTACAGAAGCAATGAAACAGATTCTGATCAAATTGGGCCGGTTAGTTGGATAATGGGTAAGGCGATAAAAAGGCCAAAAATTGCTGCTTTGCATTCACGGAACTTTTAAATAAACCAAATTGAATATTAGTCCACCTTTAATGCTACTGGTAGTCGATAATCAACTTCGGGTTAAACAGGCATTGATGCACCTTGATGGTGTTTTACTTAGCATCAAATGAAAACCAATCAAGATGAGCTAAATGGTTGACGTTGCCGTCAAAAATAAAAAACAGTTCATTGACAGATTTTAAATCAGCTACATGAAACTCTGTCGTTACATACCTTTTCCAATCTCCAGTTTCAGGAATTGCGCAGGTAGCCAGTAATTTTCCATCGATCGAGTTTGCCCTGATTTCGATTGTGGATCCACCAAGTGAGGAAGCATTTATGGCAATGCTACTTTTATTATCAAGGTTATAGATGTTGGGAAAACTGATATACCCTTTATTAGTCGTTTCAAGTATCTCAAATCCTCCTGTAGGAGATTCTTTCTTCTCCACATTGGCGGCTTTCATGTACCATTCCGCTTCTATCTTATTCCAGTCGGCATCATATTGACCTACGCCAAAGTTAAAATGGGCATCTAAATAATCGGTGTCGGTGACCATTTCGCCATTGTTTTTATAATGTAAATAGGAAATATAGGATTCCCTGTAGCGGGCTACTTCTTTTCCCAAATGGAAATGACACCAAGTGTGGAAACTCTGGCCATTCCAATCAAAATAATTTCCATGGGCACGGCTTGACAGTCCGTATTCATTGTTTCCTGAATTGCCCATCCGTGTATAAGGACCATACACATTACTGGAAATTGCGTAATGAGAACCTGCCGATAGGTAATAGATTCCATTGTGCTTGTGAAGTGTGGGTTTGTCGTTACCTGCCAGTACCTGTATAGCACCTTCTATTTCAATTACCCTGGGTTTTTCAGCTAGTGTGATCATGTCTTCTCCCAACTTGGCAATCATAAAATTCAAGTCAGGATCTACTGACCGGTAGTGACCAAAGACAATATATGGGGTTTTTTTAGGGTCATCGTCAATTAAAATCGTCGGATCGTATTCTTTGGTGGGTGTCAAATCTTTGGGCAAAAAAGGCTTGCCTAAAGCATCCTTGAAAGGTCCGGTTGGCCTACTCGCGGTCATGACACCAGTATCTACATTACCATTGGAAAAGTAGAAGTAATATTTCCCATTTCTGTACTCCGCATCTGTAGCCCAGCATGACTTCGATTCACCCATGTAGGTTTCTGTCGGCAATATAGTTGTGGCTAATTCCCAATGAATGAGGTCATCTGTCTCCCATATGGTCCATTCAGGCATAATAAAACCTTGAGCGGTTTTATCGGCATCCCGAGTAGCATATAAATATGGCTTACTGTTAAAAATTTTGATATGAGGATCGGCCATACCCACATCTAAAACCAATGGGTTACCGTTCTTGAAACCCTGGATAACGGTTTGATTAGCCCGTGGTGTGGTTTTTAATTGACAAGAAGATGTTAGGATTGTCAACAGCCAACTTATCGGATATTTCTTGAATGAGTGAAAGACGTCTTTCATTTGATAGTTTTTCGTTAAAATCTCAACTACAAATTTTTACAATGATGGATCGAAAATTATTCATATAATCTGCTTTATTGTCCGAAACTTTTGGAGATATTATTCAGTTTGTTGAAGACAATGGTACAATGATCTTTTTCTTCGGAATATCTGAACGGAATGAGCTAAATAGTAGTTTTCTAAGATAATTCGTTTTATCACTATGGTTCGATTAGCTACATAGTTGAGTTAGGGCCTAATATGGTAACCAATTAGGCCAAAATTACTCTTTGGAACGATAAGGCATCTTCAATAATCCAAATTAAATGCCAGTTAGTCCACTATTTAGCTCCGGGGAGCTATCACGAAGTCTCAATACTTATTTTAGGGAAAAATCAAGGGAGGCTCTAATAAACTTTTAGTGATAATGTTGAAAACTGATCTTTTATTCACCAGTATTCTTTTCAGTATTTTAACTGCATTATGTACTGTGGTGAGCGCTCAGAAGGTGACCAGATTAACAGAGGTAAAGATAGCTGACAATGGTCTCTATTTTGATGGGCAGAAACGGAGCAACGATGATCTGGAAATCGACGAACCCGGATTTGATTACTTCTTCGGTCGAAGAATTACCCCTCACGGAGATTGCGTCAAACAATTCGGTGATTACGTGTTTATGTCATGGTGGGCTGGTGGAGAGGATGATAAACACGTTATGCTTTCGCGATTCAACAGGAAGAGTGAAGTACTAGAAACGATCCGTTTTCCCCATACCCATGTAGGATTCAGACATACCTATGCTCACATCGGAGACTCGCACAATACCATTGCAGTAGCTGTGAGCCCGATTGATAGCACAGTTCATCTTCTGTATGACATGCATTCTTACAGCGAGAATGATTTCCCTCAAAGTTTTTTTAATTATAGCGTATCTAAATCTGGAGCTGCATTGGTACCAGACGGTCAATTTACGTTGGATAAGTTTAATTCAAAAAGAACCTATCTAAATGAGGTGTATAACTATTCTGATATCACTTATCCCAACTTTTTTCTAAACAATAAGAACGAATTATTTGTGTGGTTTAGAGAAGGAGGGAATAATAATGGAGCCTACAAATTTGCAAAATACAATGGACAATTTTGGAGTAGTTTTACGGATTTCAATGTGCTGAACGCACAATCAAGGGGGAACTCATATAACTGGGGCCTTTATGGAGACATGAAATACGTAAACGGAAAGCTGCGTGTAGGATTTGTGAAACGTATGAATAATGACAATGATATATATATATTTAATAATGGCTTTCACTACGCTTATTCTAATGATCCTAATGGTAAAAACCAATGGTTTAATTACAAGGACGAACCGCTTTCACTACCTATTATCGACCCAAGTGACCTTTTTTTTTACGAGCCTGGTAATGAAGTTTCAAGTAATGGAGCTAACTCTGTTCGAATCTCCTCCGGAGCTGATTGGACAGTAACAGATGAAGAAAGCGTTCACTTTATAGTTAATAATGTTAGAACAACTGCTAATGCGGAAAGTATAGATGTCCATGCTTTTAAAAAGCGCTCAGATGATGAATTTACAATAAGCACCGATTTCCCAGGAGGTAACTTATATGCAGTTAGAGGTAACTATGTTTTTCTTTCCGGACTGAATAGTTCCGGTAAGCCCTATATATACATGACCGAAGGAGGTACTAATAATTGGCAACTGTTGTACGAAGCTACAGACGGAAAAAGCTTTAGGCATGCCAATGTACTGATAGAAGACGATAAACTATTTCTTTATCTGATGGAAACAGGAATTGGGTCTGCTCAGCCTATCTATTTACAAATTTACGATTTAGGACTGCCAGAGGAAGTTGTGTTAGGACATGAAGAAACCCAGCCGCTCAGCGAGGTAGTTTTATATCCCAATCCCGCAAAGGATAATTTGTCCATTAGACCTTTTACCGGTTCTTTTATGAGTTACGCAATCTATGGATTTTCTGGATCAAGTTTTCTTAAAGGTAATACCGATACAGGCAATATTGATATCAGCTCTCTGGCACCAGGGTTTTACATCGCTGAGATTAAAGGTTCGAATTTTCATGAGCGAATCAAGTTTGTTGTGGAATGAAAGCAAAGGGCATAACATCGTCTGCCCGGTAAAGTAATTTAGAATTAAGTTTTTGTGAAAAGAAGGAATTTTGTCCATAGTACTTCCTTACTGGGAATTGGCTTATCACTACCCGTAGGTTCATTGGTAAGTTGTAAGTCTAGTACTGCCCTTCCACACTCCAAGGAGTATTATGACTTAATATTTAACCTGTTGAAATCCTGGTGCGATGGCATGATACGCGTTCAAATCGAGCGACCTGAGGTACTCCGAATGAATGGATTTATGAAATGCCCGGCCACCGAAACGGTGCATGCCCGTCTGCAAGATGCCGTTTACCCTCTCTTTTTCATGGCCAAATCCACAGGTGATGGTAAATACTTGAAAGCCGGAATCAATGCCTTTGAGTGG
Source organism: Bacteroidota bacterium (assembly GCA_039025475.1). Taxonomy (GTDB): domain Bacteria; phylum Bacteroidota; class Bacteroidia; order Cytophagales; family Cyclobacteriaceae; genus Fulvivirga. Next base: position 33,926 of record JBCCOE010000005.1, on the reverse strand, counting down.
TCTGACCACAACGTGAGTCTACCTGATGGCAGCTGGACCAACGATCTCGACCCTAAATCCTGGAACGGTACTACCGTGTTCGGGGCCATAGCGCTGGCAGAGACGCTTAAATATCATTCAGACTTATTGAACGAAGAACGTGTCTATCGATGGAAGGAGCGTCTGGGCAAAGCTGCTGAATTCGTGTACCAAAAGTTTTCCACAATGCAGGTAACGAATATCAACTACGGAGCCACCAACATTTACGCATTATATCTTATCGGAAAAGTACTGGATGAGCCAAAATATATCCGGCGTAGCAAAGAACTGGCCGAAGAAGTAAAGTCCTGCTTTACTGAGCCGAACACATTATTATTTGGTGAAATAAAACCTTCGATTGATAAGAAGAGTGAAAAGGGGTTGCCCGGGGTTGATCTAGGCTATAATGTAGAAGAATCGCTAAACGGTATTGTGATGTATGCCCTGGAATCAGGTGATGAGCAACTGCTTCAGATTTTATCAAAGTCCCTCACTACTCACCTGGAGTTCATGTTGCCTGATGGTGGCTGGGATAATAGTTGGGGTACACGAATGTTCAAGTGGACGTACTGGGGTAGCCGTACTTGCGATGGTTGTCAGCCTGCATTTGGCTTAATGGCAAAATACAACCCTGCTTTTTCAACGGCAGTCATCAGGAATATTGAATTGCTGAAAAGATGTACCGCCAATGGATTGCTTCACGGAGGTATTCACTATCAGAGCCACGGAATTCAGCCCTGCATCCACCATACCTTTACACATGCGAAGCCACTGGCATTTATGTTAGACCATTGGGAACATTTCCCAAAGTTGAATGATAAGGTAAGCCTTCCCAGGGTGCAAGCAGATGGTGTACGCTATTTTGAGGAGATTGATACAGTACTTTTTGCCAGGGGTCAGTGGAGGGGAACAGTTACAGCCTACGACGCGGAGTACCACCCCACCAAAGATGTGAGGCAGGCAACGGGTAGTTCATTGTCCCTACTCTACCACGGAAAAGTAGGCTTAATTTGCGCTGCGAGTTTGGCAGTATATAGGCAAATGGAACCTTTAAATATGCAAGATGCACCAGGAGAGGATATTGCGTTTACACCCAGAATCGAGGCTTACCAGCATGGTGTTTGGTTTACCAACCTTTTTGACTTAAAAGCTACCTTCAATTGGAAAGATGAAAATGGTCAGATCGGGATTACTGGGAACGCAGTACTGAAAAACGAAAAGCGCCAGTCCGCTACAGGAACGGCAAGCGAATTTATGTTGGAGTATCAGTGCTCCGAAAGCCGAATAAGGATCGGGCTGGAGACGAAACAAGAGCTTACCACTCCTACAGCCTTTGTCCTACCGATACTGTCTCCCACTGGCGAAACTGTGTCGCAACCCGATCATCGCTCCATAGTGATTGATAAGCCGGAAGGAATAGTTAGAGTCTTTTCAAACAGTTCACTTAAATTAAGGGAAACCGAAAAGGAGCGTTCGTTTAATATGGTGCCGGGGGCAGAGGCACTGATCATCGAAGCCTGCATCGAGAGAGGCAATAAAGCTGTGGAATTGATGATTGAGGTGATTTAAAAAGGATCAAAGGCCAATCAATCGCTGTAAGCCCTCATTTTAAGGCTTGCGGGTAAGTTCAACATTATTTCAGTGTCCGTTTTCGACAATAAACCTGTTTTCAGATTTCTTTTAAAAACGATGATGGATCCTGAGTTTTGATTGGCCAAAAGTAAGAACTTACCTGTGGGGTCGATAACGAAACTTCTTGGATGATCACCATATGTACTTTGGTGACCAATCAAGGTGAGTGTTCCCTTTTTTTTATTGATTTCGAAAATCGAAATGGTATTTTCTTCTTTCATTCTGTTGCTAGCGTATAAGAACCTTCCATCCGGTGAAATATGGATGTCAGCCGCACCATGTGTATCTAATTGCTTAGTGTATGAAAAATAAGAATCAATAAGGGTCAATCGGCCACGATGATACGTGTAGGCTGAAACGTTTCCGGATAATTCCTCAATGCTGTATGCGAATTGATCGTTTGGATGAAAGGTAAAATGCCTTGGGCCACTTCCTGCCGCCGTTTGGACTTCCAATTCTTCAGAAACGGTGAGAAGATTATCTTTGTCAAAAGTTAGTACCCTTATCTTATCGGCTCCTAGGTCTGGGGCAAAAACATACCTGTTATCATGACTCAGGTAAGAAGAATGCAGATGGGATTCATCTTGCCTTCCGGCGATGACGCTGCTTCCCTGAAATTCTATCAGCTCAGCCGAGGGGTTCAGACTACCGTCAGGATTGGTCTTAAAAACGCAAACACCTGCATCTGTATAATTAGCGATGAAAACATGCTCGTTATTTTTCCCAACAGTGACATGTACAGGGTTACGACCACCTGTTGATTGTTTATTGATGAATTCCAGACCTCCCGAAAGCGAATCGATGCTGAAAGCGGATACAGATCCAGGCTTGTTCATCCTAGCTTCTGTGCAGGCATATAGGTATTTGCCGTTGGGTGATATGGCCAGAAAGGATACATTAATCAAGCCGCTTACCTCTTCTACCTGGGTTAGTGTACCGTTACTTTCATCAAACTTGAACACATGAATTCCGTATCCTTCTTTACCCTCCGTGTAAGAGCCCACAAATAGATAGGCATATGATAACGTTTGACCAAAATTCGGGTGACAAACACCCATAAACAGCAGACTTAGAAATAGACTTAATTTCATTGCGTTTACGGTTAAGGCCAGAAAGCCAAACTCAGTTTACACAATAATATAGTTTCAGAGTTCAAGTGTTTCAATAAGAATTCTTAGGCTCGAGTAAAAAGACGATTTTACCAATTCTTTATACTTTTTATTGATGGATACTGGGCAAATTCACTGTTAGTCGGACACCTAAATCGAAATCTACATGTTCAGAACCTCATTAACCTTTTACCTCTGTGTATGTTCAGTACTTGCTAAAACGCAATCTTTACAGCATCCGATCATTTGGGCTACAATCGAGGAACGTGAAGATATACTTGACCTTACGGAGGAGTACGATTGGGCTAATCAAATCGTTAACGAAGTTCAGGAGATTGTGAATGGTAAGGTTAAAGTACATTTGGAGGATCCAGCCCCGATACTCCGTGAGATTCCCAAAATCTCAAAAGATGATAATATTCGTGAATTGCAGGTAACCACTGTACACGAACACACGAGAGTACTTACCCTAGCTTCCTATGCCGCTTTATTATATTACTTATCGGAGGAAGAGTCATACGCTCAATTTGCTGCAGACATTCTCTGGTATTATGCGGAGGAGCTAGCGGAGCGCTCTCCACACACCACGTCCATTTGTGGAAACTCATTTTATGATGCCAGGACTTCCTATGCGCAATTTGCCATTGCTTATGATTTTATTTACAACTTCCTGAAGCGACCCAAGGCTTCTGTTTTTAGTGCTTCGAAAAACAGCAGGGTCGCCTACGATCATAGTACCATGCAAAAAGCAGTGCTGAACATGGTCGGAAATGTACTGCAGGAATACGGTCATGCGGACAAGCATGGTAAGTTCATTTCCAATCACCCGATTCTTACGGCACCGGGCGCTCTTCTGGGGGTTTTATGTGTTGAGGATGATGCAGAGCGGGAGAGACTTTTCAACCTATTTTGGGAGAAAGGAACCGCTCATCAAAACTCTTTTAAACACACCATCTTGCCCATGTTTGGGCGTCAGGGTATCTGGCCGGAATCTACCAGCTACAGCTTTATGCCCTATGTTACCATGATCCTTAATATTATTGATCGTCTGAAGCCGGAGCTAAATGTAATGAAGGATAACATGCATATTTTAGAAGGTAATTTCCTTTTCGATAATCTGCGTATGCCGGATCGAAGGTTTGTAACCTATGGCGATTCGCACCGAGACAAAGATGGAACAGAAACACTATACCGGTACACGTTGCATCTTTCCATAAGGCGCGGTTTTAAGGACTATGAGCGAAGGGCAAAGCAGGCCCTTCGTCAAAGTTACGACGCAAAGGGAGGGTATCGTTCAAACGTTGAGATCAAGACGTTCGGAAATTTTGCTCCGTTTACCAAGCTGCTTTGGGGAATCCCAATACCTGAAAAAATAGAAGGTGAAATAGATTTTCAGAAACCTACAGTTATTATCGAACATGCCGGAGTTGCGTTACAGCGCAATTATGTGGAAGAGAATAACAAACTATTTGGGTTGTGTGGAATCATTGGTGGTGCACATTATGTGCATTCTCATGTTTCAGGGATATCCATGGAGCTCTATGGCGCAGAGTATGTAATGGCCCCGCAGGCAGGTTTGCCATCCACGGTTGCGCAACGCAGAATACCCCTTCATGAGCATTACTTTAGGTTGTATGCGGGAAACAACACTGTGATTGTGAACGGTGCCTCTCGCGGAAGGGATCAAGGATCTTGGAAGCAAAGGGCCAATGTGTGGCAAAATACTGTAGTAAATATCGCTGCAGAACCGCAACATCTTGAAGAGCCTAAAAATGAAAACTTCAGTTTTGCCACTCAACTCCTCAACGACGAAGTCAACAATGCAGTACAGCAGCGTACTCTAAGCGTGGTGCGTACCAGTCCCCACACAGCCTACTATTTCGATTTGTTTCGATCACGATCTTTGCAGGAGAACAAATTTCATGATTATATCTATCATAATTTAGGGGAAAATATGGTCATCAAAGCTGCAGGAGGCGAAGAAATAGAGCTCTACAGTACAGATCGGTATAACAACGATATAGGTGATCAAGTCCGTTCCCCGGGCTGGAAGTTTTTTGAAAATACCGAAACTACAAAAGCGACTAACGAAGGGGTCAAGGTTAGGTATCATTTAAAGCATGATGACAGGTACATGCACCAATTTATACCGGGCGGAGTGTTACGAGAATATACCCAGGCTCTGGCACCAGCAAGTAGGGACGTTAGAAATGGATATACGGAACAGAAGACTCAGGTTTTAGCCATAAGGCAGACAGGTGAAGCCTGGGATAGGCCCTATATTTCCATCTTCGAACCCTCAACGAATGAGCAAAGCTCAGTAAAGTTGGTAGAACCCTTGTATTCGGGAGCTAGCATCGTCGGTGCCAAAGTGATCAGCCAGGTAGATGAGCGGGAAATTGTGGATTTCATCATTTGTCTCGAGAAAAGTGATCTGGTGTATGAGCTACCCGAGCTTAATTTGAGGTTTCAAGGGAGGTTTGGGATAGCCCGGTTAATTACCCAAAAAAATGACATAAAAACAGAACTTTATATGGGCGAAGGCGAATCATTTGTAATGGGTGAAGTACGCGCTGATTAAAACAGACCGCGATTAACAGCTTAAAAACGGACAATGTACTCATCTCTTGCGGACTTGTAAATACCGTCCTGAACTTTTATGGACTCTAAGTAGTCATCACCATGGGTTTCAAAGTCCTGACTTTCTATCCTTTCCATAAAATGCTTTTGCGTGACGAATACGCAGTCTCCGGCAAAATTATCCTCTGAAGGGTGGTAAATTATAGCGGTTTCGTCTCCTCCTAACTTCTGCACTGTGAGTCTACCGTCTGAATACAATCGAAGAGTGCCTTGCAATCCATCAATGGTCATTTGTCCAAAAGTGTATCGAGGTTTTCCATAGTTTGGCTCATTGTAACGATTGGCATCCCAAACCGCAGAGATGCCATTTTGGAATTCAAAATGGACCAGAGCACAGTCCTCTCCGGCAATTATTGGGTTAAGCTTTCGAAGTTTGGCGTATACAGAAGCTACCTCACCAAACAAATAACGAAAGGTATCGATAAAATGAATTCCATTTTCGTAAACGATCAATCTGGGATAATCCCTAAAATAAGGTTGCCGCGGTATATAGGCATCCTTGCCCCAGCCATCGCCCATTCGGTTGACGAAGTAGGCGCTATGAACTTCACCAATGACGCCATCATCCAGCAGTTCTTTAATTTTCCTGTACCATGGTTGGAAGCGCCAGTTTTCATGCACCATGAACGGAACCCCCTTGGATTTTACATAGTTTACGAGCTGCTGGGCTTCATGCAGGGTAGGGGCCAGTGGTTTTTGACAAATAATAGCAATATCTCGATCAGCCGCATAGGTGCACATTTCCAGGTGTGTCTCGGGAGGGGTGATGATATCCAAGAAGTCTGGCTTTTCCTTATCTATCATTTTTTTGTAATCCGTATAGTACCTGGCTATGTGGTACTGTTCCTGTACCGCTTTTACCTTGGATTCCTTACGGCTGCACATTGCTGTAATTTCCACATTATCCATTCGGTTCCATGCTTCGTATTGGAAATGACTAAAATAACCTGTGCCAACGGCGACACCTCTATACTTTTTCATAGGCTACTAATTGTTTGGATGGGTCCATAAATACCCAGGCCAGGATGGATAAAATTACCAACACCCCGGCGATGATAAAGAAGGTGTCGCTAGTGCCAGTCCACAGCACTAGGTAGGGAAAGGCAATCCCAGTGATAAAAGACCCTATATTTCCGGCCATGTTCATGGTGCCGGACACTGCTCCTGCGTTATTTTTTCCAATGTCAACGCAGAAAGACCAGGATGGGCTTAATGTCATATCAGCCCCAAATACGGCAATAGATAAACCTACAACAGCCCAAATCACTTCCTGAGATGATAACACGATTAAAATTCCTATCCCAACAAGAATAAACCCTACCATCGCCGGGATAGAACGAGACCACTTCCATTTCCCTTGTTTGAATATCCAATCCACCAATCCACCCGAAAACCAATTGCCAAAAGCTCCTGCGATTAACGGAAACATGGAATAGATACTCGCCTCGGCCACCGAAATATTATATCGTTCTGTCAGGTAGGGAAACATCCAGGTCAGACAAAAGAAGAAGATAAAATTGCTTCCAAAATATTGGGCCATCGCCAGCCAGATATTGCCACTACGCAACTGTCGGGATAGAGATAGCTCACTTCCTTTTTTTTCTGGAGTTTGCCGGGTATCCAGTATGTATCGCTTTTCTTCTTCGCTGACCGAGGGATGATCCTCTGGCTTGTTCCGAAACCATTTGTACCAGATTAGTGCCCACAATAGACCTAGAATTCCCATAATATAAAAGCCTGGCCTCCATCCAAAAGTAGAGATCATCCAAGTGACTAACGGGAAAGCGAAAGCGGCTCCTAATCGGGAACCGGAAAAATTTATTCCAGTAACAATACCGCGTTCTCGTAGGGGAATCCAGGTAAAGTTTGCCCTGGAGATGGACGGGAAAGCACCTGCTTCACCAGCACCAAAAAAGAATCGTATGACAATCATTGATATGAAATTCCATGCCACACCTGTAAGCAGTGTAAAACCTGACCAGATGGTGACAATCAGGGCAATGGCCTTCCGTGGACCAGCCTTATCTGCCATCATTCCTGACGGGATTTGAAACAAGGCGTACCCTAGCGCAAATGCTGACATCACCCATCCCATTTGCGTGTCGGATAAATCCAGATCTTCTCCTATGGCTTCTTTAGCAGCGGAAATCCCCACCCTGTCTATGTAAAGTAGAATGGTGAGGGAAAAGGTGGTAAAGACCAGCAGAAATCTTACCGGTATCTTCTTCATGTAGACCGTTTTAAGTTTTGGAAGGCTTGACTCAGACTTTCTTTATTTCCCACATTTCCAGGGAAAATAACATAAGGGATATGACCATACTTCTGATTTTCCAAAGGCTTCCAGACCGGTACTCCGGCAATTAATTGTCCCATCACTAGGGCTTTTTTGATTTTTATTACTTTGGTAGCCACATCGCTGGAAGTGATTCCACCTTTGGTTATTATAAAAGAGGGGATGACCGTTATACTCAATAAGATCCTGATGATTCCTTCTGAAACCTGATTTACGATGGATAGGCTGGAAGTCGCATCGTTACCGGAGATCAGTTTGCGACTGGTGAACATGACGCAATCTTTACCGTTGCTCATTGACGTACTGATCTGTTGACTTCTTTCTGTTATGTAAGCATCTCGATCACGACGTACAAGCTGCGAGACGTCAATTTCGTAGGCATCCAGTTCATTGTTTGCCAGCAAAAATTCTAACTGTTTAGTGCTCTTAGGAACATAAGACCCTACCACGATCAATCCGGGGTCCATTTCTATGTTCATGCTTACTTGGGTAAGAAAGGGCTTTTTTTTAATGCCAGCCAGGGATGATACCAAGCTGGCGGCTGAGCGAATGATGTACTCTCCGCCCAATGAATGGTAGCGCAGCAATAGTGCGGCTACTTTGTTTAGATCCGACGGGTCGGCAGCGTTGATAATGAGATAGTATTTTTCTTGATTTTCATGCAGTTTTCCTATTAAATAGTCTAGACTGCGCGTTCTTATTTCATCAATAGACAGGTCAAAAATGTTATCTCTGATCCCGGAACGAGTGTCTTTCTCGACGATGTAGTCATATAGCTCCGAGGAATGGTATCCAAATGTTTTGTCTTTGGAAAAAGGAGTTTCTGAAGCAGGTATCAGTGCTTCGCCCTCCTCTACATAATGAGTGTTTTCTATGGTAAATCTTCCGCCATCAAAGTAGGCCGGGACAAATATTGTAAGTGGTTTTGAGAGTTTAATAGCGTCGAGCACGGCTTGTGTTTCTGTCTTGAAATGTCCACGCAACGTACTATCACCACGAGTAATGATTATGAACTTTTTTCCCACTTTAAGCGCGGTAGAGCGGACTACCATGCAGATATTATGAATACGGTCATAGGCATCTTTTGAATCAAGGCTTCTGGTGTTCGTGAGCACGTAAAATAGAGGTTCTCGAAAAGCCTCTTCTATGGATTTTGGAGACCATTCTGTCAAAACAAGAACATTATGAACAGTTTGGGTGCCTGTTGGGTCATCGTCCAACACGACTAAAACCTGCTCGCCAGAATGGACGATGGACTCCTGATAGTGAGTGTCAATAGGTGTAAGACTTGAAAATGTTGTCGCTTTATTCATTACTCCATTACGGCAACGGCCCTGGCAGGACATCCGTCCCCATTTTTTATCTTTAGAGGCAACGCTATCAGGATCACTTTTTCATGATCCAGTACCTCTAGATTGGTTAAGCCTTCAACGATGGTGACATTACCTTCGAGTAGAATCTTATGAATTCTGGTTACCTCCCGGAGGTTGTTAACATCAGCAACAGATGGAGGTTCTACGCCAACCATCTTGATCCCGATTTCTACCATCCACAACGCAAGTTCCTCACTAAGGCGGGGAAGTTCATCTCTATAGGCAGGTGTTCCATATTTATTAGACCAACCTGTTCTGAAAATTAGACCATCACCTTTTTGAACGACCGCCTTTTTATCGTCAAGATGTTGGGTAGTAATCAGTGCGGACGGCCTCTTAATTTCACAATCTATGATCCACGCATTAGCATAAAAATCGGACAATGGCATTTGATCAATTGTTACATCGGATACTCCAAAATGAATCGGTGCGTCGACATGGGTGCCACTGTGGGAATAAAGCTGCAAAGTCGTAGCATTCCACCCATCCGTTCGAAGTTCTTTAGCTGGCAGGATATTAACTCCTGACATGTTCTTGTCTACAGTCCGAGATAAATCTATGACCCTCATCTGGGTTACAGATTTGAAATGATGGACTCAGCAATCTCCAGTGTTTTGGCATTTCCACCAAGGTCTACGGAAAGTATGCCGCGGGCAGTGGTTTTATCTATAGCTTTCATGATAGCGTTTGCCGCTTGCGTTTCCCCTAAATGGTCAAACATGAGCGCTCCTGACCATATCTGACCTATTGGGTTGGCTATATTTTGCCCGGCAATGTCAGGGGCCGACCCATGAATGGGCTCAAACATTGAAGGATATTCCTTCTCAGGGTTGATGTTGCCTGCACCTCCCAATCCAAGGCTGCCCATAATAGCACCTCCTAAATCACTAAGAATATCTCCAAAAAGGTTGGTGGTCAACACTACATCAAATGTTTCTGGCTTAAGTACAAAAGAGGCCGACGCATTATCAATATACATTTGCTCATGCTGCACATCAGGATACTGTGTGGCCACCTCCTTAACTATCTTATCCCAATAGGCAAGGCTGTTGATCAAGGTATTGGACTTGGTCACATGCGTAACTTTTTTATTTCTTTTTTGCGCCAGATCGAAGGCATAATGCGCGATCCTTTCTATTCCATTCCGAGTGAAAACGGCCGAATCCATGGCATAGCCGTGTTCGTGATCAGGCATGTAGGTACCACCGATTTGTACGAACTCACCTTCCGTATTTTCACGAATGACGACAAAATCTATATTTTTGTTGGATCGGATAGGCCTGGTCACTCCGGGGTAGGTTCTTACAGGACGAAAATTCACGTATTGGTTAAAGAAGGTTCTAACTTTGAACGTATAGTCCTTGGCAGGGAGCGTATCATCGACCTGAGGTAATCCCACAGATCCAAAATAGACGGCATCATACCGTGCTAATTTTTCTAGACCGTTTTCCGGCATAAATGTTCCATGCTCAAGGTAATGGCCAGCACCCCAATCAAAAGTTGTAGTCTCTACTTCAAACTTATATTTTTCAGAAACCCTCTCTAGTACTTTCAAGCTCGCTGGTACGATCTCATTTCCAATACCGTCACCAGGAACTACTGCAATTTTGTAATAAGCCATTCTAAAGAATATTAATATGTCCTTTTAAATTTAAGTTGAAAGCTCTTGAAGCGATAATATCTGAACTATCTTACCTAAGATTCAGACTTTTGGTAAACTTCGCCCCGAATTTGATCTGCGCAATGACTAGTGTTGGGTTGAATTACCCATTAATTTGAACCCGGTTGGCGACATCCCCGTTTTCTTTTTAAAGAGGCGACTGAAGTAATGTATAGATTCAAAACCTAACTCGTAAGAAATGGCTTTTACACTTTTATCGTTAGCCACTAGCAGTTCTTTTGCCCGCATAATTTTCAGGTCAAGATAAAACTGATGAGGGGCAATACCTGTATACAGTTTGAAAACTTTTCTGAAATAAGAATAACTTACGGACTGGTTCCTGGAATATTCTTTGAGGTCTGCATTTTCGTGGACGTGCTCCCAAATAAAGCTCTTGGCACTATTGACTAACCCCTCCACATGGATTTCATCAAAGGTCTTAGCCTTCGATTGGGCTTTTATATAACCAAGAAGCTTTAAAATAAGACCAGAGGCTACCTGATGGTATCCCGGTTTTTGCGTGGCTACAAGATCCAGAATTTTTTGATAGGTATCTAGTATTTCCAATGAATTAGTCGTACAGTGAAACGGTAGTTGATTTCGAGTATTATCGAAGGTCTTAGCCATAAAATGTTCCGACAGTTGACCATCAAATCCGATGTAATACTCTGTCCATCCTGAATTAGTATCCGGGCGGTACCTATGCCATGTTCCGGGTATTATAATAATGATGGTTCCAGATCCAATCTCAAATACGCCAGCATGTGTTTCCAAAACACCTTTGCCCTCTGAAATAAAAATCAATTGGAATTCATTAAGTATTCGACCGGTTTCCCAATCAAAGTAGTAGCCCGTTGGATGTTCTTTCCTAGGGTATTGAGCTCCTTTGGTTGCCATATATCTCCCCCCAACCGTGAGGTAGACTCCCCATGCCCTATCCTCAGGACTTGAGGTCAAATACCAAAAAAAATCCTGCATGTATTCGTATCAAATTGTGCAAATGGCATGCCATATGATGCAAATAATTGTGAATTAATCGCTCTATTATTGCCTGATATAAAAATAGCCCAATATCAAAAAATAAAAAAATATCAAGAGTGAAATGAGTCCGGAAGAATTTAAACATGTAAACTATCTGTGGGAGGATGAAAAGGCTAGGGATCTGGGAGACAGCCAAGTGGAGTTATTCCTTTATCGATCCAATATACTAGGCGCAGATCTTAGAATTACTAACTACGGTGGTGGGAATACGAGTTGCAAGACTTTGGAAAAGGATCCTTTAACGGATAAAGAAGTGGAGGTGATGTGGGTCAAAGGTTCGGGAGGTGATATTGGGACATTGACCCGGAAAGGCATTGCCGGATTGTATACCGACAGGCTCAGGGATCTTAAGAATGTTTATAAAGGGTTGCACGATGAAGATCGAATGGTAGGTCTGTTCAATCATTGTATTTATGATCTGGATAGCAAAGCCCCATCTATTGATACACCGCTGCATGGATTATTGCCGTTTCCTCATATTGATCACCTGCACCCGGATGCCCTCATTGCAGTAGCTGCTGCAAAAGATAGTGAAAAAGTAACCAAAGAAATATGGGGAGACACCATGGGCTGGGTGCCCTGGCAAAGACCTGGTTTTGACTTGGCATTACAATTGGAAAAATGCCTCAGCGATAACCCAGATATCAGAGGTATTGTTCTCGGTAGTCACGGTCTTTTTACCTGGGGAGAAACTTCCTATGAGTGCTATATGAATAGCCTGGAAGTGATTGAAATGGCTTCCAGGCATATTGAACAAAAAATTGAAAGCAATGGAGTGGTGTTCGGAGGCCAGAAAGTAGAAAGCCTTCCAGCTGAGGAAAGAAAAGAAAAGGCAACCCATTTGATGCCCGTATTAAGAGGTCTTTGCTCCTCAGAGAACACCATGATTGGTCACTTCACAGATACAGAGGTAGTGATGGAGTACATTAACAGTAATGATCTCGTGAAACTGGCTCCTATGGGTACCTCCTGCCCCGATCACTTCCTAAGAACTAAGATTCAGCCTTTGGTTCTTTCCCTTTCCCCCAATGAAGATATAAGCGATCACGCAGCTCTCCTGGAGAAATTAAACCCGACATTTGCAACCTATAGAAACGAGTATAAGCAGTACTATGAAACATGTAAGCATAGTGATAGCCCTGCTATGCGTGATCCCAATCCGGTGATTATCATTTATCCAGGAGTGGGGATGTTCAGTTTTGCAAAAAACAAACAGACTACGCGCGTAGCGAGTGAGTTTTACATTAATGCCATCAACGTAATGCGAGGTGCAGAGGCGATTACCTCCTATACCTCTTTACCACGGCAAGAGGCTTTTGATATCGAGTATTGGCTCTTAGAAGAAGCAAAGCTACAGCGTATGCCAAAGGAAAAGCCACTTTCCAGAAAAATAGCATTCGTGACAGGAGCCGCGGGCGGAATCGGCAAAGCCATTGCCGATAAGTTAGCCGCAGAAGGCGCCAATGTGGTACTTACTGATATTGCCGAAGACCGACTGAAAGAAGCGGTGGCCTCTTATCCCGGAGATACCGCCGCCTATGCGGTTTGTGATGTTACCAGCGCGGAATCCATTGCAGCATCTTATAAAACGGCAGTGTTGGAGTTTGGGGGTGTTGATATTGTAGTGCACAGTGCTGGGCTTGCCATTTCTAAATCACTCGCAGATACTACAGAAAAAGATTGGGACATCCTTCAAAATGTTTTGGTGAAAGGACAGTTCTATCTCTCCAAACAGGGGGTAGAAATCATGAGAAAGCAAAACATTGGTGGCGACTTAGTCTTCATCGCTAGTAAAAATGGCCTGGTATCAGGTCCCAATAATGTGGGGTACGGCACCGCCAAAGCCGCTCAGCAACATATGTCACGTCTTCTTGCCGCTGAACTGGGAATTGATGGTATTAGGGTGAATACGGTCAATCCTGATGGCGTAATTGTAGGGAGTAAAATATGGGAGGGTGATTGGGCTGAAGGCAGAGCCAAGGCTTATGGGATTAGTGTGGAAGAACTCCCTTCTTATTATGCCAAAAGAAATCTCTTAAATAAGATTATCTACCCTGAAGACATAGCTAACGGAGTGTTTTCACTCGTCGCTATACTGGATAAGTCCACAGGAAATATTATTAATGTGGATGGGGGTATGGCCAATGCATTTGTTAGGTAAGGTTTTCCAATAAGGAATGAAAATCACATCAATGTAAAATAACGAATACCTATGGTCATTAAAAAAGAACTTGTAAGTGAATTCAACGAAAGACTTTTGGCCGATCATGATTCTACACTTGATTTTATTGGTACTCATCTTATAAATCAAGGTCATGACGTGGAGAGTGTTATTTCAAAACTTGCGGATTTTCAAGTAGCCGTTCCAAGCTGGGCATTAGGTGCAGGAGGCACAAGGTTCGGTAGGTTTAATCTTGGGGGTGAGCCTGGAAGTTTGGAAGAAAAAATTGATGACATCGGCGTAATACACACACTTACTCAAACGGCTGGAGCTGTCTCATTGCATATTCCTTGGGATATTCCTTCTGACACGCTAGCCATTAAGCAATTGGCAGCTGATCACGGTATAGCTTTCGATGCGGTGAACTCTAACACTTTTCAAGATCAGTTAGGTCAAAAGGAAAGCTATAAATTTGGTTCGCTTAGTAATACGGCAGAAGCCAGTCGAGTCTTAGCCGTCCAACATAACATTGATGTGATTGAGATTGGACAGGAACTGGGCAGCAAGGCGCTGACCGTGTGGCTTGCCGATGGGGCTTCATTCCCTGGGCAAAACAATTTAAGTAGAGTTTTGCAAAACACACAAACATCACTTCAAGAGATTTATACCCACTTACCAGTGGACTGGAAGCTTTTGGTCGAATACAAACCTTACGAACCGAACTTTTATTCTACAGTTATTCAGGATTGGGGCACTTCATTGCTGCTTGCCGAAGGTTGTGGAGAACGGGCTTACACACTCGTCGACCTCGGACACCATCTGCCTAATACAAATATAGAACAAATCGTATCGACACTTTTGTACAAAGGGCGGCTTGGAGGATTTCATTTTAATGACAGTAAATACGGAGATGACGACCTTACTTGTGGTAGTATCAAGCCCTATCAGCTGTTTCTAATTTTTAATGAGTTAGTACAGGGTATCGATAACAATAAGTCTGGGAACCCAGAACTATCATGGATGATAGATGCCAGTCATAACATTAAAGACCCGATGGAGGATTTGATCCAGTCACTTGAAGCGATTAGCATTGCCTACGCGCAGGCCCTCTTGGTCGACCATAAGAAATTGGGCGAGGCTCAGGTAAACCACGATGTAACACTTTGCCAGGAAATCCTGCAAAATGCATATCGCACGGATGTTCGATCGCTTGTAGCCGCAGCAAGGCTGAAGAATGAGGGAGCTTTAGACCCTATCGGCGCTTACAGACAATTTCAAATTCGAGAGAGTTTGATTAAGCAACGAGGTTCACAAACGATAGCCACAGGACTTTAACGAACCGCGTGATGGCAAGACTAGTGGTAACGGCGGTATTTGATATTGGTAAGACCAATAAGAAATTTTTCGTATTCGATGAGAACTTCAATCAAGTGGAGCATGAATATATTCGATTCTCTGAAATAGAGGATGATGATGGTTTTCCAAGTGAAGATCTGGATAAGCTGACTGCATGGGTTTTTTCTACCTTCGATAAATTGTTGGCAAATGAAAAATACCGCGTAAAGAGTTTAAATTTTTCCACTTACGGCGCCTCACTGGTACACTTAGATAAAGATGGCAATCGTGTAGCACCATTCTATAATTACCTAAAGCCATTTCCAATAGAACTTGAAAAACAATTTTTTTCAAATATCACTAGGCAAGAATTCGAAATTACAACAGGTAGCCCGTTCATGGGTATGCTTAACTCGGGGCTGCAACTGTATTTTCTAAAGTATATTAAGCCGTACATTTTCTCGAAAGTTAAATATGCCCTTCATTTACCGCAGTATCTAAGTAGCCTTTTTACAAAGCAATATGTCACGGATTTCACCAGTTTGGGATGCCATACTGGTTTGTGGGACTTTTCTAAAGGGGAATATGCAGATTGGGTAAACGTGGAAGGATTTCCCAAAATTTTGGCGCCAATTGTTCCCAGCACCCATACTACAATAATAGAACGTAAAGGGCAGCAAGTCGCAGTAGGGGCTGGAGTGCATGACAGTAGTTCTACACTTATTCCATACATCAATTCTTCAGATGAACCATTTGTTTTGATCTCCACAGGAACCTGGAGTATATGTATGAATTTTTTTAACCAAGGTTTGCTAACTCCAAAAGAGCTCAAAGCCGACTGTCTTAATTTTTTAAGCCTGAAAGGTACCTCGTTAAAAGCTTCGCGTCTTCACTTAGGGCGACATCTTAGCGAGCAAGCGAAGTTATTAAGTTCAATTTTCAAGGTAGACTACGCCGCATACAAGACCATTGAATGGCCTATTGACTTTTTGTCTAAAAGGAGTAGAAAGGAAGCACTTCTGTTTGATCATTGCTTGATAGAGCCTGAAAGATTTGGTTTTACTAACGAACCTAATCCAGATTATTCGGTGTTTGATTCGTATCAAGATGCGCTCCTTAACTTGTTTGACGAGCTTACAGACCTTCAAATTGCTTCCCTAAAACTTGTGGACGAGGAGAGCGATATTAAGAAGATATATTTGGATGGAGGCGTGAGTTCCAGTAAAGTTTTCATAGCTTTTTTATCCAGGAAGCTTCCGGGTTTTGATATTTACTCATCATCAATTGCCTTGGGTTCCGCCATGGGGGCGGCACTTTTGGTGAACGATAAGGTCCTACCTAAATCCTTTTTATCCAACAATTACAAAACTATTAAACATGAAGTAGTATGAGACTTGATTTGCTACATCCACGAAATCGCATCGCTACCATTATGGAGTTGATCTATAAAAATGGTATGACCACCACCTCCGGCGGAAATATTTCTATTTTGGATGAAGAGGATAATATATGGATTACTCCGGCAGGATACGATAAAGGGATCTTGACTCCGAGCGATATAGTATGTGTAAGAGCAAATGGTGAGATAGAAGGGATCCACCAACCTTCGTCAGAATTTCCATTTCATCTGGCTATTTATAAAAAGCGGAAGGACATTAGGTCGGTCATTCACGCCCATCCTCCGGCTCTGGTTTCTTTCAGTATAGTGCGTGAGATTCCAGACACCAACATTATCCCTCAAACTAAAAAGTTTTGTGGATCTGTTGGCTACGCTCCGTACAAGCTACCAGGCAGCGAAGAGTTGGGTCAAAGTATTGCGAATACTTTTGCTTCAGGTAGTAATTCTGTTATTATGGAGAATCACGGTACGGTAGTTGGCGGTGTAAATCTTTTCAGTGCTTTTCAACGATTCGAATGCCTTGAATTTAGCGCAAGATCCATTATTAATTCACAAAAACTGGGAGGATATAAAGCCCTTAGTGATGCTCAGATAGAAAGCTTTGAAAATCAAGATATTAATTTGTCAGAGGTAGAAGAGACCGCTTATTCTACTGATGAAAAAGAAATTAGACATGAGATCTACTCTTACGTAAAAAGGGCATGCGAGCAAAACCTAATGATAAGCAGCCATGGTACGGTATCTATGCGGTGGAGGGGCGATGACTTTTTAATTACTCCGACGGGTCTCAATCGTCGATTCATTGGCCATTCGGATATTGTGCAAATTAGGGAGGGACGCAGGGAAAAAGGTAAGTTTCCGAGTAAGGCGGTGAAACTCCATCAGTCCATTTATCAGCAAAACCCTGAAATTAATTGTATTATCAATACGCAACCTCCGGCGGTGATGGCGTTTGGGATTTCACATTCGCACTTTCAAACCCGCACTATCCCTGAAAGCTATATTTTATTGAAAGATGTTCCACTTGTAGAGTTTGGAGATCATTTAAATGGTAAAATGACTATACCGAAATTAATGTCCAAAGAAACTCCTCTAACCATCATCAAGAATGATAGTGTTTTGGTGACAGGAACTACAATGCTGGAAACATTTGATAGGTTGGAAGTGGCAGAATTCAGTGCTCAATCCTTAATTGAGAGCTCTGTTTTGGGTGATTTGGTGACCATTGGTCAAGCTGAAATAGACGACTTGGCAGTAAAGTTTTTGAGTTAATCATTGAAAATGCAAGAATACATGAACCCAAAATATCCAGACATTGAGTACTTAAGGGCAAAGGCCAAAAAACGTGTCCCCCGTTTTGCCTTTGACTATCTGGAGGGAGGATGTAATTCAGAATTAAATCTTAAAAGGAATACAGAACAAATAAGGGATATACAGCTAAGGCCTTATTACCTACGTGAAGTAGCAGATCCTAAGATGGATGTGGAGCTTTTCGGAAAGGTTTACTCAGCTCCTTTTGGTATCGCACCCATTGGGCTTCAGGGTTTAATGTGGCCTAAGGCCACGGAAATATTGGCTAAGGCTGCCTTTGACCACAATATACCTTTCATTCTGAGTACTGTGGCCACTGCTAGTTTAGAAAAAATCAGTGAAATCACAGAAGGGAGTGCTTGGTTCCAACTTTACCATCCGGCAGAGGCGGACCTGAGAAATGACCTGCTTAAAAGGGCTGAAGAAGCTGAATACCCGGTGTTGTGCGTACTATGTGACGTACCTTCATTTGGTTATAGAAGCAAAGAAATCAGAAATGGGCTTGCTATTCCGCCTAAAATGACATGGAATAATATCATCCAGATCATGAGTCACCCGACATGGTCCATATCTACACTATTCGCCGGAGCACCCGAGTTTAAGACCCTAAAGCCATATATACCAAAAGGTATGAGCCTGAGACATTTAGGTATGTTCATGAACAAAACGTTTGACGGCCGATTGAGTGAAGAGAGGCTCATGGCCATTAGGGATCGATGGAAAGGTAAACTAGTGATGAAGGGAGTAGCCAGCGAGGAAGATGTGGAAAAATGTGTGAGAATAGGGCTTGATGGGGTGATTGTGTCCAACCATGGAGGAAGACAGCTGGATCATGGACAATCAGCTGTAAGAGCGCTTAGACCAATTGCGGCCGGCTATAAAGATAAGATTACCATTATGATGGATAGCGGTATTAGAACAGGACCCGATATTGCATCTACGCTCGCAGCAGGAGCCAGCTTTACTTTTCTTGGCCGTTCCTTCATGTATGGCGTAGCCGCGCTAGGCAGGAAGGGAGGTCATCATACTATTTCCATCCTAAAGAAACAACTACAACAGGTTATGGAACAGTTGTGCTGCCTAAAACCAGAGGATATGGAATATCATCTTATTAAATGAATCTAGTAAACTATTATATCTAAATATGACAGATGATACCAAAGAAGCACCGGCGACGGGTGAATTTGAAAGAGAAGCAGTACCAACATCAAGACTTAAAAATTGGAAGAGCTTTTTGGGCATGTATGCCGGTGAGCATGCCGCAGGTACTGAATTTATGATAGGACCCCTTTTCCTAACGGCAGGAGTAAGTGCTTTTGATTTAATTTTTGGATTATTATTAGGCAACTTACTTGCAGTTCTCAGCTGGAGATTTCTAACCGCCGAAATTGCCGTAAAGCATCGGCTTACGCTCTATTATCAGTTGGAAAGGATTTGTGGTAAACACCTTGTTACCGGATATAATCTGGCAAATGGAGTACTTTTTTGCTTTTTAGCAGGCTCAATGATAACGGTATCAGCAACGGCTGTCGGTATTCCTTTTGATATGGAAATGCCAAAACTGACAGATACTATGCCCAACGGACCATTATGGATTGCCATAGTCATTGTACTTGGAGCCTTTATCGCCATTATCGCTGCACGAGGGTACGAAACCGTGTCTAAAGCCGCAAACTGGATGTCTCCTTTTATTGTACTCGCTTTTGTAGCATGCGGCATTGTTGCTTTAACCCAGTTAAATATTTCGTCATTCTCGGAGTTTTGGGCTATTTGGGGAGAGGGAAGTAAACCCTTTCCGGGGCAAGTACATTTTACCTTTTGGCATGTTGTCCTTTGGTCCTGGTTTGCCAATGCTGCCATGCATATTGGTATGTCGGATTTATCGGTGTTTCGTTTTGCAGATAAACCAGGTGCGGGTTGGACTACCGCGGCAGGTATGTATGTTGGACACTATATGGCTTGGATTTCCGCAGCCCTGCTGTATGCGGTATACTTAAAATCTCCGGAGGCTCAGACCTTTTTATCCTCAGGAGAGGCTCCTCCTGTAGCGCCAGGTCCTCTTGCATACAACGCAATAAATATATTTGGTCTTATCGCTGTAGTGCTGGCAGGTTGGACCACAGCTAACCCCACGATCTACAGAGCAGGACTTGCTTTTCAAGCAATTATGCCCAAAGTTTCTACTTTTTGGGTGACCATAGTTGCAGGGTCGATTGCCACCATCGCTGGAATTTTTCCTGCCTTTGCCATGAAGCTTCTTGGTTTTGTAGCTCTTTATGGATTTATACTCGCCCCTTTCGGAGCTATAATCGTTTTCGAACATTTTCTGGGTGACAACTTCAATATCACAAAAAATGCAGCCGAAACGCTAGGAAAGAAATTTAACATTTCAGCTTTTTTTTCATGGCTGCTAAGCTTTGGGATTTTTTATTTTATTGCTCAACAGTTTAATGTTTTTCTATCGTTTGTAACGCTACCTGCCTGGTTGTTGTGTGGCATGCTGTATTTAATCTTTGTCAAAAAAGAAATGCCTGGAAGGTTGTCGGATTTTTAAGATGAGGAACAAAGATAATGGGATTATTTACATCTATAAGTTAAAGGGAAAAATGAAAATTAGTCGAATGGTATTGACTTTATTTCTTTTCTTACTGAATACTGGAGGTCGATTAGATGCACAAGACAATGATCTTTCAGCTTACCGCTGGAAAATAGTACAAACGGATCAAAAACCTGCTAAACGTCATGAAAGCTCAATGGTAATATTTGAGGGGGAGATTTATTTGATTGGTGGGCGAGGTATTCATCCGGTAAATGTTTTTAACCCTGATACCAACACTTGGACCGAAAGAGGAAAAACTCCATTTGAAATCCATCATTTTCAGGCAGTTCCATACAAAGATAGGATCTACTTCTTAGGTGCCATGACAGGTAAGTACCCAAATGAAACACCTTTGGCAAACATTTGGATCTACAAGCCTAAGACAGACGAATGGGAAAAAGGAGACCTAATTCCGGAAGATAGACGAAGAGGAGGGGCTGGCGCAGTTGTCTACGGCGATAAAATTTTCATCGTTTGTGGAATTGAATTTGGACACACCAGTGGCACCAATAATTATTTTGATAGCTATGATTTAAAAACAGGAGAGTGGAAGAAATTGACCAAGGCACCCCATATTAGAGATCACTTTTCTGCTTTGGTCATTAATCATGAACTCTATTTGATAGGAGGACGAAACACTAGTTACCATCTTCCAAATAAATTCGGAGCTTTTTTCGGGCAAACCAATCCATATATTGACGTGTATAATTTTGAAACACAGATGTGGATCACTTTGAAAGAAAAGTTACCTGTACCCTCTGCGGCAGGAGGCCTAGTGCATTTGAATAGTTACATTATTTATTTTGGAGGTGAAAGCGGTCAAAAATTAGCTCATCCTGAGTGCTATGGTTTTAATCTTAAAAAAAGAGAGTGGATCCAACTGGACTACCTAAATGTTGGAAGACACGGTGGAGGATCGGTCGTATTAGGAGACAAAGTATACACTGCAGCGGGTAGCCCGAAAAGGGGTGGTGGAAATATGAATTCAATGGAAGTTTTTACTGATGAATAGTTTTTTGAAATCGAGATATGTTAACTAAATAACTGAGTAAATCTGGAGAATTTCGACCCTGAGGTTCAAATGATAAACATGTCGATTAAAAAAGAAATGAAATGAAAAGTGAGCAAATTCGATGGGGTATAATAGGCTGTGGACAGGTAGCTGAGTATAAAAGTGGCCCGGCCTTTAATCGGGTTAAAAACTCGAAACTGCTAGCCGTAATGCGCAGAAATGGTGAAAGGGCCAAAGATTTTGCGTACCGTCATCAGGTTCCGTTGTGGTATGATAAAGCCGAGGATTTATTCGCTAACGACAAAATTGATGCTGTTTACGTCGCTACTCCACCCTCAAGCCACTTAGATTATGCGCTGAAATCCCTTGAGGTCGGCAAACATGTTTATTTAGAAAAACCTATGGTTTTATCTCCCAAAGAGGGTAAGATATTAGTGGATGCTGTCAAGAAAAGTGATAGCAAATTAGTGGTTGCCCATTATCGTCGGGCACTTCCCATGTACACAAAAATAAGGTACTGGTTAAGTCAGGAAAAAATTGGAAAAGTAGAATCAGTAAGTCTTTCGTTCTTAAAAAGAAATGACTTTGGCGCAGGTCAAAGTTGGAGACTTAACCCATCCATTTCAGGGGGCGGATTATTTCATGATCTTGCTCCACATCAAATCGATCTGATGTACCATTTCTTTGGAGGGATTAGAAATTTAAAAGGAAGTTCAGCGCGTACGTCGGAAGAACATAACGTTTGTGATCAAGTGCAAGGAGATATCGGTTTTGAAAGTGGAGTTCAATTCAGAGGCTGCTGGAACTTTAATGCAGCTAAAAATCAAGAAAAAGACCGATGCGAAATAAATGGAAGTCAGGGAAGCATAGTTTTTCCATTCTACGGAAATACAGTGAAAGTAAAGTTGGGTATTCAATCTGAAGTTTTTGAGTTTGAAGATCCAAAACATATTCAGCAACCTTTTATTGAACAAACTGTAAACTACTTTCTGGGGATGGTTAAAGAGAATCCTTGTAGTGTTGATGAAGGTAGACTCGTAACTAAAATCATGTATGAGTTTACAAAAAATTGATTTAGAGATAGCCGATTTTTCAAAGGCTGCTATACAAAATGAAGAGATTTGTTTTCATTAGGATTTGATATCGGAAGCTCCTCTGTAAAAGCGGCACTAATAGATTTGAAAAGCAATCATGTCATGGACGTGGTTCAGTATCCTGCCACAGAAATGCCCATCAACAGTCCAAGACAAGGTTGGGCCGAACAGGATCCTGAGGTATGGTGGAAGAATTTGATAAGGGCTACAGAGCTCTTGTTAATGAGGAAAGGTGATAAGGTAATTAGCCAAATTTTAGGCATTGGAATTTCGTATCAGATGCATGGGCTTGTTTTGCTAGGTAAGCACGGGGAAGTACTAAGACCGTCAATTATTTGGTGTGATAGTCGAGCAGTAGAAATTGGAAATTTAGCTGCGCAAAATATCGGCGAAGAAGTTTGTTTTGATCGCATGTTAAACCATCCCGGCAACTTTACCGCGTCTAAATTTAAGTGGGTACAGGATAATGAACCGGATGTATACAACAAGGTAAAAAAAATAATGTTACCTGGCGATTTCTTGGCTTTTAAGATGACGGGTGAAATAAACACGACACCGAGCGGATTGTCTGAAGGCATTTTATGGGACTTCAAGAATAACAGACCTGCATCTTTTGCTTTTGATGTATTCGGTATAAAAGAGGATATGATTCCTTCCATAGTGAATACCTTTTCTCGTCAAGGATATGTTTCAAGTGAGGCAGCATCCCTACTTGGAATTCCAAAGAATATACCAGTTTGTTATCGTGCTGGTGATCAACCCAATAACGCCATGTCCTTGGGCGCAATAGAGGCAGGAGAGATTGCCGCCACTGGTGGTACATCAGGAGTCGTCTATGGAGTTATGGACCATAATATTGTAGATCGATATTCTCGAATCAACAGTTTTGCGCATGTTAATTACACAAACGAAAACCAGATGACGGGAGTCCTCCTTTGTATCAATGGCGCAGGAAGTTTTTATAGATGGGTACGAGAAACCATGACGGGTGGGATGAGTACCTATGATGAGATGGAGGCGTTGGCTTCAAAAATTTCTATTGGATCTGATGGGTTGGTTATTCTTCCATTTGGGAATGGGGCGGAGCGTATGCTGTGCAATAAAGATTTAGGAGCTCAGATCCTAAGCATTAATTTAAATCGCTATTCAAAGAACCATATTTACCGTGCCTCTTTGGAAGGAGTGGCGTTCTCATTTGTATACGGTGTTGAAATTCTCAAAGAGCTAGGAGTAAATATTGAATTGATCAAGGCCGGAAATGACAATCTTTTTCGATCGAATCTTTTTTCAACGGTCATCTCAACACTTCTAAAATGTGAGATCCATCTTGTGGATACAACGGGTGCAATAGGTGCAGCTAAAGCTGTTGGCTATACCCTTGGAATTAGAACAGATTTGAAACAGGCGATGAGTGGAAACAAGATCGAAAAAGTTATTACTCCTGTATTAGGAGAAGAAAGCAAATATCAACTAGCATATAAGCATTGGAAAAATAATTTGGAGGAGCAATTAAATAGAGCTTAAAATGGCAAGAAGACCAACACTTGGTAACAAGGAATATTTTGAGGGAATTGATATCATCAAATATGAAGGAACAACCACTGACAATCCCTTAGCGTTTAGATATTATGATGCAAGCAGAAAGGTAGCGGGTAAAACCATGGCTGATCATTTCAGATTTGCTATTGCCTATTGGCACACCTTCTGCGGGACTGGAGGTGATCCATTTGGTCCAGGAACCAAGAATTTTCCGTGGTTGGCATCCAGTGATCCTTATCAGAGAGCCAAAGATAAAATGGATGCCGCATTTGAGTTTATTACAAAGATCGGAGCATCATTTTACTGCTTTCATGATTTTGATCTGATCGAAGAAGGACGGGATCATAATGAGTCCAC
The DNA here is from genome assembly GCA_039025475.1 of Bacteroidota bacterium. Lineage (GTDB taxonomy): Bacteria > Bacteroidota > Bacteroidia > Cytophagales > Cyclobacteriaceae > Fulvivirga. The sequence goes on along the minus strand of JBCCOE010000005.1, from coordinate 9,353 downwards.
AAAAAGGCTTGATTTTATCACGGATTACGCGTTGGAAAAGCAAAAGGAGTCAGGAGTCAAACTCCTTTGGGGAACCGCTAACCTCTTTTCACACCCTAAATACATGAACGGAGCGGCCACAAACCCTGATTTTAATGTAGTGGCAAATGCTGGGGCACAAGTAAAAAATGCGTTGGATGCCACTATTAAGTTGGGAGGAGAGAATTATGTTTTTTGGGGAGGAAGAGAAGGATACATGAGTTTGTTGAATACAGATATGAAACGCGAGCAGGATCATCTTGCCCGATTTCTTCATATGGCCAAGGATTATGCCAGGTCCAATGGATTCAATGGCACTTTTTTTATTGAACCCAAACCTATGGAACCGACTAAACACCAGTATGATTTTGATGCAGCCACTGTGATTGGCTTTCTTCAGGCCAATGACCTAATGGATGATTTTAAGCTAAATCTAGAGGTGAACCATGCCACCTTGGCACAACACACTATGCAGCACGAAATGCAGGTGGCTGCAAATGCAGGCTTATTGGGGAGTATGGATGCTAATAGAGGAGATTATCAAAATGGTTGGGATACCGATCAATTTCCTACACAGCTTAATGAACTTACAGAAATAATGCTAGTCTTTCTAGAAGTAGGCGGGCTAATGGGAGGGGGTATCAATTTTGATGCGAAGACTAGGCGAAACTCTACCGATCTTACTGATATATTTTATGCCCATATTGGAGGGATGGATGCTTTTGCGAGAGCCTTGTTGGCTGCGGATAGGATTATCAAAGAGGGCAAGTATCTCGAGCTAAGAACACAAAGGTATTCGGGGTTTGATAGAGGAGATGGAAAATCATTTGAGGAAGGCGCCATGACATTAGCGGATCTTGCAAAGATTGGAGCTTCAGTGATTCCAGAACAGATTAGTGGTAAACAGGAGTTGTATGAGAACATTATAAACCTGTACCTCTGATTTGAAGATGAAAAACAATACATACATTATCTCTATCACGTTCGTCGCTACCCTTGGAGGCTTCCTGTTTGGGTTCGATAGCGGGGTGATCAATGGAACTGTAAAAGGTTTGGAAATTGCTTTTAATTCTAAAAGTGCAGGCAGTGGATTTAATGTGGCCTCCATGCTTCTTGGCTGTGCTTTAGGAGCTTATTTTGCAGGTCGCCTGGCTGATAAGTACGGAAGGCGCTCTATGCTTCGTTTAGCGGCAGTGTTCTTTATTGTCTCAGCTTGGGGATCAGGAATATCTTCAGTATCTCCGGAATTTATAGTATATCGAATAATAGGAGGATTGGCAGTGGGTGCCGCTTCCGTAATGGCTCCTGCCTACATATCCGAAATAGCTCCAGCAAGGTACCGGGGAGCGTTGGCCACAGTGCAACAGATCGCCATTATTTCTGGGCTTTTTGTTTCATTTTTAAGTAATTATTTATTGGCTAATACATCTGGATCGGCAGAAAACCTCCTATGGATGGATCTAGAAACATGGCGTTGGATGTTTTGGGTAGAGTTAATTCCAGCTACGTTGTTTCTTTTCCTATTATTTTTTATTCCCGAAAGCCCACGCTTTTTAGTAGCCTCTGGGAAAAAAAGCAAAGCGAATTCCGTGCTTCTTAAACTCTACAGTAAACAACAGGCTCTTTATAAAGCTAGCGAAATTGATGCATCATTGGCATCTGATCATCATAGCCCAAAACTGTCGGATCTTTATGATAAGACTATTGGGAAGGTTCGACCGATTGTGTGGGTTGGAATAGGACTTGCTACGTTTCAGCAGCTCGTGGGTATCAATGTGGTTTTTTACTACGGAGCGGTTCTATGGCAGGCGGTTGGATTTGGAGAGAGCGATGCCCTCCTTATTAATGTAGTTTCGGGAGCTCTCAGTATTGGTGCGGTGATTATTGCTCTCTTACTTATAGACAGGCTCGGTCGGAAGCCACTTCTAATTATTGGTTCTTTGGGAATGGGGATAACATTAGGGTTGGTGGCCGTTTCATTTTCAACAGGGTCCCTTTCTATTGATGATACATTACAACTAAACAAGGGAATGGGGATTCTCGCGTTAATTGCCGCTAATGGCTATGTAGTATTCTTCAATTTTTCCTGGGGTCCAGTTATGTGGGTGATGCTTGGAGAGATGTTTCCCAATCAATTGAGAGGTTCTGGCTTGGCGGTTTCAGGAGTGGCTCAGTGGGTTTCTAACTTTGTCGTCACACTTACTTTTCCCATTTTACTTGTATCAACAGGTCTTGCTTTTGCCTATGGTATGTACGCATCATTTGCGATTCTGTCGGTATTTTTTGTAATGAAGATGGTTCATGAGACGAAGGGTAGGGAGTTGGAACAAATGAAGGGTTGAGCGTTCAATTATAGAAGTATTTCTTCTATACATAGGTAAATTATCGGCGCCTAATCCACGCTATCTGCCCAGTAAAAAATCCACATATAATTGGTAATAAGATTATTGCAGATATCCACCACCTCGGTGGGATTATAGTTGCAGTTTTAGGTTGTCTTGGTTGTAGGAGCATATCGGCCAGACTGTTTAAACAGAGTGTGAAATATGGATTTGAGATTACACGTGATTTAGCGGTGTACTAGCAGGGACAAAAAAGAACCAAAAAATCATCTCTTGGTAAGACGGTTCAAGCCAAAAATTATAATAGTAAGGACAATTTCCAACACACTTTAGTTTAAATTAATTACGCCTTCAGAAAGAGATATAATTGGTTAAAACTAATCAACATCCTTCACCAACCTGAACCCTGTGTGATTCAAACTTGATTCCCTATCGTTGGGCATTCGACTTGAGATTCGATAACCACTACAATATGAATCATTACAAAGAAAAGATCCACCTTTCACAATCACTTCATTCTTGCGGGTAGTGCACCACTCCCAGACATTACCACTCATATCATAAAGTCCAAAGGCATTGGCTTCGTAAGATTTAACCGGTGCAGTACCAATAAAACCGTCTTCCGCTCTGTTCTCGAACGGAAATAGGCCTTGCCAAAAGTTAGCTTTCCCTGAGGCTTCAAACGCCTCGTCATTACCCCATGCGAATTTATTCTCTTTTCCACCTTTTGCTGCAAACTCCCACTCTTTCTCAGAGGGTAGTCGCTTTCCAGCCCATTTGGCGTAGGTATTAGCATCTTCAAACGATATATGAACTACCGGATGGTTCATCCTTTTCTCTATGGTTGAGCCAGGTCCCTCCGGAGCCGCCCAAAAAGCTCCTTCTGTCCATTCCCACCATTGGCTGTAATCATTAAGGTCTACTGGTCCGTCCGTCTTTTTAAAAACGAGGGAACCTGCCGAAAATGTTGAATCTTGCCTAACTCCTTCATTATTAACCAGAGGAAGTACAAACTCTTTTTCTGCCGTGGTTTTGTAGCCTGTAGCGTCAACGAATTCTTTAAATTGCTGGTTGGTTACTTCCGTAAGGTCCATGAAAAAGGAATTTTCTGACATTTCAATAAGCACCATACCTTCGGGAGACGGATTTTTTTTCTGGCACCCAAAAACTATCACAGCGAGACTTATCCAAAGAAAGCGGAGTCGTACGTGTTGAATTCTATAATTACTCATTGCTACAGATATCATGGATAATTCTAACCTTTCTATCGTTCGATTGCAAGAAAATCAACACTACACTTAGTTTAAACTCTTTTCTTCATTAAATTCAAATTTGACTAAGCCTAAACACTATGAATTACAATCGTAGAAATTTTCTCAAAGCATCTTCGGCATCTGCGTTAGGAATATTGACACTGCCGTATTGTTCACCTCAAGCCACAAACACGAATGGGGTGGGGGTGGGTCTTCAGCTTTACACCATAAGAGATGCCATATCATCTGATCTTGAAGGTTCGCTGGAAAAGGTAGCTGATCTGGGATATGTGAATTTAGAATTGGCTAGCTACTCCGATGGTAAGTTTTATGGGAAGTCACCTGAGGCATTTAAGCAGCTACTTGATAGTTTCGGCCTAAAGGCGATTAGTAGTCATACCGTAGTCGAGGCTGAGAGTGAGGGTATGAGTCAATCCCAGCAGATGGCTGATGCACATGCCGAACTAGGTGTATCCTATTGTATACATCCATGGGTTCAGGAAGAAGACCGCATCGTTGAAAGCTATAGAAAACTTTGCGGAAGTATGAATAGTGTAGGGGAGACCATGAAGAAGGTAGGCATCCAGTTTGGGTATCACAACCATAATTTTGAGTTTGCCGATTTGGATGGTACCATTCCTTATTTTGATATTTTTCTAAAAGAACTGGAACCTGAATTAGTAACAATGGAACTGGACTGTTTCTGGGCAACAAAAGCAGGGCAAGACCCGGTTGAAATGTTTGACCAGTATCCGGGTAGGTTTCGTCTATTGCATCTAAAGGATATGTCATTGGATAATGCACCGTACTACACTATTGAAAAAGATGATATTGTTTCTGTAGGTGAAGGTCTTATTGACTTCAAAAAAATACTTGCGGCTAGTGAAAAAGGGGGTGTGAAATACGGATTTGTGGAAGATGACAATCAAGGTAGCGGAACACCTTTCAAGGCCATTGAAACGAGTATTAACAACTTAAACCAGAAAATTCTAACCTGATCGAGAATATTGCTGCGCTATGCCTCATAGGGACATTTCTTAAAGCTCTGACATTAGTCGATACGTTCACCAGAGTAAAAGTTTTTCTGGTTCTTTGAACCAATGGCTCGCTATTCGGGTAAAACCTTTAAGGATTGTTTTCCTAGTATCGTTTGATTAAACTAAGGCAAAGCCAAAGATTTACCTACACTTTAAAACGGGCTTTTATTTATACTGTCTGATTTTTGGTACGATGTCAACAGTATTATATACGCGTATCTACAGCTGTATATAAATGCAGAGGTTGTTTAAGAACAACCTCTGCAAAATTCTCTAACTCGCTTTTTGATCTGCCTGAAAACTACAATTAAAGAAAAATAACAAAACCAAACCGTAGCTCAAATATGCCTTCGTCAGAAAAATCGTCATTTAGACTTATGCCATAGCGTAAACTCGGCTCAAAGGAAATATTATCGGCTAGAAAAATGGCATACCCTCCCTGGAGACCTAGATACAAGGGGTCTGGAATTTCAAAATCTCCAAAATCACTTTCTACATCCTCCAGTGTTGCGCCTGTTATATCTAGCTGAAACGGAACCACGCCTCCAGCATAGTATTTAGCCCCGATTTTATAACTAAATGACCCAGACCCATCTAAATCTGAATAGCCAACTCCTGCTTTAAGTGCTAAATTATCCTCAATAAAATATCCTCCTTCCGCGCCAATTGACCAGAGGGTAGTGCCATCCACTGAAAATAAACTAAAGCCAGTATTTGGTGCTCTTTGAAGTCCTTCTACAAAGGAAGTAAAACCTGTTTCGAGTTGTATAGATCCTTTTGTTGTTTGTGCATGACTGTAAGACGTAACTACAGCGATAGTTAAAATTGATAAAATAGAATTTCTCATAATAAATAATTTTGACATTTAAGAAACAAAGCTAACGGGTAAAGTTAAATGAGCAAATTGCTTTCAAAGTTTAAAATTTAATATCTGCTAACAGAGCAAGTTGCCAACAACGGAAGCGTAATTAATATGAATTCGAATCAGGGTGGCTGGCTGAATTTCAGTCTCATATTAAAGTGAGATACAATGGAGGTATTGGGTCAATCCAAACAGGCTAATTTATCCCGACAAAGATTCCAGCTTAAAAGAAAAGTCCTTCAATTTGGAGAAGGTAATTTCCTGAGGGCCTTTGTGGATTGGATGTTTCATGAGATGAACCATAAGGCGGATTTTAATGCGGCGGTTACCGTAATTCAACCTATAAAGCACGGGCTTGCGGATCAATTGAAAGCGCAAGATGGCTTGTATAATGTCTATTTAAATGGTTTCCAAAATGGGGAGTTTGTCACGTCGAGAGATCTTATTGATGTTATTACCGAGAGTATTGATCCTTACGAAAACTTTAATTCATATTTAAATCAAGCCACTAACCCGGATCTTAAGTTTATTGTTTCAAATACAACCGAAGCGGGAATTCAGTTTGATCCGAAAGATTCTTTTGGAGATAGACCGGCGTCGTCATTTCCTGGGAAACTCACACAATTGTTTTTCAAGAGATTCAAAGAATATCCCAATGCTGATAAGCTATTTATTCTGCCTTGTGAGCTAATCGATAGGAATGGATTGAAATTAAGGGACACTGTTTTACAATATGTCGATCATTGGCGTCTCGGTCTTGAGTTTAAGAATTGGCTATCTAAAAAAGCGCTTTTTTACAACACATTGGTGGATCGGATCGTGCCAGGGTATCCCAAAGAAAGGGACGAAAAATATTGGAAAGAGCTGGGCTACAAGGATCACCTTTTGGTTGAAGGTGAGATATTTTATCTCTGGGTAATTGAGGGTTCCGATGAAATAAAAAAGGCTTTACCTACCGTAAAGTCAGGTCTGAATGTCATTTTTACCAATGATCTTGATTATTACCGAACGCGTAAAGTCAGGATCCTTAACGGGGCGCACACCTGTATGGTACCGGTGGCTTACCTGTATGGATTGGACTTTGTTCAGGAATCTGTAGAAAATGAACTCATCGGATCTTTCATAAGACAAGCCATTTTCAATGAAATAATCCCTTCGCTTGATGGTGAACGGGCTGAATTGCAGCAATATGCCAACGAAGTCATAGACCGCTTCAAAAACCCTTCTATAAGACACGCGCTGATCTCTATTGCTCTAAATTCATTTTCTAAATTTAAAACCCGTGTAATGCCTTCAATCCTAAGCTACTATAAAAAGGAGGGTAAATTACCCAGGTTATTGACTACTGCACTGGCAGCGCTTATTTGCTTTTACAAGGGAAGGCGTTTTGATGAAGATATCGAACTAATGGATGAACCGCAAATTCTAAAACTAATGGAGTCTTTGTGGTCTGCACTGGACGACAGTCAAGAAGGTATCGAAAAGTTAGTGACCAGCGTATTAGGCAATGAAGAACTATGGGGACAAGATTTAACGGAGATACCTGGGTTTAATGAGTTAGTTTCCAGCAAAGTGTATAACATCCAAAGGCAAGGCATGGGCAAGGTTGTACAATCACTGTTTTAAAAATTTGTCACAGTGAAATCCCACGCTTCCAGGGAATAAAATCGTCTTGTGCGAGCCTCACAGAGTTTGGCATTTTGTCTCCGCTAGCTACGGCAATTACATATTCCAGAATTTCCTGGCCTTTTGACTCTATGGTATCTTCACCAGTGATTATTGTTCCTGCGTTTATGTCTATAATGTCTTTCATACGCTCCGATAATTTATTATTGCTGGAGATCTTAATTACCGGACTAATGGGGTTGCCCGTAGGTGTGCCTAAACCTGTGGTGAACAAAGTTATGGTCGCTCCGGAACCGGCTAATCCAGTCGTTGATTCTACATCATTCCCAGGGGTGCATAATAGATTCAGACCTGATGTGGTCACCTGTTCCGTATAGTCCAGCACGTCAACTATAGGGGAAGTACCTCCTTTTTTGGCCGCACCTGCTGACTTCATGGCATCGGTGATCAGCCCATCTTTGATATTTCCAGGCGACGGGTTAGCATCAAAACCCGAACCGGACTCTTTTGCTCGATCATGATAAGTTTCCATAAGACTTTTGAATTTTTCTGCAAGTGCTAAAGAGCTACATCGATCGGTAAGTTCTTGCTCGACTCCATTCAGCTCTGGAAACTCAGACAATACCACTGATCCTCCTAATGAAACCAGCAGATCTGAGAAGTGACCAACTGCCGGGTTTGCAGAGATCCCGGAAAATCCATCGGATCCACCACATTCAAGTCCTACCACTAGGTTGCTCAAAGAAGACTCTTTTCTTTGAAACTTATTGGCTTCAATCAGGCCTATAAAAGTCTGCTTCACAGCGTCAGAGATGAATTCGGGCTCGGAATTACTTTCTTGTTGACCTAAGATATACAAAGGTTTATCGAACTTGGGGTTTATTTTTTTTATGGCTTTTTCGAGAATTTTCACCTGAGCATTTTGACAACCTAGGCTTAATACGGTCCCGCCCGCTACATTTGGATTGTTTAAATATCCAGCCAAAAGAGCGCAAAGAGTATCACTGTCCTGCCGAGTACCTCCGCAACCACCGTCATGGGTTAAAAACTTAATGCCATCCACATTTGGAAACAGCTGTCGTTGCCTTTGTTGGTTAGCAGGAATTATGAGTTCTTCCTTTACCAGATGATCAGCCGCCGAGCCGTTTTTATACTCAGTCACAAGCTTACGTACGTCTAACGTGTAATCCTTCCCTGTGCTATAGCCAAGCTCTTCAACAAGTGCATTTCGAACCATTTCAATGTTCCTGTTCTCACAGAAAACTAAAGGCATTACTATCCAGTAATTGGCGGTTCCTACTTTACCATCGCTTCGATGATACCCCATAAAGGTTCTATTGGTGAACCTGGATACCTCGGGTCTAACCCATGAAATATCTTTCTCAGTTAACTCGAATCTCTGAGTAGCGTGCTTCACATTATCAATGGTCACTACTTCACCTCTTGAAATTGACCTCTTTGCTCTACCGATTAGCACACCATACATCATTAAAGCATCACCTGGCCCCAGGTTTACTGCCGCGAACTTATGTTTAGCCGGTACCGATGTTTTTAGTTTGAACATATAACCATCCAGCGCTACCACCTCTCCTTTACTAAGATCTTGTAGTGCGACAATTAAGTTGTCATCAATATGCACTTTCAGAACACTACTATCCATTACCCAAAGTTTTTAAGTGTTTCGCGATAAAGGCCATGTTCTCGTCTGATTTGTCCACGTTTCTGAGATAATAATAATAAATAAGTTGTTCTGGTTCCAAGGCCATGACCTCAGGTGAGTATTTATCCATTATTTTATTGCTTACTGCAGGCATATCCTGATTTTCGATAACCAACAAGCTTTTTTTAATTGGATTGTACAGCTTCATTGTCATAGTCACCTGGACCACCTCATAAGTTTCCACTTTGCTCTTCTTATCTCCTGCTTCTTTAGGCAATTGTCGGTCATTTCATCCAAAATAGTCCAATTCTTCAATTCCTGCTATATTCAGCTCTTTTTCAATTGTGACTGCTTTTAATGGTTAAACCCTGACTTTACAGGTCAAAAACCTTCGGTAGCCAAAGGCTTATTTCAGGGAAATAAGTTACAATTAACAAAGCTGCAATCATGGCCAGAAACAAAGGAACCAGTGGCTTAATTACTTTTTCAATAGAGGTTTTAGCGATACCACATCCCACAAAAAGTACCGAACCCACAGGAGGGGTACAGAGACCG
>JBCCOE010000004.1:0-126003 GCA_039025475.1 Bacteroidota bacterium | reverse complement strand
TACAAGCTACAAGCTACAAGCTACAAGCTACAAGCTACAAGCTACAAGCTACAAGCTACAAGCTCTATGCTCTAAGCACTACGCCCTACACCTCAAGCACGTATTCAAGTACCAAGTACCAAGTACCAAGTACCAAGTACCAAGTACCAAGTACCAAGTACCAAGTACCAAGTGCCCAGCACCCAGCACCCAGTAACCAGTAAACCAGTGACCAGTAACCAGTAACCCAACCCCAAGCTCTCCGCCCTACGCCCTACGCCCTACGCCCTACGCCCTGAGCCCTAATCACTACGCCCTGAGCCCTAATCACTACGCCCTGAGCCCTTTGCCCTTCGCTCTCTGCCCTGTGCTCTCCACCCTTCGCCCTTTGCTTGTTCCTCTTGTAAAAATTATGAACCGAAATCTATAATATTGCGATACTTTTAACATTTAGTGATAAGAACGTCAAATTTAGAATGGAAGAGCCAGAAGTAACTGTTGATAAGAAGAAGGAACATCAGGATAAAATAAAGCAGGTATTCACCGAAGTAGGTAAGGTAGTCGTAGGCCAGGAAGCGATGGTCAACAGGCTGCTGATTGGTCTTTTTACACAAAGCCATATCTTATTAGAAGGGGTGCCGGGAATAGCAAAAACGTTGACAGTAAGTACATTGGCTAATGTATTACATCTGGATTTTCAGCGTATCCAGTTTACTCCGGATCTGTTACCGGCAGACTTGATCGGAACTATGATCTATAACCAGAAGCTCGCTAAGTTCGAAGTAAAAAAGGGACCGATCTTCGCCAATATTATTTTGGCCGATGAGATCAATAGAAGTCCTGCTAAGGTGCAGTCGGCATTGCTGGAATCCATGCAAGAGAAGCAGGTGACTATCGGTGAAGAAACCTTTGACTTAGACCGGCCATTTCTAGTTTTAGCCACACAAAACCCGGTAGATCAGGAAGGTACTTATCCATTGCCTGAGGCGCAGATTGATCGTTTTATGATGAAGGTGAACGTGGATTACCCTACGAAAGACCAGGAATTGGAGGTAATGCGCAGGATCTCAAATATGAAATTCGATTATACCGTGAATACGGTCCTTAATAAGGATGATATTTTTGACATACGCAATGAGATCAATCAAACCAGTATTTCCGAGTCCTTAGAGCGTTACATTATTGAGCTGGTCTATGCTACACGTGATCCTAAGGGGTACGGGTTAAATGAAGCCGCTGAATACATCCAATTTGGAGTTTCTCCCAGAGCATCCATAAATCTGAATTTAGCGGCTAAGGCCGTAGCTTACTTCGAAGGGCGGGACTATGTTTTACCTGAGGACATCAAAGAAGTGGCTTTGGACGTTCTGAATCATCGAATCATATTGAATTACGAAGCGGAAGCTGATAATATAGATACGAAGGATCTGATCAGGACGATCTTGAACAAGATCCCAATTAACAATTAGTTAACGTAAAGCAGAATTTAATTCTGCAAGTATGTAAGCCGATTTTAAAAAGCCATCGTAATTTTACGATGGCTTTTTCTTAACATACGGTTAAAGATTCCTTCACAGAGTTTAACAGACGCTTAACATGAGCGTCCGTTTGAGTTAACAACTAATTCTAACCTTTGGGGCTTCAATAAATAGAGAAATTTTAATTCTTAATTCAATTATTTAAAACAATGAAAAAACTATTATCTCTTTTAGCCGCAGTTGGAGTGATGTTCGCTCTTTCTTCTTGTGGTGATGATGATGACGGTGGAACTCCTAGCTTGGATGCCCCCGTTGTAACTGCACCTGCAGCTGCCTCCGTTCAAGTAAGCACTGATGCTACTGTAGATTTTGCTTACACTGCTGCTGCAGGATTTGCTAGTGCTGCAGTTACTCCGACTGGAGGAACGGCGACAATTACGACTGATGGAACCGCTGGTGCCACTTCAGGTACTATCACTGTGACCTTTTCTGCTGGAACAACTGCTGGTGCCGGTTCTGTAATTTTAACGGTTACCGATACTGATGGTAATACAGGAAATGCAACAGCGGTTCTAACCATAACGTCTGAACCTGTAACCCCTGTTGTGAGTGTAAGAGGAGATATAGATACCAATATTACCTGGACAGCTGCTAATATTTATCAACTTGACACTAGAGTAACTGTTTTAGATGGAGTCACTTTGACCATCGAGCCGGGCACAGTGATCAAGGGAAATGAAGGTCAAGGTGCCGCAGCTACTGCTCTTTTAGTTGCTAAGGGTGGTACTCTAAATGCTCAAGGTACGGCTGCTCTTCCTATTATCTTCACTTCTACACTTGATCCTATTGAACCTTCAGACATCGCCGCTGGAAATTATGCAAGTACCACCTCTGAGACGGAAGATGGACTTTGGGGAGGTGTAATTATCTTGGGTAATGCACCCATTACTGGAAAAATTGAAGATGAGGACGGTAACCTTATTGCTGATAACCTAACGGAATTGCAGATTGAAGGTATTCCTTCATCTGACGAAAATGGTTTGTACGGTGGAAGTACGGCTGATGATAATTCAGGTACTATTTCATATATTTCTATCCGACATGGAGGTACAAACATTGGTGCAGGTAACGAGATCAATGGATTGACACTTGGTGCGGTTGGTTCTGCAACTACCATAAGCAACGTAGAAGTGGTTGCTAATGCTGATGACGGAATCGAATTCTTTGGTGGTAACGTATCGATTAATGGAGCTTTGGTTTGGAACTCTTTTGATGATTCCATGGATTCGGATCAAGATTGGAACGGCACCGTAGAGAATTTCATTATTGTAACACCTCAAACGGGTTCTGCTTTTGAATTAGATGGTCCTGAAGGGTCCAACACAAGAGGTGTTAATCATGTATTTGATGAAGGTGTAGTTTATGTGGGTGACAATGCTGATCATATCGTGGATTGGGATGATGATACAAACGCTACCCTTACCAATATCTATTTCTTTGGAGTAGAATCCGGAAACATAGAGACTTTTGGAGGTAATGGTGCAGGTACTAATGACGGTTGGGAAACTGATCTTACAGCTGCAGGAGCCTTCTTCGATGGTGTCCCTGGTGGATCTATTGATTTTAACGTAGCGGTTGGTTCTAAGACAGTTGGTCCTACCGCTGCTGATTTTGCATGGACTTGGGCTGGTAATTCTGGCGCACTTGGAACACTAGGTTTGTAGCATTAAAAATACTGCCTATAAATAAAAAGGGGGAAAGAATGCTTTCCCCCTTTTTTGTTAACACTATCTTAATTTAAAGGTAATATTAAATACCACTCTCAGACGAGCCAAAAATATACCTTCGCAAAAATTTACTTACGCATGAATATTATTAAATCGGCATTATTCTGTATGATGATGTTTTTAACATCATTTGGCATAGCTCAGAAAGGTACAATTAGGGGAAAGGTAATCGATGCTGCTAATGGTGAACCTATGTTTTCCGTTACGGTGTTAATTGAAGGTACAAGCATCGGCGCCGTTACAGATTTTGAAGGTGCCTTTGAAATAAAGGCGGATCCTGGCACCTACAATATTCAAGCTTCTTTTATATCATATGCCACAGTGAAGGTAACAGGAATAGAAGTGAAAGTAGGCGAAGTAACTTTTATCAACCAAATCACCATGTCAGAGGATGTGGAGCAGTTGGCAGAAGTGGTCATTACCGCCGAAGCTATTCGCAATACAGAGGAAGCATTACAACTCGTTAAGCGTAAGTCTGCCAATGTGCTGGATGGAATATCAGCTGCCAGTTTTCGGAAAATCGGTGATGGCGACGCTGGAGCCGCAGCAAAACGTGTCACAGGCGTATCGGTTGAGGGTGGTAAGTACGTTTATGTGAGGGGTCTTGGTGATCGTTACACAAAAACCACTCAAAACGGGATGGATATTCCCGGGTTAGATCCTGATCGTAATAGTATTCAGATAGATATATTTCCTACCAACCTGATTGATAACATGGTTATCTTGAAAACATTTACTCCGGAACTTCCTGCCGATTTTACCGGAGGCATTGTAAATATTGAAACCAAGGATTTTCCTGAAGAGAAGATCTTTGATGTGTCATTTGGCATGGAGTACAATCCTTCTATGCACTTCAATAGCGATTATATAGACTACGAAGGTAGCAATACGGATTGGTTAGGATTTGACGACGGAGAGCGTGCGTTACCGGCAAATGCCAACTCAACAAGCTTACCGAGACCAGACATTATTCCGGGTAATCGCACACCAGAAAGTGATCAAGTTGTAAACGACTTCCTAAATCAATTTAGCCCAACTATGGGCGTGGTTCCTGAAACAAGTTTTATGAACTATAGCTTAGGTTTGACCATCGCCAACCAATTTGAACTTCCGAATGGAAATAATATTGGATACCTATTTACAGGGAACTATAAAAATAATACTGTTTTTTACGACGATGCCTTCTTTGGTGAATATCAAAATGATATTAACGACCGTGAGAGAGAAGAATTTCAACGAGCATTTACGATTGACGGGATTTTGGCAGAAAATAATGTCTTACTAGGTGGTTTAGCTGGCTTAGCTTACAAAACGGATAGGTCCAAGTATAGATTTACGGTAATGAGATTGCAAAATGGAGAAAGCCGCTCAGGGGACTTTGACTTGATCGATGATGGTGATGCCACCGGCAAGTCGGATTTTATTGGGTTTTCTGAAAACCTCGAATACAACGAACGTTCAATCACTAATTTCTTTCTAAATGGTGAGCACCATTTTAGTGATGATAAATGGGTAGTTGACTGGAGAGGATCAGCGACCTTATCCGTTCAGGACGACCCTGATATTCGTCAAACGCCATTTACTGCTCTTAGCGATGATCTCAATAATCCGGTTTTTAATGCGGGGGCTGCGGGCAACCCTACGAGATTGTGGAGAGAACTCGAAGAGATCAATGTGGTGGGAAAAGTAGACCTCACTAATAACTTGGAGATCTTTGGAAGGGATGGTAAAATCAAATTTGGAATAAGTCAGACGTTCAAGGAAAGGGATTATCGGATTGTTGATTTCAATTTGAATTTCGACGGAGTGGGCTTTGATTGGTCGGGTGAGGGAATCGATGTATGGACGAGTGAAACGCTATATCCGGCAGGGCCTGTATTTTTGGTTTCTGGTTTTAACGATCCCAACCCGAATGAGTATAATGGTAAGATCTTCAATACAGCTGGTTATGTTTCTGTTGAGATATCCCCCACCGAAAAGCTCAAAGCAGTCTTTGGCGTAAGAGCTGAAAACTTTGTTCAAAGACATACCGGAAGAGATCAAGAGGCAGCAGGTTATATTGAGGGTAGACTCAATGATGGTTTAACACTGGATCAAGCCGTAGCTGAAGTAAAAGCAGCTAAAGAAGCAGCCATAGCTGATCCTGAACTGGATGATTTAGGAAATGTTTTGGACGATGACAAAGTACTGGATGCCCTTGATTTCTTCCCATCAGTAAATTTGATCTATTCGTTAAAAGAAGAGCAAAATCTAAGATTGTCATACTCCAGAACCATAGCAAGACCTTCTTTTAAGGAACTCTCCTTTGCTCAAATCTTTGATCCCGTATCCAACCGAATATTCAACGGGGGACTTTTCCCTATTGATAGTTGGGACGGTAATTTGGTTGAAACTCTTATAGATAATATAGACCTACGTTGGGAGGTATTTATGGATAGAGGACAAACCTACTCTATTTCAGCTTTTTACAAATCATTTGACAACCCCATCGAATTGGTTAGGATGCCATTACAAAGAACGAATGTAGAGTATCAGCCAAGAAATGTGGGTAATGGACAACTGTTTGGGATGGAATTCGAGTTTAGAAAGGCCTTAGATTTTATAAGCCCGAATTGGAGTGTTAATGGTAATGTGACCATTGTTGAGTCTATCATTGATATGCAGGAGGCTGAGCTTACGAATAGAACAATAAATTCTAGAGACGGTGAGGAAATTGATGATACGCGTAACATGGCTGGTCAGGCACCTTGGATTGTAAATACAGGTATTTCCTACACCAATTACGATAAGGGTTTAGACGCAGGGTTGTTTTATAACGTCAAGGGGCCGACCCTTGTAATTGTAGGTGGAGGACTGGATCCGGACGTATTTTCTCAACCCTTCCACAGTTTAAATTTCAATATGAATAAAACCTTCGCCAATGAAAAATGGGCGTTGAATTTTGGAGTGTCGAATCTTCTCAACGATAAGCTGGAGCAGTTTTTTGAAAGGTCATTTTCGAACTTTGAAGACTCTTCTCCAAACGAAGTCTTCCAACGATTTAGTCCTGGAGTTTCCATCAGTGCTGGTGTAAAGTATTCATTTCAATAAAGTAAAGAAGGGGTCTTCAAGGCCCCTTTTTCATTGATTGCCTTGGATGGGACAATCTTGCTGGTTTACATTAGGACCATTAAGATAAGTTCGTAAATCCGCATTTCTAAACTTTGATAACCTGATTAACTCTTTACACTTACAGCCGTTAAATGCTGGTTTCCCGTATTCCTTTCGGTAATGACGATCCCAATCTTTTGAATAAAGTGCTCGGAGCCTTTTATCCTGGTATTGTATCCAGTTGATTTGTTCACGGTTAAATCTGTTTATAAATAGTTGATCACCTCTATATTTTAATCTAATCGAGTCCAATAGAGCCTTCTGTTCGAAGGCGAGTTCGTCAAATTCTTCGCATATTTCGAGATAGTCTAAACCTTCATATTCGTTGGTTTTATTATTTTGACTGCAGCTGGATATTATAGCTAGCGAAGCAGTAATTAATATATTCTTTAAGTCCCTCATTTACATTTAATTTCAGCTCGTCTTACGGGCAAGTAAAATTGTATTTATTTATACTTTTTATTCAATCTGAAGCAGTGATTTTTTATTTCTCTTTAATCATTTAGTAGGACTAATCCGTTTTGGGATTTTTTTAACATATGCATAATACCACTTAATTCTATCTGCATTAATCGATGCTCATCTTACCCGTATAAAAGTATCTAGGTATTATTCTTTTAATTCTTGTTCGAGCATAGGTTTATCGCCCTTTGTCGATTTGGCAAGTTATTAATTCATCAGTGAAAAGCGTTCAACATATAACCATTGGCATATTAGCCTTTATAATATTGAGCTGTAATAAGAGTGCTCAGGAAATACCCATAGCGGATTTTGAACTAAATCAGATACTAATTAGACCTTATGATACATTATTTATTACTAATACTTTAGTTAACGAGGAAGGTTCAATTTATAAGTGGTCTGTAAATGATCTGGAATTTACCAACTATGAAAATGTACTAAACCCAAAAATTATAATTAGTGGATGGGAGCAGGGTGATTATGAAGTTTCATTAGAAGTGATTTCAACCTCTGGTGAATCTAACATTAGGTCAGTTATGTTTACTGTAGGTAGTTACAAGATAGACGGGGTTAGTCTTACTTATATTGATCGATTTTCATGGGATTTGGATAGCACTGGAATCAATGCAAACCCTGATATTCAATTTAGATGGGAAATTGATGGTCAAGCAAAATATATTGGACGTATTTATTGGAATATTCAAGCCAATGATTTGCCTTTGAGTATTGATATTCCAAATAACATTATTCACACTGACGATATCATCAATGCTCTAGAATTTCAGTTTGTAGATTACGATGACTTTAATAAAGTAGAATATCTAACTGGAAGAGGCTCACTAGATCGATTAAGTGATAGTTTTGATAGAGAATTATTAACAGGAGAGCAAGAGGTATTCATAGGGGGCTGGTTTTTTTTTAAAATAGAATATAGCGTTATCCCGTAAGTGCATTGTTATGTATAAGTGTTATGGTTCCTGTCATAAGCTGAGCTGATTACTGTAATCTACAGGCCCTGATTATATTTAAAAACTAGGAACCGGTTACAAATTTTACTAATTTGTAATCAACATACTATAATTGGCTAAGCAACTATAAATTGAAAAAAACCCTTTTGGTTTGTCTATGGTTGGGGGTTATGATTGCTCCTAATGGTCTTTTTGGGCAGTCCCTGGCTGAGTCGAGGCATTATGTGATTATTGGCGCGTTTACGATAGAAGCTAATGCGGAGCGTTTAACCGCTAAAGCAATCACTCAAAGCCTTGATGCGAACTATGCCCGAAATCAGGCTCGTGGTGTATTTTACGTCTATGTGTTAGGTACTGATGATCGAAAAGCCGCTTATTCTTACGTTAGCCAGGTGAAACGGGATTATGAATATAAAGATGCCTGGGTGTTTTCCGGAGTGTTGGATGTCATCGGTGATGAAGTTCCGGAACCCGTAGTTGAGGAAGAATCTGTTGCGGAACCGGACCCTGAGCCGGTAGTAGTAGAAGAAGTTCAGGAACCTGAGATTGTAGAACCGGATCCTGAACCAGAAGTTGAGGAGGAACCTGCTAAAGATCCTAACCTAAAGTCGTTCTATTTTAAACTGGTCAGTCAGGAGTCAGGAGAGGAAGTGCAGGGTCAGGTATATCTTCAAAAAAACAAAGAAGACAGTCAGTATGATTCCTACCAGGGAAACCAGGTAGTAGATCTTTTGAGGCCTGGAAGAAATAGCAATACCTATTTTGTAACTATTAATGCTCCGGGATATGATCCTGTAGAAACTGAGCTTAACTATGCTAGCCCACCCGCTCTGGATGAGAATGGGAACGGCCTTATTCAGGTTCCCCTTGAGCGTTCTAAGTCAGGAGACTATGTGGAATTTAATGAAGTCCGTTTTTTAAGTAATTCGGCTATTTTTAGCCCTGAGTCAAAGATAGAGCTGGACGCTTTTACCCAGCTGATGAATGCCAATCCTAAATATAAAATCAGGGTGCACGGGCACGTTAATGGTAAGTTCAATCGTAATGCCACTATTCGCGGGGATAGCGAAGGGTTTTTTGGAAGAAGTGAAGGCAATAAAGAGGTGTCTGCCTCGGCCAAAAAGCTGTCCGATTATCGGGCGAATCTAGTCAAGGATTACCTGGTGTCTCAGGGGATAAGTGCCAGGCGGATCAAAACGAAAGCGGACGGTGCAAGTACTATGCTTTTTCCATCTACCGGACCATTATCCGGATACAATGATCGTGTGGAGATAGAGATTACTAAGGGTAAATAATTATTGTACAGCCTTGCCGGGCTTGACCCGGCATCCCGATATTATTTTCTCCAACCCTCTGAATTATTGTAGAGTCTTGATGCGAGCCTGGCTTTTGTCGGGGTTCTGGCTCAAGGCCGGGAACGGATTAGATCAGACTGGGGGGAATTTTGAATTCCCTAGTATCTTGTAAGTCTTCGATCAATTCCTGGGATAGTCTAATCAAACGCCCATTTCAAAAACGCATGAAAAACCTTTGACCATGTCTTGAAATTGGGCTGTAATAACCTCGTTTTCAACGAGAGCCTGGGGGTAATATAGTAAGGTTAATGCTCATTCGTTACCAACTAACAATTACTTAACATAATGATAAAACCGTATATAATTTTATTTAATTTCTAAAAATTATATTTAGAGTAAAATTTATATAAAACAAATACAATATGAAAAAAGTATCTATTTTTTTCTGCATTACTATAATGGTTATTAGCTGTAATGATTCCTCAGTACTTGAAGAAGTAAGTGAGTCTAATGAGTTAATTGTCTCAAGGCTCTATGAAATGAAAAACTCTGTCGAAAACTTGAATGAATTTGAGATTAGTTTAACTTCAGAGGAGTTAGACGTTTTAGTCTTACATGAAAAAGGTAATGTTGATTATGCACTGAGTGAAAAAGCGGGAATTTCCAGAGACTTTTTTAGCCCTTTAAACTCGTCAACAAATACAACCGAATCCAGCGCAGGTAGAAGCAAAGACTTCGTCCCCTTGGGAGTGCAAGGATTATGCTTTGCTTATGTAAGCGCATGTGGGGAGCTTCACCAGAGATTTCTGTACGGCCCTATCGACGAGGTAATCCAAAATACTGTTAGACGAAGAGTTTTTTGTAGTAGTGCTATTGTTCATGCCGAAGTAACGAGACAATATGTTCCTGGTGGACCATATTTTCATATTGGGGGTACTAATGAAAGACATAATAGACCTAACTGTGGAGGAGAGGATTGGGAATGTATAGCGCAATCCACGTGGATACCAACCGAAATCTTTCCAAGTGATTACTACTCAAATGGAGATGCAGTAGGGATAGCCCAATATGAAACTTATGATCGCTGTGATGACTAAAGAAAATTGATACTGTTGGCTTCGGGGTAGCGTTTTGAAAACTAAGTAGATGAACGTGTCGTTGGGCTTGTTCTTGGTTACCCGGAAGCCCTGAAGTGAGAAGTATTATTCTGACTATATTGAGCAGCGTCAGCACTATTATTTCAATAAATTAATCTGGTTAGGAGTTAAACGCATTTCGGGCTATAAGTTATAGATTATCTTACGGATCAAACGCCCATTTCAAAAACTGAGGAAAAACCTTTGACCAGGTCTTGAAATTATGCTCTCCACCTTCCACTTCGAGATAGGTAATATCATTATCCGAATAGCCCTTAGCTTTAAGGCTTTTGATAATATCCAGCGTATCATCTATCGCATCGATAACACCATTGTTATTCCGGTCAGCTTCTTCATCTTTGGTTCCCGCCTGAAACCAAAAGGTAAGGCCGTTTTTGTACTCGCTTTCATCAATCAAGTGATGCATGATTCTGTCACTATCGTGATATTCCCCATTTTTTGGTGCCATTCTCCACCAGAATGAACCGGAAAAAACGCCCACTTTTGTGAAACATTCAGGGTGATCCCATGCGATATTCATGGCACTAAGTCCACCCAAAGAAAACCCTGCGAAGGCCATAAGTTCAGGGTTTTGAGCGCATCCAATCTTTTTTTGCAGATGAGGTAAGAGTTCTTTTAGAACAAAGCTGGCGTGCCGGTGTGCCTTTTTACCCCGGTTCAAATAATCAGGGTAACCGGCAGTACCATACTCGTTCATGCGGTCTCCGGCGTGAATGCCAATCACAACGATATCGTTCATTGTGTTACTTTTATATCGTTCAGTAAGCGTTTTATGCAAGTGAAGTTGTTTGGCATCCTGACCGTCATTTAAAAATAAGGCAGGAATGGAGCTGATTTTTGACTTAGTGATTCCTCTGGGAATAAAAATATGGACAATAACTTTTCGCCTTAAGTACTTCGATCTTAAGCAAAGATGGCAGTGGGTTAGGTAGTCGTTTACTATCTCGTCGGTATGGTATTTTACAAAGGGTTTTATTCGGAGTTTCAGCATGTATTCTTTCTAAAGCGCGCAAAGCTAGAGAAGTATTTGAAATCCTATGAAAATTTTGCTCGTATAGTGGTCTGACGACTAACCAAATGATCAGCAAGTACCAGTGAAATGGCGGTAATGCCATCTTAGCAAGTCGTCAGACCACTTTTCATTTTATTTCTGTCCCTTAATTTTTCTCAGGTATCAGCAAATAATTTGAAAATTTTATTATCAATAGGATAATTTCAAACGAGTGCGGAGAGGAAATGTAGTTTCGCTTCAGAATAATGTTTTGAATTGATGGTATATAATGCGAACTTTGCAGCCGATTTTGGAAGGCTGTCAAATATAAACAAAATTTAGTTTTGAAAGAAGAACACTTCAGATGGTATTCTCAAACTTTAAGCAAGGATATAGATATGCTTGTTTACGGTCATGCGGGATACCCTGTAATTATATTCCCAACTACCATGGGAAGGTATTACGAAAGCAAGGATTTTAAGTTGATTGAATCCGCTCGTTGGTTCCTGGAGCAAGGACTTATTCAGATCTATTGCCCGGATAGTATAGATGCGCATAGCTGGTATAACAAATCTATTCATCCGGCTGATCGCGTCCGAAATCATAACTGGTACGACCAGTTCATCCTAAATGAAGTGGTTCATAACATTCGTGTTGAAAAAAGTACTCCCAAAGTATGTGTAGCTGGGGCCAGCTTCGGAGGGTATCATGCGGCTAATTTTGCATTTCGGCATCCTGATAGCGTTAGCCATTTATTTACCATGAGTGGAGCTTTTGACGTGAAATCTTTCATGGACGGTTACTACGATGATAATGTTTATTTCAACAATCCCGTGGACTACCTCCCGGATAGTAACCAACCTGACCTGTGGCAAATGAATATTGTGTTGGGTGCCGGAGAATGGGACATTTGCCTTGAAGCGAATAAGACGCTTTCAGGAATTTTGAATAATAAGGGGATCAATCATTGGTTCGATATCCGCAAATGGGCTGAGCATGACTGGCCAATTTGGAGAGATATGTTTCCACATTATTTGTCACTTATCTAAATAAAATACTAATACCAACACAAATGAAAAAAATTGGAATTCTATTCGGTCAGGAAAATACCTTCCCATGGGCATTTGTTGATAGAATAAATGAAAAAAAGATTAAGGGCATTCAGGCCGAGGCCGTGTCCATTGACGTTGTGCAGCAAGCGGATCCCACAGAGTATGCAGTGATTATTGATCGCATCTCTCAAGATGTACCTTTTTATCGTGCTTACTTAAAAAACGCCGCCATAGGAGGCACTGCAGTCATTAACAATCCGTTTTGGTGGAGCGCTGATGAAAAGTTTTTTAACAATGCGCTAGCTGAAAAAATAGGAGTACCTGTACCTAAAACAGTACTACTACCCTCCAACCACCGGCCTGATGACACTGATGAGAATTCATTCAGAAACTTAAAATTCCCTACGGATTGGGAGCGGATCTTTAATTACATTGGCTTTCCGGCATATATGAAACCCTTCTCAGGTGGTGGATGGAAAAGTGTGTATCGCTTGGAAGATGCAGATGACCTTTTTGCAAAACATAAAGAAACAGGTCAGCTAGTCATGATGTTACAAGAGGAAATTCAGTTTACTGAATATTTCCGTTGTTATGCCCTAGGAGGGAATAATATTCATATCATGCAATACGAACCCCGAAATCCTTTCCACCTTCGTTATGTACGTGATGCTCAACCGGTAGCCAAAGCATTACTTAAGAAAGTAGAGGATTATTGCATCAAGTTGAATCAGGCTCTAGGCTATGATTTCAACACGGTTGAGTTTGCCGTTAGAGATGGCATACCTTATGCCATTGACTTCTGCAATCCTGCTCCGGATGCAGATGTAAACTCCGTTGGACAGGATAACTTTGATTGGATCGTTGAAAACGCTGCTAATTTGGCTATTGAGAAGGCCAAAGCGCATAAGGCAGGTCAAATGAACTTGACCTGGGGTACTTTTGTAAGCGATGCGGCTGCTCCTAAAACCGTTAAGAAAGCAGCTCCAAAAAAGACGGCTGCGAAGAAACCTGCTTCAAAAGCGAAATCAGCGAAGTAATTATCATAATTGATTGCTAAATTGGGAGATGATATTCGTCTGACCACTCAAAGTGGTCTGACGAATTTTTCGTTCTCCTAAAAACCATTCATTATGAAATTCACCTTAGGAATAGAAGAAGAGTACCAGGTCATAGACCCTAAAACGCGTGAGTTAGCATCTCACGAACAGAAGATAGTAGATGCGGCGTGTAAAGATCTTGGAGATCAGGTCAAAGCTGAAATGCATCAGGCCGTCGTAGAAGTGGGGACGAACATTTGCACCGATATTCACGATGCCCGTAAGCAGGTTACGGATCTGAGAAAGTGCATCAGCAGCGTGGCTAATGATCTTGGATTTAAGATTGGGGCCGCCGGTACTCATCCGTTTTCAGAGTGGGAAAAACAGTTGTTAACGCCTCATCCTCGTTACAATGAGATCATTCATGAGCTTCAGGATACGGCACGGTCTAATTTAATCTTTGGTCTCCATGTTCATGTAGGTATTGACGATCGCAACATGGCGTTACACGTGGCGAACTCGATGCGTTATTTTTTGCCACATATTTATGCTTTATCTACAAACTCCCCATTCTGGGAAGGTCGGAATACAGGGTTCAAGTCATTTCGGTCTAAAGTTTTTGATAAGTTTCCAAGAACGGGTATTCCGGATATGTTCGATAGCGTAGCGGAGTACGATAATTACATAAATCTGCTGGTTAAAACAAAGTGTATTGATAACGCCAAGAAGATTTGGTGGGACCTTAGGGTGCACCCTTTTTATCCCACTATGGAAATTCGTATTTGTGATATTCCGCTAACAGTGGATGAAACCGTTGCCATTGCGGCCATTATTCAGGCCTTAGTGGCGAAGGTGCATAAGCTTCGAATCCAAAACCTGAATTTCATGAGCTACAAGCGCATGGTCTTAAACGAAAATAAGTGGCGTGCTTCCCGTTATGGGTTGGATGGTCAAATGATCGATTTTGGTAAAGAAGAAGAGGTTGATACCAGGCACTTAATCCATGAGTTGGTCGATTTTGTTGACGATGTTGTGGATGATCTGGGATCCCGTGAAGAAGTGGAGAAGGTCACTAAAATTCTTGAAAGGGGAACTGGTGCGGATAGACAGCTCAAAGTATTCGAAGAGACAGGAAGTTTGGAAAAGGTAGTTGATTTTATAATAGAGGAAACAGTATCTGGCTGCGATTAACATGGAGCAAGAAGGTGTAAAGCTGGCTATTTTAGACATGAATAATGGGCATCCTAATCAAGGGATGCGCTGTATTCGGGATATTGTCAGTGAGTATGAGGGGCAATTGACCTGGGATGAGTTTGACGTAAGAGCGAAGGGCGAAGTTCCGGACTTAAGTTACGATATCTTTATTTGCAGTGGAGGACCGGGGAGTCCGTTGGATGGTGACGGTGATTGGGACGTTAAATTTTATGATTTATTGGATAGCGCCTGGAATCATAATTTGCAAAATGGAGGATCAAAAAAATATTTCTTTTTCATCTGTCACTCATTTCAGATGGCGTGCAAGTATTTTGAACTGGGAGAGATTCTTCCGAGAAAATCTACTTCTTTTGGCGTATACCCGGTTCATAAAAGCGCAGCGGGTAGAAAAGACCCCATTTTAGAAGGGCTGGCAGATCCCTATTACGCTGTGGATTCCCGCGATTGGCAATTAATACAGCCAAATCAACGGGTATTTAAAGAGCATGGGGCGGTCATTTTGAGTAGGGAAAAAATCAGGACACACATTGAATTGGAGAGAGCAATTATGGCAATCCGTTTCTCTGAAGAATTTGTAGGTACTCAGTTTCATCCCGAGGCTGATCCTGTGGGTATGAAGGAGCACTTTGGAAAAAAGGAAAATAGAGACAAAGTCATCAAAAACTACAGCAAGCGCAAATACACTAATATGATGACACATTTGGAGGATCCCGATAAGATTGCTCTAACTCATAGCACCATAATTCCACATTTCATTGATACTTCTTTGGAGAAATTGAAAGCATTAAATCCCGTTCTTTCTTCTCATGATTAAAGATATACGCACCTGGTATAACCGGAATTGGACGCCTGAGAAATACAATGCTTTCCTGGATCATATCGCTGCGGCCTACCACTACAGGCCGACGTTTAGAATTGCTGAAACTCCAGTCTTTATTCCAAATCAATTGCGAGATCGATTAATCAAGGCGTGCGATGAGATTAATGAGACCATCTGCCAACCCAATTTTAAGGAGATCACCAAGGATGCGATTAAGCATCCAATGTTGCAAGTACCTGGCGAGGACTATCATACAAGATTCTTGCAGATGGACTTTGGAATTTGTAAAGATGAAAATGGAGATCCCATTCCCCAGCTTATCGAAGTTCAGGGCTTTCCTTCACTCTACTTTTTTCAGGATTTACTATCAGAAGCCTATAAAACGCATTTCAACATTCCCGAGAACCTTACCGTGCATGTAAATGGCATTCATCGAGAAGAATATCGAGAAATGCTTAGAGAGATAATTATCGGAGATAGTGATCCCAAAAATGTGGTTTTGCTTGAAATAGAACCTGAAAAGCAGAATACATATATCGATTTTCTGGCGGCAAATAAGTACATAGGCATCAAAGTTTTATGCATCAGTAAGGTGATAAAGGAAGGTAAGAAACTTTTTTACCTTGACGAACACGGCGAAAAGACAGCTATCCACAAGATCTATAATCGTGTGATATTTGACGAATTGGACCGAAGACCGGATATCACTAGTGAATTCAGTTTTGAGGACGAAGTAGATGTGGAATGGGTAGGGCACCCTAACTGGTTTTTTAGGATCAGTAAGTATACCATGCCTTTGCTGAAGAGTAAGTATGTTCCGAACTGTTACTATTTGGACGAACTTGAGGAATATCCGGGTGATCTTGAAAATTACGTGCTTAAGCCACTTTATTCTTTTGCCGGTGCGGGTGTTAAACTCAATGTAACTGCGAGGGAGCTTGATCAGATAGAACAAAAAGAGAATTACATTCTACAGAGAAGAGTAAACTATGTTCCCATTGTTGAGAGTCCGACAGAGCCGGTGAAATGTGAGATACGCATGCTGATGCTCTGGAATCGAGATGAGACTAAAGCTACCATTGTCAACAACCTCGTGCGCTTGAGTAAGGGTGAAATGATTGGCGTTAAGTACAATAAAGACAAGGATTGGGTAGGTGCAAGCGTAGGCTTTTTTGAAAGCTGAACAGTTTATTTTTGAGCTTTCCCGATCATAAGTATTTACCTGCTCAGTTTGTTGAAAGATCTTATCTGACTAGGAAGCCAAGTCGCAACGGGTTCTTGGTTCAGGTGAATCAAGAGTTATCCCTCCTTTTCCAACGCCATAAACCCGATTTCTTTAGATTCTAGTTGGCTTGAGCCGGTTAGGAATTTATCAACGGCAACAGCTGCTTCTCGTCCTTCAGAAATCGCCCAAACCACCAGTGACTGTCCCCTGCGTGCATCACCAGCCGCAAAGATCTTATCAATATTCGAGTGATAGTCATTGGTATAAACGTTCCCTTTGCCATCCGGGGCAAGACCTAGCTGGTCAAGTAAACCCTTCTCCGGTGATAAGAAACCAATGGAAAGCAGTGCCAGGTCACATTTGATCTCGTGCTCTGAGCCGGGAACCTCTCTGAAAGTACGCTGACCCTCATCATTGGTAAACCATTCGATATGAGCTAGTTTGATTTTTTTCACTTGACCAGTATCATTCGCTATGAACTCCTTGGTTAATATTGACCATTCACGGTCTCCGCCTTCTTCATGTGAGCTTGACGTGCGTAAGGTCATAGGCCACAACGGCCATGGGTCCTGGTGTGTTCTTTGGTTCAAAGGTTTGGGTAATAACTCTAACTGGGTCACTGACTTAGCACCCTGGCGGTGAGATGTGCCTATACAATCGGAGCCTGTGTCCCCCCCGCCAATTACCACGACATGCTTGTCTTTGGCCAGAATTTGATTGGCGATGCTAGCTCCGGATACTACTTTATTCTGCTGCGTCAAGAAATCCATGGCAAAATGGATGCCACGTGCCTCTCGACCGGATATGGGTAGATCCCTGGGCACCGTGGCCCCTGTACAAACCACCACAGCATCAAAGTCCTCCATGAGTTCTTTCGGGTTCACATTTACTCCAACATTGGCGTTTACCCTGAAGCGAATACCTTCGTCATTCATGATCTTTACCCTTCGCTCCACGACCCATTTTTCTAATTTAAAGTCTGGGATGCCGTAACGTAGCAATCCTCCGATGCTGTCTTCTCGTTCAAAAACCGTTACCCAGTGGCCCGCCTTGTTCAGTTGCTGGGCGCAGGCCAAACCTGCAGGTCCGCTACCGATAACAGCGACTTTTCTCCCGGTGCGATGTTCGGGCACTACAGGTTTAATGTATCCCTTTTCAAAAGCTTCTTCGGCAATAGTCTTTTCTATATGCTCTATGGCTACCGGGGGTTTATTAATTCCAAGCACACAGCTGGCCTCGCAGGGGGCCGGGCATATTCTCCCCGTAAACTCCGGGAAATTATTGGTAGACAAAAGTATATGTGTAGCCTCATCCCACTTCTCGTTATATACAGCATTATTGAACTCAGGAATAATATTCCCAAGTGGGCACCCACTGTGACAAAAAGGTACGCCACAGTCCATACATCGGGCGGCCTGTTCTTTAGTTCTCTGCACAGGAAACTCTTCATAAATCTCTTTAAAGTCTCCAATTCTCTCTTTCGCATCCCTCGATTTAGGAAGTTCCCTGTCAAAGTGTAAAAATCCGTCTTTCTGTCCCATTAAACCGCCACTTTAATTCTTTCCTTTCTTGCCTGAAGTACAGCTTTGTAATCATCCGGCATTACTTTAACAAATTTAGCCAATGTAGCCGGCCAGTTTACCAATAGCTCTTTGGCCAAAGGACTATCGGTAAGCAGGGCATGCTCTTCGATCATAGATTTAAGCTTCACTACATCCTCCTCTTCCAAAGATTCCAGAGAGACCATACCTGGGTTACACAGCACATTGAATTCTCCATTGGCATCGTACACATAGGCTATGCCGCCACTCATTCCCGCACCAAAGTTTTTACCGGTTGGACCGAGAACGGTGACATACCCACCGGTCATATATTCGCAGGCATGGTCACCCACACCTTCTACTACGGCTTCTACGCCAGAGTTACGCACTGCAAAACGCTCGCCGGCCATGCCGTTAATAAATGCTTTACCCTTGGTACCTCCGTAGAAGGCCACATTTCCAATGATGATATTGTCTTTGGCCACAAATTCAGCATTCTTATGCGGATAAACGATCATTTTGCCGCCACTTAATCCCTTGCCAAAGTAATCGTTGGCTTCTCCTTGAAGTTCAAATGTAATTCCCGGGGCCAGAAAGACCCCAAAACTTTGACCTGCAGATCCTTCAAATAAATAATGAATTGTATCATCCGGTAATCCTTGCCCCTTAAATTCTTTGCTCACTTCATTCGAAAGTATAGCACCAACAGATCGGTTTGTGTTTTTAATCGGAAAATGCTTTTTTACACTTAAACCACTCATAAACAAAGGCTTAGACATTTCTAGTAGCGCCCAATCCAGAACCTCATCCATCTCGTGGTCTTGTTCAATTTGCCTGTAGGTTCCGATATTACTAGGGGTAAACTCTTTATACAGAATGGGTGTGAGATCAAGGTCGCGGTATTTCCAGTGATTAATGTCATTTCTAAATCGCAATACCTCGGTGTGACCCACCATCTCGTTTACACTTCGGAAACCCAGTGAGGCCATGATTTCACGCAGGTCTTCGGCCAAGAAATGAAAGAAGTTCACTACGTGATCGGGATCACCTGTAAAGAGCTCACGTAACTCAGGATTTTGGGTGGCAATACCTACCGGGCAGGTATTCAAATGACACTTGCGCATCATGATGCAGCCCTCTACAACTAAAGCTGCCGTAGAAACACCCCACTCCTCGGCGCCCAATAGTGTGGCTATGGCCAAATCCCTTCCGGTTCTAACTTGGCCATCGGTTTGAACCGTAATTCGGCTTCTTAAATTATTCTTCAATAGGGTCTGATGGGCTTCTGCTAGTCCCAGTTCCCAGGGGAGCCCAGCATGCCGAATGGAGCTTATCGGGGATGCTCCCGTACCGCCGTCGGCTCCTGAAATGAGCACGACGTCTGCATTGGCTTTAGAAACACCGGCAGCCACTGTTCCCACACCAGCTTCGCTGACCAATTTCACGTTGATACGAGCCGTCCTGTTTGCATTTTTCAGATCAAAGATCAACTGGGCAAGATCCTCTATGGAATAAATATCGTGGTGTGGAGGCGGGGATATTAAACCTACCCCAGGAGTGGAATGTCTTACTCGGCCAATCCAGTCATCTACTTTATGACCAGGAAGCTGGCCTCCTTCTCCTGGTTTAGCACCCTGTGCCATCTTGATCTGTAGCTCCTCCGCATTAGTCAGATAATAACTAGTTACTCCGAATCTTCCTGAAGCCACCTGTTTGATCGCCGAACGTTCCCAATCTCCATTTGGTTTCTTTTCAAATCGGATCTCATCTTCACCCCCTTCACCACTGTTGCTTTTGGCTCCAATACGATTCATAGCTACAGCCAGGGTTGAATGCGCTTCATGAGAAATAGAACCAAATGACATGGCGCCAGTGGCGAAACGTTTAAAGATCTCCTCTTTAGCTTCAACTTCGTCTACAGGTATAGGTGCCCGGTTACGAAATTCCAATAAGCCACGTAGTGTGAGAGCGTTGCGTGTTTGATCATTGATCTTTTCTGCATAGCGCTTATATTTTTGGTAGTCATTGGTGCGTGTACTGTGTTGTAGTAAATGGATTGTTTCCGGATTAAAAAGATGTTTTTCACCTCGGTGCTTCCACTGATAAACGCCACCCACCTCGAGTGTATCGGGTGTGGTAGTTTCTATGGCAAAAGCAGACTCATGACGCACCAGAACTTCTTTGGCCAGCCCGTCAAAGTCTAGTCCTTCAATTCTTGAGATCGTGCCAGTAAAGCATTTATCAATAACGCGCTTACTAATACCGAGAGCTTCAAAGATCTGCGCGGATTGATAGGACTGGAGCGTGCTGATGCCCATTTTTGAAAGTATCTTCAGCAAGCCGTAACCAATAGCTTTTTGATATAACTTAAAGGCTTCTTGGTCAGTAACCTCTTTTTCCAAAAGACCCTTTTCATTCATACTATGGATGGTCTCCAACGCGAGGTATGGGTTTATCGCACTCGCCCCATAACCGATGATTGTTGCAAAATGATGCGTCTCACGAATGTCTCCACCTTCGACCAATATACCGGCTTTGGTACGTAAATTTTTGCGTACCAGGTGTTGGTGAATGGCTCCTGTGCTTAACTGAGATGGAATAGGAGCATTTTCTGCATCAATTTTTTTGTCTGAAATGATGAGGATTGTTTTTCCATTTCGAATGGCTTCTTCGGCATCACTACAAATTTTGTTAAGCCCTTCTTCAAGTCTACCTCGCTCCCCATCTGCTATAAACTGAGCATGAATTACCTCATAATCAAACCCAATGGACTGGAGGTTTTTGAATTTTTCCAGATCCGAATCCAGTAATACAGGTTGAGAGATGTGCACCTGTTTGGTATGTTCGGGTGTTTCATCCAGAATATTGAGACTTTCTCCTACGCGAGTAAATAACGACATTACCATCCGTTCACGGATCGGATCTATTGGAGGGTTACTTACCTGGGCGAAGAGTTGTTTAAAGTAATTAGATATATGCTGGCTTTGGTTTGACAGCACAGCAATGGGTGTATCTGCTCCCATGGAACCCACCGGTTCAATCCCGGAAACGGCCATGGGCCCCAGAATCACTTTGAGATCTTCAACTGTATATCCAAAAGCCTTCTGACGTGTGGTTAAAGTATGTGGCTCATAGGCAGGGTCTACTTGAGGAGATGTAAGCCCATTTAACTTTACTCTGTGTTGTTTGATCCACTCACCATAAGGCCGTTTTTTGCTGATCTCAGCTTTAACCTCTTCATCATAAATGACTCTTCTTTTTTCCAGATCAGCAATAAGCATTTTTCCGGGCTGCATACGTCCTTTTGAGATCACATTATCCGGCTTGACCGGTAACGCGCCGGCTTCAGAGGCAATGATCAATCTATTGTCTTTGGTAATACAGAAACGCGATGGGCGCAGTCCGTTTCGATCAAGTGTCGCTCCAATCATCTTACCATCACTAAAGACCAATGCCGCAGGGCCATCCCATGGCTCCATGAGGGAGGCGTGGTACTTGTAAAATGCTTTTCGGTCGGCATCCATTAGTTTATTGTCCTGCCAGGCCTCAGGGACAAGCATCATCATCACATGAGGCAATGATCGACCGCTAACAGTCAACATTTCGACTAAGGCATCCAGATTAGCTGAATCCGAATGTTCCGGATCTGTGACCGGAAGAAGTTTTTTTAATTCATCCTCGGCAAACAACGAGGACTTCATAATAGCCTCTTTTGATTTCATTTTAGTGACATTCCCCCGTATCGTATTGATCTCGCCATTATGGGCGATGTAACGAAAGGGCTGCGCTAATTTCCAGTTAGGAAATGTATTTGTAGAGAATCTGGAGTGCACTAAAGCTAGTGCGCTGGTGAGTTTCTTATTTTGTAGATCATAATAGTAAGGCCTGAGTTGGTCGGTTCGCAACTGACCTTTGTATATCATAACCTTGTAGGATAGGCTAGGGATATAAAAATCACCATTGTTTCCTGACACTCGATTGCCAATGTAGTGTGTGGAATAATTGCGAAGTACAAAAAGCTTTCGCTCCAGCTCATCGAATACTGCTTCTTTATGCCTTAGAAAAACCTGCTCAATAACAGGCTCTACTTTCTTGGCCCCTGACCCGGGTATATTAGGATCTACCGGAACATTGCGATAACCAATAATTTGGAAACCCAGCTCTGTAGCAAATTCTTCCAGCACGCTGCGGCACTCCTCCCGGACTGATTTGATAGTAGGAAAGAACAGCATACCTACGCCATAGTGTCCATATTCAGGTAACTCAAGACCTAGTTCAGCGCACTCTGACGACAGAAAGTCATGTGGATTCTGAATTAGGATTCCGGCGCCGTCGCCTGTTTCAGGATCGGCACCTGTACCGCCACGATGCTCCATATTTTCGAGCATATCAATGGCGTCCTGGATAATCGTATTTGTCTTACTGCCATCAATATTGGCAATGCATCCAATACCACACGCATCGTGCTCCAGTTCAGGTGTATAAAGACCTTTTTTCGCTTCTATCATTTCACTCATAAGACAATAAAAGCACCACTATAGCGGTGCATTTACATTGAACTATTAGATAAAGTTAATTAAATAATCTTTAACGATTTAGCGGTACAATAGTATCCTAACATTCGTTAGGAGCCACTTGTTAAAATATTTCTAATAAAATGGGTTGTTTAGTGCGAAATTTAAAAAATGAAAACGATTTCGGGGTTTCAAATGAATTTATCTAGGTTTAACTGCCCGAACCATTTCTTTTTTACCGGGTGGGCCATCCAGAGTATCTACTTTAAAACCAAGTTCTTTCAGGTCGCGTTTAAGTTGACCCTTAGCGCAGTATGTCACGAAGTATGCCTCTGAATTTTGTGCACTATATATCTTTTCAAGGATCGTTTTATCCCAGAGTTCAGGTTGTTTGTTCGGAGCGAAGGCATCAAAGAATACAATATCAAATTCAAGAGAAGGTAATTCGACATCCTGTAATTTTTCATTTCTTTTATTCAGGGAAAAGAATGAATTGATCCTCACCGAATGATCCCACTCTGTCTCGTGGATAAGCTGAAACCAAGCTGCGCCATTTTCATCATTTACCAATTTCGGATAATTGAGTTTAAGCGCCAGTTCCTGCTCCAGCGGATACGCTTCCAGGGAGGTCATCTCTATCTGAATTTTGTTCTTTACGGCCCAAGAGGCGGTTAGTAGAGCATTGAGGCCGGTGCCAAAGCCTACCTCAAGCAGTTCAATATGATTTGGCTGATGCACTAGTGAGTAATCACTCAATCCTTTTTGGATGAATACATGCTGCGATTCCTGTAGAGCGCCGTGAAATGAGTGGTACGTTTCTTTTAACTGCGGAACGTACAAAGAGTGGGAGCCGTCTTCTGTGGTAATAAGCTCGGGCTTTAGCACTGTTTAGTTTTTTAAGATGAGTACAGATGCTAACGCTGAAACTCCTTCTTCTTTACCCACAAAACCTAATTTTTCAGTAGTGGTGGCCTTTACGGAAATGTCTTCTTCAGGAATGCGCATTACCTCTGCCAAACACGTTTTCATTTGTGGAATGACAGGATTTATTTTTGGCCTTTGTAGGCAAATGGTGGAATCAATGTTTCCAATAGTCCAGCCTGATTTACGGATCATTTCAACCACGTCTCTCAATAGAATTTTGCTGTCTATACCCTTGTATTTGGCGTCCGTGTCAGAAAAATGATAACCGATATCCCGCATATTGGCCGCCCCTAAGAGTGCATCGCAGATTACGTGTATGAGCACATCCGCATCGGAGTGACCCACTGCACCTTTAGTATGCTCTACCTTAATGCCACCTAACCAGAATTCTGCTCCTTCTTTAAGTTGGTGCACATCGTACCCAAGGCCAGTTCTAATTTTCATATCCCTTAGTTTTGTGATTGGTAGTACAATACATTCGCCTTGTTCTTATCCAAGATATTCCTGGCCTGGCTGTCAATTTCATCTAATGTGACAGAGCTGATCCTAGATGCTTCTTCATTAACGAGATTCGCATCTCCAGAGAGCGAAGCTATGGCCAAACGCATAGCCCTATTAAGCACTTCCATATCGCCAAAGACTATGGCTGATTCCGCCTGATTCTTTACCTTATCGAGTTCCTGCTCTGTAATTCCGGATAACACGGTATCTATTACTTCGTTTACCGCTTTTTCTGCGGTTGTGATATCAACTCCCTGGTTTACCTTCCCGTTAATCACCATTAATCCGGGATCACTCGATCCGGTCACGTACGCGTTAATATTGGTAAAAAGTTTTTCGTCGCGTACCAGTGTATGGAGTCGGGATGATTTATCCCTACCTAATACATCGCTAACCAGATCCGAAGCATAGTATTTCTCATCAAATTTGCCGGGCATTTGGAAGGCCATAGTTAGACTATCTTGAGGCACATCACCGGTTGCAGTGGTTTCTCTTCGCTCGGTTTGAGCGGGTTCCATGCTCAAGTTCCGCTGGGTCCGATTAGAGGTAGGGATGGGCGCAAACCATTTCGCACTCAGTCTTTTTACATCTTCCAGCTTTACATTGCCAGCTATTACAAGACATGCGTTGTCAGGTGCATAGTGTTTGTAGAAGAATGACTTTACATCATCCATGGTTACTTTTTCGATATGACTTATTTCCTTGCCAATAGTGGCCCATTGATAGGGATGTTTTTTGTAAGCTAATGGCCTTAGATGCAGCCAAAGATCGCCATAAGGCTGATTCAAATAGCGCTGTTTAAACTCTTCGATCACTACACTGCGTTGAACCTCTAACACTTTTGGATCGAATGAAAGGCTCAACATTCGGTCGGATTCCAGCCAAAAACCCGTCTCCAGGTTTTGCGGTGGTAGCGTCATGTAGTAGTTAGTGATGTCCGGGCTGGTAAAGGCATTATTTTCTCCTCCGGCCTTTTGGAGCTCTTCATCGAAGTTGTCAATGTGCTTGGAACCACCAAACATTAAATGTTCAAAAAGGTGGGCAAAACCCGTAAGATCAGGAGCTTCATCTTTTGAACCCACATCATAAAGTAGGTTAAGAACAGCAGTTTGAACGCTATGGTCTTCATGGACGATAACCTGAAGTCCGTTATCTAAATAAAACGACTCAAAATCAATCATAACAAGACCAAAAATAAAAAGATAGGGACACTTTGAGCTTAGTGGCAATACTTTAATTTTGTTTGAAATTTTTGCCCATGCAGTTCGATAGAAAGAACTATTCCCCCAAACTTCTGAAGGATATTTACGAGGGGATTTTGAGGCCTCGCATGATAGAGGAAAAAATGTTGATCCTACTGCGGCAGGGAAAGATTAGCAAATGGTTTTCTGGAATTGGGCAGGAAGCTATTTCCGTAGGCGCTGCACACGCTCTAAGAGCAGATGAATACATTCTTCCCATGCACCGAAATCTTGGAGTTTTTACCTCACGAAAAGTCCCGTATGCTCGATTGTTCGCACAATTTCAAGGCAAGCGCTCTGGCTTTACCAAAGGAAGGGACCGGTCTTTTCACTTTGGAACGAATGAGCACCATTTAGTGGGAATGATCTCACACCTGGGGCCGCAGTTAGGGGTAGCGGACGGAATTGCTTTAGCCAATAAGTTGGGCAAGGAGAAAAAGGCCACCCTGGTTTTTACCGGTGATGGAGGTGCAAGTGAAGGGGATTTTCATGAGGCGCTTAACGTAGCTGCAGTTTGGGACCTGCCAGTGATCTTCGTGGTTGAGAACAATGGATACGGTTTATCGACCCCCAGCTCGGAACAATTCCGGTTCAAAAACTTTGTCGATAAGTGTCCTGGCTATGGCATAGATGGGGTTATCGTGGATGGCAATAATGTACTTGATGTATATGCAACCATTAAGGAGGTAGCGCAAGATATCCGAAGAAAGCCCAGACCGATTATGGTTGAGGCCCTCACTTTCAGGATGCGAGGACATGAAGAAGCCAGTGGCACAAAGTACGTACCTAAGGAACTCATGGAATATTGGGCTTCTAAAGATCCTGTGGAGAATTATGAAAAATTCTTGCTGAAAGAAAAGGTCATTACACAAGACTGGATTGATAGAAAAAGGCAGGCCATTCAAAAGGATATTGAGGGTGATTTAGAAAAAGCTTATGCGGAGCCTGCGGCTAAGCCTGCGGTCAAGGATGTGGATGACGTGTATTGGCCATTCGAGCAAAAGGTAAGTCCTCCAAAGGGGAAAGCTTCAGATAAACGCTTTGTTGATGCCATTTCAGATGGACTTGACCAGTGTCTTGAGAAGTTCCCGGAGTTGGTGATTATGGGTCAGGACGTGGCCGATTACGGTGGGGTATTCAAAATAACGGAGGGTCTTGTGGATAAATTTGGTAAAGACCGTATTAGAAATACACCCCTTTGCGAATCTGCTATTTTGGGAATTGGGCTTGGGATGTCGATTAAGAAAAGAAAGTCTGTAGTAGAGATGCAGTTTGCTGATTTTGTGACCTGTGGATTTAACCAAATTGTGAATAACCTTGCCAAATCACAATTTAGATGGGGTCAAAATGCGGATGTAGTGGTTCGAATGCCTACGGGCGCAGGTGTTGGTGCGGGACCATTCCATAGTCAGTCAAATGAGGCCTGGTTTTTCCATACACCCGGATTAAAAATTGTTTACCCATCCAATCCGCATGATGCTAAAGGCCTTTTAGCCGCTGCTATTGAAGATCCTAACCCTTACCTGTACTTTGAACACAAAGCTTTGTATCGATCATTGTCGGGAGCGGTTCCCGATGGGTATTATACTAGTGAAATTGGGAAAGCTGTCGTAGCTAAACCAGGAAGTGATCTATCCATAATAACCTACGGAATGGGGGTGCATTGGGCTTTAGAAGCGGCTGATCAATTTGATGTGAGTATTGATATTGTAGATCTCAGAACACTACTCCCTTGGGATAAAGAAGCCGTAATGTCATCAGTCAAGAAAACCAGTAAAGTACTTGTTCTTCATGAGGATTGTCTGACCGGTGGTATAGGAGCGGAAATAAGCGCCTGGATCTCAGAATACTGTTTTGAGAATTTAGACGCTCCGGTTATGCGAGTAGGTAGCCTTGATACTCCTGTTCCCTTTGCTTCCACCTTGGAAGAGAACTTTCTACCCAAGCGGCGTCTTGCCCAAAAGATTCAGCATTTGATGGAATTTTAGTTAAATTGCTGCGTTTAACTTAACGATAGCCATTTTTTAATCTTTCATCCTAATTTGACCTTAGCCTCGAAAATAGCGTCGACCCAAAATAACCTAATTAAAGCGCTGTGCTTTTTGGCATTTGCCTGTTCCATCATGGTATCAACGCCCGCCGTATACGCTCAAGAAGGAAAATCGACGTTAGAGAAGCGCAATGAGCGCAAGAATAAATCGAATCGTCGGTTGAAACGAAGAGGGGACAAGGGTAAATCTAACAAGCGTAGTTTACGAGAAACCCGATTTAAAACTCGAAACAGGCAGGGGGAAAAAGCGTTTAAGGGAGATATTACAGGGAGAAAAGTAGTTACCAAGATCTCACCACGACCTTCAAATGCCGCAAAGGCAAAGCCAAATCCGTATGCAGGAGCGCCCAGAGGGGGTGAGAAATCCCGGTTTAGAGCAAGATCAGTTACACCGCGCTTTTCAAGGAGACCTAACGAAAGAGCGGCCAGAGGTACAACAGGTTTTAGAACTGCCTCCAAAAGGGGCGAGCGTGCTTGGAGAGGGAATGCCCAAGGTAGGGCTATATCGACCAGGTCCAAAAGAACCACCTTCACTCGAAAAAGTCGATACCAACGATTTCCTGGATCTGCCAGATCTGTAACCCGGGATCCAGAAAGACCCCGTAAAAGAACGAGGATCATACCGAGATCGGTTTCGGGTACCAATCGCATTCGAAAAGGCAGAAGCCCTTATTCCACCTTCAGAAGACAAACACCCTGGGAGAAAGCTTTTAAAGGAGACATTACAGGTAGAACATTTAGAACGAAAAGAACGACGGAGAGGCCACTTATTCAAAAGCCTGCTCCGCCCAGATATAGTAGCAAAGGCAGGGTAAACGATCGGCCTTACAAAGGTAGAATTCAGGCAGGTTACCGTTCAGCTACAAAGAAACCGGAGAACGCTTGGAAGAAGGATATCTCAGGCCATAAGTTGCGCATAAGAACCAGTGGAGGAGCAAGGTTTAAGGGTGCTCAGTTTCAGCCTTACCCGAAACGTAAAAGAAGAGGTGATCGAGCTTACAAAGGGAACTTAAAGGGAGGGGGATATAAAAGTGTTGGCAGGCGAACTGAGGTTGTAGGGCAGAGGATCAGGGATAAAAATAAAGGTGGCGGTTCTATCGCAAGGAATAAATGGAATAATAGGGGTAGACCTGTTCAGGGCAAAGGAGCCACGCGTCAAGATAATAGCATTGTTCGTTTTCAAGGAAACCTTAAAGGAGGTAAACCTTTGAAAGGCGGGGGTTCTGTGAGTAGGAACAACTGGAATAATCGTGGAAGAGCTATTCAAGGTCGGGGGGTTACGCGTCAGGATAGCCGTGTGGCTCGCTTCCAGGGGAATCTTAAAGGCGGTAAACCTGCCAAAGGTGGAGGCTCTATTGCGAGAAACAACTGGAATAACAGGGGTAAGCCTGTTCAGGGAAGGGGACCTACGCGCCAGGATAATAACGTAGCTCGCTTCCAGGGCAACTTGAAAGGATATAAACCTTATAAGGGAGGTGGTTCAGTAAGCCGCAATAATTGGAATAATAACAATAAGCCCACTACCAAAGAGCGATTGACCTTCCAGGATTTTGATGTTGCGGGTTGGAAGGGACGGACTAAAAGGCGGTCCAAACGGCCTTCCAAAGAAGCGCAACGCGCCGCTGACTTTACCGGTAAAACAAAACAAATGGTTAGAGGCCGGTTCGATGGTTATATCTCTGAATATCGCGGCGAGCAAAAGAGAAAATACGCTTATAAAAAGAATCCGAATGCTGTAAAAGAATCACTTAAGGTAAAAGAGGCTGGTAAGAATGATCGTTTGAGCGCTAACTTCCAAGGTTTTCATAAACGAAGGACAGGGTATGTAAAGAATAAATCCGCGGCAGATGAATCCCTAAAAGTTCGAGCGCCAAACAGCAATTACAAAAAAAGAGGTGGTTATCAGGGAAATATCAAACGAACATGGCGGTATGTAAAGAACCGTAATTCCGCTGACGAAGCTCTGAAGGGCATAGCCCCATCGCGTGACAGTCGTAAAGCAGGTGACTACCAGGGTCGAACCCGGCTGGCTCGTGGATACTCGAAAAAACCTCACGCGGCAGATGGTTCTCTGAAAGGAATTGGCCCTTCAAGGGCTGCTATCCGGGCTAGTAATTATCAAGGCAATGTAAAAATGTCAAGGAAATACATTAAAAACCGTCACCCAAGTTTTAAGTATGATAACGGCAAGGATGATTCAAATGAGTTTAGAAAAGGTCTCTTTAAATTGAATCTTTTATGGGCTAAATTGTTTAAGAAGAACGAGAATCAACCTAAACACTTAAAAGAAAAAGTTCGCAAGCCTCGATTCGACAAAAAGGAGCAAGGACTTTGGTACGACTAGTATGAATTGGACAGAAGTACAAGAGGTAGATAAGATTGAGGAACTAAAGGTTGAATCGCTGAATTACCCGGTTATGCTATTCAAACATAGCACGCGATGTCCGATCAGCAGTATGGCGCTTGACCGTTTAGAGCGATCTTGGGATGATGCAGAAGTGGGCGCACTTAAGCCTTACATTGTAGACTTAATTCGGTATCGTGAAGTTTCCAATAAAGTAGCCGAATCTTTTGGAGTAGCGCACGAATCACCTCAGGTAATAGTCTTGAAAAATGGGGAACCAGTATATGACATCTCGCATATGGGCATAAACTTTCAGGATTTAAAAGAATTTGCCTAATTCCCATGGTTTTCATGATTCAGTTCTCAAACTATATTGCGTCTCTTTGCGTTACTAACGGTATATTGGTAAATTACAAGTCGCATTTATATAAATGAGATACAACATCTTCATATTAGGTTTAGCATTAAGCTTTTTGACTCTGAATTCATTTGGTCAGGATCGTGATGCTGATGAGTATCAGACTGAGTTTATTTGGGGCGTTAACAAGAATACTGCTGGGGGACTTATTGGAGGTTTTGTTTTCCGTAAGTCATTTCAGATCAATGACGGCCTCTTTCAGAGCTACGGCTTAGAGGTAATGAACGTGAAGCATCCACAAGAATTCCAGCTCAGGAGAAATACTGGAACAAATGCTTTTATTTTAGGTAAAGTAAATTATCTCTATGCACTGCGCTTTCAATACGGACGTGAGATGATTCTTTTCAAGAAGGCACCGCAACAAGGTGTTGAGATTAAGCTGAATGCTGCGGTAGGACCCTCTTTAGGGCTGCTAGCTCCTTATTATGTGGAAATAGGGGTGGATCAATTCAATAGCCGACGTGTACCCTATGATCCTGCTCAACATGGTGCCGAGGAAATAATCGGTTCAGGTTATATTTTACAAGGTATAACCGAGTCGAAGTTACGGATAGGGGCTAACCTTAAGACCTCTTTAAGTTTTGAGCTCGGAACCTCAAAAAATAATGTGACTGGCTTTGAAGCAGGTTTCTTGATTGACGCCTACACCCAAGAGATTGAACTGATGTCTGCAGCCGATAACAAGGCGGTGTTTCCAACCGCTTTTATTACCCTATTTTACGGTACTCGTAGATAGTTCTTAGAAGGGTCAAATGCAAAACTATAAATTGCTAATTTTGTTATTCTACAAACGTTTGAGGGGATGATCGAATTACCTGTTGTATCCGAAAAAGAGAAACAAAAAAGGAAACCGGATTGGTTGCGTGTTAAGCTACCGGTAGGTAAGGAATATGCCAATGTTCGAAAGTTGGTCGATCAGCATAAATTGCATACCATTTGTGAAAGTGGTAATTGTCCAAACATGGGTGAATGTTGGGGTGCAGGTACAGCAACTTTTATGATTCTCGGAAACGTCTGTACTCGTAGTTGTACATTTTGTGCCGTAGCTACTGGTCGTCCACCCGAGTATGATGAGGAAGAACCTGAACGAGTAGCCGAAGCTATAAAGTTGATGGGGGTGAAGCATGCCGTTATTACATCAGTAAATCGTGATGAGCTCAAAGATCGTGGAGCTGAAATTTGGTATCAAACTGTGGTAAAAACTAAGGAATTCTCACCCGAAACGACTATTGAAACACTTATACCTGACGTAAAGGGGAACTGGGATGCTTTGTATCGGATGATCGCCGGAGGCCAGGAGGTAGTTTCACATAACATGGAAACGGTAGAAAGACTGTACCGAAGAGTACGACCACAGGCCAAGTATGCTCGTAGTCTGGAACAAACCAAATTGACTAAAGAAGCCGGGAAAAGAACCAAATCGGGCATTATGCTAGGTGTTGGTGAGACCATTGATGAAGTGCATAAGGCAATGGATGATCTTGTTGAACATGGCCTTGATATTTTAACATTAGGCCAATACTTGCAGCCTACTAAGATGCATTTGGAAGTAGCTGAGTTTATACATCCCGACCAATTCGAAGCATATAAGGAAGAGGGTCTGAGTAGGGGATTAAAGTATGTAGAGTCCGGACCATTGGTACGTTCCTCTTACCATGCGGAACGGCATGTGAACGTACCTATTTAATTGTATTCTGAGTTAAATAGCTTCTTTTTTCGCGGGCATTTGCTTTACACTCCTTCCGTTAATGGGTTGCTCATCTCTGTAATTATTTAAAGGCATTAATTCTTGTAATTGCTTCACTTGCTTTAATGAGACGATAACAGGTGTTTTAAAAATATACCATTTGACCCCCTCCGTACAAGGAGGTGTGGTCAACGAACCTTCATAGAAGTAGTATTCCTTGTTTTCCGGCAAATTTAAATTAAGATCAAAGTAATCACTGATTGGTTTGGTTTCCCCGACTTTAACAGGGAGGTAACTCTCCAAAAAGTCAAACGCACTGTTGCTTGTTCCTTCGACCGCCAGGGTTGATAGGACAGCAATTTCATTGTTTGAGTTTATATGTACCATATGTATTTCCAAGGGGAAATGAACTCCGTTTATGGTATGCTCCGAGGCTTCGTGAAAATGAATTTGTTTTAAGTCAAATTTTCTATTACCAATAGTAATATAATCCCCCTCTTCAAAATTATACTGAATGGAATGACCGTTATTGGTAACGTCATGAATTATCACGCTGTCGGAATAGTGAATATCAAGTGGTAGAAGTGAAGCGTCATCTTTTACCTCTATATCAATAATGTTGATAGGGGATTGTTTTTTTCCATCGCAGTCAGATTGTTTTTCAATTTCGGCCCAATTCTCTGGTCCTGTTTCACCTTGGTAAGACCAATGTTCACTATTTTCCTTAGGTTTTTCATTGCATGAACAGATAATGAGAAGAACAACTATCAACTCCAGTATTTTATTCATTAATATATAATTAAATTCTCACACTATATTTCTGAATTGAAATAGTAGTTGTTATTATTCTTCAAGTTATAGTTTTATTCCTGTTACAAAAAAGATACAAGTCCAAGTTTGGATATTTGAGGAAGTTAACTTGCAGTTGATTACCCCTTT
Organism: Bacteroidota bacterium; assembly: GCA_039025475.1. Taxonomy (GTDB): domain Bacteria; phylum Bacteroidota; class Bacteroidia; order Cytophagales; family Cyclobacteriaceae; genus Fulvivirga. The sequence goes on along the minus strand of JBCCOE010000004.1, from coordinate 93,228 downwards.
TGCCAATTCGATTTACCGGTGTCTTTATCTCAGTTGGTCGGTGCCTTAACCTGTATCGTCTTTTTCAGGTACTCAGATCGGTATACGATAATCATTACCAGACTCAGGGCGTATGCCAATTTCAGCCGGATTTCTGAGATAACTTATTGAAGAATTTGACAATTTCAGGCATATAACTTTCAAGGTCAGGATAATTTTGCCGGTTATCCGCATATTCTTCAAGTTCTTCTACAAGTTCAGGTGTCCAGTAAAAACCATTGTCCACTTGTTGGTTTAACTCCTGTTCAATAAAGTACTTCGGATAGTTGTGATCCTTCAGATATTTAATGACCGCTGCCCTTACCACAGCTTCCATATACATGGTTTGCCATGTGGCATATGCCATCGCCTCCATTTGGCTTTTTAGAGGCTTAAAGATCTTTGTTCCGCTGGCGGCCAGGTCATTAATGTACTTTTGGACCACGTGATTCACAAATGAGTGATTGAATTCATGCAGTAAAGTTGGGAAGTAATCTTTTACGGGATAAACGGGTCTACCTAGGCTATCAATGCTCCAGGTACCCATAATGGCATATACAATTTCTTTGTCATGGAATAGTATTTTTGGACCATAGTTGCCGCCTCCATTACCAAGACCGTTTACAATTCTGAATTCCCCTTTGGGTTTTTGACCGTAGAAGTCCTGGTACCAGTTTACGTCCAAATCTTCAAACACTTTGATAAAGCTTTGCGAAGCAGAAGCGTATAAATCACGATTGTTTTCAAAGAAGGTTTCACAATCGGCTTCCAGGTAGAATTCATTAAGCAATTTCAAAAACTCAATGGCATTTTCCTTGCCCCACCTGGGTTCCGGAACTTCGCTACTAAAAGGAATCAAGGGCTCAAAAGGATAGGTTTCGGTCATATGAACCGCCATTTGCATAACGGCGTCATAGCCTACACCATTATTGCGCAATACGTCTTTAATAAAGGTAATTAATCTGTGTTGCGTGTATCTGCTGAAATGGGATTCAATACTTTCTACATAGTTTGGAAATCGTCTTGAGCTATACTCTTGACTATCCGCCAACCGAAATACAATACTCATTAACTCAACTCTCTTGTCCACTTTTGGCTTGGCAAGGATATCAAGTTTTTGAGCGGTGATAGTAGAGGTTGTGAAGGGCAGAATGATTACAATTGTGAGTATCAGTTTAATCTGGGCTCTAATGGGGATACTAATTGTTGACGTAGCTTGCATTGAAAGGTTAATTAATTGAATTTCTCTATTCAACCGAGTGTCTGATAATATAGAATGGACGGGAACAAAAAAAGGGGCACCCCTCGCCCCTTTTTTGATCTATATTAAATCAGTGATCGACTTACTTTTTATTGTCGTCCACTTCCTCGAATTCAACATCGGCAACGTCATCACCTTCCGAAGAATCTGCTGCACCAGCATCAGCAGTCCCTGCATTTGGTGCACCTTGGGCAGCATCTGCTCCGCCTGTGGCTGCGTACATTTCTTGTGCCGCACCTTCCCACGCTTTATTTAAACCTTCCATAGCCGTATCAATAGCTGCTAAGTCCTGAGATTGGTGCGCTTTCTTTAACTCTTCCAAAGCACTTTCAATAGCAGACTTATTTCCATCAGAAAGTTTATCGCCATATTCCTTGAGTTGCTTTTCAGTCTGGAAGATGAGTGAGTCGGCAGCATTTACTTTTTCCACCTTCTCTTTGGCTTCTTTATCAGCATCGGCATTAGCTTGAGCTTCTTGCTTCATCTTTTCGATTTCTTCATCTGTCAATCCTGAAGAGGCCTCAATTCTGATCTTTTGCTCTTTGTTTGTACCCTTGTCCTTAGCTGATACATTCAGGATACCATTAGCATCAATATCGAAGGTTACTTCAATTTGAGGTACTCCTCTTGGAGCTGGTGGTATGCCATCTAAGTGAAACCTGCCGATAGTTCGGTTATCCCGAGCCATCGGCCGCTCGCCTTGCAGAACATGGATTTCTACAGAAGGCTGGCTGTCAGCCGCTGTTGAAAATACTTCAGACTTTTTGGTGGGGATAGTAGTGTTCGACTCAATTAATTTAGTAAACACACCACCCATGGTTTCAATGCCTAATGACAGAGGAGTCACATCTAGGAGAAGTACATCTTTAACTTCTCCGGTCAGAACTCCCCCTTGAATAGCAGCTCCAATAGCTACAACTTCATCGGGATTAACACCTTTGGAAGGTTTTTTACCGAAGAATTTCTCAACTTCTTCCTGTATTCTTGGGATACGAGTAGAACCTCCTACAAGAATTACTTCATCCACATCAGAAGCACTCATGCCCGCATCTTTCAATGCGATCTTACAAGGCTCCATTGATCTTTTGATCAAATCGTCTGCCAATTGCTCGAATTTTGCTCTTGAAAGTTTTCTTACTAAGTGCTTAGGTACACCATCTACCGGCATTATGTAAGGAAGGTTAATCTCAGTTTCCGTAGAGCTTGAAAGCTCGATTTTTGCCTTTTCTGCCGCCTCTTTCAGTCGCTGAAGTGCCATAGGATCTTTTCTAAGATCGATGTTCTCATCAGATAAGAACTCTTCGGCTAACCAATTAATGATTACCTGGTCAAAGTCGTCTCCACCTAAGTGTACGTCACCATTAGTAGATTTCACTTCAAATACACCGTCTCCAAGCTCTAGGATAGAAATATCAAAGGTACCACCCCCAAGGTCGTACACTGCGATTTTCATATCTGCATTCTTCTTGTCAAGGCCATAAGCTAAAGCAGCTGCGGTGGGCTCATTAATGATCCTTTTTACTTCAAGACCGGCAATTTGTCCGGCTTCTTTAGTGGCTTGACGCTCAGCGTCATTAAAGTAGGCGGGAACGGTAACCACCGCTTCTTTTACTTCTGTTCCTAAGTAATCTTCAGCCGTCGACTTCATTTTCTGAAGAATCATAGCTGAAATTTCCTGAGATGTATAATTTCTGTCACCGATTTTTACACGAACTGTGTCGTTGTTACCTTTTTCAAGGTTGTAAGAAACGGTTTTTAATTCTTCTCCAACTTCAGTATATTTTTTTCCCATAAATCGCTTGACAGAGCTTATGGTATTTTGCGGATTAGTGATTGCTTGTCTTTTTGCAGGGTCTCCCACTTTTCGCTCACCTTTCCCCTCATCCAGAAAACCTACGATGGAAGGGGTGGTTCTTCGGCCCTCACTATTAGGAATTACAACCGGTTCGTTGCCCTCCATTACGGCAACACACGAGTTGGTAGTTCCTAAGTCTATTCCAATAATTTTTCCCATGATCGTTAGTACTTATATCTTATTTATGCCTTTATTATTCAATACTTGTCAAAGTACTCACCAGTGATCAATGGTTGTGCCAATCAGATTTTGGTGACATAATGGCAGAACTGTTTACGGTTTAAATACTTTAAGCATATGTTTCGACAAAACTAGAACTCTTAATACTAAACTAATTAGACTCACAGACGTAACTTTACAGCTTGTTTTGAACTGAGCATGACCATTCAACAAGAAATAGATAAGCGGAAAACGTTCGGAATTATAAGCCACCCGGATGCTGGTAAAACCACCCTTACAGAAAAGCTATTGCTCTTCGGCGGAGCTATTCAGTCGGCAGGTGCGGTGAAATCAAATAAGATAAAGATGCACGCCCGTTCGGACTGGATGGAGATTGAGAAGCAACGAGGCATCTCTGTTGCAACCTCTGTGATGGCCTTCGACTATCAGGGAAAGAAAATAAACATTTTAGACACTCCCGGTCATCAGGATTTTGCCGAGGATACTTATCGAACTCTGACTGCTGTGGATAGTGTGATTATGGTGATTGACTGCGTCAAAGGAGTCGAAATGCAGACTGAAAAGCTGATGGAGGTTTGCCGAATGCGGAATACACCGGTAATCTGCTTTATTAATAAGCTAGATCGGGAGGGTCGAGATCCTTATGACTTGTTGGATGAGATTGAAGCAAAACTCAACATCAAGGTAAGACCTCTTTCCTGGCCTATCAGTATGGGCAAAACCTTCAAAGGGGTTTATAGTCTTTACAATAAGAGTCTACATCTTTTCCAACCCAGCAAATCTAAGTTAGAAGATGATGGGCTTAAAATTGATGACCTTAATAACCCATTAATCGATGAGCAGATTGGAGAAAATGATGCCGCCCAGTTGCGTGAAGATGTTGAACTCATTGAAGGCGTCTATCCTGAATTTGATGTCAATGCATACCTCGAGGGTCATGTAGCGCCTGTTTTCTTTGGCAGTGCCGTCAATAATTTTGGTGTTAAAGAATTATTAGATTGCTTTATAGAACTAGCCCCTTCTCCTCTAGCCAGGGAGACCGAGGAGCGGCAAATTGAACCTGATGAAAAAAAGTTTTCAGGATTTATTTTTAAGATACATGCTAATATGGACCCCAATCATAGAAATCGAATTGCGTTCGTAAGAGTATGTGCAGGTAAGTTTGAGCGAGGCACGAATTACTACCATGTACGTGCGGATAAAAAGATAAGGTTTTCAAACGCTACTGCCTTCTTAGCACAGGAGAAGGAAATGGTGGATGAGGCCTGGCCAGGGGATATTGTAGGCCTTTATGATACGGGTAATCTTAAAATAGGGGACACCTTATCTGAAGGTGAGAGAGGTATGTACAAAGGAATACCAAGTTTCTCCCCAGAGATATTTAAAGAGGTGATCAATAAGGATGCTATGAAAACGAAGCAACTGGATAAAGGCCTAAATCAATTAATGGAAGAAGGAGTAGCACAGTTGTTTACCTATGAGTTTGGGTCCAGGAAAGTAGTAGGTACTGTTGGAGCACTCCAGTTTGAAGTGATTCAACACAGGTTAAAACATGAATATGGAGCCTCTTGTGATTTTATGCCGATTAACCTCTTTAAAGCTTGTTGGATACATAGTGAAGCTAAAAAGAAGCTGGATGAGTTCATTGATTCTAAAATGAGGCATATTGCCAAAGATAAAGATGGGAAAATCGTGTTTATGGCAGAGTCTAGGTCTTGGCTCACGATGGTTCAGGAAAATTTCCCTGATGTTCAGTTTCACTTTACCTCGGAATTTTAAAATATGTCGAATCGATTGCCTGTACTTTTTGAAGATAACCACCTGATTGTAATAAATAAGCATTCAGGCGAATTGGTGCAAGGCGATAAAACAGGTGATGAAACCCTGGCAGACCAGGTAAAGCTCTACATCAAAAAAAAGTATAATAAACCTGGCGAGGTTTTTTTAGGGGTTATCCATCGCTTGGATCGTCCGGTCAGCGGAGCTGTACTTTTGGGACGTACTTCCAAAGGACTGGAGAGAATGAATGCTCAATTCAGGAGCAGGGAAGTGAAGAAGACGTACTGGGCGATAGTCAAAGACCAACCTCCTCAAACCGAGGGTGAATTGATTCATTGGCTAAAAAAGGATCATGAAGCGAATCGAACCACGGCTCTCAATAAGGAGGGTAAGGGAACGCAAAAAGCGGTCTTAAATTACAAGTTAATTGGACGAATAGCAGAGTACTATCTACTGGAAGTAAGACCCATTACAGGCCGGCCGCATCAAATACGTGTTCAGCTTTCCAAAATCGGTTGCCCGATTTTGGGAGATGTAAAATATGGAGGAGCAAAACAAAAAGATAAGCAGCGGATTTATCTTCATTCAAGATCACTCGAGTTCAGCCACCCTGTAAAAAAGGAGCCAGTTCGGATAGATGCTGCTATACCTAAAGACCAGATTTGGCAATTATTCAGTCAATCATGAGCTGGTTAAAAAAACTACAAGGCAAATGGGGAGTAGGTCCTGTTCAGGTTATTATTATACTGATTGTTTTCGCATGCACTGGATTTACGGTCTTATTCCTCAAAGAGCCGGTACTTTCAATAATCTTACCCAAAGAAGATCGAAATTGGCTTTTTACGATCGCTTATTATGTTCTTATACTTCCGATCTATAATGTTATTTTATTGGTATATGGATTCATATTTGGACAGTTCCGATTCTTTTGGGAGTTTGAGAAACGAACATTCTCCAGGATGTTCGGCAAAAAAAAAGCCCCTAAGTAAGGAGCTTGTACATTTTATCACTGCTACTGACTAAAGTTAGTTGTTTTTTAAGCCATCAGCTAACACAATAACCTTATTGTTTAGTACCTCAACCACTCCCCCGGTAATTTCAACTGTGTCTTCAGTTTTATCATTTTTAAACCTCATTTCACCAGCTTTTAGTGTACTTACCAATGGGGCATGGTCATTTAATACCTGGAATTGACCGTCTACTCCTGGGAATGTAACTACGGCTACTTCGCCCTCAAATACTTTTTTAGCAGGTGTGACTATTTCTAAAAACATTAGATTTGCTTTGCTTCCTCCATTATCTTTTCTCCTTTTACCACGGCTTCTTCTATTGAACCTACAAGGTTGAAGGCCATTTCCGGAAGGTGATCATACTTACCATCAATAATATCATTAAATCCTTTGATGGTATCTTTAATATCAACAAGTACACCAGGGATACCTGTAAACTGCTCTGCCACGTGGAATGGTTGTGATAAGAAGCGCTGTACCCGACGCGCCCTGTGCACCACTTCCTTGTCTTCGTCTGAAAGCTCATCCATACCAAGAATAGCAATAATATCCTGAAGTTCTTTATAACGTTGTAGGATCTCCTTAACTCTTTGAGCGCAATCATAGTGTTCATCACCTAATACTTCGGCATTGAGTATTCTTGAAGTAGAGTCAAGTGGATCTACGGCAGGATATATACCCAACTCTGATATTTTTCTTGACAATACAGTAGTTGCATCAAGGTGGGCAAATGTGGTTGCCGGGGCAGGGTCAGTTAAGTCATCCGCAGGCACATAAACGGCTTGCACAGATGTGATTGAACCCTTTTTTGTTGACGTAATACGCTCTTGCATGGCCCCCATCTCCGTTGCTAAAGTTGGTTGATATCCAACTGCCGAAGGCATCCGTCCAAGAAGTGCGGATACTTCTGAACCAGCTTGAGTAAATCTGAAGATATTATCTATAAAGAAAAGAATATCCCTACCAGCTCCTTCACCATCCCCATCTCTGAAATATTCAGCTACAGTAAGGCCTGAAAGCGCTACACGCGCACGCGCCCCGGGAGGTTCGTTCATTTGTCCGAAAACGAAAGTAGCTTTAGATTCTTTTAATTTATCATCATCTACCTTGGTTAGGTCCCAACCTCCTTCTTCCATAGAGTGAAGGAAGTCGTCGCCGTATGTCACAATGCCTGATTCGATCATTTCACGAAGTAAATCGTTTCCTTCCCGAGTTCTTTCACCAACACCGGCAAATACGGAAAGACCCGAATAGGCCTTGGCAATATTATTGATCAACTCCTGGATAAGAACGGTCTTACCTACACCCGCACCGCCGAACAAACCAATTTTACCACCTTTAGCGTAAGGCTCAAGTAAGTCGATTACTTTAATACCCGTGAATAAAACTTCGGTTGAAGTTGAAAGTTCTTCAAATTTAGGTGCAGATCGGTGAATTGGCAGTCTGGTTTTGCCTTTAGGTTGCTTGATTCCATCGATTGCCTCTCCTACTACATTAAACAAACGGCCTTTGATATCCTCTCCGGTAGGCATTGTGATAGGTGTCCCCTGATCAATAACGTCCATGCCACGAACAAGGCCTTCTGTACTTTCCATGGCAATCGTTCTAACGCGATCTTCCCCCAAGTGCTGCTGGCACTCCAATACTACGATTTGTCCGTTTTCCTTTGTTACCTCAAGGGCATCTAGAATGTTTGGAAGATCTGCTCCCTCAGTGTCAAAACTAACGTCTACTACAGGCCCAATTACCTGAGTCACTTTGCCAATATTCGCCATTTGTTGTTCTTTGATTAGAAATTCTAGCTCTTCAAATTTAGCCGCAAAACTACATCTAATATCAGATAAACCAAAGTCACTAAAATCTTTTTTGGTGATCGCAAATTACTTATCCTTGGAGGGAAATTCTGAAGGTAGTACCCCTTCCTTCTTCTGATGATTTTACCATGATCTTTCCTTCGTGATAGATCTCAATAATTCGTTTTGCCAGAGTCAAACCAAGCCCCCAGCCGCGCTTTTTGGTAGTGAAACCAGCATCAAAGACGTGTTTGACCTTGCCCTTAACTATTCCCTTTCCGGTATCTGATATGTCAACAAAAACGCGGCTTTCGCTTCCTTTTAGTATAAATACATGGATCTTCCCTGAACCACTCATGGCATCTACGGCATTCTTACAAAGGTTTTCTACTACCCACTCAAAAAGTGGAGGGTTCACAAGAGCAGTAATTCCCTGGGTTAGAGAAGCCACGGTCATTTCTACCTTCGGAGAAATCCTGGGCCTTAGGTATTCGATAATAGAGGTGATAAGAGGTTCAATTTCTTCCTCACTCAAAACGGGCGTAGAGCCGATATTAGAGAAACGCTCCGTTATGACTTGAAGCTTTTTAATGTCCTTGTCTAACTCACCGATTAACTCTTTGTCCTTAATATCAGCCTGATCCTTAAAATATTCAACCCATGCCATTAATGATGAAATAGGTGTCCCCAATTGATGAGCAGTTTCCTTTGCTAATCCAACCCAAACGCTGTTTTGCTCAGCAGCTTTCGAATAATCAAATGCCATATAGGCAATAAATGCAATGACTGCTATTATAGAAAGTTGAGCTATTGGATAATAAGTGAGTTGGGTAAGTAAAAAGCTATTCCTGTAATAGACAAAGCTGCTCGAATGAACCTCCCCCGAAATCTCATCCCGGTCCACCACTTCGATAGGTTCGTATTCGCCGCGCATTATTTCCAGCTCATCGTACAATAGCTGCTTTCTTTTTTGTCCAGTAAGGGCTGAATCAATGTCAATATTTCTATGATGAATAATTTCTCCGCTTTCAGATAATAGTATGGTTGGTATTGAATTATTCTTGATCAATATTTCATCGCTCACAAAATTGAGGTCCTTATCCAATTTAGCATCTAGTGTGTATTGAAGCGCTTTAGCGTATAATTCGATTTGACTTTTTTCTCGATCTTTTAGCTGATCGACCAGTAGATTAGTGTAAAAGATAGAGATAACACTGATAATAACAGATACTGAAAGAATAATCCATTTAATTTTATTCCTATCGTACTTTAGGTCAATCCCTACTGTTTTTATACCGTCTGCCATTGACCCAAATTAAACAAAAAAGCCGGATACTTAGTACCGGCTTTTTTGCATAGCTACTTGAATATCAATTCTTCATCATGAACCATTTGGCCAGCACTTTATAGTTTACCTTGGTGCCGTGCATTAAAATCCCTACTCTGTAAATTCTGCCTGCAAGCCATACTGTGCCAATAAACCCTAGGATAAGTAATGCCATAGATAGTGCCAACTCCCAAGCGGGTACTCCAAAACCTATCCTCCCCATCATAGCAATTGGGGAAGTAAAAGGGATGATTGAGAGCCAAAAGCTAACGCTTCCATCAGGATTGTTAATAATACTACTCATACCCACAATTCCTGCAATGAGCGGGATCATAATTGGGAACATAAATTGTTGAGCTTCAGATGGTGTATCGACTGCTGACCCAACTGCGGCAAATAATGACCCGTACAATAGATATCCCCCAATAAAGTAGAATATAAAGGTTAGGATGATTTTGGTGAATGGGATGCTAGCAATCAGTCTCATTACTTTATCAGCTTCAGGACTGTTTTTGGCCATGTCTGCAGCGTCAGACAGCTGAGCAGATTGAGGCATTTCAAGACCGAGCACTCCGGTTATTATTGTAAATAGAGTACCCATTAAAACAACCCATATTACTACCTGAAATAATCCGACCGATGCCACACCAAGTATTTTTCCCATCATCAACTGAAAGGGCTTTACGGTCGAAACAATAACTTCGACGATCTTACTGCTTTTTTCCTCAATAACTCCTTGCATGACCTGGCCGCCATAGGCGAACATAAATATGTAAATTAAAAAGCCAGTGACGTAACCTATACCAAAGGAAACTCCGGCGTCACTCTCTTTTTCCACGCCTTCACTAATATTCAATGACTTTAAATCAATACTGGTTTTTAATTTGTCCAGCACCTCTTTGTCAACTTCATATACTTTTAGCTTTTCTTCTCGAATAGAAGATTCAATTTTATTCTCTATTGAATTTATGGTCGAAAAGTTAGGGTTACTCTTTGCATAGAGTGTGAAGCCTTCAGGTGATTCAATATTGAAATCAGGAATATACAGGAGCCCATAGTCATCACTTTCTGCGAAAGCAGTTTTTGCCGTTTCAAGACTTCCATCTACTGTCACAAAAGAATACTTTTCGGTGCTTTGAGTATCAAATTTACCACTCTCATCTAGCACCTGTATAATCTGCTGTTTGATGTTTTCGTCTTCTTTTTTCATGAAGTAAATGATAACACCAAAAATCGCTGGAAATAATAGAGGTACCAATATGGTAGTAAGCAAAAAGGACTTCTTTTTTACCCTGCTTGTAAACTCACGTTGAAGTACTAAAAACAACTTATCCATTTTTTCCTCCTTCCACTTTTGAAATGAATATCTCGTTAATCGACGGTACTTTTTCTATAAATGAATGTACCTCAGTATTTGAAATTAAATTTTGCAATAGATCATTTGGACTTAACTTGTCATCTTTGATCTGAATAATACTTTGATGCATTTCGCCCTCCAGAGCTTCTTGTCCCAGTACGTCAAAGTTTGACCCTAACGAACCGTTAACGGCTCCTTTGTGGTTTACCAGGAAGGTATTACTTCGATAGCTATCCTTGATTTCCCTTTTAGTGCCCTCGAGTATTTTCTTACTATTGTTTATAAGTGCAATATTATCGCAAAGCTCTTCCACCGATTCCATTCTATGTGTGGAAAAGATAATGGTACTCCCTTTTTCTCTTAACTCAAGAATTTCATCTTTTATAAGGTTTGCATTAACCGGGTCAAACCCTGAGAAGGGTTCGTCCAATATAATGAGTTCCGGTTCATTGAGGATAGTAGAAATGAATTGGATTTTTTGGGCCATCCCTTTGGAGAGATCTTCTATTTTTTTATTCCACCATTCGTAAATGTCTAATTTTTCACACCAATGTCTACTTCTTTTAATCGCCTCTTTTCTTGGTAAATTACGAAGCTGTCCGAGATAAACGAGCTGTTCGCCTACCTTCATCTTCTTATACAGGCCTCGTTCTTCCGGTAGATAGCCAATCATCGAAATATGACTGGGATTCAATAGATCACCGTTGATTCTAATTTCGCCTTCATCGGCGTTGATGATTTGGTTGATAATACGGATAAACGTTGTTTTACCCGCTCCGTTCGGACCGAGAAGCCCATAAATACACCCTTTGGGAATATTGATGTCTACATTATCCAAAGCAGTATGCTGAGCATATTGCTTGGTAATATTTGTTGCTTTTAGTGCTTCCAATAGATTCAGATTTAAAATTCAATTGGTTAGTTCCAAGGTTTTGTGATTTATTACACATGAAACAAAATAACCGTGTGAAGTTAAATCTTACTCGTGACAATTTTGCACTAGGATGAGGAGTGGCTTAATTAAAGGATAGATGAGAAATTAAGCGGTATGGGGGTTAACGATCTAGTTGCGTTCTTTGAAAATTATACTACCCATACTCACATCTAAATCAAAATTCAAAACATTCCTTGCCGTTTCATTGTAGTCCGCATTGACATAGGTGTTGCTAGAGATTTTGGTAAAAGAATCGCTTAACTTAACCTTGCACAACCAAGAATCCTTGATTTTGACCTTTACTGGGGTTCCTTCTTTAGGGAGAATTATCATCAGATTACCAGCTCCTACAGAACCCTTGATGTGACTTGAAATTTCTGTCTTATCAGTAAAGTCGAGCATAAGATTCCCAAATCCAATATCAGCAATTACATGTTTGGCTTTCGAATGATTCAGTTTTTCTACATTAACTGATCCCAGGTCAACCTTTACATAAAAGGTATCCATAACAATCAGGTTGCTTTGCTCATGCGGATAAGAAATGTTTACATCAGCACTGCCCGTATGTACTTTCAGCTTATTGACGGATAACCCACCTAAATCAATATGGGCTTCGCCAATTCTATAATCGAGGTTAAGGTTATAGTCTTTATGTTCGGTAAGGTATACTTTCCATGTTTTATCGGTCTCTTCTTTAGACCGGCCAAACATTTTGTAGGAAATGGATTGGCTCAAACTTTCGGATTTGGTGTCCTCTAAAGCGAGATTAATCTTACAAATATCGTTAACTATATTCTTTTCAAAAGAATGTCCGTAACTATCGTAATCTTGATCACTGTAAACATTAAGCAGTTCATCACTTTCACCTTGTTTAATGTAGCATCGGCCGCTATTAACATTGAAATTAAGATCAACAAGTTGAACTACAGTATTATTCTCGACTGAGAACTGCTTTTTTACCTGTGAAATTGTAAGGGTTGAACATAAGATCCCCGCACCTAGTAATACTAGTCTTCTCCGCATGACATGGTTTTACGGGAAATTTGACTTGGTGTTACGAAAAATTGACTTTTTTAACTCAAAAAAAAGCGAAAAACTTACATCTCAAACCAGCACAATTTTTTCGGGGTTTATTAAAAGAATTCTTTCATTCTTTCGAAAAATCCTTTGTCGCTTTTTCCGGGTTTGGGCGTAAAATTTGCTGAATCACGCATACTTTCTAGTTTGCTTTTCTCTTCCGTCGATAGTGTTTTTGGCGTCCAAACATTGACATGAACTAATTGGTCACCGGTTTGATATCCGTTGATATCCTTTATGCCTTTACCCCTTAACCTTAAAATCTTTCCACTTTGAGTACCGGGTTCGATCTTAATTCTTAACTTTCCTGAAATGGATGGTACTTCTACAGATGTGCCTAGAGCGGCATCTATAAAGCTAATATAAAGATCGTAAACCACATTATTTCCCTCGCGAACCAGGTGCTCACTTTCCGTTTCTTCTATAAGAATAAGTAGATCCCCAGCAGGTCCACCACCCGGAGCTTCATTTCCTTTTCCTGACATAGAAAGCTGCATTCCCTCACTAACACCAGCAGGAATTTTTATTGGTATGATTTCTTCTCTGGAAACCAAACCGGAATTATCAACCCCTGGGGGTCTATGATCAAGAATCTGCCCAGATCCGCTGCACGTTGGACAGGTACTGGTGGAAACCATTTGTCCCAACATCGTATTGACGGCTTTTCTTACTTGACCGGATCCCTGGCAGGTACTACAAGTTTTATAGGTAACACCATCAGCTTGAACCAGTCGGTTAACTTTTATCTTTTTTTCTACTCCTTCTGAAATCTCCTCAAGTGTCAATTTGAGTTTAATCCTTAGGTTAGAACCTCTACGTTGACGCCTTCCGCCACCTCCACCTCCGAAGAAGCTTTCGAATGGATTTCCGCCACCACCACCGAAAATATCACCAAATTGAGAGAATATGTCATCCATATTCATTCCACCACCGCCGAAGCCTCCGCCGTTCATGCCTTGATGACCAAATCGATCGTATCGTTGACGTTTTTCCTGGTCACTTAATACCTCATAGGCTTCAGCCGCTTCCTTGAAATTCTCCTCAGCTTGCGCGTCTCCAGGGTTTTTATCGGGATGAAATTTGATAGCCACTTTTCTATAGGCTTTCTTGATCTCATCCTGACTTGCAGATTTACCTACCCCTAAGACCTCGTAATAATCTCTTTTGGCCATCCTAATTACTAATTTTAACTGCCTATTACCACTTTGGCGTAGCGAATAACTTTATCTTTCAATAGATATCCTTTTTCAATAACATCAACAATTTTTCCCTTGAGCTTCTTTTTTGATGCAGGAATTTGAGTTATTGCCTCATGAAATTCAGGGTCAAAATCAGACCCTTCTTTGTGATCCATGGTTTTCAAACCTTTCTGCTCAAGCACTTTCTTGAATTTTGTAGATATTAAATCTAAACCCTCTTTAAGTGCTTTGACATCGGAATCATTGTCATCGAACGACTTTTCTGCACGCTCAAAATCGTCAATGACGGGTAGAAGATCGGAGATTAAACTCTCGTTAGCCGTTTGAACCATTTCCAATTTTTCTTTGGCGGTTCGTCTTCTAAAGTTTTCAAACTCAGAATATAGCCTAAGGTATTTGTCCTTACTTTCTGCCAATTCGTCCTGCAGAACCTCCAAATCATTTTTTTTGTCAGCTTCTTCGGCTTCATTATCACCGACCTTATCCTGATCGTTTTCAGGGCTTTCTCCACTCACACCCTCTAAATCTTGCTCCTTAACCTCATTTTTAGGCGTTTCTTGAATTTCCTTCTCTTCTGAATTGTCCTTTTCCATGTTATCAAAATGATAAGATATTGATGTCAGCCTTATTGTCAATTATTCTGCCAATTACTCGTGGATGTCAAAATGACATCATTTGTTGAGTATTTGCCAAAGTTTGTCTTTAAGGTTAGTTAGGCCCATTTCGGTAACGCTTGAAATGAAAAGAGTTTCGATATCATCGGGCAATTCATTTTTCATGTCTTCTATCAATTCATCATCAAGCATGTCGCTTTTTGAGATGGCCAGAATCCGTTCTTTATCCAGTAATTCGGGATTATACTTATGGAGCTCATCTACCAGAATGCGATATTCTTTTCTGACATCATCCGTATCAGCTGGGATTAAAAAAAGCAGTACGCTATTTCGCTCTATATGTCTTAGGAAACGGATTCCCAAACCTTTCCCCTGGGATGCCCCTTCTATAATGCCGGGAATGTCGGCCAGAATAAACGATTTGTAGTCTCGGTAAGAGATCACTCCTAGGTTAGGTACCAAAGTAGTGAATGGATAATCTGCTATTTCTGGCTTTGCGGCAGATAGTACTGATAGTAAGGTGGACTTACCTGCATTTGGGAATCCTACAAGACCTACATCAGCAAGTACTTTGAGTTCTAGAATCACCCAGTCCTCTGTACCCTCCTCGCCCGGTTGTGCGTACCTGGGGGTTTGGTTGGTAGCGGTTTTGAAATTCTCATTACCTAAGCCACCTCTACCTCCTTCAGCCAAAACCTTTTCCTGTCTATCATCCGTAATTTCAAAAAGTGTTTTTCCGGTTTCTGCATTTTTCGCTACGGTACCCAGTGGCACTTCGAGGATCACATCCTCTCCTTGTGCCCCTGATCTTCTACCTCCTTCACCCGGTTTCCCATTTTCTGCGATAACGTGTTTTTTGTACTTTAAGTGGAGTAGCGTCCAGAGTTGAGTGTTTCCTTTTAGTATGATATGTCCTCCTCTACCTCCATTGCCGCCGTCAGGCCCTCCTTTTGGGACATGTTTTTCACGCCTGAAGTGTGCAGATCCAGCACCTCCATTTCCTGAGCGAGCACAAAACTTTACATAATCAATGAAGTTGGACGACACACTCAAAGGTTCTTCAATTCCTAAAAGGTATCCACTACCGAGGTGATTTCGGCAAAGATCGCATCTATTTCACCCACTCCATTTACCGTTTTCAATCTTTTCTGTTCACCATAATAAGGTAACACATGAACGGTTTTATCAAAGTATTCAGAAATACGTTTATCAAGCTTATCTTCAGCGTCGTCCGCTCTATTTTGAAGGGCTTTCCTCTTCGCAATACGGCTACGCACCTCTTCTTCTGTAACCTTTAGTTCTATGACGCCATGAATAGCCGTATCCATTGATTCCATTAACCCATCCAGCGCTTCGGCCTGGGCTACGGTTCTGGGAAAGCCATCAAAAAGGAAACCATTAACATCAGGATTTTTTTCCACTTCTTCCTTTAACATGGCTATAGTTATGTCATCTGAAACCAAGTTTCCACTATCCATAATTTGCTTAACACGTTGCCCAAGTTCTGTATTATTCTTAGTATGCCATCGAAACAGATCCCCTGTTGATATATGCTTTAAATTGTACTTTTCAATTAATCCCTCGCTCTGGGTTCCTTTGCCAGCTCCTGGAGGGCCAAATATTATTAGATTTAACATTTTGTCGGATTTATTTAAATAGTAGAAGGACTGTCTACTAAACTGTACAAGTCCTTTAAATTACGACCCAACCCATCATAATCCAAACCATAACCCAGAACGAAGGCATCCGGGAGTTGAAAACCTACGTACCTTATCATATCATGAATTTTAGAGGCCGTTGGTTTTTGAAAAAGTGAAACAACTTCTACGGAAGTTGCTCCCAAGGATTTGAACTCTTCGAGCATTTTGGAAATAGTTTTGCCAGTATCGATAATATCCTCAATTATTATGACATGCCGGTTGAAAATGTTTTCATTGAGCCCAATGAGTTGCTTTACATTTCCAGAACTCTCCATTTCTTCATAAGAAGCTACTTTCACAAACGAAATCTCACACTCGATACTTATTTCTTTGAGCAAGTCTGAAGCAAACATAAATGATCCATTTAGTATCGCAATAAAAAGAGGACGCTGATGATTATAGTCGTCATTAATCTTTTGTGCGAGAAAATGGATTTTCTGCTGCAACTCATCGTGAGGTATGAGCAATTCAAAGTGCTTATCTTTTACCTGGATCATTTTGCTATGTGTAACAATGCCCTATTCAAGGCCACATAAATTATTCGTATTAGAACGAAAAACGGGTCTGTTTAAAATGGCGTGCAAATATATAAATTATATGGAGAGTCAAAGATGTTTCATTAAATAGGAATACATCTTTATCATACTTTCAATGTCCCTCTTATGGACTGTTTCGTTTGGAGAGTGAACATTGTCTTCTGGTGCGCCTATGAAACACCAGTCTATCGGATATGGTGAAAGCTGTATTTCTCTTCCGTCACTGGACCCACCTCCTTCCACCTCAAGCTGATAGTTAATACCGGAATCTGTTGCTAACTGAACAATCCGATCTAAGAATACCTTGCGTGGTATATTTCGGTCTCGTAAAGAAATAACAACGCCATTTCCGGGGAATACACCGTCAGTAATCCAAGTGATATCCGAGATCAAGGTTTTGTTTATTTTCCACTTGTCGTAAATATATTTAATTAGAAATGGCACTGAACCACCTCCGTGCTCTTCCCATGTACTGAAAACTATAAGACCATTAGTTAGTTTTTCAGCAACTTTTAAAGCACTGTAAACCCCAAGGCGATTATCGAGATAACAACTGGTAACCTTATGGTCTAATTCGCGAAAGTCACATTTAAATACAAGGTTTGTGCCTCGATCAATAGGCCTGGCAAAATCATGATGTAATCTGTTTTCAGAATCTTTCTGCACTTTACATTCAATATGTCCTAGACTGTCTTGGCCTACTAAGATAAAGCTGTCTTCGACATCGGGACTACCAATAGGAACAAGCTGATTTTCGTATCTTGAAGTAAAGCCGATGGTATCAATATGGGCGAAAATAGCTGTTCTTGGGTCGCCGAATTTTAGAATAATACAATTTTGAAATCCTTCTCCATGATGTATTTCAGGTACTACTGCCCATGACCGGCAATTATTTTCTATGTACTTAATAATGAAGTCTTTAACTGGGCCTTCATCACCTGATGTCCCATGAACTGTACATAAGTTCTTCAATAATTGAATATCTAATTTCATCTTATGAGGAAAGTTTGAATTATTTTAACATAGTGGAATAGTTATACTTGTTTTTATCGCCTTTATCAACTTTCTTTAATTCCTGTTTCTTTGTTTAAGACTGCATGATCCATAACTTTTCCGAATCTAATTCATTTGTAAATCAAATTCTTTTTGAGCTTAGAGAAAAGAATATACAAACTGATCGTAGTAAATTTCGTGGTAATATGCATCGATTGGGGTCTGTTATGGCCTACGAATTATCTAAAAGTCTAGAATACAGTGATAAGAGCTTTGAGACCCCCTTGGAAAGTATGGTTTTGCCATTACCCGAGCTACCTATCGTTATAGGTGTTTTAAGAGCAGCCTTACCCTTTATGAATGGATTTTTATCTGTTTTTGATCAGGCCGATTCAGGTTTCATTGGTGCTTATCGACAAGAGGGTTCTCCAGAGGTAGAAATAGATTTGAACTATGCCGCATCACCCTTAATCGAAGATAGAGTGGTATGTATAGTGGATCCTATGTTAGCTACGGGAAAATCATTCATCAAAGCAATTGAGCATCTAACCGCTAATTTTGGAAACCCTAAGTCTTTTCATTTGGTATGTGCTATTGCTACCCCCGAGGGAATTGACTATATTTCAAGTCATTTGAAGAATGATAAATATACAATTTGGGCTGGTGCTATAGACAGTCATCTTAACGATAAGTCATATATAATTCCTGGACTAGGTGATGCAGGTGATTTGAGTTATGGCATAAAAAAGGCTCAATAGGTAATGCTACTCAATATAATTCTCCTAATAGTTGGTCTTTTTATTTTAATACTAGGAGGTGATTTTTTGGTTCGTGGAGCTTCTAATATTGCCTTAAGAGCTCATATATCCCCATTGGTAGTGGGGTTAACTATAGTAGCTTTCGGAACCTCGGCGCCTGAGTTATTGATAAGCGTTAAAGCCGCAGTATCCGGAAGTCCGGATATGACTATGGGGAATGTCGTTGGATCTAATATCTGTAATCTGGCCTTGGTTTTAGGAGTTACTGCACTTATTGGAGTGATAAAGGTTCAACCCGACAGTATAAAAATAGATTGGCCAGTCACTATGGGGAGTTCTCTTTTGCTCTACTTTGTAATCAAGGGTGATGAAGCTATAATCAGTACATATGAAGGTATCTTCTTTGTGGTTTTGTTGGCGATCTATACTTTCCTCATTATACGAAAGTCTAGAAAAGAGAATAAAGCCCTTCGCGATCTGGAAGATGAACTAGCCGTGCCCGAGACCAAAGGGAAGGGAGTTTGGAAGGATGTACTTTTTATACTGGCCGGTTTGGCCGGTTTATACTTTGGATCGGATTGGTTTGTGGGCGGAGCCAAAGAGTTGGCGTTATACTTGGGAGTAAGCGAGCGAGTCATTGGTATTACGGTATTAGCCCTTGGCACTAGTTTGCCCGAGTTAGTAACGGCTATTGTCGCGTCTATTAAGAAAGAAACAGATTTGGCCTTAGGAAATTTAATGGGTTCGAATATTTTTAATATCCTATCAATTCTTGGTATTACTAGTATTATTCAAGACATACATGTAAGTGAAAAAATTATCGATCATGATGTTACTATAATGCTGGCCATAACCCTTTTGATACTTCCTTTAATGCTTTACAAACGTTCTCTGGGACGTCTTTCCGGTGCGATCTTGTTAATTACATACATAGTATATACTTATTCGGTTATTACGTAAATGGAAGCAGAGATCATTAAGGGGATTAGTATATTCCTTTTGACGATGTTGAAGTTTATAGCGGGCCCTACACTTGGTTATGCCGCCGGGTTTAGTTTTTTGACTACGGTATTGATTACCGTCGGAGGGATGATGGCTAGTGTAGTACTTTTTACTTATCTCGGTACATACTTACGTGAGAAAATAATTAACCGGTTATTTAAGAAAAAAAAAGTTTTTTCATCCCGAAGTCGAAGGTTCGTTACCATTTGGAAAAAGTACGGCATAGTCGGAGTATCATTTCTTACACCGTTGCTCCTAACGCCTATTGGTGGTACTATAGTGCTAACCAGTTTTGGAAGTCCTAAAAATTCCATTTTACTGACAATGTTGGTCAGTGCTATTTTTTGGTCACTGGTTTTTGTATCCCTTATTTATGCTTTTGGTACAGCGTTCTTAGAGCGGATCATTCATTAAGGGGTTTCTGTGTCATCGGATAGGACTTCAATATCGTGAATTAATACCTTTTTTGAGATTTCTAGTCCTGTTTTGGTCGTTGCCAATCCTCCAAGAGCAGTTTCTTTGTAGCGGTCTTCCATGCTTTGGCCCACTTCACCCATTGCGTTTACACACTCGTCAACAGGTATTACCGCACTGACGTCTGCCAGGGCTATTTGGGCCGAAGAATTTGAAATAGCGGCAGCACTCGCATTCCGAACTACACAAGGCACCTCTACTAAGCCGGCTACCGGGTCACATACTAAACCCAACATGCACTGAATGGTAATGGCAACCGAATTAAATATTTGATCGACCGAACCACCAAGGCAATAAACTATAGCACCTGCAGCCATGGCCGCGGCGCTGCCCGTTTCTGCCTGGCAGCCTCCTACTGCACCCGCTAATGAGGCCCTTTGCTCAATAATAAGTGCTATACCTGCACCTACAAGTAGCCCTTCATAAATCTTTCTATCTTCCAGACCATGGATCTCTTGAAGAGTGTATAGTGTGCCCGGGAGTATGCCTGAAGCGCCTGCCGTAGGAGCGGCTACTATGCGACCCATACACGAGTTGACTTCCTTAGCTGCAAGTGCTCGCGAGATCAGTTTTTGGAATTCTTTGGAAAGTACGGTGGTAGGATAATTAAATACTTTTTTTGCCCCATTGTTAATCATTCCGGATCGTGAAGCCATTTCTTCGACAAGGCCCGTATTCACGGCATCTTTCATCACGCTGTACGCTTTGCTTAGCCCATTCCAAATGGCTTCGTTGTCATTTCCCTTCTGATCGCGTTCATACTCCAGAACTGATTCAAAAAGTGACATTTTATTTTCTTTACAGTATTCCTTCCAGCCTTGAAAACTTTCAAACAGGTAGCTCATTGTCTTTGATTTTGTACAAAGCTACTTAATTGCCTGTACTTAGCATTTCAAACGTTTGTTAGGGGAGCAGTCTCGCCCTTTGTATTGAAGACTTATAAATCTTGAGATATCTATTCTTTAGACTGTTTGATTCTTAAATTACACATCGTATCAAAAAAATGGCTGCCATATATATGGTAGCCATTCAATTAAATGGGTTGTGAGTGTTGCTATCCGTTCATTGATATCAAGAACTCTTCGTTATTCCTTGTTCCTTTCATTTTAGACAGTAAAAATTCCATAGCTTCGATAGAATTCATGTCAGACATAAACTTACGAAGTATCCAAACGCGTTGTAGTTCCTCTTCCGTCATTAACAAGTCTTCTCTACGTGTTCCAGAAGCAGGGACATCAATCGCAGGATAAACCCGTTTATTCGACAGTTTCCTGTCCAATTGAAGTTCCATATTACCCGTTCCTTTGAATTCTTCGAAAATTACCTCATCCATTTTAGAACCGGTTTCTATCAATGCGGTTGCAATTATTGTGAGTGAGCCGCCATTTTCAACATTTCTTGCGGCTCCAAAGAATCTCTTGGGTTTATGAAGTGCATTAGCATCTACACCACCGCTCAATATCTTTCCTGATGAAGGTACAACGGTATTATACGCTCTTGCCAGCCGCGTAATAGAGTCTAAGAGGATCACAACGTCATGGCCGCATTCTACCATCCGTTTGGCTTTCTCCAGTACCATGCTGGATACTTTTACATGTCGATCTGCTTGCTCATCAAAGGTTGAGGATATTACTTCGGCCTTCACGCTTCTCGCCATATCCGTTACTTCTTCAGGTCGCTCATCTATAAGTAAGATAATCAGATAACACTCAGGATGATTTTCAGCTATAGCATTCGCTACATTTTTCAAGAGTACAGTTTTACCTGTTTTCGGCTGCGCTACTATCATTCCCCTCTGACCTTTGCCAATGGGAGAGAAGAGGTCCAATATCCTTGTAGAATAATTATCTGGTTTTGAGCTTAAACTAATCTTTTCTTCAGGAAATAGGGGTGTCAAATACTCAAAAGGAACTCTATCCCTAATTTCTTCAGTGGTTTTCCCATTAACAAAAGCAACGCGTAGAAGAGCGAAGTATTTCTCACCTTCTTTTGGAGGTCTGATCTGACCTTGAACGGTATCTCCTGTTTTTAAGCCGAATAGCTTAATTTGAGATGGAGAAACGTAAATATCATCGGGGCTAGCCAGATAATTATAATCTGAGGATCGAAGGAAGCCATAACCATCTTGCATTATTTCAAGAACTCCCTCGTTTTCTATAACTCCATCAAAATCTTTTACATTATTTTCTTTTTTTGGTGGACGGTCGCGGTCTTTTTCGCGATCTCTCCCTCGATCGCCCTCGTCTCGTCGTTTATCGCTATCCCGTTTGACATCCTCTTTTATTTCTTTGACACTTTCATCAAGTTCGATATTGAAGGACTCCAAAAGCTCCTCTGAGGACATGTCTTTTTCGTTTTCCTCTTTCTTAGCCTTAACGTTCTGTCTTCGCCTGGGCTTGGATTCTTTTTTTTCTTCAGCTTTAGTTTCTTTAGCCGGTGGTTTCTCAGTTTGTTTTTTCTTTGGCAGATCTTTTTCTGGCATGACCGCCTGCTGATCTAATATTTTGTAGATCAGATCTTCTTTGCTAAGCCTTTTATAGTTTTTAAGGCCTAATTCTTCAGCTATTTCTTTCAATTCCGAAAGAAGTCTGACATTCAGTTCTTCTTTGTTGTACATAAAAATGGAAAGTCGTTCAAGACTATACTAGATAGGTTACTTTATTAAATTGGTTAGTGACAATGATTGTTCACTATATAATTAAAAAACTTGTGTCGTGATTGTTTTAATTGGAAACTTAAGTAGATCAGAATAATCTCTCGCGCTTCTATCTTTTTTGATAATGCAAGTATATATGAACGTCTGTCAATTGACAAGCATTTGGATCTAAAATGTTAATCTTGCCGAAATTTAGGCCATCTTTTACTTTCAAATTAGCTTATTTTGCCGCTCAAAAATTGAGATAAGAATGTTACAGATATCCTACCTCAGGGAGAATACAAATCAAGTTATTCAAGCACTAAAAAAACGTAGTTTCAATGAAGCCGAAAGTGTGGTAACAGGCGTTGTCAAGCTCGACCAGGATCGAAGAGGTATTGTTCGGGAACTGGAGAGCCTACAGTCTGAGTCGAATAATCTCTCTAAGCAGATAGGTAGATTGATGAAAGAAGGGAATAAGGAACAGGCAGAACAAGCTAGGGCTCAAACCTCAGACCTCAAGGTCAGGGCAAGGGAGTTATCTGAAAAATTAAGTAGTGTTGAGAGTACTTTACAATCAGAATTATATAAAATACCGAATGTTCCCAATGACATGGTTCCCGCTGGTACATCGGAAACCGATAACGAGGTGGTTTATGAGCATGGAAAAACTCCTGTCTTACCAGAGAATGCCCTGCCACATTGGGAGTTGATCAAAAAATATGATATCATAGATTTTGAACTTGGTGTGAAAATAACTGGTGCCGGCTTTCCTATTTACAAAGGTAAGGGTGCCAGACTGCAGCGCGCACTGGTGAATTATTTTTTAGATGAGGCGTTAAAAGCAGGCTATCTTGAAGTTCAACCTCCAATTGTGATCAATGAGGATTCTGGTTATGGTACAGGGCAGCTTCCTGATAAAGATGGTCAAATGTATCATATCGGGGAGGAAAACTTTTTTTTAATTCCTACAGCTGAAGTACCAATTACTAACATGTATCGCGATGTTATCTTGAAAGAATCTGACCTTCCGATAAAAAATGTAGGTTATACTCCTTGCTTCAGAAGGGAGGCGGGCAGCTGGGGTGCTCACGTTAGAGGTCTAAACAGGCTGCATCAGTTCGATAAGGTGGAGATTGTTCAAA
Organism: Bacteroidota bacterium; assembly: GCA_039025475.1. Lineage (GTDB taxonomy): Bacteria > Bacteroidota > Bacteroidia > Cytophagales > Cyclobacteriaceae > Fulvivirga. Next base: position 69,581 of record JBCCOE010000004.1, on the reverse strand, counting down.
TTGCGCATCCTGATGAATCGTATGAAAAGCTCAAAGAGATGTGTGAACATGTTCAAGGATTGCTTGAAAAGTTAGGCTTAAAGTATCGAGTTTTGAATTTGTGTGGTGGGGATCTTGGCTTTACTTCAGCCCAAACTTTCGATATGGAGGTATATTCTGCCGCCCAGGATAAATGGCTCGAAGTCAGCTCAGTGAGTAATTTTGAAACCTACCAGGCGAATAGACTTAAATTAAGGTTTCAGAACTCTGAGAAGAAAAAGCAACTGCTCCATACTTTAAACGGCAGTGCACTTGCTTTGCCAAGGATTATAGCCGCTATTTTAGAGAATAACCAAACCAAAGAAGGTATTAGAATTCCGGACATCTTACAGTCGTATACTGGCTTTGATAGTATCAGTTGAATTACGCCATCTTAAGATTGTAAAAATAATGGTGAACAAAATTCCCACCGCAGCAGCCAATACTATTTCATAGTGTATGGGCGTGTTGTGCACGGTTTTTAGAATTATTCCTGAAAGTGCCCAAACGATTACTAAGGAGTATGGGATATTGGTTTTTGCAGAATTGATAAACCAGACCAATACCTGTGTTACACCAATCAAGAATACCGTCACTAACCCGGGGTAAGGAAGCTCTATGTTCCATTTTACAAATAGCGCCGTAACATTGGCAATAGTGGCTACGCAGATCCAGGCGAAATAGATATTCATAGGGACATAAACGAGCCAATAGTATAAGTTATTTGTAATGCCTAATCTACAGTAGATTTTAATCAACACTAGCAAGAAAAGTAGCATTATAGCCAACGATAGCTCGGTTAACAAATAATGCCAGGCAAAGATCCATGATACGTTCAAGAGGCAGGTCAGTTGAAATAGTGAGGCCAGCCGATTTTCCAACATCTTGCCAGATATGAAAGGATAGAGTGTGAAACCCAGTAGTCCCAAATAGATCACGGACCAAATTGAAAAGGTTACACCTGCCGGAACGAAAAGATTTGGATACAAGGCAGATATTTCGCCCGTGTTCATTCCGTTTATAGGTAGTGCATTCGCCATGGCATTTACTACTATCACTATTACTAAGCAACCTGCATTAATCCACTTCATTATCTACATTTTTAAATTAAGCATTAACCATCCATCAATATAAGGGCGGATCGCAAAGTGATGCTATGTATCTTCGACGATCTAATTCAAAACAATACCTATGAAACAGTTAGTTATAAGCTTATGTTCTTTGGCTTTAATCATGTCTTGTTCTACACCGGAAGAAAAAGAAACTTTTAATTATCCTCAAACGGCTAAAGTAGATACTGTAGACACGTATTTCGGTACGGAAGTACCTGATCCTTACCGATGGTTGGAAGATGATAACTCCCAGCAAACCGCGCAGTGGGTTACAGCCCAAAATAACGTTACCCGAGGATACTTGGATAATATTGTGTACAAGGACAAAATTAAAAATAGACTTCAAGAACTTTTTGATTATGAAAGAGTTTCAGCGCCTAATAAAGAGGGCGATTACTACTACTTTTATAAAAATGATGGTTTGCAGAATCAAAGTGTCCTCTATCGGAGAAAATCATTTGACGATGAGCCGGAAGTATTTATAGATCCTAACAAATTCAAGGAGGATGGCACCATATCGCTTGCGGGTTCCAGCTTTTCCGATGACGCTAGCCTGTTTGCCTATCTCATTTCCGAAGGTGGTTCGGATTGGAGGAAAGCCATTGTTATTGACACGGAAACTAAAACTGAACAAGGTGATACCTTAAGAAATATCAAGTTTAGTGGACTTTCCTGGAAAGGAAGTGAAGGGTTTTATTATACGCGATATGAAAAGCCGGAAGAAGGGATGGAATTGTCGGGCATAGTTACTAACGGTAAATTATACTATCACAAAATGGGTGCACCACAAGATACTGACAAGCTCGTTTATTCACCGGATAAAGAAAAGGCCCGAGCAGGTGGCTATCTTACGGAAGATAACAGGTTTCTTGTCATCACTGTATCTGAAGGCACCTCGGGTAATAAGCTTTATGTAAAGGATTTGCAAGGAGAAAATGATATTGTGGCTATCGTGGATGATCTCGAAAATGATCAGTTCGTCATTGACAATAAAGGCGATGAACTTTTGGTGTATACTAACATTGACGCGCCAAACTATAGGGTAGTTGCTGTAGATCCTTCTAGCCCAGGTCGTGAAAATTGGAAAGATGTTATTCCAGAAACCGAAAATGTACTGAGCGCTAACACGGGCGGAGGATACATTTTTGCCACTTACCTGGAAGATGCCAAAACAGCGGTCAAGCAAATGGATTATGACGGAAAACTTATAAGGGATGTAGAGTTACCCGGCATTGGCACTGCCAGTGGCTTTGGTGGTAAAGCAAATGATCAAGAGTTTTACTATAACTTCACTTCTTTTACTTACCCGTCTACCATATTTAAATACAATGTAGAGAGTGGAGCGTCAGAGCTTTATGAAAAGCCTGAAGTAGATTTCAACCCTGATAACTTCGAGACCAAGCAGGTATTCTATGAAAGTAAGGATGGCACTCGGGTTCCTATGTTCATTGTGCATAAAAAGGGGATCGAGCTGAATGGTAAAAACCCTACTTATCTGTACGCTTATGGCGGTTTTAATATTAGTCTAAGACCCTCTTTCAGTACTTCCAGGTTAGTTTGGTTAGAAAATGGAGGTATTTACGCCCAGCCAAATATTCGAGGTGGAGGTGAGTATGGTGAGGAATGGCATGAGGCAGGCACTAAAATGCAAAAGCAAAATGTTTTTGATGATTTTATCGCCGCTGGCGAATACTTAATCAGTAATAATTATACCTCATCAGAATATCTGGCAATAGCCGGAGGTTCGAATGGCGGACTGTTAGTAGGGGCAACCATGACGCAACGGCCTGATTTAGCTAAGGTAGCCTTCCCAGCAGTCGGGGTAATGGATATGTTACGCTATCATAAATTCACTATTGGATACGCCTGGGCATCCGATTACGGTACTTCTGAGGATTCTAAGGAAATGTTTGAGTATCTGAAGGCATATTCTCCAGTCCATAACCTCAAACCGGGCACAAGCTATCCTGCTACAATGGTCACCACAGCCGATCATGATGATAGGGTAGTTCCTGCTCACTCGTTTAAGTTTGCGGCAACCCTGCAGGAGAATCATGTAGGTAACAACCCTGTACTCATTAGAATTGAGACGGATGCCGGTCATGGAGCTGGAACTCCAATATCAAAGACCATTGATCAACAAGCGGATCGGTACGCGTTTGCTTGGTATAATATGGGAGTAATACCACCTATAGCTAAATCCGAACAATAAGATGAAAATCAGAAAAGGGGTAAAAACGGATTTGCCCCGAGTTCTTGAATTAATTAAAGAACTTGCTGAATACGAAAAAGGCTTAGATCAGGTATCAAACACAGTGGATATGATGGAGAAGGATGGTTTTGGCGACCATCCTATCTTCGGATTTTTTGTGGCTGAACATGAAAAGATTATTGGTATCTCCTTGTATTACTTCAGATATTCCACCTGGAAAGGTAAAAGGCTTTACCTTGAGGATATAATTGTTACAAAAAAGGAACGCGGAAAAGGGATAGGTAAGTTGCTGTTTGATGCCACTATTGATCATGGTAAAGAAAGTAATTGCACAGGGATGACATGGCAAGTACTTGACTGGAATACATCTGCTATTAATTTCTATGAGAAATACTATAAAGCCGATCTGGATGGTGAGTGGATAAATTGTAGTATTGAATGGTAATGTATAAGGCTATTCTTGATGAACGCCATCAAGATTGACCTCACTCAGGTCAGCCCAATCAAGATCCTTTCGTCTATTACACTTCCTCTAACAAAGTTCTGAAAGCAACATGCCTATCCTTGTATTTGATCTGATGCTTTTGGATAAGTACGGGAGCGTCATGAGTTAGGTACTCATTGATCAATGAAATATCTGCTGAAAAATATTGAACCGAATAAGAGGTGGTAGACGGGTCATCATGACCTAAAACCTTAAAAATTTTGTATTCCATGAACTTTCCGGTTTCCATCACCTCAGGGATATGTTCATTTTTCATCCAACTTAGCCACTCCAGTTCAATATCTTTATCTACGCCCACGGTTACATTGTAAAGTACCATTCTGATCTATTTTCTTTAAGTTGTTTGATTTTTTAGTCATCAAAAATATGACTATTTTACTGATGATGTCTATGAAGTTGACAGTGAAAAGCTTCTTTTCGGCTCTATTTATTTTAGGTCTCACCTTTGTCATTTCTTGCCGTCAAGAAATTCAGGAAGAAGAGACCGTTGCTACTGAAGCTCCTATTACATCAATCCAGTTCGACCTTGAGGGTATTCGGGAAAGGGGTTCCTTAGTGGCTATTCTCGATAATAGTTCTACCGGCTATTTCATCTATAAAGGGCAGCCTATGGGCTATGAATTTGATCTACTGAGCTTATTTGCTAAGCACCTTGACATAAGGCTTAAAATTGAACTTACAACCAGCATAGACGAGGCTTTTAATATGTTGAATCAGGGGAAAGGTGATGTTATCGCTTACAATCTCACCATAACCAACGAGCGCAAGAAGTTTGTTCAGTTTTCCAAAAGTCATTACAAAACGAAACAAGTTCTTATTCAAAGGAAGCCCGAAGGGTGGAGAAAAATGACTCGCGAGAAGTTAAATAGGTCGTTGCTCAGGGATCAAAATGATTTAATGGGAAAAGAAGTGTATGTCAGAAAAAGCTCCGCATATGTCCAACGGCTTAAAAATTTGGCCGATGAGATAGGTGGAGATATAAGTGTAGTTGAAACCGAGGATAGTTTGGAAACAGAAAGACTCATAAAAATGGTGGCGGAGGGTCAGATTGATTATACTATCGCCGATGAGTCAGTAGCGTTGGTTAACGCAGCTTACTATTCAAATATTGATGTTTATACGCCCATAAGCTTTCCCCAACGAATAGCCTGGGCTGTACGCCATACTTCGGATTCGCTTTTGAAGGAGCTCGACTCATGGTTAACCCAAATTAAAAAACAACCCACTTATAATGTAGTTTATAATAAATACTTCAATAGTCCCCGATCTTCAATGATGCGAGCAAGTAGTGATTTCTCGTCCATTTCCGGTCAGAAAATATCACCTTATGATCATTTAATTAAAGCTGCGGCAGATAGTATTGGTTGGGACTGGCGACTATTGGCTGCTCAGATGTACCAAGAATCCCGATTCGACCCAAAGGCTAAATCATGGGCGGGTGCGGTAGGCCTTATGCAGTTAGTCCCTGAGACCGGCAGGAGGTTTGGTGCCCGGGTGCTTACTGATCCCGGGCAAAGTATAAAAGCCGGCACCGCCTACATTAAGCATTTAGATAAACTTTGGGCTAAGACCATTTCAGACGAAGGAGAAAGGAAGAAATTTGTATTGGCGTCATATAATGTGGGTCTAGGTCATGTTGTTGATGCTCGTGATCTAGCAAAAAAGTATGGGAAGTCGTTTGATGTCTGGGACGATCATGTTGAGTATTATCTGCTGAATAAGAGTAATAAGAAATATATAAATGATCCGGTGGTAAAGTTTGGATATTGTCGAGGTGAGGAACCAGTGAGGTATGTTCGTGAAATATTAAACAGGTACACACAGTATTCACAATTAATAGCTTCCAGCTAATAAATATCATATATTAGCTATCTATTATATTATACTTAATGATTGCTCTGGACCAACTTTTCGAGGATTATACCCAAACAAGATTTTTGGATATCAATAATGAGCAGTTTATCTATTTGCTACACCTATTACCGCCATGCCTGGTAGTTATGAGTGACGGAATCCTGGACAGGGATGAATGGATGACCCTAAAATCACTGTCCAAAATTTTAGGCAACGAACTGGCTACTGATGACTTGGGAAGTCTCGAAAAAGAGGAGAATCTGATGTTGATTTATCGCGCTGAAATCAGGTACTTACTAAAAAACAGAGAAACGTGGCAATCACGATTTTTCGAAGCGTTGAACGAATACCTTTCTACGAATAGTGCGTCAAAAGAATTTTTGGAAGATACATTAGACTTATTCAAAAAAGAAGAGGGGTATTCAGAAAAGGAACAATCAACTTTAAATACAATTAAATCAGGACTCGGTCTCTAGTTTGTTGACTATATCGTCCATGTCAAGACTTTCCCAGATGTGATCAATTTCAGGATCAGCCATTATCTCATCCATAATTCTCTTTTGGGTCTGCCCTTTTTTAAGCGCTTCAGAATACCTAAGGGTCTCCTTGAATGTGACCATTGAATACAACGGGATCCATCTCTCAGGGTACTTATCATATAAACGAGCTTCTATTTTTTTCCTTAATAGAAACTGCTCATCCCCAACTAAATCCCTCATTTCTATAAAATTCTGCATCGCCAGGTCAGAAATGGCATCAGCGTCTTGTTTCCGGATGTTCTGAAATTTCTTCAGGACCACTTTCCAATCATCCGCGTGCTCATCAAGCAACTGATTTAATACACGGCAGTCTTCAAAACCGCTATTCATGCCTTGACCGTAGAACGGTACTATGGCATGTGATGCATCACCAATAAGTAATGTATTATTACTGACCCACGGATAGCATTTAATAGTTACCAATGATGACGTTGGGTTGTTTTCAAAGTCCCGATCGAAATTAAGCATTAGTTCATAGGCATCAGGAAAGTCTCGTTTGAACAACCTCTGAGCATCTGCTATAGTCTTAATATTTGAGAATGAAGGCTCACCTTCATAAGGAAAGAAAAGCGTGCAAGTAAAGCTACCGCCTGGGTTGGGTAATGCTATAAGCATGTAGTTCCCACGAGGCCAAATATGGAGCGCATTTTTGTCAAGCTGAAACTCTCCACTGGGGCCTGGAGGAATGGTTAATTCCTTATAGCCATGCTCTACGAAATATTGCGAATAGTTGAATCTATCTGTGGCATGCATAAATTTACGAACAACCGAAAATGCCCCATCAGACCCGATAATAATGTTCGCTTTGAACTCACGGGATTGATCCTCCTGATCAAACCTAAATGTACTTTTACCAAAGTCAATGTCAGTAAGGGCGGCACCAAAAAAGATTTTAACACCACATCTTTCAGCTTTGGTCATAAGCAGTTTATTTAAACCGCTTCTGGAAATAGAATTAATCGCCTCTCCATCCTTTCCATATTGCTGGAAGGTAAGTTTCCCGGATTCATCGTGCATCATCCTTCCGGCCATAGGTATGATCATTTCTTTCGCGGCTTCCTCTAATCCTATTTCCTTAAGAGGCCACCAACCCCTGTTACTTAGGGCAAGGTTAATTGAACGTCCGCCTTCATAACCAGCTCTGCGCGGGTCAAGCCTTTTCTCAAAAATTGTTACGTTGTAGCCTCGCTTGGCCAGATAAACACTTAAAAGTGAGCCCACTAATCCGGCACCAATTATGGCAATAGATCTTTCATTATTCATTTAAGAACTCCTTAAGAAGTTGATAAAAGTCGAAAACATTAGTAAAAGTATTGTAAAGCGGAACGGGTGCTATGCGAATCACACCTCCTTCGCCAGGTAAATTCGGTTCCCTCCAATCTGTGATGACACCTTTACTCGTCAATTTTTCAAATATCTCTTTGCCACTATTGATCAAAAGAGATAACTGGCACCCTCGTTCACTTTGATCTTTAGGACTAAGAAGAATTACCTGATCATGGTTTAAGGTATTTAGTAGAAATTCCAAGTAACCCGTCAGAAGTAGGCTTTTCTTGCGCAAGGGTTCCATGCCAACTTCTGCAAAAATCTCTAAGGAAGCCAAGTGGGCTGCCGAGCCAAGAACATTTACGTTACTCAACTGCCACCCATCTGCACCCGGCATGGCCTTGAAGCTCTTTTCCATTTTGAATCGCTCATCTTCATTATGTCCCCACCAACCTGCAAAACGCGGTAAGTTTGAATCATTCGTAAATTTCTCATGTACAAAAATTCCACTTACTCCCCCCGGTCCGGAGTTCAAATACTTATAGCTACACCATACTGCGAAGTCAACATCATGCTCATGTAGGTTTAAGGGCACGTTACCGATAGCATGTGCTAGGTCGAAACCAATATTTGCACCCTCTTCATGTGCCGCTTTGGTAATTGCTTTTACGTCAAACCATTGACCTGTAAAATATTGAATCCCGGGAAGTAGAACCAGCGCTAATTCTTTTCCATGGATTTTAATATTATGAATTATGTCCTCAGTTCTCAGCGTGTATTCCCCTTCCTTTGGATGAAGCTCAATCAAGGCTTCTTCATAATTGTATCCATGGAATTTTATCTGGCTTTCCACGGCATACTGATCGGATGGAAATGCCCCACCTTCTATCATTATCCTAAAACGATCCTTTTTCGGCCTGTAAAAGCTAACCATCATAAAATGTAAGTTCGAGGTCAGATTGTTCATGGATACAACCTCATGGGGCTTAGCGCCAAGTAACTTACCCAAGATCTCTTTACTGAATTTGTGATAATGAAACCAGGGTCGATTTTTGGCTTTAAAGTGGCCTTCTACAGCCAAGTCCCTCCAGTCTTCAAGCTCCTGATCAATGAATTTTTCGGCAGTTTTTGGCTGAAGTCCTAATGAATTACCGGTGAAATAGATACAATCCTGACCTTTATGTTGAGGCATGTAGAACTTATCCCTGTATGCTCGCAAAGGATCTTTTTCATCTAATTGGATGGCAAAGTCTCTATTGCTTTGATAGTTCATGTAGGTCGGTTCGCTAATAACAACTTTCATAACAAGTGTTAATGTCTTCGGTTATTTTGCCGCAGTTATCAGACATTTTTGATCAACCCTTGTGTTAAATGAAACGTGGGTCTGTTTCCATTACATGGCCACAATTCTTGCAGGTTCTTAGTTCCTCAGACCCATAGAATTCTTTAAATCTGGGTAAAAAATCCTTTTCTATATTAGTAAGGTGAAAGTAAGTGTCATGCAATTTATGATTGCAGTTATCGCAGTACCATTGTAGGCCATCTTTATGGTCAGCCTCACGCTTTCGTTCGATCACCAACCCAACGCTTCCTTTAGGGCGGACGGGTGAATGAGGAACCTTGGCAGGATGCAGGTACATTTCACCGGCCTTAATAGGTACTTCTACAGCCTCGCCTTCCTCCTGAATTTTTACCGTAATATCACCTTCTAGTTGATAGAAAAGCTCTTCCGTTTCATTGTAGTGATAGTCTTTTCTGGCATTTGGACCTCCTACAATCATTACAATGTAGTCGCCAGCGTCGGCATACAGATTTTTATTTCCTACAGGAGGCTTGAGGATATCACGGTTTTCATTAATCCATGTTTGAAGGTTAAAGGGTCGCTTAATAGGCATGGTTCGGTTATTCTAATTCTAGTTAAATTTAGACAAAATAGATTACAGGTTTTATGGATTTAGATTTAACTGGTAAACGAGCATATGTATGTGGTAGCTCTCAAGGTATTGGTAAAGCTTGCGCTTTGGAATTAGCGGCCCTGGGAGCAAATATCACCTTAGTCGCCAGGTCCGAAGAGCTTTTACTCCAAGTATTAAATGAGCTGCCCAATAATGGCCAGGATCATAACCTTATATGTGCGGACTTTGATAAACCGAAGGAGCTTAAGGAGCAAATGGATCAATATTTAAAATCAAATCCAAAGGCACATATTCTGGTGAATAATACAGGCGGCCCTCCAGGAGGAAGGGCTATTGATGCCGATTTGGAAGAATTTAGGATCGCTTTTAACAGGCATTTAATCTGTAATCAGATTATGGCGCAAAGCTTGGTGCCGTTTATGAAAGAGGTCAACTTTGGAAGAATAATTAATATTATTTCTACATCAGTAAAATCTCCACTTAATGGATTGGGTGTTTCCAATACAATACGTGGAGGTGTCGCTAATTGGTCTAAAACGTTGGCGAATGAGCTCGGTGGTTTTGGAATTACAGTCAACAATGTGCTTCCCGGAGCCACGGCCACCGCACGTCTCGAATCTATTATCGCCAATAAATCCAGGAAACTGCAAAGGTCAATGGATGATGTTTCAGCAGAAATGATCAATGAAATTCCGGCCGGTAGATTTGCAGAAGCTTCTGAAATCGCCTCTGCCGTATCTTTTTTAGCGAGTCCATCAGCGGCTTATATTAACGGAGTTAATCTACCTGTTGATGGGGGAAGACTTGGTTGCTTATAAGGGCATTTTCATGGAAAAAATTGAGAATTATATTAACGGTTGCTTTAAGGCTCCAGTATCAGAAGCTTATTTGGACAATTATAATCCTGCTGAAGGCAAGGTTTACAGTTTAATTCCCGATTCTGACGAAAGGGATGTACGCGAGGCAGTCGACGCAGCAAGATCGGCCTTTCCTGGCTGGTCACGAAAGACAGCCCTTGAGCGATCCAAGTTTATGACCACCATTGCGGATTTGATCGATAGAGACCATGATAAATTGGCCATGGCAGAGTCAATTGATAATGGAAAACCCTTGAAGCTGGCAAGTAGAGTAGATATACCCCGGGCTTCATCCAACATGCGATTTTATGCTTCAGCGGTAGAGCAATTTGCTTCTGAGTTCCATCAAATGGATGAAAGCACTATTAATTATACTCTTAGAAAACCCGTGGGTGTAACGGGTTGTATCTCGCCATGGAACCTCCCACTTTATTTATTTACGTGGAAGATTGCGCCGGCTTTAGCTACTGGCAATACTGTGGTTGCAAAGCCATCAGAAATTACCCCGATGACTGCCTATCTTTTTTCACAGCTTTGTGCAGAGGCTGGGCTACCTCCTGGTGTAGTTAACATAGTTCACGGCGTAGGGGCTAAAGCCGGACAGGCTATAGTTGAGCATGTGGATGTTCCTATCATTTCATTTACAGGAGGTACAGAGACAGGCAAAAAGTTGGCAGCTACAGCGGCTCCAATGTTCAAAAAGCTATCTCTAGAACTAGGGGGTAAAAACCCAAATATTGTTTTCGATGACTGTGACTTCGATTTGGCACTGAGTACTTCAATTCATTCTTCCTTTGCGAATCAAGGTGAAATATGTCTTTGTGGATCCAGGATCTTTGTTCAGAAAGGGGTCTATGATAAGTTCCTGGATGCTTTTGTGGACGAGACAAAGTCATTGAAAGTGGGCGACCCTTTGGCTAAAGATTCAAAGCTTGGGGCGGTGGTTTCAGAAACCCATATGCAGAAAATACTTGGATATGTAGAATTAGCCCGTCAGGAGGGAGGAACTGTTGTTACGGGTGGTAAGCGTTTACAGCCGGAGGGTAGATGCAAAGAGGGCTATTTTGTCGAACCCACCATTATCACAGGTTTGGATCAAAGCTGCAGAACAAACCAGGAAGAGATATTCGGTCCCATAGTCACTATTATGCCGTTTGAAAAAGAAGAAGAAGTAATAGCTTATGCCAACGGAACCGCCTATGGTTTATCGGCTACTATTTGGACTGAAAATTTAAAACGAGCTCATCGGGTCGCTGATCAAGTGAAGAGTGGTATTGTTTGGGTGAACTGTTGGTTAGTAAGGGATTTACGAACGCCTTTTGGAGGTATGAAACAGTCGGGCGTCGGCAGGGAAGGCGGTTTAGAAGCTCTTAGGTTCTTTACAGAGCCTAAAAACGTCTGTATTAAGATGTAGAATCTTTATTTTTCTGCCTAGCACGATTGAAGACAAATGCACCTGAAGTAAAAACTACTATCGAAAAGGCTATATATTTTTGGTGTGTCAAGTAAGAATAAACTGCAAAAGTTAAACTTGATACACATAACAAAAAAGCAACTAATTTTAAGGTTTTTGAATTTATCATAGCCCTTCTGGGTATCGGTAAGCAGGGATTTTAAATCGCTGCTTACCTTTTCATTAAATCTTAGAATTGCTCAGTTATTGAGAAGAAAAAACTACCTTCTATTTCGGCATTTTCGTCAGAGTCGGAACCATGAATGGCATTTGCTTCTATCGATTCAGCAAACAAAGCACGTATGGTTCCCGCTTCAGCCTCTTTTGGGTTCGTAGCCCCAATCAATTTTCTGAAATCGGCTACGGCATTGTCTTTTTCCAAAATCATAGGAATAATAGGTCCCGATGACATGTAAGAAGTCAGGTCATTATAAAAAGGTCTTTCTTTGTGCACTTCATAAAACTGTCCAGCCCTTTCTTTACTTAAGTGCGTTTTTTTCATAGAGACAATCCTAAATCCAGCGTCTTCTATCATTTTAGTGATTGCGCCACTATTACCAGCACCCACAGCATCCGGCTTTATCATTGTAAATGTTCTTTTTCCAGCCATTATTTTTCTTAGAGTTTAAATCAATTTGGTGACAAAAGTAATATTATTCCTTTCAAGAACACGGCCTATTCGCAGGAAATAGCAGCGTAAGGTTATCCACCATATCGTATTGCTTTAGACTTATTTTATTTTCAATTTTGCCGCTTACTTTAAGATCAGCCGTACTTATTTGAATGCGGATGTTTATCTAATGCAAAATGTCGACATATTTAGAGAACTGTTAAGTTCTCCTAAACAGGTGGTAATAACCACTCACCATAAACCCGATGCGGATGCCTTAGGTTCGTCTCTGGCTTTAGCTGGTTATTTAAAAAAGAAAGGTCATACGGTCCAGGTGATCTCACCCACTGACTATCCTGGCTTTCTCCATTGGATGCAGGGGAATGATGAAGTTCTAGTTTTTGAAGGAAACGAGGAAAGAGGTCAGAAAACTGTTGAAGAAGCGGATGTAGTTTGTTGTCTTGATTTTTCAAGCTTAAGCAGGCTCAATGATTTGGGAGAGATAGTACGCACGTCCAAGTCAAAAAAAGTGCTGATTGACCATCATTTAGACCCCGAAGATTTCGCTGACTTTGAGTATTGGACAACCGAAGCCGCGGCTACCGCTGAGCTTGTTTATCAGCTTATAGCTGAACTTGGTGATGATGAGCTTATTGATTCCGGGTTGGCTGAATGTCTGTATGCAGGTATCATGACAGATACTGGTAACTTTAAGCATCCAAATACAACAGAACATGTATTTGAGGTATGTGCACAACTAGTTCGTCATGGTGCTGACACGGCCCACGTAGCCAAACTTATATATGACTCTAACTCCTTAAACAGAGTTAAATTTCTTGGATTCGCCCTTAGCGAGCGTCTTACGATATTACCTGAATATAACACAGCCTATTTTGCCATCAGTCAAGAAGATCTTCTACATTTTGATTCGAAAACAGGGGATACAGAGGGTTTGGTGAACTATGCACTTTCCATTGAAGGAATAAAATTTGCAGCTCTTATTATTGATAGATCGGTAATGATAAAGATCTCATTTCGTTCTATCGGTGATTTCTCTGTAAGTGACTTTAGTAAGTCACATTTTGAAGGTGGTGGTCATAAAAACGCAGCTGGAGGTAAGTCCGATCTATCTCTTGAAGCCACGGTAGAGAAGTTTGAAAGGTTGCTTAAGAATTATAAAGATAAATTATCAAATCATATAAAAACATACGCTTAATGAGAATTTTATTGAATGGTTTAGTGCTGTTGGGAACAGTTCTATTTTTAAGTTCATGTGCAGAGGGTGAGGTTAGCGCTACCAATGGCATGAAGTATAAGCTAATTAAAGTGGGAGAAGGAGAATTTGCTAAAAACGGAGAATACCTGGTGGTGAATATGGAGTATAAAGATCAAAATGATTCTGTTTGGCTGAGTACTGCCAAGAATGGATCGCCTATGCCGCTGCTAAAAGATTCTACCTGGGCGACCAGCGAGGGCAGTATTTACTCTATATTTGCTGATTTAAAACAAGGAGATAGTGTAGAGTTTTCGGTGTCCTGTATGGATCTATTTAAGAATACCTTTAAAACACCAATACCACCACAAGTAGATAGCACTGCTATGCTCACATTTAATATGGGCGTTGAAGGCATCTATGATATGGCAGGTATTAGTGCTTGGCAGCAAGAGCAGCAGCAGAAAATGATGGCTAAACAGCAGGAAGAGGCAGTAAAGCAAAAGGAAGAAGATTTGGCTATAATAGCTTCGTACCTTGATGAAAACAATATTGACGCTCAAACTACGGACGCTGGGTTGAGTTATGTCATTACGCAAGAAGGCGAAGGTGAGGTTGCTCCTCAAGGTTCTCTGGTTAGTGTTGACTATACCGGCTGGGTACTGAATGGAGCTCATTTTGATTCTAGTAACGAGGAGGTAGCCAAGGAGCATGGCTTATTTAATGCAGGGCGAGAATATGGCCCTTATGAATTCAGGTTAGGGACAGGAAATGCTATTGCTGGTTGGCATGAAGGTATCGCCTTGTTGAATAAGGGGGCAAAAGCCACTTTGTATATCCCATCAGGAATGGCTTATGGCCCTCGACAGCGAAGTGCTGTAATTTTACCGAATTCTATTTTGGTTTTTGATGTTGAGTTAGTTGAGATAGTAAATTAGAATAATGAAAAAGTGTATCTACGGTTTGTCATTCTGTGCGGCTATTATGATCTTTTCAGGGTGCTTAGATGATGATGATTTTGTTTCGGCTGAAGAGCAGTTCGCCATCGACACGGATATCATAGATCAATATTTGGAAGATAATAGCATTACCGCCATTGAAGATCCTACAGGATTGAGGTATGTTATTACCCAAGATGGTAGTGGAGGGTTTCCGGAGTTAACCGATCGTGTTAATGTGACTTATGAAGGCCGACTTTTAGCCGATCAGAGTGTATTTGACTCAAATGATTCTATTGCCTTCCAACTTCAGAATTTGATCTTAGGCTGGCAAATCGGTATCCCAAAGATTAACGAAGGTGGTTCGGCAACTTTGTATATTCAATCAGGATATGCATATGGAACACGAGGCCAGGGTAGTATCCCGCCTAATGCTAACCTCATATTTGACATAACTCTAAATGAAATAGAGTAAAGTGCAGATTTGCTTTGCCACCAATAATCAAAATAAAGTAGAAGAAATCCAGGCCATATTACCTGAATCCATTCAACTTTTGAATTTAGCCGGAGTAGGTTGCACAGAAGATTTGGCAGAAGATCAGAGTACGCTGGAAGGCAATTCTCATCAAAAGGCTGAGTACGTAAATAAGAAGTATGGATCTGCCTGTTTTGCAGATGATACAGGGCTAGAGGTTTTTGCCCTAGATGGGGAGCCGGGAGTATATTCAGCAAGGTACGCTGGTCTGGAACGTGACAGCATGGCTAATATGAGGTTATTGTTGAATAATCTAGAAGGGAAAGAAGATAGGAAAGCTCAGTTTAGGACGGTGATAACTTTTGTTAGTAACGAAGGCAAGACCAAACAGTTTGAGGGTGTAGTGAAAGGTGTAATAGCACATGAACCTAAGGGGAACCAGGGTTTCGGTTACGATCCAATTTTTATTCCCCAAGGACAGAAAAGAACATTTGCCCAAATGACGCCCTACGAAAAAAACTCCATCAGCCATCGTGCCATTGCTGTTGATAAACTGGTGAAATACCTAATCAAACACTATTGATGGATACGATCCTTATTGGCATTACAGGAGGTAGCGCTTCAGGCAAGACCATGTTCCTAAATAGTTTGTTGCATCGCTTCAACAAAGAGGATATCAGCATTATTAGTCAAGATAACTATTATCTTCCCAGGGATCAACAGCCTCTAGATGAGAATGGGGTGAAGAATTTTGACACTCCTCAATCAATTGACCACAAAGCATTCGCCAGTGATCTTAGAAAGATCAAATCTGGAGAGTCTTTTCATAGGGAAGAGTACACTTTTAATAATCCAACTGTTGTTCCTAAACTTTTGGAATTTGAAGCCGCTCCAATAGTTGTGGTGGAGGGCTTATTCGTCATGTACTTTCAAGAAGTGAGTAGTTTGCTAGACATTAAGATTTTTATTGATGCCAAGGCTCATGTAAAGCTTAAGCGTAGAATCGTAAGAGATAAAGTAGAGCGTGGATATGACCTTGATGATGTACTTTACAGATTCGAAAAACATGTGATGCCAAATTATGACAGGTATTTAAAACCATTGAAAGAAGAAGCTGACATAATTATTCCAAATAATCACAATTTCGATAAGGCCCTAGAGGTGCTTATTGGTTTTCTAAAAGCTACACTTCGCAAGGATTAGTTGTTTTATATACTATTATACCTAGATTTGTAGCCCAAAATGAAAAGGTACGTGTCTCTGGAGAAAAGAAAAAAGAACTTAGGTATAGCCTTTGGAGTGTTGGCTGCGGTAGCTGTTTTATTTTCGCAGAGCTTCTATTTTAATTATCTGGAGTCGATAGATACGACTTCTGTGGAACAGACTGATGAGCGAGGGGATGATACGCCAGTTATAAAAATGGCTCAAGACGCTGTTGTATCAGTAGCCCAGATTTTTATTCATCAGGTACTAGATTATTTAGGGGATATCTCTGTAGGCAGGGAAATTATAAAAACTGAAATTCCAAGAACCTTAAGGCTCGACAGATATTTTCAAACCTTATTCAATATAATAATCTCGCCGAACGCACCGTAGCTGACCAAATTTATCCGGTACTTCCCTTGTAAAGGGTTAATTTTTCAATCAATATCTTATTAATATTTTACTGTCATGCAAAATAAAGGAGCTATTATAGTTCTAACTGTCGTTATAACACTTTTATGTGTTTATTATTTATCATTCACGTTTGTTTCCAGATCTATTAATCAGGATGCAGTTGACTTTGCTACTGATACTAATGGAGTGGTGGACTTATCTAAAAAGCAGGCCTATCTCGATTCCATATGGAATTTACCCGTTCATAATCTTTTTGGCGCTGAGTACACTTATAAAGAAGTTAAAGACACAGAACTCAATCTTGGGCTTGACCTTCAAGGTGGAATGCATGTGACACTTGAAGTTTCACCCGTTGATATTCTCAAGGGTTTAAGTGGCAACAGCGATGATCCTTCTTTTAACCAAGCTATTTCAAATGCTCGGGAGAAGCAAAAAAATAGTCAAACACCGTTCGGTGATTTGTTTTATGAATCTTACTCTGAAGTATCCAATCGTCCGCTAGCAGATATTTTCGCGACTGCTGCGAATCGTGGGCGTATTAGTCGTGGGGATGCAGATTCAGATGTCATGGAAATAATTAATCAGGAGATTGAAGATGCCATTGATCGGTCTTTCATTATTTTAAGAACACGTATTGATCAGTTTGGTACCTCTCAACCTAATATTCAGAAATTGCCTGGCACTGGTAGAATACAAATTGAGATTCCTGGTGCGGATAATCCCGAACGCGTAAGAAAGTTGCTTCAGGGTGTTGCAAAGCTCGAGTTTTGGGAGGTGGCTGAAATTCAAGAATATAACAGTTCATTATTAGCCATTAACGATATGCTGGTTAAGGAACAAAATGCGGCAAGAGTATTAAATCTGGATAGTGCTGACAACGAAACACTAGGTGCCGATACTTCCTCCGAAAGCCTTGGTGATTTGTTAAGTAGTGATACAGATTCTGATACAACTCTTGCTGATACAACTGAGTTGGGAGATGCGCTTATTGCCCAGGATAGCGCAACAGAAGCCCAAGCACAGTTAGATTCTTTAGTAAGTTCACAGTTTTCCCCACTTTTTGCATTAACTAAAGCTCAAGGTGCTTTGATATACGATCTTAGCGATACGGCAGAAATTGGTAAAATCATTCGCAGAGATGACGTAAAAGCCCTGTTACCTAGAACCATTAAATCATTTTGGGAAGTTAAACCTACGGTGAATGAACAGACCGGAGAGGAACTTCTTCAATTATATTTTGTGAGAGTAGGACGAGGTGGAAATGCGCAGCTCACCGGTGAAGTTATAACAGATGCCAGGCAGGATCTTGACGAGTATGCTAGACCAGCAGTAAGCATGCAAATGAATGCTTTAGGTACGCGTGTTTGGGCTAAAATGACCAGGGAAGCAGCGAGCAAAAATCCACAAGGCCGAATAGCAATTGTCTTAGACAACCTGGTGTACTCTGCACCCTATGCCAGCGGAGAAATTCCTAGTGGTAACTCGTCCATTTCAGGAAGCTTTACCGTAGATGAAGCGAAAGATTTGGCGAACATTTTGAAGGCAGGGTCGCTTCCGGCTCCTACACGCATTGTAGAGGAGGCGATAGTGGGTCCAACACTTGGTAAACTAGCAAGAAGTCAGGGTATCATTTCTATCTTGTCAGGACTCGTTGTTGTGGTGTTATTCATGATAGCCTATTATGCCAAAGGTGGCTTTGTTGCGAACATAGCGCTTGTATTTAACATCTTTTTCATTCTCGGCATTCTTGCACAGTTAAATGGCGCTTTGACACTTCCCGGAATTGCAGGTATTGTATTAACTATTGGTATGTCCATTGACGCTAATGTCTTGATTTTTGAGCGTATTCGTGAGGAAATGAGAAATGGGATCAAACTGAGAGAGGCAATTACTACCGGTTACAAAAAAGCCTTTAGCTCTATCGTTGATGCAAATCTAACGACACTCCTCACAGCGTTTATCTTGTATATTTTAGGACAGGGACCAATCAAGGGGTTCGCTATCACTTTGATTATTGGTATTTTCTGTTCGTTTTTCTCTGCTGTATACATTACCCGGGTGGTTGTAGAATGGATGACGAAAGGTAGTGATGAAAGCAAAGTATCTTTTAAAACACCGTTGTCTGCAGGTTTACTTTCAAATCTTGGTATCGATTTTATGGGTAAGAGAAGAATTGCTTACTTGTTTTCAATCATATTTATCACTATTGGTATGGCACTTACCGCGATTCAAGGACTAAATCTGGGGGTTGACTTTCAAGGAGGGCGCTCATACATTGTTAATTTTCAAAATCCTGTGGAAGCCACAGAAATGAAGGTTGCTTTAAGTAATAGTTTTGAGAATGCTGGAACGGAAGTGAAGAATTTTGGAGGTAATAACATTGTGAAAGTCACTACTTCGTATCTTATTAACGATGAATCTGATGAGGCTGATGAAAAAGTGAAGAGTGCGCTGGTTTCAGGGCTTGAGGGATTCACTAATTTGAAGTACACGGAAAATGAAGCACAGTTGGATGATGCCAGATTTATTATTTCTGGTTCGTCAAAGGTGGGCCCTACAATTGCGGATGATATTGAAAAGTCTTCCTACGAAGCGGGAATCTTTGCAATTGTAATCATATTCTTGTATATCCTCATTCGATTTAGGAAATGGCAATTCAGCACTGGCGCTATTATAGCCCTTGTGCATGATACTGCTTTTGTGATCTCAGCGTTTGCAATAGCAGGATTACTAGGAATCAAATACGAAGTGGATCAAGTGTTCGTGGCTGCCCTACTAACTATCATCGGATATTCTATAAATGATACGGTTGTTGTCTTTGATCGAATCCGAGAATTTCTAAATCTAGGCACCAGTACAGATCGTCAGCAAGTATTTAATACTGCCATCAACGGAACGTTAAATCGTACCTTGATTACTTCAGCAACTACGTTAATCGTGGTATTAATCCTTTTCATATTTGGAGGGGAGGTACTGCGAGGCTTTTCATTTGCCCTACTCGTAGGGATATTGGTGGGAACTTACTCCTCTGTGTTTATTGCCTCACCCGTGGTCGTTGATCTCGATAAGAAAAAAATTGAGTAAGTTTTTAGAAATAAAATCATTGAAGCCATTCAACAACAAACGGGTGGCTTTTTTGTTTTTAGCCCTTAACTAAGTGTTAGCTGGTGCAAGTTGGTCAGTATGTTTAGTTTTACTCTATAGTTAAACCCTAAAACCACAAGAAATGAATTTTAAAAGTAACACGAGATTATTAGCACTAATAATTAGTTGTGGAATATTTGCTTGTTCTGCACCGAAGAAGGAAGAATCTTCGGATGCGGTTGTTGTAGAAGAGGAAGCTCCTGCAGCAATCACAATCTCAAAAGTATCGGGATCTCCTGAATACGCTGATGCCACACTAACGATGACTTCTCCTGACAAGTCCCCTTTAGATACGGGGGCAGTAAGTTTTGACTTTATTGTCGAAAATTACGAATTGGGGGCTCAAACAACTGACGCTCCAACTAAAGGCTTGGCAAATTCGGGAAAAGGTCAGCATATCCATTTAATTATTAATAATGATCCCTATTCTGCTCATTATGAACCAAAGTTCGAAAAAGAACTTGATGAGGGTAGCCATATTTTACTGGCATTTCTTTCAAGATCCTATCATGAGTCGGTAAAAAATCCAAATGCATTTGCTATAAGACAGGTTACGGTTGGGAACCCTGAGGAGGTGGAAGAGGTAGATTTTGAAGCGCCTCACATGTTTTACAGTCGACCTAAAGGCACTTATTCTGGTGAAGACACAAAAAACTTATTACTTGATTTTTACCTGCTAAATGTCAGTTTGTCCCCCGATGGGTATAGGGTACGGGCTACCATTGACGATCAGGAATTTATGATTGATGAATGGGCGCCATACCAATTGGAAGGCCTTCAGCTAGGAGAAGTAAGTGTAAAGCTTGAGCTCTTGGATGCAGAAGGAAATAACGTTCCCGGACCATTCAATACCGTCGAAAGAACGGTTACATTAACGGAATAGCTAATAAAAAAGACTACAATAGTTGTGAGATACGTTGTAGTCTTTTTTCAATACTTTTTCCAGAAGTTAGGGTTGAATAGTATAAGAACTGTAAATAGCTCTAATCTTCCTAACAACATTAAGAAGGAGAGTACCCATTTTCCGAAAGGTGTTATGGATGAAAAATTGTTCACCGGGCCAACTTCGCCCAGGCCAGGTCCTATATTACCTAATGTAGTAGCTACGGCGCCGAGTGTTGTGTCAAATTCTTCACCAGTAAAGGAAATAAGAAATACACCCACGCCAAAGGTTAATAAATAGATCATAACAAAAGCCAGCACGTTATAAGTTATTTCCCTACTTACAGCAGAGTTGTTTAATCTCACAGGAATTACGGCCGATGGATGCAGCTGTCTTTTCATTTCAAGGAAGCTGTTTTTAAACAGTAATGTATGCCTAACCACTTTTATGCCTCCGGCGGTTGAACCGGCGGAGGCGCCTAGGAACATGAGCATGAAGAATATGATGGTAACGAAAGGTGCCCAAGTTGTGTAATCTGCAGTAACATAGCCGGTTGTAGTTATTACGGACACAACTTGAAACAGTGAGTCGCGAAAGGAGCGCTCAAAACCTGCCCAGTCACGAACAAAAACAAAGAAAGAAATTATAGTAGCTAAAAGAGCCACAATAATAAAGAACATTCTGAATTCTTCATTCGCCCATACTTTTCTGAACTTACCCTTTAGCCCGTAATAAGTGATGGTAAAATTCGTGCCCGCTAAAAACATAAATACTATAATCACATATTGGATATAAGCTGAATCATAATGTGCAATACTGTCATTTTTTGTCGAAAATCCTCCCGTAGCCATAGTCGTTAAACCATGGTTAAGAGCGTCATAGAATGACATTCCACCTGCCATAAGTAAAATAGTTTCAGCTGCAGTTAATCCAAGATAAATGAGCCAAAGCCTTTTTGCCACGTCCTTAATTCTCGGCTTCATTTTGTCGGGACTTATTCCAGGGGCTTCTGCAATAAAAAGTTGCATCCCACCAATACCTAATAGTGGAAGGATTGCAACGGCCAATACGATAATTCCCATTCCGCCTATCCATTGAGTTAGACTGCGCCAAAAAAGTATACCTTTAGGTGTGCTCTCGATATCTTGTAAAATGGTTGCCCCTGTGGTTGTAAAACCAGAAATAGTTTCGAAAAAAGCATCTGTAAATCCTGGAATAGTTCCAGATAAAATGAACGGCAGTGTACCAAACAAAGACATGAATAACCATCCTAAGGTGACTATCAAATAGCCATCTTTCTTTCTAAGCTCTTTACTTTTGAATTTTTTTGTACTGAACCAGAGTACAATTCCAGTTGTAGAGGTTATTGATCCGGAGATAAGTATTGGTAGCCATGACTCATTATAGTACAGAGAAAAAGGTATACATAAAAGAATAAAAGCTCCATTCAGGGACAAGAGCAGGCCTAGAATATTTGCAATAAGCTTAAGATTAAAACGCATTACATAAAATAGCTTTCCACAGCATGGATACACTGCGGTCTACATAGTACCACAACCCTATCTTTTGGCCTGAACTGAAAATCGCCCATGGCGGTATAGCCTACCCCATTCCTAACCACACCGCCGATAACAGCTTCCTTAGGGAATTCCATATCTTTAACCATTTTTTCTGTGATTTTAGACTCGGCTTTTACTATGAATTCAAGTATTTCAGCATCAACACCATGAATACTGGTCAGATTAATAACATCTCCTTGTCTAATATATCTGAATATAAAATTAGCAGCTATCAGCTTCTTGTTGATCATGGTATCAACTCCGATATTCTGTGACAAATGAATGTAATCAATATTCTCAACTAGTGAAACGGTTTTCTTTACATGATGATTTTTAGCTACTAGGCATGAAATAATGTTAGTTTCTGAATTCCCAGTTACGGCTATAAAGGCGTCCATCTCTTGAATACCTTCCTCCTCAAGCAAGTCAACATCTCGCCCATCGCCGTTAATTACCATTACGTTTTTTAGTTGGTCAGCATATTCAAAACATTTGTCCTTATCTCGTTCTATAAGCTTCACATTAAACTTTCGACTCAGGCGTTTTGCAGCGTGAAAGCCAACTTTGCTGCCACCAAGGATCATTATGTTTTTAACACCCTGTCTGGTTTTTCCAGAAAGCGAAAGTACTCGGTCTACCCCATCTGGCTGGGTGATGAAGTAGGCGTGATCACCCTCTAAAAATAATGTCTCTCCTCTGGGAATAATAGTTTCATTATCTCTTAGAATGGCAACAGTTACAAAGTTATAATCAGGGTTTAAGTGAGCACTTTCAGCCAGCGTCTTGCCAGCAATGGGGCTTTTATTATCAACATTAACACCAATTAGGGAAAGCTTACCTTCGTCAAAATCAAAAGTGTCTGTTAAAGCGATTTCTTTAAGCAATCGCTTAATCTCCTTAGCCGCTAGAGATTCCGGTGAGATAATTTCGTCAATTCCGAGTTCTCTAAGGTCTAGTTTTTCTTTGTTTAGTAGATATTCAACATTTTCAATACGAGCTACCGTTCTTTTAGCCCCCAGATGCTTTCCGATTATAGCAGTAGTAAGATTGGTTTCCTCAGAAGAAGTAACGGCTATCAGCAAATCGGCATTTTGTATGTCCGCTTCATCAAGTATTTGGTAAGAGGTAGAGCTTCCTTTGATAGTACCTACATCCAGTGATTGAGATGCCTGCTTTAGCGGCGCCGCATCACGGTCAATAAGAATGATGTCTTGTTCTTCGTAGGCTAGTAATTTGGCCAGGTGAAATCCAACATCCCCAGCACCTGCTATTACAATTCTCATAGGTACTAATCCTGATGCTAAAGTTAGTAGTACTTCTGATAATCACAAATGATTATTTGCATGTGCGTTTATTCATTGGATACTAGCTCGAGTCTCAGACCAATAGAAACAATTTCATTTAGGGTATCTGGTCTCATGTAGTGTTGGAGATCCACCAAGTACTTACCTGGATTTTTAAATTTATAATTACCTAAAAGCTCAATACGATGATCAAAGACATCCCCGATTCCAGAGCCAAATGGCTTTCCTGTTTTGATGTCAAACAAATTATAATTAATCAATTCTTCACTGAATACCTGATCTAAAGTATCCTTCAGCGTGTATTTAACATATAAGTTTTGAAAAGGATAGGAAAGGCTATTACGAACGTTAAAATAAAGATTTACCGGCTCTTTGGAAGTTTCGACTTCGAACTCAAATCTCATAACGTTATCGGAAGCCCACATTTTGTCAGTAAGATCATAATTTCTCTCATAAATACGATTACTATCGCAACCCTGAACACATGTTAAGACCAGGAATAATAATAAAATTCGTCTCATTGTTTTTGCTGCCCTTTTTCAGGATGCTTTCTGAATTTTCTTCTTTTCTTCTTTCTTTTTTGATTTTTAGAGCTTTTCTTAAACTTTTTATCCAGTCTTTCTAGGTCACTATTCAATGAAGAATCTTCTCTTCCAAGCACATCATCCTCAACCAAAGAAGCCGGCTTCTTGCCCTTTTTGTTCAAAGAAATAATATGTTTTACGCGTTCTACACTTACAGGATGCCAGGCATTCTCATCATCATAACCAAACCACATTATCTTTCGAAAGATATCAGTTTTCTGAAGCTTGGCATGACCCTTTTCAATTTGTAGAGGTTTATCTAGAGTAGGGATCTCCTCTAACGCTTCCATATATGTCTCAAGTTCATAGTTAAGGCAGCACTTAAGTCTTCCACATTGTCCTGAAAGCTTACTTGGATTAAGAGAAAGGTTCTGGTATCTCGCGGCGCTAGTAGAAACGCTTTTGAAATTCGAAAGCCACGTTGAGCAGCATAGTTCTCTACCACATGATCCTATGCCTCCAAGTCGACCTGCTTCCTGGCGTAAACTTATTTGCCTCATTTCCACCCTGATTTTAAATTCAGAAGCGAGTACTTTGATTAGTTCTCTGAAGTCAACACGTTCGTCCGCAGAATAATAGAAGGTAGCTTTTGAGTTATCTGCTTGGTATTCAACATCAGAAAGCTTCATTGAAAGTTTCAGATCTTGAATAATTTGTCGGGTTCTATATAGGGTTGGTGATTCACGTTTGCAAACCTCTTCGTATTTCCCGATGTCCTTAAGATGAGCAATGCGGTATATCTTCCTAATTTCTTCATAGTTCTTGATCTTGTTTTTCTGCATTTGCAAGCGTACTAACTCACCTTGAAGCGAAACATAACCTAAGTGGTGACCATTAGGAACATCTACAATTACAGCATCGCCAGTTGTAAGATTTAGACTTTCGGAGTTTTTGAAAAACTCTTTGCGCCCGCCTTTGAACCTCACTTCGACATATGGGAATTTATCCAAAACCGGTAGATCCATATTAGATAACCAGTCGAAAACATTCATTTTATTACAGCCTCCGGTCAGGCAACCTCCGTTGTTATTACATCCTGCGACTTTTCCATCCGACGTGGCACAACTGCTACAACCCATTTACCATTCTTTCATTTTCGAACAGGATTAAAGATAACTAATCCAGTTGAAGCCTGAGTATATCTTTTCCGATATCCTTTCTGTAATAAGCGTTATCCCAATGGATAGATTGAACCCCATTATAGGAAATCTTTAAGGCATCTGTAAGTGAATCTCCCATACCTGTAACTGATAGAACCCTCCCTCCATTTGTTAAAACTTCGTAGTCTCTTTGTTGAGTACCGGCATGTACGACAAGAGCATTTGTAACATCAGCCAAACCCTGGATGGATTTTCCCTTGTCATAGCTTCCAGGGTACCCTCCGGACACCATTACTACAGTGGAGGCATAATTTTCGTTTACTTCTAGATTATAATTTTCAAGTCTACCATCCGCAGCCTTTACAAGCATTTCAACAAGGTCATTCTTGATTCTTGGAATTACAACTTGTGTTTCCGGATCACCCATCCTGACATTATATTCAATGACGTATGGCTCACCATTAACGTTCATTAGCCCGATAAAGATAAATCCTCGATAGTCAATTCCTTCATCCTGAAGCCCATTAATGGTAGGTTCTATTATCTTATGGGTCACTTTTTCCATGAATTCGGTATCGGCGAACCTCACAGGCGAAACCGCGCCCATGCCCCCGGTATTAGGCCCTGTATCACCTTCTCCAATCCTTTTATAGTCCTTTGCTTCAGGTAGAGTCACATAATTCTTACCATCTGTCAACACAAATACCGAAAGTTCTATTCCGTCTAAAAACTCTTCGACAAGAACCTTACTACTTGCCTCACCAAACTTTCTATCGAGAAGCATCGATTTAAGTGTGTCCTGTGCCTCCTTAAGATCCTGTGCAATTATGACTCCTTTACCCGCAGCTAGTCCGTCAGCCTTGAGCACAACTGGCATTTTACATTGGGCCAAGTAAGCCAAACCATCATCCACATATTCGGTAGTAAAAGTCTTAGCAGCTGCTGTGGGGATTTTGTTTTTTTGCATGAAGGTTTTCGAAAAATCCTTGCTTCCTTCAAGCCTTGCCCCGTCTTGTCCAGGCCCTACAATGGCAACATCACTTAAAGGGCTATTTTTAAAGAAATCTCGAATTCCATTGACCAGTGGATCTTCAGGTCCTACAACAACGAGCTCAATGTTGTTTTCGATAACGAATTTACCGATAGCTTCGAAATCATTGACATTGATATCAACATTTTCACCGAAAAGATCAGTGCCTGCGTTACCAGGGGCAATAAATAACCTGTTACAATGTACGCTTTGATGTATTTTCCATGCGAGAGTATATTCCCTTCCCCCGCTTCCGATAACCAAAATATTCATAAGTGCTTAATTGAGAAGTGCTAAGATATCGTTATCCGAAGAATGAATGTACTTGAACTACTATTAGTTTGCGTATTCCGACATGAATTTTATTCTCATAAGACGAATCTCCTCTTCAGAATAATCCGAATTATCTTCATCTCGGAGCGCTTCGTTAATATCATCGGTTTCAGCATTTAGAAAGTAATCATAAAGATCATCTTGCTTATCATCATCCATGACTTCATCAATGTAGTAATCCAGGTTTAATTTGGTGCCTGAATAAATGATATTTTCAATTTCCGTCAATAAGGAGGCAAACGGGATGCCCTTAGTCTCAGCAATTTCATCCAGATCAATTTTTCTATCAACCTGTTGAATAATGAAGATTTTCATCTTTGATTTATTGACAGATGATTTAACCACTACATCAGATGCCGGAATTATGTCATGTTCATCTACGTATTCGTTAATAAGTGCAAGAAATTCCTTTCCGAATTTTTGAACTTTTCCTTGACCTACTCCATTAATCTGACTTAACTCCTGTGCTGTAGTCGGGTAGGTAGTAGACATTTCTTCTAAGGAAGGATCTTGGAATATGACATATGGAGGGATGTCTTTTTTATGGGCCACCGTTTTACGTAGCGCTTTTAGCATTCCAAAAAGCTTTTCATCATAGGCTTTCGCATTAGCCAAAGGTCTATCCGTACTTTCTTCTTCCTCGCCCGTGTTCTCGTATTCATGATCTTTGGACAGCATAATGGGGGACGGTGATTTCGCGAATTCCCTTCCTTTTGCTGTCACCTTGAGGACACCAATGTTCTCAATGTCCTTCTCAAGGTATTCGTACATCAAAGCTTGACGAATGACGGATTTCCAGAGATCCTCATCTTCATTATCGCCACTACCGAAGACTTCAAGTTCATCATGATGATAAGAGTTCACATAATCGTTTTTAATTCCTCTAATTACATGGACAAGGTGATTTAAACCAAAACGTTCATTAGTCTGTAAGGCCGCCACTATTACAGTTCTTACAAAATCTTTTCCTTCAAATTGTTCTTTAGGATACAAGCAGTTGTCGCAACCACCACAGTTTTCAACATTGTATTCTTCTCCAAAATAGTGGAGAAGTTGTTTCCTTCTGCAAACAGGAGATTCAGCATAAAAGGACATTTCTTGTAAAAGCAGCCGTGCATTTTCCCGCTCTTGAACAGACTTATCCTTATTGAATTTTTCCAGCTTATTGATGTCATTATGGCTGTAGAACATCAGGCATTTTCCTTCTAAACCGTCGCGTCCTGCGCGTCCTGTTTCCTGGTAGTAGCCTTCCAACGACTTTGGGACGTCATAGTGAATCACAAATCTAACGTCAGGTTTGTCTATTCCCATCCCGAAGGCAATAGTAGCCACTATAATATCTACATCTTCGTTGAGAAAATTATCCTGATTACGCTCTCTAATGGAGGGATCGAGCCCAGCGTGATAAGGAGCCGCGTTAAAGCCATTGACATTCAATAACTCTGCTATTTCTTCCACCTTTTTGCGACTTAAGCAATAAATAACCCCACTCTTTCCCTTGTGTTCATTTAAGTATTGGATCAGCTGCTTTTTGGCATGCTTTTTTTGTCTAACTTCATAAAATAGGTTGGTTCTATTAAATGAAGATTTAAAGATGTGAGCATCTTCCATATTCAGATTTTTCTGAATATCAGTTTGCACTTTTAGCGTCGCTGTGGCGGTGAGGGCTATGATAGGTAGATTTCCTAAGCGACCAATAATTTCCTTGATCCTTCGGTATTCGGGCCGAAAATCGTGGCCCCACTCCGATATGCAGTGTGCTTCATCTACGGCTACAAACGAGATGTTGACCTGCTTGAGAAAATCAATATTTTCTTCTTTTGTTAATGATTCGGGTGCAACATACAAAAGTTTAATAGATCCATTCAAACTTTCTTTTTTAACCCGATTAACTTCACTCTTTGTGAGTGTTGAATTCAAGAATTGGGCATTTATACCTAAGGCATTCATTTGATCCACCTGGTTCTTCATAAGAGCAATCAGTGGTGAAATAACGATTGCCAAACCATCCGTAATAAGCGATGGCAACTGGTAGCACAACGATTTTCCGGCTCCTGTCGGCATAATGACGAAGGTATTCTCCGGCTTCAGAATATTCCGTATGATTTTCTCCTGGTTACCCCTAAACTGGGAGTATCCAAATACCTCCTTTAACTTGCTTTTGAGTAGGCCTTTTTCCTCTACAAGCACATCGCTCATGATTCGTTATTTTGTGCTGTAATAAATTTTACTGTCCTTTCTATACACTACATGTCATAGAATCTCTAACATGCTTTCCTGCCCCTTTTGTTTATCTTTGGGCTAATCGAAAAAAGAATCGAATCCAATTGAAGTTAACAAAAAATATTCAGAGTATCGCCAGAAAAGTTTTGGTTAATGAGGCGGAAGCGATACAAGGAATTATCAACCATATTGACCAGCAGTTTGAGGATTGTGTTTTAGAAATTTTCAACTTACCGGGTAGAGTAGTGGTAACAGGAATAGGTAAGAGCGCTATCATTGCTAATAAGATAACGGCCACTTTAAACTCAACGGGTACTCCAGCTATTTTTATGCACGCCGCCGATGCCATCCATGGTGATTTGGGGATGGTCCAAAAAGATGACATTGTTATTTGTCTTTCGAAAAGTGGGAATACGCCGGAAATAAAGGTGCTGATTCCACTTATCAAAAGAACAGGGTCAAAAATAGTAGCATTAGTGAGCAATGTAGATTCATATCTGGCGCAGCAGGCGGACTATGTCTTAAATGCAACTATCGGTGAAGAGGCGTGCCCAAATAATCTGGCACCAACTACAAGTACCACCACACACCTGGCTTTAGGAGATGCTCTTGCGGTATGTTTACTAGAACTTCGAGATTTTTCAAGTTCAGATTTTGCCAGATACCACCCTGGTGGTTCCCTTGGAAAAAAACTTTATCTCAAAGTTGATGATATCTATCCAAATAATGAGTTGCCCATAGTTTCAACTTCTGCTGCGATTAAAGACGTAATTGTTGAAATATCCTCGAAAAGATTGGGGACAACTGCCGTGGTGAATGGCTCAAATGAGCTGGTGGGTATTATTACAGATGGGGACTTAAGAAGAGCAATGGAACAGGGCATTAGGATGACCGATCTTGCTCAAGAAATAATGTCCGTAAAGCCAAAAACGGTCATGTCAGGCGACTTTGCCGTTAAAGCATTAAGCGTTATGCAACATAATAGTATTAGTCAAGTAATTGTTGTTGATAAAGCTGGAAATCTAAAAGGTTTTGTTCATCTTCATGATCTGTTAAAAGAAGGGATTATTTAATCAGAACCAGGATTAAATGGAGAAAAATTCAGACCACTTTGTGGTTATAATGGCAGGTGGAATAGGTAGTAGATTTTGGCCTTACAGCAGACAAAACCGACCTAAGCAGTTTCTTGATATATTGGGAACAGGTCGATCATTACTTCAAATGACCTTTGACCGCTACAAAACCGCAACTCATGTTGAAAACATTTACGTTGTAACTAATGATGATTATCAATCGGCAGTTAAGGAGCAACTGCCCGAATTATCTGATCAGCAAATACTTTGCGAACCTTCTCGAAAGAATACAGCTCCATGTATTGCGTATGCGGCCTATAAAATAGCCAAGATCAACCCAAGGGCGCTAATGACCGTCTGCCCATCTGATCATCTAATATTAAATGAGACAGCCTTTCATGACGTCTTGGATTTGGCCAAATCCGCGGTTGACGATCACAAGTTAATGACTATTGGCCTTAAACCACATAGACCTGAGACCGGGTATGGTTACATCCAATATTTGGAATCTGACCGTGAAATTAAGAAGGTCAAAACATTTACCGAGAAACCAGAAAGGGAGTTAGCTCAAAAGTTTTTGGATAGCGGGGATTTTGTATGGAACTCCGGTATGTTCATTTGGAGTGTTACTGCTATTATTAAAGCGTTTGAATCTATTTTGCCGGAACTCTCAGAGGTGTTTGAAGAAACCGTTCCATTCTTAAATTCGCCAAAAGAAAGAGAAGCCATCTCAAAAGCTTATTTCCAATGTAATAATATCTCCATAGATTATGGAATCATGGAAAAGGCATCGGAAGTTTTCGTAGTACTTGGAGATTTTGGGTGGTCCGACCTAGGCTCTTGGGAGTCTCTCCATGAATTATCCGAAAAAGGAGAAGATGAAAATGTAATTATGGGGAATGCTCTTTTATTTGAAACTAGTAATTCACTAATAAAAGGGCCAAATGATAAACTTATTGTTGTTCAAGGTTTGGAAGATTACTTGGTGGTTGAATCTGACAACATAACGCTGATTTGTAGGAAAAGTGAAGAGCACAAATTCAGAGAGTATGTGGCTCAAGTAAAGGAAAAAAAAGGCAAGCAATATTTATAGATTTCTTTGTCGTACGACCTCATACAAGGCAATACCCGCCGAAACAGATACATTGAGAGATTCTACTTTGCCATACATGGGTATTTTAACTTTACTATCACAAAGTTTCAAGTACTCAGTTGAAATTCCATTTTCTTCAGACCCCATTATAATGCAGATTGGACCTTTGAAATCAATGTCATAAATGTACTTTTCAGTCTTTTCTGTACATGCAACCACCGATATGCCGTAGTCTTTTAGGTATTTAATGGTGTCTTTTAGGTTTCCTGAACGACAGACGGGTACATAATTGAGCGCTCCGGCAGAAGTTTTCATGGCATCACTATTGATCGCAGCCCCTCCTTTGCTGGGTACTATTATTCCTTGAACTCCTGAGCACTCTGCAGAACGAGCAATAGCACCAAAATTGCGTACATCCGTAACCCGATCAAGAAGCAATAAAAATGGTTCTTTACCTTTTTGATAGGTTTCTGAAATGATATTGTCCAAAGAACCATACTGAACGGCTGAAACAAAAGCTATAGCCCCCTGATGATTTTTTCGTGTAATGCGGTTCAGCTTTTCTATTGGGACAGTTAATATGGGAACTTGGTATGACTTAGCCGTTTGAATTAATTCCTTTATTAATGGATTATTCAGCTGTTTTTGGATAAATAGTTTATCAATTTCTTTGCCTGCATTTATGCTTTCTATTACGGCACGAATTCCAAATACCAGATGGTCTTCTGGGTGCTTCTTGTTCAATATCTTACCTTTCTAAGGTTATTAATGGCCTGGTACCAGCTGTTACTGTATCTTCTGTCTCGTATCAAAACATAATGATTGTTTGAAAATATGCTATTTACTCTGATAAAATCAAAATCAATTGATTGAGAAATTGAGGTTGCGTTATAGTACCATGTTTCTTTGTCAGCCCCTTTAATAACTCGATCTGGCGCTCCAAATATGGCATAAATCATTCCTTTATCTGTTTTCCAACCGGCTTTATATGTAGTGAAAAACTGGTTTGCTTCTTCAATCCGATCGTAGTAGGTCTTAATAACCTTTCGTGCCCGATCTGTAGATCGAGTTATGTCCAACCAGAACTGATCAAAATCCCTTTTTGATACACTGTCTTTGTCTAGAGATTCCCATTCTTCCTTTTGAGTGATATATATCAGGGGATCAATTAGTTGCCTGAGTTTAGCTGGTTTTGGGAAATATCTATCTACCAATAAAACAGGAGCGGCGCTCTGAGCCAATGAATCTTCCTGAAAAAGATACAGCCCTTCATCGGATAAATTGAAAGGCGCAGATTGTGTTAAAGTAATATTCGAATTTACCAGCATTTCTTTCCTAGGGTCGGGCGCTCTGGTGACCATAGGAGGAAGAGCCGGTTCAAAGTAATAATCATAGAAGAGCCCGGTAGCGCTTTTGTTAGTGTTAAATTCGCCGGGACGAACCCAACTTTGGGTAATAGAAACTTTTCCCGCGTCTGAAATATCAATAGGTAAGACTTCTACAGGTTGAATATCGTAATAGTACTTGGCAGAACTAAAACGGCTCTCTATTTCCAGTACTAGCACTCTATTTGATGGCCACTTTTGCGTTAAAAACTTAAGAAAATAACTATTTCCTCTTTTTCCAATATAGACGCTGTCAAAGGGAACGGGTTCCAGAGGATTTGTGTAACCCAAAGAGGTCTTTAATTGAAACTTATAATTCTTAAGATCAATACTTTCCTCGTTAAGAAAAATACTTATCGTTAATGCAACTGAATCTAAACTAACGGTATAAGCCTTACTATTGACGAAAATTTCTGCTTTAGGGTCAAATTGATAAGCAAAGTTAACTCTACTTAAAGATGATTGAGCGGTTGTACATATACTAATAACCGCAAGGGAAATTAAAAGGAAGATTTTTTTACTACAAAGCTTCATCCTTGGAAATTTAAATGTTTAGCAATCAAATAAAAACTGACCTCGCCGCATAATTTTTAATGGTTAACATATTTTTGCCAAAAATTATGCCATGAGTATATATACCACCGAAATTGCTTCCGACAAAATAGTTTCTGACAATCCAATTCATCAAAGATTGCTAAAAGCGTACTACGTGGCGGTAGATTCTTTGAGAGGAGACCTTTTGGAAGTCGGTTGTGGTGAAGGTCGGGGCATAGAGCTTTTTAAAGGTCGCGTAAATTCATTTACCGCTTTAGATAAGATTCAGTCTGTGATCGACCTTTTAAAGAAAAAATACCCTGATTATAAATTTATTCAAGACAACATACCTCCATTTTCAAAATTAGAAGATAACAGCTTTGATACCATTGTTAGTTTTCAGGTGATAGAGCATATTAAAGAAGACCGCCAATACCTTAAGGAGATTTACAGGGTATTAAAACCTGGTGGGGAAGCACTGATAACAACACCTAACATAAAGATGACATTGACGCGTAATCCTTGGCATATTCGGGAGTACAACTCTAAACAATTGGAATCGTTGGCCTCCGAAATTTTTGATGAGGTTGAGATCCATGGGATTACTGGTAATGATAAGGTGATGAGATATTATGAAATGAATAAGGCTTCGGTAAGAAAAATCACCAGATTTGACGTTCTTAATTTACAATACAGATTACCTGCCGCTTTGCTACGTATTCCCTATGATTTACTGAATAGGATGAATAGAAATAAGCTTAAGTCTAGTGATAATGAACTTATAAATACAATAACACATGAGGATTATCTATTGACCAAAGACGCTAACGAAGCCCTTGATCTATTTGGAATTCTTCGAAAGAATTAAAAATAGTGTTAAAAGCTCGCTTTGATTTTTCTTTTTGATTTTGA
Source organism: Bacteroidota bacterium (assembly GCA_039025475.1). GTDB lineage: Bacteria > Bacteroidota > Bacteroidia > Cytophagales > Cyclobacteriaceae > Fulvivirga. Next base: position 35,839 of record JBCCOE010000004.1, on the reverse strand, counting down.
TAAGTCTACGCTGTTGACATACTCAATAATGTAATCACTTATCCTCTTATCCAGATTTAGCTTGCGCACCACATCTAGATTGTTTTTCAACAATTCTCCGTCTTCTTTTATGTTCTTACTGTATCCTAAATAAGACGGTATACTATTTTCAATATAAAACCTGAGAAATCTTATTTCAAGATTGTCTTCGTCGGCTCCTACTGCATTTTTCAAAAGATTCTCGACACTCTTTAAGGAACTTAATTTCGTCATAGGGTTCCAGGTATATTTAGCGATGAGTGCACGAGCCGCGGCCTGGTAAGCAATTAGTGTGGGAGTATCTTCGCCAGAGGTTAGAATTTTTTCATAGAACGCAGTTCCCTTTTCCAGATCAAATTCATCGTAAAATAATTCATGCCTAACGTCATCCAGGATAGAAGTACTCTGACTGTAAGCTCTTAAGCTCAGCACTGAAGCTAGGAAGAAAATGATAAATAATCTTAACATGCAACTATGGTGTATCAGCTATTAACGGAGTTTTTGAGGCGAAAGTTGATTTATTAGAACTAAAATTTTGTTTGAAAAACGACAATCCGTGACCTATTTATGAATTTTTCAAAGGACAGGATTAATTTATTAGATTTGGGGCTTCTTCCGAAAGTCCATTTTAAAAAAATATGCAGCAGCTAAACGATTTCCTCTCTCTTATTGATAGTTATATTGGTAGTTCGCCTTGGTTCCCTTACGCTCTATTAGGAACCGGGTTGTTTTTTACCATCTATCTAGGTTTTCCTCAAATTAGATACTTTGCATTCGCCTTTAAAGTGGTTCGAGGAAAATTTGACAAAGCGGGTGATGAAGGAGACACTTCTCATTTTCAGGCGCTTACAACAGCACTATCTGGAACTGTAGGAACTGGAAACATAGCCGGAGTTGCCCTCGCAGTTCACGTAGGAGGGCCGGCTGCTATTTTCTGGATGCTGGCAACTGCTGCCGTCGGTATGTGTACCAAGTTCGTTGAGGTCACCCTCTCGCATAAATACCGAGAGAAGGCGGAAGATGGTACTATGGCAGGTGGTCCCATGTACTACATGAAAAACAAACTCAATATGAAGTGGTTGGGAGTAATATTTGCTGCGGCCACTGTCCTTTCTTCTTTTGGTACGGGTAGTCTTCCCCAAATCAATAGCATAGCTGATTCTATGAACGCTGTTTTCGGCCTTAATGAAATGCTTGTTGGAGGTGTATTGGCTGTGTTATTAGGATTTGTAATTATTGGCGGAATTAAGCGGATTGCCGCGGTTACAGAGAAGTTGGTTCCCAGTATGGCTATTTTGTATTTTATTGGGGCTTTTGCAGTTATATTTAACAATTTGGAAAATATAGGTCCGTCGTTTGTTTCCATATTTGCGGACCTCTTTAGTGGGTCAGCCGCAACCGGGGGTTTTCTGGGAGCTACTATTTCATTGGCTTTTGGAAAGGGTGTGGGTAGAGGATTATTTTCAAATGAGGCCGGACAAGGTTCTGCCCCCATTGCCCATGCCTCCGCTAAGGGACATGAACCTGTATCAGAGGGCTTTGTCGCCATATTGGAACCGTTTATTGATACCATCGTAATTTGTACAATCACAGGTTTAGTGCTTTTGTCTTCCGGGGTATGGAATGAAAAATATCAAAATGACTTTGATTTTGCAGATATCTATATTCTAGAAAATAGCATTTCCCTGGATGAAACGGAGGGAAGACTAACGGTTATCAACCACATTGAGAATAAAGACAAGAGTCAATTAATAAATGGCCAGCTTGAAGTGGAAAATGGCCGAATAGTTTCTGATGTGCTTTTTATCCATGCAAGGTCAGAAGCAGAAAATGTACTGGTTGAAAGTAATGGCTCACCGTATACTGGGGCCATAAAGATTCTTGATGGAAAACCTCAAGGTGATTATAGCTTCTCAGGAAAATCCTTGATACACAGTGCGGCACTTACCGCTGTTGCATTTACCAAAGGCTTTTTTGGAGAGTCGGGTCAATATATTGTCGCTATAGGGTTATTGCTCTTTGCTTTCAGCACAGCCATATCCTGGTCTTATTACGGGGATCGGGCCATGACATTTATTTTTGGGAGTAAATCAGTTGTATACTATCGCATTGTCTATGTTATTGCTTTTTTCTTAGCTGCTTTTACAGATACTACAATTATTTGGACGCTCTCTGCAATAGCCATAGCCGTTATGACCTTACCTAATTTGCTTGGTATACTTCTGCTCCACAACGACATGAAGCAAACGGTGAAAGATTATTGGGTCAACTTTAAGAAAGAGTGGCCCGAAGAAAAAACACCGGAATAGATTGGATTTTAGATTGTTGGGTTTAAAAATCTTCGATTTGACCTTTCGGTTGACAATCTATAATCAAAAACCTACAGTCATTTAAATCTAACTCTTACTTTAACCTGATCGGTTACGGCTGAATCGTTTTCTGTGGCGGGTAACCACTGAGGGCCTTCCTTGATGAGTCGAATGGCCTCCTCTCGATAAGCCGGGCCAGGAGCTTTGTTGATAATAAAGTTGGTGAGAGAGCCGTCTGGTAAAACGTCAAATTTTACGACTACTCTCGAAGAGATGGAGTCAATAGGTATCCTTACGTTGTTCTGTAAATATTCTTGATATTCAGATTTATTTAACTGGGGTCGAGCTGCTATTAAATTCTTCCTGATATCACTATCATCAACGGATTGAATTGCATAACCGAGATTCTGTTTTTTTGTTTCGATGGCATATCCCGTCACAACTACTTCAGATAATTGCACAACATCTGGAGATAGTTGAATATCAACCTGGGAACGGTCGCCAACTTCCACTTCCTGAGCCGACAGCCCAATGAACGAGGCAACCAGGGTATTCTCACTGCCACCTTGTAAATCTAATGAGTAGTTTCCGTCAATGTCCGTAACGGTGCCTATGGTTGTACCTTTCAAAATAATATTAACCCCGGGGAGCGGTTCATCATCCTCTATCGAAGTCACCTGGCCTTTAATTTTTTTATTAGTCCGGCTCTGAGCCATAGCAGATCGGCTTTCCAGTCCACTTCGCTTTGCTTTTTCCAAGGTCTCTTGAATAGTTGAGGGTTGAGCCCGATCCGCTTTTTTGAGATTAATAGGGGCCGTAGTGGCTTCATCTTCCGTCTCTTCGGTTTCGGTAAATTTTTCACCTGAGGATATTTTATCTTCTACAATTGGATTTTTATCAGCTATGACGCCGGACACCTTTCCAGCAAGTGTTTCCGCTATTTCTTCCGTTGCATCTGTGCTTTCTACAAATTCATGATCGTCAGCTTCAGTTTGGGCTATCGTTTCCAGACTGCTTTGATCCTCCTGATTTTCGGAGTCATCTACCTGAACAACATTGTCTGGTTCAATATCCTTTTTAGGTTTAGGTTCTGATAATACCACTTCTTCCCGTAGAGCCATGAGCGAGTCCTGGTTTACTAAGTCTAATGCATCTTTATCTTCAGACGGGTTTACCGAGGCCTCGTCAGTTTCGGCAGATGAAATTTCATTCTGAATCTCTGAAGAATTAAAGTCATAGTTAATTAGCAATGCTATTGATACAGCAATAACCAATACTGATGCGGCAATTTTAAACCAAAGTGGAAATAGGACTTTCTCTTTCCTGATGCGTTGTATCAAACTTTGGTTAAGTAAGAGCAAATCATTCTCCAAGTCCACCGCATTATTCTGAAAGCCTTCCATTGCGTCGGAATCGAAATCAGATTCAGCCATTAACTTTTCGACCTCATGGCGTTCTTCCTTTGAAAGATCGCCGTCAAGGTACCTTTGCATAAGTTCGGGAGTCAGGTGGTCAATATTTGACTTGAAAGGATCCATTAACTATTCATGCAGAGTTTCAAGTTGCGCTTTCCATTTTGTATATAACTTTTAACCTTCTTGAGATCATAGTTGGTCATCTCCACTATTTCTACATACGTTTTTTTCTCAATGTAGAACATTCTAACACATGTCTTTTGCTCTAATTTGAGCTGCTCTATGCATACCTCTAATTTACTTAAATCACTTTCCATCTCTCCATCCTCATTTAATGGATGCATAACTAAGCTGTTTTCCACAAAAGCTTCATTGATATCCTGTTGCCGTTGTTCTTGTTTATAATTGCTACTTCTTAGCTTCATCAGACAGAAATTCTTGGTCACTACAAAGAGCCAACTTTTAAAATTTTGGACGTCACTATCGATAAGGCTAACAACTACCTTTTCAAAGATCTGCATGACCGCGTCCTGGCTATCCTCGCGATTCTTAAGGTACTTCAGGCATACACCGTAAACCAGGTGCATGTATTTGCCATACAACTTGCCCAACACGTCAAGGTCGCCTGACTGCTGATAGCGACGAATCAAGCTTTGCTCTTCCGTATTCTCTGGCTTTCCTGAGGACATTGTTCCTAATCTATAAAAAAATCATTTGTGTTTTATGGAATCTGAAACTTCTAGGCATCCCATCCATAGTTTCACCTAAAAGAATATGATTATGAAAAAGTTTCTCACCCTTATTTTGATTTTATTTTCAATGTCTTCAATGGATGTTATTGAGGATAGAAAAATAATAGGCCGGGTTACCTCCGTTGAAGACGGCAGTCCGCTGCCAGGAGTAAATGTGTTAGTCAAAGGTACTTCAATAGGTACAGTTACGGATATTGATGGTAAATACAGCCTGATTATTCCAAATAACATTAAACCTATTTTGGTTTTTAGTTTTATTGGCTACACGAGTCAAGAGGTAAAAGCTGGATCAAAGAATACTATAAACGTGAGGCTGAGTGTTGATATTACTCAACTTTCAGAGATTGTGGTAACAGGTAAAGCTACAAGAAGAGAAAAGAGAAGCCTAGGATATGCCATCGCTGATACAGAAGAAGCGTACGCACCGCTGCGTTCTTATATTCGTCCTTTACTCAAAAATTCAAATACCGAGGAATACGCCTCAGTTCCGGAAAATTCATTCCAAAATCCTTTTGACGATCCGTTGTCTACTTTTTCCATCGACGTTGACGCGGCATCCTACAGCAATGTAAGAAGGTTTTTAAATCAAGGGCAAAGGCCACCAAAAGATGCTGTAAGAGTGGAAGAAATGATTAACTATTTTGATTACGATTACCCACAACCTAAAGGTAACGCCCCCTTTTCCATATCAACTGAAATAGCTACAGCACCATGGAACAGTGAGCACAAACTTGTGCATATTGGGTTGAAAGGAAAAGAAATCCCCACTGAAGATCTGCCGCCATCAAATCTTGTTTTTCTTATTGATGTATCCGGGAGTATGAGCAACCACAATAAACTTCCGTTGTTGAAAAAGGCTTTCAAGCTTTTGGTGAAGAAGTTAAGGCCCGAGGATAATGTAGCTATTGTAGTTTATGCAGGTGCTGCCGGAGAGGTTCTGTCTTCCACAAGCGGGTCGGCTAAATTTAAGATCATTGATGCATTGGATAATCTTGAGGCGGGAGGATCTACAGCAGGTGGAGCAGGCATACAGCTTGCCTATAAAATAGCGAAAAGAAACTTCAAGGAAAACGGTAATAACCGGGTAATTCTGGCCACAGATGGTGACTTTAACGTTGGAGCCTCCAGTAACGCGGCGATGGAAGATCTTATTGAGGAGAAAAGAAAGGATGGGGTTTTTCTGACGGTTCTAGGTTTCGGTATGGGCAACTACAAAGATTCTAAAATGGAAATATTGGCAGACAAGGGGAATGGTAACTATGCCTACATTGATAATATTTTAGAGGCACAAAAAGTGTTTGTGCATGAATTTGGAGGCACATTATTCTCTATTGCCAAGGATGTTAAAATTCAGGTCGAATTCAACCCAGCAAAAGTTAAAGCCTATCGCTTGGTGGGATATGAAAACCGTTTGTTGAAAGCCGAAGACTTCAATAATGATAAAAAAGATGCAGGCGAGATAGGTTCTGGACACAGCGTAACCGCCCTTTACGAGATAATTCCGGTAGGTGCCAAAAGCCCCTTTTTAGTGGATGACTTGAAGTATCAAAAAACAACCACACTTACAGAGACTTCAAATTCTGACGAATTGATGACTGTTAAGTTAAGATATAAAGACCCCAAAGGGATCAAAAGTAAACTGGTGGTGACTGAGCTTTTAGATACCAATGGAAGAGCAAGCAACACCTCCGATAATTACCGATGGTCCGCTGCTGTTGCCGCTTTTGGGATGATGCTTAAAGACTCAGATTATAAGGGGGATATTACTTACCAGGAAATAATAGAGTTGGCAAAAACAGCAAAAGGAAACGATGATCATGGATATCGAGCTGAGCTCATACGCTTGATGCAAGCTGGCGAGCTCTTGGCGAGTAAATAAAGATTTAGGCTGCAGTATGGTGTGCTATCCTTAGATATGAAAAAGACATTTTATACTTATCGTTCTGAAAAACTTATTTTATTTATCATTCTAATTTGTTTTACTGAAGATAATAAAGTCGTCTGTTTCGGTTTTTTTATAGTGATTCGATCTTACAGTGAGGTTTCTGATCTTGGCATATTCATTCCTGCGTAGTATGATGTGATCAATATTCCACTTTCGTGCTTCACTAGTTAAAGTACTTAAAGACAAACTGCCTTCAATTTTATTGTATTTATTATGGAAGTATAAAAAATAGTGAGTTCCAAGTAAAAAAGAAGTGCTCTTTTGATTTTCAAACAGCACTTCCATTGGAGCTATTATTCGCGTTTCTGACGTCAGAATATGCTCTATTGAAGAGAAAGAGCTATGGCGCTGAACCGTCAATAAAATGCTCTGAACAATACCTACGATAAAATATGCTATTAAAACCATTTTTATGGGCCACAGTTGCTGAATGTGAGGTAATACGCGAATCCACAAAATACAAATAAAGGGTATTAAGTAAATTGTATATTTCTCAGTATTCAACGGACTTAAAAGAGCTAAAAAAAAACCTAAAAGAAGCGTGTATATTAACAGGCTATTTAGCCTTATATTACCTCTTCTAAATCGGATATAAAAAAACAAAATTACTAGTGAAAAAGTAGAAAATATGCTTATCCATAAATTATGAAACCATCTTTTATGATCGTCAATTAGATAAGAGAGATTAGCCCAAACACTTTTTTTCTTATGAAAGAGTGCAGGGTCATTACTGAATTGATTTAAAAAAGTATCCCAAGCGTCATATATAATAATATCAGTGAAATAGAAAGAAGCAATTAGCATCGATAATAGGCCAAAAATAACTCCTTTGTAAAATCTCTTTTTAAAAAATAGAAGTATTGCCCCTGAGGCTATGAAAATAATGCCATTGAGGTGGGCCAGTGTTGCTAGGCCAGCAAAAAACGAAGCTAGGGTTAGCCGCAAGCCCCCCCCTTTGATTAGATACTTGTTTAGTTGCGTATAAGATATCAAACCCATCAAAGTAACCATTAATTCTGGACGGTAAATTGTTCCATATTTTAATATTATTGGATTTACCAGTATAAATGCCACAACTAGAACGCTCTGATTTTTGTGCAATCTGAAAAGCTTTCTTTTCCCAACAATTAAAGCCGTGATCCCTATTAGGCAAATCAGAACAATGAAGCGAATTTTTATAAGCCCGAATCCAAATAAACTTACTAAAGGTAGGGTGGCGTAAGTGAATAATTTATGGTAAACGAAAAGCTGATCATCATAGTCAAGTAATGGTGCAAATAACTCAGACTTGATATAACCAGTTTTATGTAGTGAATAAACATGTTCACCAAGCCAAGCGTCATCATCAAAATAAGTACGACTTTCAAAAGATATTAGGTAAGTGATAATAGAAATAAGCAATACAAAGAAAATGGGTTGAATACCTGTAAAACGCATATTTGAAAGAAGTTTTATAATTTTATTGAACAGAGTAATGTTCTTAACCTAAAAAGTTTCTCGCTTTAGTGCATCTAATGCCATAATCAGCTATTTCAAGCATTTCTTTATCTCCTCTACTATCTCCGTAAGCGTAGATTTTTGAATACAGCTTAAGGTCGACTTTTTCCTTTATGCGACTTACCTTTTCTGGCCCGTAGCAATTTGCTCCATATATATTTCCTGTGAGCGTGTTATCTTTTGTCTCTAAGCGTGATGCAATTACCTGCACATTGTGGTTTGTAAACCAGGGAGATAACCAGTTTTCAAAAGATGCTGATACTACATAAACGTCATCATTTTGAGATAAATGCTTACTCAAAAGTGCCATAGTTTCTGAGTTAAGCATACCTGGTATCCTATTAATAGCGAATTCTGCGGCTTTTTTGTTGAACTTATTTTCATTGTGACCTTTAAAAAAATATTTCAACAAGGCTTCTTTTGCTTTCCAATTCGGTATAATTCTGAACTTGAAGAGTACCAAGATGGGTAAATGAAGCGCAATTCCTAGTATCAATTTTGCCGAACCGTGATAGTATTTTATGAACTGAATAAATGAGTCTTTGGTCGTTATGGTTCCATCAAAATCGAATAACGCCAGGGATTTATTGCTCAAAGTTTTAATCTTTTAAAAATAGATTCAGGAATAGCTCGGATCACAAACATTATTAAGCGCCAAATCGGTAATACATAAATGGAGTTTTTTCTCTTTTCCACCGCTCTTTTTATTGCCGACGCTACTTGTTCCGGCGAAGCCGTTAACAAGGGGGGTAAGTCTAAACCTTCGGTCATTTTGGTTTTAACAAAACCCGGTTTAACTGTCAATACATGAATTTTCTCTTTAAACAATCGATTTCTTAGTCCAGAGAGATATGACGTAAACGCGGCTTTCGAGGATCCGTAAAAATAATTACTTTGCCTCCCGCGGTCCCCGGCTACAGATGAAATTCCAACAATAACGCCTTTGTTTTGTAATATCATTCTTTTTGCAAAACCTTCGAGAATGGAGGTGGCTCCTATATAGTTAGTCTCCATTATTTTGCTGGCTTGTACCCAATCATTTTGTGCCTCTTCCTGGTCACCTAATACCCCAAATATGCATACCACCACGTCCGGCACCGGGTCTATTGAATTTACGATCTTTATATGTGATTTATAATCTAATGCATCAAACTCAATTATATCCACAGAAACATTGAATCTTATTTCTAAATCGCTCTTTATTGGGTTTAGATGATCTAAACTTCTCGCTGCTAACGTTATTTTAGTGTTTTCCTTCGCATAGGCGTGCGCCATGGCTTTTCCGATATCGGAGGTCGCACCTAAAATCAAGATATGCTTACTTTTCATGCTATGTAATCTTGAGACGTTGAGATTGATTTGAAGCGAATTGATGGGTAGGATTATACTTTTTGATTATACGACTCCATTCTTCAAAACCTTCGTAGCTTGCTTTGAATACTTCACTTTTCATGCGAGCATCTTTAGTCAAATAAATCCTTCCGTTGTATTTTAAAACTATTGAATCTAATTCGTCTAGGAACTCGAATAAACCCTTTTTAATTGGGAAATCAAGCGCTAGGGTCAGTCCTTCCATTGGGAAGGATATAAGATCATTTTGATTCCCAAAGGCTTTTAAAACGGCTAAAAATGAACCCATACCCTTACGTCTTATTTTATCGAGGATTTCTATCAACCCTTTTTGCCCACCTTCTTTAGGTAAAACAAATTGGTATTGAACAAACCCAGTTTTACCATACATTTTATTCCAGCTTAAAATTGAGTCCAAAGGATAGAAGAAGGGTTCATAAGGGACAATACTGTTGATCTCTTTTTTTATGTTCTTTGCATAATAGAGGGCATTAAAGAGCTGTATTGATAGCTTGTTTAAAGTAAACGAAGGAAAGTTGAATGGTATCCTTAATTTGGGTTTTCCTTTAAGATTGAATCGTTGCCGTCTTTGCTTTGTATTAAGCTCTTCCAATGGGGTATGTTCACCACATATCAATATACTTCGTCCAAAGCCTTTACCACCTTTCAGACAATCTATCCAGGCCATAGTATACGTGTATGAATCATACTGCTCAAAGAGGTTAATTACTTCATCGAGATTTTTAGCCTTTATTTGCTTTTGTGTGATGTAAGAGCTTTCTATAGGTTTGAGATTGAATGTGGCGTTAAGTATTATACCACTTAAGCCCATGCCACCACAGGTAGCGTTAAATAAATCACTATTTTGATCTCTAGAGCATTTCCGCAGTTTCCCATCGCCCGATAGTATTTCAAATTCTAGGAGATGGTTGGAAAATGAGCCTTCTTTATGATGGTTTTTCCCATGAACATCTGAGGCGATAGCTCCTCCTACTGTGATAAATTTTGTTCCAGGTGTGACCGGCAGAAACCAGCCCTTTGGGACGATAGTCTCCAGGATTTCACTAAAAAGCACACCGGATTCGCACTTAAAGACACCTTTGGCTTCATCGAACAATAGCATACGATTGTATCTAAGTGTGGATACTACTTTGTGATTGATAGATGAATCACCATATGAGCGTGCGTTTCCACGGGCTATAAGGCTCTTGCTATCACCAGCGATAGAATTTAATTTCCGGATGCTGTCAAACGATTTTTCCTGTGCAAGTTGTTTAGGGTAATTACCCCACCCTGAAATTTCTTTCATTCAATAAATGTATAAAATGAGGAAGAAACTTAAGACCCACAAAAATAGGGTTATCTGAATAAACCGGTCTGTGTAGATGACCTTGACCGGAGAAGAACTATTATTTTCTACTAATGCTAATTGTAAGTATCTCAAAACTCCTGAAATGACAAAAATAGCCGTGAAATAAAGGTATTCAAATCCTATTCGCTCTAAAACTTCATCTGATATAGTGTACATGATATAAGCAACGATTAAAACTGTGGAAAGCATAGTCATTGCTGCATTGATAAAATCCAAGTTATATTTTTCTGATGATTTCCGTACCGAGACCCCTGAGCTCATAAAAACAAGTATGTCATCCCTTCTTTTGGCGATGGCTAGGAAGAAAGAAAGCAGAAATACTATGATAAGCAGCCATTTTGACATACTGACATCCGCCAAAAAGCCTCCTCCCAAGGTGCGAAGGACAAAGCCGAACGCTAATATCACCATATCAATGATAGCTACTTTTTTTAAACCAAAGCAGTAAGCAACATTTAGTATAAAGTAGCCTGAGGCTATATATCCAAAAGCATAATCTAACCAAAAACCCATGCTTAGACCTAGAAAACTAAAACTGATTAAAGATAAGATGGCAGCAGACTGACTCACTTGGCCCATTGGAATGGGTCGATATTTCTTCACAGGATGAATCCTATCTAATTCTACGTCTTTTAAGTCATTCAAAACATATATAGCACTTGAAACCAGGCTGAAAGAAGTGATACCCATAATACACTCAAATATGACATCCGGATTCAAAAACAAACCGCCAAAAAATGGCGCGATAAGTATAAAAAGGTTTTTAATCCATTGGTGTGGGCGGATGAGTTTTATGAAGTGATTCATTTAACTGAGCATGGTGTTTAATTTCTATCTTTTAAGACGCAAAACCTGTTTTATCTTGCGTCTGAATCTCGCCATTTTACGGTCCAAAGTATCTAAACCTACGGCTAGGGTGTAACACTGGATATCCCCAAAAAAAGGTTTGATTTCGGGTTGACTCCTTTTTAAATAGGCGAATTCATGAGCTTTGGCCAAAGCTGACGAACTCCTTTTTGGATTAGCGTCAATTAAATAAATCCCTTCATTCGAGGTCAAAAAATTTCTTATTTGTGGATCTCCATGCAGTATATCCTGCTTGTGTAGTTTTTCTAGGGTACGTACCACATTGCTAAAAGTATGCTTTTGGTTCAGACATTCTTCTGCGTCCAAATAATAATAAAGTATCCAGGAGTTTGTTACCATTCCCCAATTGCGATATTCACAAGCCAAGTACCCCTGCGTGGTTTTAAATCCCAAAGAGTTTAAAAGACTCATTCCCTGCAAGTTTTTGAAAACCTCACTTCTTCTAAACCAGGTGAGAAAACGGATCCATAACTTCTTATTCTTTTCAATTGGAACTTTTAAAACCAGGTCTAAATTATTCAGCTTTATGCGCGAAACCCTACTTCTGGAATGGTCTTTTAGTACTTCGATAAGCTGAAAATCTTGTTTTTCAACTTTTTGAATAATTTTCTCAGCCTCTTGTGCATTCAACTCGTTTTTTACAAGTATTCTTCTATTGCCGCTCTTGTATATCACAACTGACTAATCTACGTTGGCAAAGTAAACTATTTTTACATTATCTGAGTCTTAAAGAAAAACATGTCACTAGAATGACATGTCACTCATTTTTAGGAATGTTTTTTGTTAGATGTATTAATTGAATAGATGCGTTTTGCGTAGATAGAGTAGTTCTCATTAATTAATTTTGAGCCAATGTCTGAAAAGCAGAAGAGTTATACAAAAAAAGAAAAACAATCGATCTTTGATACGGAGTTTCTACCTCATATAGACTCAATGTATAACTTTGCTTATCGACTTACTTTTGATGAAGATGATTCAAAAGACCTTGTTCAGGACACTTACCTTAAGGCCTATCGCTTTATTACCTCTTTTGAAAGAGGAACTAATGCGAAAGCTTGGTTGTTCAGAATACTTAAAAACAGCTTTATAAACGACTTTAGGAAGAAAAGCAAAGAACCTTCTAAAGTAGATTATCAAGAGGTAGAGTCATATTATAATTCTGATGAAGTAGATAAAACCATCACAACGGATTTAAGGATTGAAACCGTTCAGGATATGATCGGTGATGAAATTTCCAATGCCCTTAATTCTTTGGATGTTGATTTTAGGACGGTAATTATTTTATGTGACCTTGAAGGTTTTAAGTATGATGAGATGGCAAAGATTCTTGATATTCCAATAGGAACAGTGAGATCGAGATTACACAGGGCTAGAAATCTGCTCAAAGAAAAGCTATCGGGTTACGCGAAAAAAATGGGCTACAAAAATTGATAATATATGGGATCAAATTCTACTGAATCAACCTGCGGTCAGAATGGTAAAGCTGATTGTTTGAAACTCCTAAATTTAGTGCTGGATAGTGCTGCCACCCCCGAAGAAGAAAAAAACTTTAAAGAGCATCTGAAGAAGTGTATGCCATGCTACGAGAAGTACAATCTTGATATGGCTATTAAAAAATTGATCCAGGAGAAGTGTTGTGGTAAGCAGGTGCCTGAGGGTCTAGTAGCTTCCATTCGTTCTAAGGTTATTCATATAACCGAATAAGTTAAATGGCTCAAGGTAAAGCACTTATTTTTTCGGCCCCCTCCGGTTCTGGTAAGACCACAATTGTACGTCATTTATTAGAAACAAATCCAAAGCTCGGTTTTTCTATATCAGCTAGTACGAGAGATAAAAGAGGCAGATCGGAAGAGAATGGTCGTGATTACTATTTTCTCACCCCTAAAGAATTCAAAAAAAAAATTGACGAAGATGAATTCATAGAATGGGAGGAGGTTTATGAGGGGAACTTTTACGGTACAATGAAGAGTGAAATTGATCGGATATGGTCTGAGGGGAAGCATGTTATTTTTGATGTGGATGTTAAGGGAGGGATTAACCTTAAAAAGTATTTTGGTGATCGTGCTCTTTCTGTATTCGTTAAAGTGCCGTCTATTGATGTTCTAAAGTCCAGGCTTGCAGATAGAGGTACGGAGTCTGAGGCAAGCTTATCACAACGTTTATTTAAGGCCGAGTTTGAAATGAGTTTTGAAGATAAGTATGACGTAATCCTAGTGAATGAAAACCTAGAAACCTCATTACTTCGAGCGGAAAAACTTGTGAACGATTTCATAGCTCATTAGGAATGAATATTGGTCTTTTTTTTGGTTCATTTAACCCAATACACAACGGACACCTGATTATAGCCAATATTATGGTGGAAACGACGGACCTTGATGAGGTCTGGTTTGTAGTGACTCCTCAAAACCCATTCAAGAAACGAAATTCTCTATTGCATGAATTTGACAGGATGGATATGGTCAATCAGGCAATTTACGATAACTATAAACTCAGGGCTTCTGATGTCGAGTTTTCAATGCCTAAACCAAGCTATACAATTGACACGATGACTTATCTGGGTTCACAACACCCCAACAAGGTATTCAATCTTATCTTAGGAGCAGATAATCTTAGTCACTTTCACAAGTGGAAGAATTCAGAGGTACTACTGGAAAACTACGCATTATATATTTATCCTAGACCCGGGGTGCAACCTTCTGATCTTATTGAGCATCCTAAAGTAAAGATCGTAGAAGCACCAATGATTGATCTATCCGCAACCTTTATTCGTAAATGCCTCAAAAGTGGATTTTCCATTAAATATTTAGTTCATGATGCCGTTGAACAAATGATCAAAGCAAAAGGTTTTTACCGTTAGAAATTCTCAAACATTTTGTGTTGTTTCTTTATTCTCATTAATCCGAACTCATGCGAAAAGTATACTTCACCCTTGCATTCTCATTTTTAGTATCTCCTATTTTTGGCGCTGGCATTCGTGGTAAAATTTCAGGTGATGACGGTCAATTATTAGCTTTTGCGACTATATACGTCAAGGAGCTGGGCACCGGCACGGCGGCCAATGCAGAAGGATATTATGAGCTTAATTTATCTCCTGGCACTTATACTATTGTTTACCAATATATTGGGTATGGATCATTGACAAAAGTAGCGGAGATTTCGGATCAGTGGGTCGAATTAGATGTTGAATTAGCTACGCAAGTAGTAGTACTGAAAGACATTGAAGTGAGGGCGGGTAAAGAGGATCCCGCCTACACTATAATGCGTAAAGCAATTGCTAAGAGTAAATTCCATATTCAGCAGGTAGATCGCTACACGGCTAAAGTATATATTAAGGGTACTGGCCAATTAAAGGATTCGCCTTTTTTCCTCAGAAAGACGTTGGAAAAGGAAGGTATTGATGAGGATAGGGTTTTTGTTTCAGAGAGCGTAAGTGAAGTGGAGTACGTCCGGCCCAATACCTACAACGAGAAGGTGATATCTATTCGTAGCAGCGGTGAAGACAAAAACGGCAGTCCTAATGGGTATGTCTATGGCTCTTTTTATGAACCCGAAATTGCCAATTCCATATCTCCCCTTTCGCCTCGGGCTTTCTCTTATTATCGTTTTGTTTATGATGGTACGTACCGTGATCGTGGTTATGAAATCAGCAAAATTAATGTTATTCCCAGATCAAGAGGTGATAATGTTTTTCAAGGTAAAATAGAAATAGTTGAAGACTACTGGAGCCTTTATAGTGTCGACTTAAAAACAACTAAGCTCGGAATTAATTTTGACGTCAAGCAGATCTACGAGCCCATTCAACCCAACGTATGGCTTCCGATTACACATGACTTTAGCGTTGATGGAAAGGTTTTGGGCTTCGAATTTGAAGCGAAATACCTAGCAGCTGTCAGCGATTATAAGGTTGAGGTGAATCCAGACTTGGATGTAGATATAGAGGTGATTGACGAAAAAGTTGAAAAGGAGCTTGCAGAGAAGCTGGAGGAGCAGGTAAAAACGGAAGAAGGCAGTGAGCTTCAGAACATGATGGCCTCTGGAAAAGAGTTGACCAGGAAACAGTTGCGGAAGGTGATTCGCGAGTATGAAAAAGCCGAACTTGAGGAATCCAAGGAGCCTGAAGTAATTGAGAACAGGTCATTCAAAGTAGATTCTACAGCTCATAACAGCGACTCACTGTATTGGCAGGCCATTAGACCCATTCCGTTAACAGAGCTTGAGGTAAGGGGATATTCTAAAACGGATAGTATTTCAAGAGTAGAGCGCTTGGAGAGTGAGGGTGATACATTGAAGACAAGTAAAAAACGTGCTACAAGACTTTTAGATCCAATTTTCGGAAATTTCTATAAGCTTGCCGATCGCACCTACTTAAGATTACATGGTATTAGCGGATTGTTCAATACAGTCGATGGGTTTGACTTGAATACCCGGATTTCATTTACAAAAACGATGAAGAATAAAAATAAGAGTTGGTTAAGGACCGGGGCTACAGCACGTTACGCTTTCTCAAGGGAGCGCTTCAATGGGTTTTACGATATAAGATACGACTTTGGAGAATCCAAAAATCGATCATCTATGAGGGCAGAGGCCGGACGTTACATAGAACAGTTTAATTCTGATGAGCCTATACACCCTGTTGTTAACACATTTATGAGCCTACTACTGGAACGTAACTATATGAAAATTTACGAACAGGATTACTTCAAATTTTCATTTAGGCAAGAGTTTGCGGATAAGCTCAATTTGCAAGTTGGTTTTAGTCACGCCCATCGCAGAGAGCTTTTTAATAACTCCAGATACCGACTTATTGATCGGTCGGGAGACGGTTACACGCCAAATGCTCCGATTAATGCTGAACTTCCAGATACTTCATTCCCGACGCACCAGGCTTCAGTTTTTACCGGATCAATCAATTATCGGCCTTGGTTAAAGTTCAGGGTGAATAATGGTCGCAGGTACGCTATTGACAATTCATCTCCCAGATTTTCATTGCTTTATAAACAGGGGATAAATGATCTTTTAGATAGCGATGTGGACTTTAGTTTTATTGAGGCGGGGTATAGGCATACTTTTAAAATAGGTATTCGCGGTATAGTTGATATATCTGCCAAAGTAGGTACTTTCTTGACCGATGACCAGCTCTTTTTTATGGATTATAAGCATTTCCTGGGCAACCAAACACCTTTTTCAACTACCGACCCGGTTGGTAGCTTCCGGCTTTTGGATTATTATCGATTTAGTACTACGAACGATTATTTTACAGGTAGTTTACACTATCAATTCAGGAAATTCGTAATTACTCAAATGCCTCTGGTAAGATTATCCGGTGTAAGAGAAAGTTTCTTTGCGAATTATTTGGCAACTGATACTTCTAATAATTATACGGAACTGGGATACGGAATTAATTACATTTTCAGGATATTCCGTGTGGAGGCAGTTACTTCATTTGAAAATGGAGAGTATAAAGACTTTGGAGTTCGGCTCGGAATAGCCGTAAACCTCGATAACGTGTTTTAGAGAATAATGACTGTACTTTTACACCGTCATTATTTCTTCTTCTTTTTTCTGAAGAATATCATCAATTTTTTTTGAGAACTCATCAGTAAGCCCTTGAACCTTATCTTCAGCTCTCTTTATATCGTCCTCTGATGCGCCATCTTTCTGCAGTTGTTTTAGACCGTCATTAGTTTCTTTTCGTGCATTGCGAACACTAATCTTTCCTAATTCCCCCTCGTGTCTAACTTGTTTCACCAGTTCTTGGCGCCTCTCTTCAGTTAGCATCGGGATGTTAACAATTACCTGCTCGCCATCATTTTGGGGGTTGAGTCCCAGATCACTATTAATTATGGCCTTTTCAATTTCCTGAATCAACGCTTTTTCCCAAGGTTTTATCATTAAGGTTCGGGCGTCAGGGGTAGTAATTGATGCCGTTTGATTCAATGGTGTTGGGCTTCCGTAATAATCAACCATTATACTATCTAACATATTAGGCGATGCTTTACCAGCACGTATTTTTATTAATTCTCCACCTAAATGCTTCAACGCTTTTTCCATCATTTCTTTAGCGTCGTCTAGATACATTTGGATTTCTTCCATTATCGATTTCTTTACTTTATCAGTGTTCCGGCCATCTCACCATCTAGTATGCCGGCGAGATTCCCGGGTTTGTTCATATCAAAAACTATTATGGGCAAGTTATTTTCTTGACATAGCGTGAATGCCGTCATATCCATAATATTTAGGTTCTTTTCATAAGCCTCTTGGAAGGATAGTACATCATAACGTATGGCAGAAGTATCTTTTTCAGGATCTGCTGTGTAAACGCCATCGACTCTGGTTCCTTTTAGCACTACATCCGCTTGTATTTCAATCGCCCTTAAGCTCGCAGTAGAATCTGTTGTGAAATACGGATTTCCAATACCTGCTCCAAAAATTACGATCCTTCCCTTTTCTAAATGGCGAATGGCCCTCCTTCGTATAAAGGGTTCGCAAACCTGCTCCATTTTTATACCTGACATTAGCCTTGTGTAAAGTCCGGCACTTTCCAAAGCGCTTTGTAGTGCCATTCCATTAATAACAGTGGCTAGCATTCCCATGTAATCTCCCTGGACGCGTTCGATTCCCGAACCTTCGGCTTGAACACCTCTGAAAATATTTCCGCCACCTATAACAATGGCAACCTCTACGCCAGTATCCTTAACTGCCCTGATCTCATCAGTGTATTGTTTTAATCTTTTGGGATCAATACCGTATTGGTTCCCACCCATAAGCGCTTCTCCACTTAGTTTTAAAAGAATCCTTTTATATTTCATTGAGAAGCAGGTTTGTTGGTTTCAAAAATTTCACAAATATAATAGGCTCTTTGGAATTAGGATACCGACTTAATTAAAATTGAATAAGAACCTGATTTTTCTCAACGCTATCCCCTTGACCCGCTTTAATAGATTTTATAATACCATCATTTGGGGATTTAATAACATTTTCCATTTTCATTGCCTCAAGAATGAGTAATGGATCGCCTTGTTTTACTTCTTGGCCTTCTTCCACTGATAATGAAAGAATAAGTCCCGGCATCGGCGCCTTTATGTCGTTGACCTGGGATGAGCTTAGCTTATCCATTCCCAACTCTTCCAAAAGTAAATCCAACTTATCCTTTGCCTCCACCACGACTTGTTTACCATTAATCTTTACATGAGCAATTTTTTCATCGGCACTCCAGCTTTCTACCTCCAAATTGTATGATACGTCTCCTTTAATGATATGATAGCTATTTTCACCTAGTTGTTTTACATCCCATTCGAAAGGTTTTCCGTTCAATGTGATTCCATTTCGGTCGATCGTGATGTTGTATTCCCGGTTTTCGATTTTCGCTGAGTACATATTCAAATATATGCCTTTATCTTATAGAGCCCAATGCTGAATGTTACTTACTGGTAAACCCGGCTTTGATAAGCTTACACTATGCTTCCTCGGCTTTTGCTTTAGATTTCATCAGGAGCTACTTTTGACGTAAATAGTTAGCGATGAAATCAACCAAACCCCTGTCGTCCTTAATACCAATTGGTGGGATGATAAGGATGACAAGGATTTGGAATCTGCTCATAATTTCACTTACCCAATATCTCACAGCGATTTTCCTAATTGAATCTGGACAAGACGTTGTTTACTTTATAACCGACTTCAGGCTGTTTTTGCTTTCTATATCTTCTGTATTTGTGGCGGCAGCTGGGTACATCATTAATGACTACTATGACGTGAAAATTGACTTAATCAATAAGCCAGAGCGGGTGGTGGTTGGACGGTTGGTAAAGCGAAGAGTGGCTATGATGTGGCACATTACACTCAGTGCGATAGGCGTGCTGATAGGTACATATCTTTCAATAACTATTGGTGCTTTTAATCTTTTAGCGGTTGGGCTATTGTGGCTCTATTCCAATCAACTCAAAAGGATGTCTTTCATTGGAAATTTCTCCGTCGCCTTACTCACTGGTTGGGCAGTTTATGTAGTCGGTTTTTTTTATGACACACACAATATTATGGTACTGGCCTTTGCAGGCTTTGCGTTTGCTTTTACTCTTGTTAGAGAGGTAATAAAAGACATTGAAGATGTAAAGGGGGATGCTACCTTTGGTTGTAAGACCCTGCCGGTTGTTTATGGGGTAAGGCCAACTAAAATAATGTTGTATGTCTTTAATGTATTATTCCTTTTTTCAATGAGCACTTTAGCTTATCTATTTGCGGGCGATGAACTCACCGTTTTTTGCCTAGGGCTTATTGTGCCACTTGGATTTATAACGTATCGGTTGAGTAAAGCTGATACGGTGGCTCAGTATGCGCAATTGAGCAATTACTGTAAGGTGATAATGCTTATTGGGATCATGAGTATGGCTTTCTTCTAGTCTGTTGAAAAAGATGCCACCACCGGTCTGTGATCGGATACTATATTTGAATAATTAGTTACACACGTATT
Source organism: Bacteroidota bacterium (assembly GCA_039025475.1). GTDB lineage: Bacteria > Bacteroidota > Bacteroidia > Cytophagales > Cyclobacteriaceae > Fulvivirga. Next base: position 15,847 of record JBCCOE010000004.1, on the reverse strand, counting down.
TAACCGTATAGTCTCTGCCGAAATAAGATTGTCAAACAACTCGTCTGTTATTAATATATGATCTATATGGCTGGGAAAGCTTGGGAAACTCCAGAATGCACTACTTCCATCAGCTATTTCCTGATCAGCAAATGCATAATTTGGATCATCGATGAAGTTTTGAAAAGGTCCAGTGCCAGTAATTTCGTCATTAAAATCACCTAGTACGATAACTTCCTCATTCGGTAGGTTGGAGTCAATGTAGTCTTGGATTTTCGCGGATGCATCGGCCCTGCGGGCTGGGCTATTTCCATCGGAGCAACACTTAAGGTGGAGATTCATAACTACCACCTCAAGACCGCTGGAGTGCCTAATTTTCATTTGCACTACTTCCCTTGGAAAAGGCTGGGTGTCACCTGTAAAGAGCAACGTTGGATTTTCAATAATACTGACCTCCGAAGCTTTGTATATATAGCCGATATCCAGCCCGCCATTTACGTTTGAGGCTGTTGCTTCCCAACCATCAATTCCATTGGTGAGGGCTTCAAATTGCGATCGGCTGGTAATCTCTTGCACACCGATTAAATCAACGTCAAAATTTTCAAGTATATCAACCACTGCAGCAACCGTGGCATTTCCTTCATCTGGGAATTGGCGGATATTCCATGTTGCTACATTCAATTCATTTGGCTCATATTCTGAAATACATACCTCAAATCCTCCATTTGTACCACCACCGTTGTTGTCAGGGTCAACAATTGAAACTGTCACTTCACGTATAGCTCCAATGGAAATACCTTCTCTACCAAGAAGTGAGAACCTTATTTCTTCCATATCGCCATCATCATCCATAAGAGGAGTAATACTAAAAACAATGCCATCATCCTGGCTGGAATAAGGGAGAGTTATAACATTATCAACGGGAGTAGGCGAAATGGTTATATCCTCATCCAATACCGCTGTTGAATTGCTTACAAGAACAAGTATGGTTCCGTCTGAAGGTGCGGCTGACTCAAATGAAATATTTATGCTTGTTGTGATATCCATTTCCTCTATTTCTATGGAAGACTGATCGAAAGAAATGGAAAGTGGAGGCGTTTGTATTACAATAGGATCATTAGCATCCTCGCTACATGATATAATAAAAAGAATTAATGAAATTAATAATAATCGCTGCATATCATCTGGTCAAATAAATCAAAACCGGAAAATGGTCACTGAACCCACCTTGATAAACCCCTCTGCTAAAAGTGCGAAAAGGGCCTCCTTTAAACTCCCCGTCTTTTACCTGCATGTAAGGTTGGACAAATACGTAAAAATCTTTTACTCTAAAATGGTAAGGAGAATTAACAGATGCTAACAAGTTCTTGGATACCATAATCTGATCAAAAAGGTTCCATGCACCGCGGTAATACAATGAGCCATAACCTTGTTTAAAAATAGAACCACCACAATTATATAAACTATTTTCTTTTAACTTATTGAGATTCATGTTGGCATCCAGCACCTTCTTAATACTTCTATTGATCGGATCATCGTTAAAGTCTCCCATGGTTATGATATTGGCTTTCGAATTTACTGCGAGTACTGAATCCACAGTATTTCTAAGAACAGTAGCTGCTAGGATTCGTTTATCTTCTTTACCTCCTCTTCTGGAAGGCCAGTGGTTGACGGCTATGTGTAAGGTATCCCCGGCAAATAAACCTTTTACCCAAAGGATATCCCTCGTTCTAAAGTCGTTTGAATTTTCATCTCTTACCGGAACAGTGAACGCTGTTATCGGCTTAAATTTATTTACCTTGTAAATCAAAGCTACATCTATACCACGACCATCTGGGGAATCGAAATGAATGATCTGATATTTTTTGGGTTTTAGTTTAGGGGTTTGTACCAAGTCTTCGATTACTCTCCGGTTTTCAACTTCTGATAATCCCATAATATCGGGGCCTGTTCCCATATCGCCAATTACCCGGCTCATATTGGCTAGTTTCTCCCCATATCTCTTTTCATTCCATTTATTCACCCCATCGGGTAGAAAGTCTTCATCATTGATATTCTGATCGTTTTCGGTGTCAAATAGGTTTTCTACGTTATAAAAGCCTATAACTCCTACTATATTATTTTGAGCAGATAGCCCCTTAACTACCAGGAATAAAAAGAAGAAGATGGTTTTCCACTGCATATTCATGGGGCAAATCTATCAAAAAAGAATTCTTAGACTTTATTGACTAGAAGGTTAATAATTTGTTTACATTCAAGGTCTGTTTTTTTTGAAAAACGACAGTTAATTTCGTCCGTTAGTCATTTTAACCAAGCCTTACTTATGATCAAAAACCTCTACTTATTATTCATTTGTATTTCTCTCCAAACGGCTTCCCTCGCACAGTCCGCTTCTGTTTTCGGTATAATCGCCGACGAGGACTCAAAAGAGCCACTTATTGGTGCTAGTGCGGTGCTAAAAGGTACTAATAAGGGATCTATTGCATCGTTGGATGGTAGTTTTTCTATTAAGGGGATAAGTGCTGGTGATTATATTTTATCCTTTTCATATGTTGGTTATGAGAAAAAGGAGATTCAGATCACTATACCCGAAGGTGAATCCAAGGACTTAGGTTCAATAACTATGAACAGTACTACGGTAGGTCTCAAAGAAGTGGAAGTGTTTGCAAGCTACATTTCACCTGACCGTCAGACGCCAATTGCTGTGTCAACTATTGGATCGAAGGAAATTGACGAGCGTTTTACGGGGTCTTCAATTGCGCGTATCATAGATAATAATCCCGGGGTTTATACTATACAAGGCGCTGGCGGTTATGGCGACCAGGAAGTATATATACGTGGATTTGACCAATCGAACATCGCTTTCTTGGTGAATGGCATTCCTGTAAACGATATGGAAAATGGAAGGATGTTCTGGTCGAATTTCGCAGGGCTTAGTGAAGTAACACGGAACCTTCAAGTACAAAGAGGTCTAGGAGCATCAAAGCTGGCCATAAGTTCTATTGGTGGAACGGTAAATATGATCACTAAACCTTCAGAGAATGCCGAAGGTGGTCGGGTAGATTATCAATTTGGTACGGGCTCATGGAATCAACGCTTTAGCTTTTCATACAATACTGGTCAGTCTTCTTCAGGGTGGGCTGCCTCATTTCAAGGAGCACGTACCACAACAAGTGCACCTTTAGGTGGGTTGTCAAGTTTGGAACAGGGAGGTGTAGTGCCAGGCGCATTCACAGATGCATGGTCATATTACATCAATGTCTCTAAAACCATTAATGAAAAACATCAGGTTTCTTTTTGGGCATTTGGTGCACCATTTAACAGAGGTTCGGCCTTTATAGTTGATGATGCCACCAGAGAAGAATTTGGTCTGGAAGATGGTGAGCTTGGAAATAATGCATTAGGTGTTTACAACGGCGATCTTTTTAACGCCCGTCAGAACAGGGTTCATAAACCACTCATGGCCTTGAACCACTACTGGGATATCGATAGTAAGACTTCACTGACTACCTCGGTATATTATTCGCACGCTGATGTATTTTCCACTCAACCTCGTGATGCAAACAATACAACCTTTTTTCCTCAGAGAGATGTTGATAACCTGGCTGCCCGTGGCGTTGATCCTGAGCTATTTTCATTACCCGACAATCTGATTAATTGGGACTATCTATCTCAGTTAAATAGGAGTGATGACAGATTAATTCAAGTAGAATTCCCTGGTGGAGATATTAACACCCCTTTATCGGAGCCAGGATATGCATCACGATTTTTTCTGGAATCCAGGCATAATGACCACGATTGGATTGGCCTCATTAGCAACTTCAGAAAGCAAATTGATAACCTGAGTTTAATGGGAGGACTTGATGTAAGATTTTATAAAGGGTCACACTATGCCGAGGTATATGATCTGTTGGGAGGTGATTTTGTGCTCAACAGAGGTTCATTTCTTGGTACTGGCATAACTACTGCTGATGCTGGTATTGTTGGAAGTGCTACTGGGGATTTTAGCCCTAGCTCAACAGTAGGTGACGAACAAAATAAATTAGCTCCCAATACCCTGGCTAGAGAGGGAGATAGAATCAATTATGATTACGATGGTTTTGTGAATTGGGCTTCCTTGTTTGGTCAAGCGGAGTATACATTTGATAAGTTTGATATATACGCTTCATTATCATATACTAACTCGTCAATACGTAGAGTTGGTAATGTGTGGAATGGCCGTGATATCTATAACTTCTTTTCTGTTGGAGAATCTGAAAAAAGAACATTTAACACCTATTCATTTAAAGGTGGGTTTAACTATAGGTACAATAATAGGCTCAGTGTTTACGTCAACGGAGGTTATTTTACACGCCCACCTTTTTTGAGAAATGCATTTGCAGATGCAAGGTTCAGTAACCAGTATAGACAAGGTTTAACTACAGAGAAAATAGCTTCAGTTGAAGCAGGATTAAGCTACAGAACAAGTTTATTCCGTGTTAATTTTAATGCCTATTATCTTGAATGGCGAGATAGAACTACGCAGGATGAGTTTACGCCGGATGCCGGACAAGCGGAAGACATTAACTTCACACCTTTTACCTTTAATGGCTTAGTGAGTGAGCATCAGGGTCTAGAGTTAGATGCACGCTATAATCTCACTTCTAACCTTGAGTTAAATGGTTTTGCGAGTCTTGGAGATTGGAAATGGGCAAACAACGTAAGTCAGACTTTTGTGAATGAAGCCGGTGAGGTAATTGAGCAAATTGACGTAGATATTAAGGGTCTTCCTGTTGGTACAAGTGCACAAACTACAGCGGGCTTAGGTTTACACTTTAGTGGATTACGCAGTGCTTACATCGGAGGCCGCTATAACTTTTCGAAAGATATACCCATTCGCTATAATCCAGAAGATTTGATTAGCCGATTTATTACTCGTGAAGTGATTTTAGATGAGTTTCCGTCTTATCACTTATTTTCAGTGTATGCGGGTAAATATTTTGACATTTCCGATGAGATTTCAGCAAGAATATCTGTAAGCATTCAAAACCTTTTTGATGAAAGATATACAAGGTTTGCTAGTTATTTCTTTAACCAAAATCAACGTGGATTTGGTTTCCCCAGGACATATACTATTGGCTTAAGAATTGATTTTTAACCATGAAAAAATATATACTTCTATTTGCAGTGATGGTAATGTTCTTCGGTTGTGAAGAAGAGCTAATTGATCAACCAGCCATCTCTTTTTATCCAAATACAGCTGTCGAAGCCACCGAGGGTGATGGAGTTACCTATACAGTAAGGCTTGAAACAACGGGTATATTGACGACATCTGCCAGCATTCAGATTGATGTGACCAACGGTGCGTTTCTAGTCACCACTCCTGCATTGGAGAGCAATACTTTAACGCTTAATCTAGAGCCCGGACAAACGTCAACCTTTTTTACAGTGCAGGTTTTAGAGGACGTAATTCCAAGTAATTATGAGGCAATTTTTAAAGTAAGTAGTGTCACCGGAGGCCTATCAGGCATTGCCAATGGCACATTTACATTATTTGTAAACAGTCTTGACTTAGCCTGCCCTGAAGCAGAAAGCATCGAAAGAACGGATCTTTCAGTAGCTAGATCACAGATAGGGGAGACACTGACAATCGTTGGGTCAGTGAACAGTACCGACTACGGGTTTAATAGTGGTCAATACTTTGTCGAGGATGAGACAGGCGGTATCAATATTTTTCATAGTGCAAACCAAGGCTTGGTAAACCCAGGCGATGTGGTGAAAATTGTGGGTGAGGTCAGCACATTTAGTGAGCAGGTACAAATTGCCCCTAACTCTGTTGACATCATTTGTGAAGAAAATGGAATTCCTGTAGGGGTAGAAATTAGTGGGTCGGATTTGACGCTTACAAGTGAATTTCTGGGACGAAGAGTGCGTCTTAGCGGTGTTACTATTAATGAGGCGGATTGGCCAACAGTGCCTATTGGAACTGGAAGTGGTGTCAATGTGAGTGCTTCAGTTGACGGAGTCTCTTTTATTATAAGAATCGATAGGGGAGAATCTTTTTACGATGGTTCGGATAGCCCTGGTGGCACCATCGATTTAATCGGCACCATGGGAAGGTTCGCTGATGATGTTCAAATATTCCCATTCTTCGATGGTGATGTTACTTCTGCTGGCTCTGGTGGAGGCGGCAGCAGTGGAGGTGGCTCTGGTAATGCCACAGCGCTTCCATTTACTGATGACTTTGAAAACTGCGCTGGTGCAGGTGAATTCAATATTCCTGAAAACTGGGTAGAGTATAATGCCCCCGGTACTAACACTGATAGAGGATGGGCTTGTCGCCCGTTTGCAAGAAGTGGTTCATGGGCGGTTCAAGCCAGTGCTAATAGTGGTGATGCTGCTGCCGATGACGCATGGTTAATAAGTGCCACAGCTTTTGACCTTACATCAGTATCGAATGCATACCTTCAGTTTTATGTAGAATCCTTTTTTGATGGAGATGGGGGAATTACACTCTTGTATTCTTCTGACTATGATGGTAGTGGCGATCCAACAACAGGAAGCTGGACAGAGGTAACGGATATTAACAGTCAACTGCCTGCAGCTGGTTCTGGCGGATTCGTTGAAATTTTGACCAATTTGACCGGAGCTACAGGAAATGAAATATATCTGGCTTTCCAATTTGAATCAACCACAAGTAATTCTTCATCATGGACAATCGATGATTTGGTATTCTCAGAAACAGAACCCGGTTCAGGGGGAGGTGGAGGTGGTTCAGAACCTGACCTTTCAACAATAAGTACAGTTAGAAGCATGGCCGGGATGGAAGTTAAAATCCAGGGAATTGTAACCACACCTGATTATGGATTTAATAATGGCCAGTTCTATGTGCAAGATGGGACGGCTGGAATAAATGTATTCTGGGGAGGCAATTTTGGACAGGTGGCAATAGGTGACGAAGTGGAAATTATTGGAACCATTGGTGACTTCAGTAGCCAAGTCCAGATATCACCATCATCTTTATCAGTTATTGGTACCGGTAATGCTTTACCGGCGGGCACAGTGATCACAGATTCAGAGTTAACGGTCGACAGTGATCTTCAGGGTTCAAGGGTCACCATTTCAGGTGTGACCTTGGTTGATGATAGTCAATGGCCAACAGCGCCTATTGATGCTGGCAGCGGTGTAAGCGTAGAAGCAACCGTTGGTGGTGTCACCTTTGAAATACGCATCGACAGAGGTGAGTCATTCTACGATGGCTCAAGTGTACCCTCACAACCATTCACTATTACTGGTGCGTTAGGTCGCTTTGAAGATACACCCCAAATACTGCCTTTTGTAAACGGAGATATTAACTAAACTTTTCAAACCTTAAATTTTAATTAACATGCGCAAATTTTCTTTCAGAATTTTAACCTTCCTGGCCCTAGGGGGCTTGCTAGTGCTTTCTGCATGTGGCGATGATGATGACGATACACCACCCGCTGTTATAGCCCAATTTGGCTCAGCAGCTGGTACTGTGGGTGAGGATAATGCAGCTGGACTTCCAGTAACTGTTACTTTATCTGCTGAGGCAGGCGTTGCAGGAACAATTACAGTTGAACTCGCTGGCGCCACTTATGCTACAGATTATACCACTAACCCTGATGGGTCTTCAGGAAATTTTACCCTAGACGTAGCTGCTGGATCTGCATTTGTTGGGTTCACCGTTCTACCCATTGATAATGATGATGCCGATGGTGACAAAACTGTTACCGTAACCTTATCTTCCGCCACTGGTGGTGTTGAACTTGGCACTGGAACTACTTTTACAGTCACTATTGAAGATAATGAAGAGCCGGCACCTACAATAACTCTAATATCAGACTTACGTGCCCTTTATGATGGTTCAATGGATGTTAATATTACAGATGAAACTATAATTCAAGGTGTAGTTACCTCTAACGGGGATGCTGTAACTTCGAGAAATTTATTCATTCAAGATGCTTCAGGTGCAATCGTTCTTAGGTTTGACGAAAGTCATTCATTTATTCAGGGAGACGAAATCCAAGTAGATGTTCAAGGTGCTGACCTTTCTGATTTTAATGACTTGGTACAAATAACTAATACCTTACCATTAGAAAACGCAGCTAAGGTAGCAGACGGTACACTACCTACTCCCACAGTCATTACTATTGCACAATTGAATTCTGATGATTTTCAAGCACAGTATGTTACCATTGAAAACGTTTTTTATGTGGAAGCGGATGGAGTTGAAGACTTCGGTGGCAATAACACATTATCGGACGGTACAAATGAAGCAGTAACTCGAGTAGAAGGTTTTGCTCCATTTTCAGATGATGTTTTACCATTAGGTTCAGGTAGCGTAACTGGTGTAGCAGGAATATTCGCAGGCACACCACAAATTTTACCTCAATTTAGCACTGATGTTTTCGAAAATAATCCAATTGGAACTTTAACGATTACGCATTCATTAACTGCGTTTGATCAGGTAATAACAGGTGGAAATTCTTCGTCTCAGTCGTTCACAGTTGAGAGCACTGGATTAGTTGAGAACATTTCAGTTTCTACATCAGGTGACTTTGAGGTTTCATTGGATGATGCTGCATTTGGTGAGTCTGTTGAAGTTGACTTTGCAAGCTCCAATGCTGGAGCGGTTACTGTATTCGTTAGATTTTCACCAACTTCTGGAGTTTCAGGAGAATCGTCAGGAACAATTTCTGCCAGCTCCCGTGGAGTTGTATCCCAGTCATTTGAGGTTTCAGGTGAGGAATTAGGAGCGTCAACGGTAATAGCGTCGACGAGTTTTGAAGAACCTGCAACAGGTGGCCAATACACGGATACTGGGGATGCTACGGAGGATCACGATCTTGTGAATAATGCCGATGAAGCATCAGTAGACTTTACGAGTGTCGGTGGTGAGATAGGATTTGACGCGACTTATGTGAATACAAGAGATGATGTAGGATTAACAGATGGTGATTTTGTTGGTGTATCTGATTTCACCGGTACTGTAGGTGAGTATACCGATGGTACTCAAGGTTATCAGATGAGTGACACTGATGGCAAAATGGTATTGACATTTGATCAGGTGAGTTTGACGGGTTTCACGAACTACGATGTTAGGTTGGACATTTTTGTTCAATCAACAGGTTGGGAGTCTGATGATGCTATTAGAGTTTACCTTATTGTTGATGGTGGCGCAGAAGTTGATCTGTTGAATACGGCTGGTCTTGACATCGATGATGATTTTGCTGATCTGGAAGGAGCTTGGTCTGAGCTAGCAACTTCTTTAAATGGCAATAGCGAAGCAACTTTGGTGGTAGAATTAGATTGTAATTCTGGAAGTGAGGCCATCTACTTGGATAAAGTAGAATTTACAGGTAGAGACTAAATGTCAATTTGACTTGAAAAGAGCCGCCGTGATTAGGCGGCTTTTTTAATTTGGTATTTTCGCTTCTAGCAGAGGCAAGAACGCTCAAAGAATTATTAAGTACCTTTCATAGGCAAGAATGGCGAAAAAAGTCATTAAACAAGAACAGTTAATAATTACCACTCGGTAAAACCGAGCAGCTGTAATTTTAAGGTGGTAAGAGCCATCAGGTTTAATGGACTGTAATGATCCACTAATTTTTAGTTTAATCCAACATATGCATTCAGCGGAAGTAAGTTCAGCATTATGTAGGATTAGAAGGAGGCAGAACAAGAAGCTATATGGGCGGCAGCCGCTAAGGGTCGTGAGGCGATTTATAAGGTGCTTTATGATATTTATTGGAGAAGAGTTTCTGAGAAGAACAATGAACAAGATTAATGTTTGACATAATACTAGGGGTTCTTTTTATAGGTCTTGGAATAACCTGTATAGTATTATCTTTTAGAGAAGATAATACCAGAGCTATGGATAAAGTACGTATCTCAAATCTTCTATGGGGTGGGGTGGGCTTTATAATTCTCGGGATTCACTGGATTTTTCAAAAGTAGCCTCTCCAACCGTCCCTCGGCGCTGCCTAGTGACAAATATGGGTTTGGAGTAAGAAGAGAAATCTCGACTAGCCGAGAAGATGAAATAAAGTCAGCCGGCAAGAACAGCTAATAATTACCACTCGATACAACCGAGCAGCTGTAATTTTAGGGTGGTAAGAGCCAAAGAGAAGCGGAACAAAATAATCAACAGAATTGATGTTTAATTTATTAATAGGTATAGCGATAATAGGTTTAGGCATTTGTTTCATTATCTTGTCCTTTTCAAGGAAAAGTACAAGAGCAATGGAAAAATCCATCAGTTCTGGCTTTTTTTGGGGTGGAGTTGGTTTAATTATGTTAGGTATATTTATCTTCCTGTGAAGGTCCGTCAGATCTGTCGAGCAGCATACCATTAAAGTGCTGTCAGGTTTTTCAATCTGCACAGCCGTTCGATTAAGGTGCTTTGGAAAGAATAGAATCCACCAGTCGCTCGACTTGGTCGAGTGACAAGTATGGAGGGTAGGGCACAGAAGAGAAGTTAATAATAACCTCGGCTTAGCCGAGAATAACGAAATAAAGTCAGTAAACAAGAACAGTTAATAATTACTACTCTGTACAACCGAGCAGCTGTAATTTTAAGGGGCTTAATCTTCCGGCCTGTAATGATCCACTAATTTTCGCACCTTTGAGGCTGTGAAAAAAGCAGCAACCAGAATAGCCATCTTTGCCTCGGGCAGCGGAACAAACGCCCAAAGAATTACTGAATATTTTCGGGATAAAGAAGAGATATCCGCTTCACTAATTCTTTCTAACAACCCGGATGCCTATGCGCTCACCCGGGCCGAAAAACTTGGTATCCCATCTTTCACGTTTGACCGCTCCGAATTTTATCAGTCATCTGTAGTTCACGATAAACTGAGTGAATACAATATAGACTTCGTGATACTTGCCGGGTTTCTATGGTTGATCCCCGAATACCTGACTAGTTCCTACCCAAATCGTATTCTCAACATCCACCCTGCACTTTTACCTAAATACGGCGGCAAAGGTATGTATGGGAGCAAAGTACACGAGGCCGTAAAAGAGGCCGGAGATAAGGAAACCGGTATTACCATCCATTTTGTAAACGAAAAATACGATGAAGGGCAGATCATCTTTCAGGCGAAATGCGAATTGGAACCGGCAGATACCCCGGATTCGATTGCTACAAAGGTACATGAGCTGGAATATGAGCATTACCCCCGTGTCATTGATGCGCAGATTACCAAATACCGAAAAATGTAATAGATTTGCGGCTTAAATTTCAGTGGGTCAGCTATAAAGGCCCGCATGTCAACCACTACAAAACATGTCGCTAAAAAAAATTCAATCTGCCTTAGTATCAGTCTATTACAAGGATAACCTCGAGCCTATTATTGAGTTGCTGAAAGAGCACGGAGTTAAGATATATTCTACAGGGGGCACACAAAAATTCATTGAAGATCAAGGTGCGGAAGTCACCGCTGTTGAAGACCTCACTAGCTACCCATCCATTTTTGGAGGTAGGGTGAAGACGCTGCACCCTAAGGTGTTTGGAGGCATATTATACCGCAGAGAGCTGGAAGATGATGTTAGTCAGGCCGGAGAGTTTGAAATTCCAAGTATTGATCTGGTCATAGTAGATCTCTATCCATTTGAAGAGACGGTAGCTTCCGGAGCTTCCGAGCAAGACATAATCGAAAAGATTGACATTGGCGGCATATCATTAATCAGGGCGGCTGCCAAAAATTATAAGGATGTACTGATTGTGTCGTCCCGGAATCAATACGGTCAGTTGCAGACCATATTGGAAAACAATGAAGGGGCCAGCACATTGGACGAAAGAAAACTTTTCGCGGCACAGGCTTTTGATATTAGCTCACATTATGATTCAGCTATCTTCAACTATTTCAACTTCGCTAATGAGGTAGGGAGTTTCAAGCAAAGTAATCAGGATAAGAAAGTACTTCGCTATGGCGAAAATCCGCACCAGGAAGGTGCCTTCTACGGCAAGTTGGAATCCATGCTGGAGCAGCTCAACGGCAAGGAGCTTTCTTATAACAACCTCGTGGACGTAGATGCTGCCGTGAACCTTATGGAAGAGTTTGACGAAACGGCTTTTGCCATTCTGAAACATACAAATGCTTGTGGCGTGGCCACCGGAAACAGTGTGAAGGAAGCCTACAAAAGAGCGTTTGCCGCAGACACGGTGTCGGCTTTTGGGGGAGTGCTAATTACCAACAAGACTGTGGATGCCGCTGCCGCAGAAGAGATGCATTCCCTATTCTTTGAAATTCTCATTGCTCCCGATTTTGATAAAGATGCACTTGCTATTCTCACTCAGAAGAAGAACAGAATTTTGCTGAAGCAAAAAGAGCAACTATCCAACAAGAAACAGTTTAAAAGTTTACTGAACGGCATCATAGAACAGGACCGGGATTTGAAGACCGATGAAGTTGGGGACTTAAAAACTGTCACAAAGGTTGAACCTTCTGCTACTGAAAAAGAGGAACTGATTTTTGCGAGTAAGGTGTGTAAGCACACAAAGTCTAACACAATAGTGCTGGCAAAAGGTGGACAACTGCTGGCTAGTGGGGTGGGTCAGACCTCTCGTGTAGATGCTTTAAGACAGGCCATCGCTAAAGCCAAAGAATTTGGTTTTGATCTTAACGGAGCGGTCATGGCTTCGGATGCGTTTTTTCCATTCCCCGACTGTGTAGAGATTGCCCATGGGGAACGTATTAAGGCGGTGATACAACCGGGAGGGTCTATTAAGGATAAGGATTCGATTGAATTTTGTGATAAAAATGACATGGCTATGGTATTTACAGGAGTACGCCATTTTAAGCATTAAAAAAAAGCTTATTTAACGATTCATTAAGAACTAATTTGTAAATTTCGGTTTGATCTCTACCCAAAACTTTTTTTAAACTACAGCATGGGATTATTTGATTTTTTTTCCAGTGACATTGCAATTGATCTTGGCACTGCGAATACATTGATCATTCATAAAGATAAAATTGTGGTGGACGAGCCCTCCATCATTGCCATCGATAAGAATACAAATAAAGTATTGGCCATTGGAAGAGAGGCCATGCAGATGCACGAAAAGACACATGAATACATCAAAACTATCCGACCACTGAAAGATGGTGTAATTGCTGATTTCCATGCTGCCGAGCACATGATTAGAGGTATGATCAAAATGATTGATAGTGGAAAAAAGTTCTTTCCGTCATCTCACCGAATGGTCATTTGCATACCCTCCGGTATTACTGAAGTTGAAAAAAGAGCGGTCCGTGATTCAGCGGAGCATGCCGGGGCCAAGGAAGTATATATGATCCATGAACCTATTGCAGCGGCTATAGGTATTGGTATAGATATAGAGCAGCCCATAGGTTCAATGATCGTTGATATTGGAGGAGGAACAACTGAGATTGCTGTTATTGCCCTTTCGGGGATTGTCTGTGATCAGTCGATTCGAGTAGCTGGAGATACCTTTAACAGAGATATTCTTGACTACATTAGAAGACAACATAATCTTCTCATTGGAGAGCGTTCTGCGGAGAAAGTTAAAATAGAAGTGGGTTCTGCGCTAACCGAACTGGATGATGGGCCTGAGGATTATGAAATAAGAGGTCGTGACTTAATGACAGGAATCCCGAAAATTATAAAAATTTCTTACTCAGAAATAGCTTTTGCACTTGACAAATCGGTATCCAAAATCGAGGAAGCTGTGTTAAAAGCGTTAGAGATATCTCCTCCCGAACTTTCTGCTGATATTTATGACAACGGTATCCATCTAACAGGGGGAGGAGCCCTATTGAGAGGTCTGGACAAAAGGTTGGCTTTGAAAACTAAACTCCCGATACACATTGCTGAAGATCCTTTAAGAGCTGTGGTACGGGGGACAGGAAACTCATTGAAAAATCTTAATTCGTTTAAAGCGGTATTAATGACTTAAGGATACCGTTTGAAATCAGACCAACTAGGCTTAAATGCGTAGATTATTTCAGTTTTTATATCAGTATAGAGCCTTTTTATTTTTCTTTTTTTTAGAATTAATCTGCCTTTGGTTAATAGTTAACAACAACCCTTACCAAGGAGCTAAGTTTTTTAATTCGTCCAATAGGTATGCCGCGCTTTTTTTGAATAGCTCCAACAGTATAAGCGAATACTTTGGTTTGAAATCTGTAAATCAAAAACTGGCCGAAGAAAACGCCGAACTCAAGAAAAATGTAAGTAGGCTGAATTTAAAACTCTTTAGACTTAGCGCTGATAATGCGCAATCAGAATTGTTTAACCAATTCGAATTCATTGCCGCTAAGGTGATAAAAAATTCTGTACGACAATCACAGAACTACATAACGATAAATAAAGGGAGCGACGACGGGATAGAATACGGAATGGCGGTGGTGGATAACGAGGGCATTGTCGGAAAAGTTAAAAGCGTTTCCAAGCATTTTGCGCTTGTCACGTCCATACTTCATACCGAAGTTTTGGTATCTGCGAAAGTATTGCGAACAGGTGATTTGTGTACGGTCGAGTGGCCAGGAGAAAGTCCGTACGAAGCTATGGTTACTTATCTTCCCAAGCACGTTAACATTCAAGAAGGGGATTCTGTGGTGACATCAGGTTACAATGCGGTTTTTCCTGAAGGTATGCCTATTGCTGTCATCAAAGAGTTTGGCTTAAAAGACGATTCGCCATTTTATGATATTAAAGCAGAACTTACGGGCGATTTAAACAGACTCTCATATGTTTATTTGGTTAAAAATAACTTTAAGGCCGAGCTTGATTCTGTACAAGTAGAAGAAACGGAGGTGCGGCAATGAATTCCAGAATTGTTATTCAGATAGTATCTTTCTTTGCCTACCTGTTTTTGCAAGCTCTACTGTTAAGAAGCTTTGTTTTATTTGATTCAGCATTTTGCCTTGCTTACGTAGGCTTTCTTTTACTATTACCCATAGAAACAAGCGTTATCTGGTTACTGCTTTTAGGGTTTATAATGGGTATGGGTATTGATATTTTTTACGATAGTTTGGGAATTCATGCTTCGGCCTCTGTGTTTATAATGTTTGTGAGGAACTATTGGATAAACTTACTTACGCCGCAAGGTGGATATGACTTGGGAGCGCTACCCTCTTTGGCCTTGGATGGGTGGCAATGGTTTGTATCCTACGCTTTGCCTTTGGTTTTCCTTCACCATCTTGTATTGTTTTATGTTGAAGCCGGAGGTTTTCATCTTTTTACATTCACTTTAGTTAAGATCTTGGCTTCGACCTTATTTACGTTTATTTTTTTGTTCCTATTGCAATATTTCTTTTACGCTAAGAGAAGGAGATGAACCAGACGAGAAAATATGTAATTCAGCTACTAGTAATATTCACGGCTATTACTTTTCTGATCAAACTGTTTTCCATTCAGGTTTTGGATAATCGTTATGCACAAGCGGCTTCCAGCAACGTCATCCATCGCGAAGTAGAATATCCCTATCGCGGTCTAATTTACGATCGAAATGGAAAACTAATCGTCTATAACACACCCCAGTTTGATTTAACCGTCGTACCTAAGGAAGTTAAAAAGTTGGACACCCTAAAGTTTTGCGAGCTTTTTGAAATATCCAAAACCGAGTTTGTCAATTTATACGATGATATGGAAGGCAAACGGAGTTTTTCATATGTTAGGCCCAATGTATTCATAAAGCAACTTTCGGAAAAAGATTTAGCCCGGGTTCAGGATTTTCTGGTGGATTTTCCAGGCTTTCATGTTCAGGCACGTACTACCAGGGCTTATACTGAACCCATTTTGGCCAATGCACTGGGCTACGTCAGTGAGGTTAGTCCGAGGCAGTTAGAAAGAGATACATTAAACTATTATCGGCAGGGGGATTATATTGGTCAAAGTG
>JBCCOE010000003.1:0-135586 GCA_039025475.1 Bacteroidota bacterium | reverse complement strand
TGCTCCCCATTCTGTAGTACCCACTTCCCAGTAGCCGGTTGCCCCCCATTCCGTAACCATTAAAGGGCCTTCATATCCGGACTTGGTAATAAGTTCCGGTAATATTTCAATGGCGCCGTAAAGCTGAACACTTAAGAAATCTAGATCAGGTGCCCTATTGGCAATTAAATCAACATCTTTCTTCTCTATGCCAGATAAAGGAGTAGTCGTAATATGATTTGGATCCAAGGTGTGAATCATTTTTGATATTTCGTTCACCGCATTCCAAACTTTAGGGTTTCTTGATTGCAGATTTAACTCATTTCCTATGCTCCACGCCATTAGTGCCGGATGGTCCTTCAAGGCCATAACTTTTGTACGAATACTTGCCAGTTGTTCTTTTACAGCAACTTGGTTGTCATAGTCAAATCCATGGCGTTCCAACCCCACCCAAACTCCCATCGTAACCTTCAGGCCCAGTTTATGGGCTCGATCTAAAACCTCTAGGCCATTATCTGTACTCCAAGTTCTAATGGCATTGGCACCGTGTTCCACCAGGGACTCAAGGCTACCTTGATGAACCCCAGCCCCTTTAACATAAAAAGGCTCTCCATTCAAAAAAATCCGATAGCCCTTATCAGTCAGTCGAATCTCAGATTTAGTTATTTCCGTGTTAAAATCCATAGAATAAGCAGTAGATAAATTCAACAATATAAGGAGTATGGTAAATAGAGAATAATGCTTTTTTTTTAAATAAGACATCCATTTTGTAGTGTTTAGTTGATAAATAAAGTGATTGTTAATCGTAAACATGATTTTCACCAGTCTTCAAGTCCAGCCTTCCCATCCATCCAGCTCCATTCTACATCTTCCATGAACCATAAAAAAGCATCAAGATCAGCCACACCCCAGGGATGAAACTTCTTTATACTTTGAAAGAGATTATCGGCGTTGCACGCATTTGGTTCGCTTAGTACTTTATTCATTTGATCAATGAGATTTTCTGGCTTTTCGGAACAGCGGTCGAGATATTCATAGAACCATTTATGATACGGAAAGAAAATCCGGTTATAGGCAAGAATCAATCGACCGGCAAATAGTGTCAGTTGAGAAGCGGCCCTGCTTTTGGTATATAGATTATCATGTCTATTCGCCTCACCCATAAGCCAGTTTTGAATGAAGGACATGGAATAAAACTTCTTTAGTTTTTCCGGTCTATGCTTTTCCGGGTACTTGACAATACTCTTGATTTGTTCTTCCAGACCACCTATTCTGGAAAAAGCGGTGAAGGCACCATCAAAAGCGGCCCGGGAAGGTTCGTTCCCGCTAATTTCAACCTTTTTTAAATAAGCTGTGTTGATAATCTTTCCATCTACAAAACCTCCCTCATAGTCTGTAAGATCCGTTCGGTTTATAAAAAGATCACTACGTCGCTTTCGCTTTTCAAATTCCTGATCTGTGGCCACAATCATAAAATCGACATCAGAGTCATCGCGGGCACATCCCTTTGCTACAGAGCCACCAATTATTATCGCTTGAAACCTAAGATCATTTTTGTATTCTTCTGTTAAGTTGTCGATAGCTTTTTGGTGATGAGGCTTGATTTCGCGGTTCACATGTACCATACTAAAAGGTATTAGACGTTGATTTCATTTCACCACCCGACTGATTTGGACTATAGGTTGAACATTAGTATAGTTTGGAATATCAGCAAGAATTTTTTCAGCGTTGCGAGCAAACGCCTTTTCATAATCCACGACACTATCAAAATGCAAATATCCTATCGCCAAAAAAGGAACATCATCATCCGAGGTTCTACCTCTTAATCCTTGGTCTATCTCGTACTTCTTCATGGCCCCTCCAAACAAATCTGCTAACATAGGCATGTGTTTATCCTCGTAATAATCCATATCAAATGTTTTATTCACATCGTATGGATACATAATAGTTACCTTTATGGAACCGCCTTCGGTTTCCTTATCATCTACTGAACCCGCGGGCTGACATCTTACTAACAAGGAAAGAGTAATTAGCCAAATGATCTTTTTCAAATTCATAAATCTTCACTTATAGGTTTATTAATAACTTGAGTTTAACGAATAAAACTTGTGAGGTCTAATGTTTTATGATTTCAATTTTTTTGATACACTCTAACGTAATCTACGAACATGCGCTGAGGAAATACGGTACTGGCGTCAGGCGATGGAACGGGATTACCCCCAACGGCCACATTCATAATGAAGAAAAATTCATTTCTGAAATGAGCACCAAGCTCTTCATTAATTATCAACTCATAGTGCTGACTACCGTCTACGAAAAATTTGAGGTTATTCTCCTCCCATTCCAGCGAAAAAACGTGCCATTGTTCAGAAAAATCACCTGATGACAGTTTATAAGGTGGACTAGGAGCGTTAGGCGCCGGAAAAGAATTACCCCAAAACGCATTACTCTTTATCTGATTTGCTGTTTCTGGACCTGCAATAAAAGCTTCCATGATATCTATCTCACCACATGCAGGCCACCCTATTTCTAAGTGATTTTCACCCAACATCCAAATCGCCGGCCACATGCCTCTCTGATTTGGTAGAGCTGCTCTAATATCAATTCGACCATATTGATACTCCTGTTTATCTCTGCTATTAATTCTTCCGGAAGTGAAACTTCCATTACTTTCCTCCCTAGCCTCGATCGTCAAATAGCCGTTATCAACAGAAACATTACCTCTTCCGTACAGTTGGAGCTCATTATTACCCCAACCTATGTTTCCAAAAGGATCCGTATTCCCAGTTTCGTAATTCCAATTATTAAGGTTCAGGCTATTTCCGTCAAACTCATCAGACCAGGTAAGGATATAACCCATATATGAAGATGGCGCTTCATATCCAGTTTCAGGCAATTGATTGCCCAGAGCTGATTGGTCAGTATCGTCAATTTGAATAGGGACAGTATTATCATCCGAACTGTCGCAGGATGCAAGTACTATTAATGCTGTAAGTATATACGAATGGCTTTTAAGGAGTTTTTTCACCCTTTCAATGGATTTTACTTGATGACCAAATATTATTGATAATAGGCAAATACCAGCGAGTAAGACAACATAAAGAGGTCTCATACCAGAATTGAGACCAATAACTAGCTCAAATACGTGCGAAACTTTTGAGGTCTAGAATTCAACTTACTTTGGATTGTTCCTGCTTATACATCGACGGGGTCATTCCTTCGGTTTTTTTAAAAACTCTGTAGAAAGTGGCTTTTGATTTAAATCCGGCAAGTTGAGCAACACCCTCTAAACTGTATGTATTTTGGGTATCTTCCTTAACCAGATTTTTAAATTCTTCGATTTTCTTTTTGTGGATGTAGTCGCTAAAAGAAATTGATAGTTCCTCGATAAAATACTCAGCTAGTTCCTTCTCGCTAACTCCGATTTCATGCGAAAGTCGTTTAATATTGAAGTTGGGGTTCTTAAATCTTTTTTCAACATCAATGAGCTGCCTGATTTCTGCAAAGATCCGATGTCTATTATTTCTGACCACATCGCTTTTGGTAATCCCCTTATCTAAGATCAAAGACTGTAAAGAATGAGTTTCCGAAAGGAGATAAATTATAAATATGATACTCGTTAGGGGATGTATGTAAATAATAAAAGAAAACACATCGGGAACTATGTTTTCATTGAAATACTGAAATTCATTATAAAAAAAAAGATATGTAACATATGATGTCGCCATCACGGAATACAAAATGAGAGAATGAATATTGGTAATAACATAGAATAGACGGAACTTTCTTAACGCTTTTTGTTTGAGTGAATCACTTAGCTTAAGGTTGAAATATTGTGAACCAAGTAAGAAATATACACCGGTATAAAATACCGAAAGGAATAGATGGACAACCAGCACTTCCCGGTTATACTGATTAAAAAAATTTAAGAAAAAAAACTTTAGGGAAAGATAGCAGAGAGTGTAAGAGATGGGGAAGACAAAGTGACTACACACCTTCAATTTTTGATCTCCTATTGATTTAATATAAAGAAACAGTAAGGGGGCATGAAATATGATTAGGTGAGCACCAAAAAGGAAAGATATTAACGGAGCTTTTTCAAGATACGAATACAAACCACTACTCAAAGAGGAAATACTGATAAGAACCGTATAAAATCCTAATAAGTAATTTCTCTTTTGTCCACTCGATAACAAAAATATGGCTATTAAAAACAGCTGGAAGCCAATGCAAAGCTGTATTCCTTTAAATACCTCCGGCCAGTTCATATTGAGATCAATTTCTTTGCGTTTGACTAAAGATAGATATTGTATATCGTTCTTAAGCCGATGATTTTTTTATCAAAAAGAATAAGATTACTTCGGGTTTATTATATTACTGTAAACTAATTACTTTTTAGCTATTCTGTAATATGAAAGTATTCCACCTTACCTTGGCTCTTATTGGGATGACCTGGTCAGTTTATGCTACTGGAACGAAGGTCCTGGTAAAAAAGAGTGATAAAGGATTTAAGCTTGTCGTTGATGGTCAAGACTTCATAGTGAAAGGTATGAACTGGGATTACTATCCTTTAGGAACTAACTATACCTACAGTCTTTGGAACCAGTCGGAAAAAGTTATAAAATCAGTTCTTGATAAAGAAATGATCTTAGTAAAGAAAATGGGAGTCAATACCCTTAGAATGTACACAGGAATTCCTAAAAAATGGATCGCCTATATTCATCAAAATTTTGGAATTTATACGATGTTGAACCATCCATTCGGTCGTTATGGTATAAGTATCGATGGCAAGTGGATGGACAATACTGCATATGATCATCCTAGAGTGAAAGAGCTGTTACTTAAAGAAACCACACAACTAGCCAAAGATTATAAGGATACTCCCGGTCTTTTATTTTACCTCTTAGGCAATGAAAACAATTACGGCCTTTTCTGGAATGATATAGAGGAGAAAACCACAGCAAAGAGAGATAATAAGGCTAGTTTACCCACTAGGGCAATGTATAAACTCTTTTTGTTAAGTGATGATCACAAGGATGAATACATCAAGGAAAAATCAAAAATCGAACTTTCAACCGATAAAAAATCCGTTATGCGAGCTCGATCAATGTACAAGCTCTTTAATAAAGCCGCTTTGGCCATGAAAACCACAGACAGCACTCACCCCATTGCTATATGTAACGGAGATTTAATGTTTATTGAAATAATTAAAGAAGAATGTAAAGACATAGATATTTTTGGTACTAACATGTACAGGGGAGTATCGTTCGGTGATGCGTTTCAACGAATTCGGGAAGAATTAAATAAGCCCTTGATATTTACAGAGTTTGGCGCAGATGCCTACCACGCAATAAAAAAAGTGGAAGATCAAGAATCACAAGCCTTTTATTTAATACGAAACTGGAAAGAGATTTATGCTAACGCGGCAGGCATTGGAGGGTCAGGAAATTCCCTGGGGGGTTTCACTTATCAGTTTAGTGACGGGTGGTGGAAAGTTGATCAAACCAAAAACCTGGACGTTCATGACAATACGGCAACCTGGAATAATGGAGGTTACTATAGAGACGATAAAGATGGGATAAATAACATGAATGAAGAGTGGTTTGGCATTTGCGGAAAAATACCGGTGAATGGCCAGGGAGAATATAAACTGTTACCTAGGGCTGCCTACTTCGGACTGAAAATAGTTCATAATTTTTCTCCCTACGACCCAGCCACAACACTTCTAGAGCTTGAAAAGCACTTTTCAAAAATTGATATATCCACCGCAATGAATAAATCCAAAGACTATTCTAATTCTTTACAAAAAGCAGAGTGATTTAACCGAAAAATACGCCTATTATGAGTATTGCAAAGCCTTAACTTTTCTTAAGCATCGAACACCTAATGCAACAAACCACAACGCCATTGCTGGACCAAGTATAAACGGGAATCCTAGCTCATAAGGTGTCATGGGAAACGCCCAACATTTGACTGTAATCAAAGTAACGGCTATTAACCGGAGCCCTCTAAACACTACGGTCTATACAAAATCAACTTCATTAAGTTCTCTGTTTTAAGCGTCAATTTCTCCTTTTTCCGATAGTGCAATGGCAACAGGCCGTGTACTTGGAAATTGTGAAAATATAATGATCATGATTACGGTAATGGGTACACTTAAAATCATGCCGGTTACACCCCATATGGCACCCCAGAAGGACAGTGCAATAATGGTTACTAACGAGCTGATATTCATTGACGAACCCATGAGTTTTGGTTCCACTATATTTCCAACAATTATCTGAATAGCTCCTACAAAAATAAGGACCAAAATACCTGGTCCGAACTCACCATATTGCAACAGACAAAAAGCGGCTGGAAACAACGTAGCGATCAGTGACCCAATGGTGGGAATAAAGTTTAACAGGAAAATAAGAAAAGCCCAAAAAATTGGAGAATCAATGCCAATAATCAATAAGGCCACATAGCTCAACCCGCCTGTCATAAAACTAACTAAGGTTTTAAGCCCTAGGTATTTGCTTATGGAAGTATCTATTTTTTCCAGTATGCCTGACACTTTTTCAAATTGATCAGGATCCGGAAACAGATTCCTCAACTTCGTACTGAAGTAGGTTTGCTCGAGAAAAATGAAAAGGGCATATAACAAAATCATAAAGGCATCGCTAAGAATACCAGTTAGAGAATTAAAAATGGAGCTGAGCGCCTCGCCAAAATCAAAATCACCAGAATGATCCTTGAGTGTTTGCATAATATCAAGATCCAGCGCTTCATTTGCCTGAATAATTAATACGTCAAGATTGGCTTCATATTTTTTGTATGACCTTCCTAGTTCGTTAATATTTGAGGTAATAACACCCGAGGCAAAAGTCAATACCGAAAGCAAAAGAACAGTGGCCAATAAGCTTTTTACCCATGACGGAAACTTTGCTTTAATCAAAGGCACCCTATCTAAAAAAGTACGTATTTTGGCCATAACAAACCACAGCAAAAAGGCGAATACAAAAGGAATCAAAAGACCTTTCCCGTATATTAACGTAACCACAATAGCGATGACGGAAATAGAAAAATAAGCCACGTTTTTCACATTCATTGGGTTGGAATTTAAGCTGTAAGATAGACATTCTTAATTCGTATTTGAAATTTAGAATATAGAATACCGGACAACTTTGAGTTAACTATCCTTTGACTTATTTTAGATCTACTTTGCCAAAAGAGTACAGTAAAAAGATCATGAGAATCCTTAAAATACTCCTCATTTTTATCGCATTTCACTTACACACTTAATGTCCATTCCACTTGTAATCCGTGTAAGTTACCCTCTCGTTAAAGCGGTTACTTAAATACTACTCAAAAGGCGGCAGCAAAAAGCTTTTTCATTTCCTCCCAGGACTCGGTATCGGCCTTTTCATTATAAACCAAGGGCAGTTCGAATTTTGCCCCTAAAACATCCGCCCCCTTATTGGTAAATGCATGTTTCACTCCTTCATATGCTATGTATTGGTAGTCGGCCCCTACACTATCCATTTTCGATTTATAGGCCAAAACAGATTCTTCGGATATAAACGGATCTGCTGCGCCATTGCAAACCAGAACTTTTGCTTTGATACCAGCTTGCGGCATAATAGGTAATTGCACTCCGCTATGGAAAGCTACAACAGCATCTACATCGGCACCCGCATTAGCCATCGTCAATGCCACACTTCCACCAAAACAATAGCCAATTACACCAATCTTTTCTGAATTCACGTTTTCATTTAGTTTTAACTGTTCAAGCGCCTTTTTGAAACGCGCCTCCCCCTCATCAATATTGGACATTACGGACATCATGAACCTTTGGGCGTCTTCTGGATGATCAGCCACTTTTCCATCACCATACATATCTACTGCCAGTGCTACATAGCCTAATTCCGCTAGCATTTCCGCACGTTGTCTGGTATATTCATTGTGTCCCCACCATTCGTGGATCACTAATACGCCTGGCCTCTTGCCTTCCATATTCTTATCGTAGGCAATGTAACCTTTCATAACCGCAGAATCTGTTGAATACATGAGTTCCTCTCCGACAATTTCAGGTATTGCGGGCTTCGTAGATTCAATCTCTTCAGCTGTATCATTTTTCTGATTTGAAGAGCAGGCTGAAATGGTAATTAGAGCAACTAGACAAAAAAGTGAAATTTTTGAGTTCATGTTATTTTAGAATTGGATTTAATGCAATTTTAACAAATACTCAAAATCTATTCAGTAACAATGGTTTTTAAATCTTTCCGGGTTAACGTTTTTGTGCGACTAGCAATTATTTTGGCGTTGGGCTATACAGGTCTTTATGTGCTTACTCAAACCTATTTTTGGCTCGTTTCAATTTGGCTTTTCCTTTTTATGATTATCACTTTTCTTGATCTAACCAAGTTCATCGAAAGGTCAAAAAGAGAGTTAAGTAATTTTCTACTTAGTATTCAGCAAAATGATTTTTCAAACACTTATTCATTAAAAGCCCTGGATCGAAATGATTTTGAGTTGCACTATGCCTACACAACGATCACTGACGAATTTCAGAAACTGAGAAGGGAAAAAGAATCCAACTACCATTTTCTTCAGGCAGTAGTAGAACATTCAGGAATACCCCTTATCGGATTTCAACAAAATAATCTTGAAGTGACCTTAATGAATGAAGCGGCGAAAGAGCTCTTTAAAAAACCGTATTTAAAAAATGCAAAAGCCATTTCCAAAATCGATAGAAAGCTTGGAGAATGTGTTTTGCGCCTAAAAAGCGGGGAACGCGAACTACTGAAAATTTTGGTGAATAACGAATTACTGAGCCTCTCCATTATCGCTAAGGAGTTGAAGTTGGACGGTGAGCTTTTCAAGCTAGTTTCCTTCCAGAATATTAAAGCCGAGCTGGAAGAACAAGAGTTGGAATCCTGGCAAAAACTAATACGAGTGTTAACACATGAAATAAAGAATTCTGCGATACCTATCTCCACACTTACAGAAGTAGTTAACCAAATGATTACCGAAGAAAATGGGGAACTAAAAGATCTATCAACGTTGGATCAGGAAGACCTGGCGGACTTGAAGATAGGAATTAAGACGGTTCAAAAGAGAAGTAAAGGATTAGTAAGTTTTGTGAATGCCTACGGTGAATTAGCTAAAATCCCGCAACCAAAATTTGAAAAGGTAAATCTTAAGACACTAATCGATGACGTGGTTATTTTATTGCAGCCCGAAATGAAAAAATCGAACGTTAGTCTGATTAATAACATAGAAGCAGCCACACTGCAGATTGATCCGGAATTAATAGAACAGGTGATAATTAACTTAATAAAAAATGCCAAAGAAGCCGTGGGGGACGATGGAAAAGGAAAAATACTCCTGCGAACCCGTGTAGATGTCGGCCGAACGTTGCTTAGCGTATTAGACAATGGACCAGGCATAGATGGAGAAACCCTGGACAATATATTCGTCCCTTTTTTTACAACAAAAAAAGAGGGGTCCGGTATAGGCCTCAGCCTATCCAGACAGATCATGAGAGCTCACAAAGGTGATCTCTTAGTTCAGACCGAAATTGGAAAGGGAACCGAATTCTCTATGGTTTTCTGATTTATTCACTACGCAAAATGTTCGCCGGATTACTCTTCGCTACGCGTACTACTTGAG
Source organism: Bacteroidota bacterium (assembly GCA_039025475.1). Classification (GTDB taxonomy): domain Bacteria; phylum Bacteroidota; class Bacteroidia; order Cytophagales; family Cyclobacteriaceae; genus Fulvivirga. The sequence goes on along the minus strand of JBCCOE010000003.1, from coordinate 125,953 downwards.
ACAATATTGTTATACCCAAAGAAATCAACATAATCATCATCGCTACGATATAAGGCCATATTGTAGCCTTCGGTGCCTCTGGATATATAGATCCAATAAGTTGTGTCATTTGTAACATGCCCAAAGGTGCGCCTAACAAGAACGCAATGATTAGGATCCAGAGATAGTCTTTGTTAATATTTTTGGTGATACTCAAAAGATTCGCGCCCAATACCCTCTTTACGCTGAACTCTTTAAGTCTTTTACTGATATTAAATGCAATGAGGCCATATAATCCAATACAGGCCAAGACAAGTGCTAGCCCTGAAATAAACATGATGATGTAAACATTCGATCTGTTTTCCCGGTAAAAATCATCCATAACTTGTGATTGAAAAATACCTTCGTATGGATCATCAGGAGCAAGCTGTTTCCAGGCATCTTGCATATAATTGTTAACACCAACCTCCTTTGATAACGTTGTTCTTACAGTAAGGTAATTGAACTTCTCTTTAAAAGATGGTTGGTCTAATCTTATCATAGAAGTCATCCAGATTAAAATTCTCAATTACTCCAATTACATCATACCTTTTACCGTTAAATGTGAAATATTCCTGGAATGGGTCTTCCCAATTCATTTCCTTCGCCATTCTTTCGTTGATAACTACCTTGTCAACGTCAGAATCCTGGTTAAAGAACCGGCCTGCCACAAGTCGTAGTCCCATGGTCTTTAGATATGAATTATCCGTTTGGTATATATTCACTTGTAAATCATTATTCTGGTATTCTACTGTAGTCAGCCGATCATATAACCCAATCTGGCCCCAAGATCCGGATACCTCCAGGATATCGGAATTCAAAACAGCCCTGTTGCGCAATCCTTCATATTCCTGAACACTTTTTATGGGTATGGTAACTACTCCCCCAGGTGAATAGCCAAGATCTTTTTTTGATAGTTGAAAACTTGTATCGGTAAATACAAAACTTCCGACAATAGTTGCAAAAGCGATCATAAACTGAAGTGTCAGCAATACTTTCCCAAACCAACTTTTTCTACCAAAATTCTCACTTCCCCGAAATATCTGAACAGGTTGAAACCGTGAAATGAAAAATGCCGGATAAGCGCCTGAAGCCAGGCCAACAAAAAATAATAACCCAATGAAAAATAATGACATTGAAAGTAATGATGAAAACTCAAACGGAATGGTAATTGGAATAACGGCATTAAAGCCTGGCATAAATAAACCATATGAAAATAGTGTTCCAAGGATTACTGCCAAGAAGCAAGTAATAATATTTTCTAACATAAATTGTCGGATTATATTCTTTCTGGTGCCGCCCAAGACTTTTCTTAATCCAATTTCTTTGAGCCGCTTGGTGGCCGAAGAAACCGCAATATTCACGTAGTTTGAACAAGCCAAGAGCATAAGCATAACCGATATAACAATAAGCGCAACTCTACCCGCTGGGTGACCTCCTCCCACAATACTGCTTGTGATCTCATGATTTCTTTTTGATAAATCTGTCAATACCATAGGCTCAAACTTCGTTGTTATAAATTGTGGATCCGAATTGTTTTGATTCGCAATCCATTTTGGAAAAAACGTTTCTAACTCCATCGAATTATGATCGGGTTTTAAAGACACGAATACCCCATCTGTGTAATCAGACCAATCGTACTTTGTATCGTGATTGATTTCAAAAAAACTTTGCATCGAGATCAGTATTCTAGGACCAAAACTTGCTGTTTCAGGTCTTTTGTCGAAAACACCTCCTATAAAATAAGAGGCTATAAAACCATTGTCATATTTAATCGAAACTTGCTTACCTATTGGGTCTTCATCTGGAAAATATTTAGCGGCAACATTCTTACTAATGAAAATGTTCTCCTTATTTTCAAGCGCATTTCTTTGACCATATTTAATGGGAAAATCGAACATTTTCATAAAATCAGGATCTACGAATTCCACTCCTTCATTAAATACCAAATCTTTATAACGCATATTCCCATTACCAAACTCCACACGAGTCATTAGATCGATGAACGGTATGTTTTCTTTCATTTCAGGGCCTAGTAGTAGTGGTGCATCGCTCCACATTTGCTCTTCATCATTGTTATTCACATGATTAATGATCTGATATATTGAGTTTTGTTTCGTATGAAAGGTATCCATACTCATAAAGAAGTCAACAAAAATAAAAGTGGTAACCGCACACCCAATAGCTAGCGCTAGTCCTATAATGTTGATGGCAGATGTCACTTTATCCTTGGAAAGACTCCTGACGCCGGTTTTGAAATAATTAAGAATCATACCTCTGTTGTTAATCGAATTATTTTGAGTTTTATTTTTTTTGATATTTGACCAACGGAAAAAGCGCAGAGCATCCCATAAAAACATAGCTCTTGCCTTTCTCCCACCTCCTGTCTGAATTCTTCTTAAAAATAATTCGGTGATATCTCCTTCAATCTCTTCAAGAATTTCTGGGTTACAATACCAGTGTAGGAGCTTAATGGCAAACTTTGGTGGCTGATTGCGCATCGATGAATTAACTAAACGACATATTAGGAATCCTTTGATACAAACTGCCGCGAAGAGTCATAGATTCGTCCAGCGCTTTTTTACCAAGATAAGTCAAAGAAAAAAGTCGTTTTCTACGACCGCCTCGTTCGTTAGTGGCTCCACCCATATCGGATTTAACCATTCCCTTCGCTTCAAGGCGTTTAAGCACTGAATGAACTGCACTAATGTTAAGAACCCTTCCAGTAGTGTTCGCTATTTCATCCATGACGCTGACACCATAAGCTTTGTCAGCTAACACACCTACAGTTAATAGAACTAGCTCCTCAAGTTCACCTAAATAAATACCTTTCATTACTTATAGCACTTATTTGTTACACAAACGTGAAAGTAATAAATATGTTTCATGTTTGTATAACTTATAACAAGTAAATATAGTTTTTCTTGAAATGCCGATTGGATATACGTATGTTTCGAATCAGATATCTTCGGATGGTTAGTTGGCTTACATCTTTGGGACCTAGGTTTTAATTTTATTTTTAATCATAACTAAGGAGTGCTTCCAAGAATTGCCGTTTTTTTTCTCGTCCTTTTTGACAGTTCATTTATTCTAATTGCTCAAGAATTTAGAATTAACAATTTTGGCCCTAATAACTATAAAGCTTCTCCGAATAATTACTATGGACTAGAAGCTAATGATGGATTTTGGTACTTTGCTAACGAGAATGGTGTTCTTCAATACGATGGCAGTCGCTGGAATTTATTAAGTATTGATAACTATTCATCAGTACATTCCCTTGCGCAACCTAATAACGACTCAGTCAGGATCTATGTGGGTGGAAACAACGAATTTGGATACCTGGACAAAGACCCTGACTCAGGCCTTTACAAGTATCATTCCCTCAAAACAGAATCTCTTGGACAACTTTCCGAGATATGGAATATAATTACGATCCGTAATATTGTATTCTTTGAATGCCGCGAAAAGATCCTAAAGTACGATGGCACCCTGGTTGAGATCTACGACGAAAGTGACGATGCTTATCTGTTTCTTAGTAATAATCAGCTTTTCGCTTCCGTCTATGGTAAAGGTCTTGCGTTGGTAAGAGAAGAAGGATTAGATTTCGTAAATACTGATTTTTCTTTTGAGGAAGATGCCGTCTTTAGATCCATACCCTCTCTTAGCAAAGTCACCTCGGAGAACAAAGAGCTATTGATTACGTCCTCTAGCGGATTATATATCTACAATAGACATACTTTCCAAGTTACACCTTGGGTCACTGAAATCGATCACCTTTTGAAAAATGATCGTGTGGCGGATGCCGTGGTATGGCGAGACAGTCTTTACGCCGTGATAACACTATCCTCGGGTTTGATCTTTCTTGATGCCAACGGCCAGGTGCAGACTGCCCTAAGTAAAAATGCACCTGATTCAGCCGCCACGAACCAGGTCAAAACGATTTTTGATGAATTAGACCCTAAGATTGAAGGGTTAATTAATGAAGAGAACGGATTACCTACAAATCAACTCCGATCGATTTTTCAGGATATCAGAGGTAATCTTTGGATTTCCTCACTTTATGGAATTAGCTATTTGACCTGGGGTAATGATTTTAAAGTCTCAAACTATCACCCTAAAACTGTGATTACCAGCTCAATCCTTAACGCTTCCGATACGGTTAGTTCAAGATCAATACTATTTAAATTTGCAACTCCAGGTTACGTTAGGTTCGATCTGGAGTATTCGTTTTATTTGGAAGGTTTTGAAGAGAACTGGTTACCGCAGACAGATCAGGTAGAAAAGGAGTACACCAATCTAGACGGTGGCATCTATAAATTTCATGTTAAAGCTAACCTGCCCACTGGAGAGGAAACACCTGAGATAGTATACCCGTTTTCAGTTTCAACTTTATGGTATAAGAATATCTGGACCTATCTATTCTGGATATCTATACTTTCCGTACTAATTTTCCTTGGCGTAAGGTACAGAACCATAAGACTAAAAGCCCTTAATAGACGTTTGGAGTCAATCATTGAGAACCGTACCAAGGAGTTGGTTATCCAGCAGGAGCAGCTCAAAGTGGCTTATGATGAACTAACTGTAATCAATACCGAGCTTGATAATTTCGTTTATCGCTCATCTCACGATTTGGTCGCCCCGCTAAAATCAATCCGAGGGCTGGTCAATGTTGCAAAAAAAGATGATCCGGCCGATAATCAGCTTTCTTATCTTACCATGATGGAACAAAGTGTTTTAAAACTGGAAGATTTCATCAAGAGTATCATGGAATATTCTACTAACTCTAAAAAAGAGATTATACTATCAGAAGTCTCTCTTAATAAAATTGTCGACGAGGTAATGGATGAGCTTAGGTTTTATGAAAATGTAGATAGAATTACGGTTATAAAAGACTTTAACCAAAAAGAACTCTTAGCTACAGATTCAGAACGATTGAAAATCATAATGAGTAACCTAATTACAAATGGAATTAAATACCACAACTATAAGCAAGATAATCCAACAATAACCGTTAGCTCAAAAGAGATAGACGACCAATACGTAATTGAAGTGATTGATAATGGTTTTGGTATTGAGCAGCAGTATGAGGAGAAAATATTTGACATGTTCTTCCGAGCTGCGGATAACTCAGAAGGTTCAGGGCTTGGCCTCTACATAGTTAAGGACACTGTAGCCAAATTAAAAGGCCAGATATCTGTCATTACAGAGCTGAACAAGGGGAGTACTTTTAGGGTGACTCTACCCACGCCTAAATAGCCTTTTTCGATCGAGTTGAATCAGTGCTACGTACACCCGCTCTAGTCATTGGCTTCGGCTTATACATGCCAGTATCTTTAGAAAACCCTTTGAGTTGGTTGATAAGTTGTCTGCCTTCATCATCGAGTAAACCTTTATCATTAACCTTCTCCAGATAGATCATAGCTTTCATCAAAAGCGAGAGCTGTTGATCATCCAAGCTTCTGCCATTGATTTCACGCTTTAATAATTCAAAGTGCCCTTTAAGAGCTAATTCGTTTAAAGATTCCATAGTTACTGAGCTTTTTCAATTAGCGTTTTTTGAAGACTAGACAACAATTTATCTACATTTAAATGATCCTCATCAGGGGTCAATTTCTTGTATTTATAAAAAGCATGCATAGCGCTGTGATATTCGTCATTTAATGCCAAAACCAATCCTAAATTATAGTACGAATTACTAAAATCCGGGGATATATTAATACACACTTCGTAGTGTACTTTGGCGAGTGGCAAATTTCCAATCTCAGAATAAACGTTGGCCAAATTGTAATGACAGGTAAAATGTCTTGAATCCTTTGCCAGGCATTTAGAGAATAAATCAATTGCTCCACTAATGTTATTTTTTTTTGACTCTAGGATCCCAAGATTACAATATGCATCTACCTTATTATCGTTTATTTCTACCGCCTTGAGATAAAACTCTTTGGCTTGGTCATATTCATCGTTTTCGTCATGGGCTAATGCCTGGTTGAAAGGAGTTTTTAACTCGGCAAGTTGAATTGTTTTAGCCGTATTGCCCTGATCAAAAAGATTCAGTTGACCTAACTCCTCAAGATCAATCTTTTTTCGTCTTTTTGCTTTACGAAAACCGAGCCGATCCGCAGGTGTAATTGGAAAATTGATAATCTTTCCCATACTATAAAGTTAATGACTTATCCCGCTTTTTTTTGCGTCTTCTTCTCTTCCTTCTGATCAGCAACTTTTCCCTTACTCCTTTTCATCGGTTTCTTCGCTGATTTAGCCTTTTCTATGCTATCTTTTAATGCAGTCATAATATCCACAACTTCCGGCTCTTCTTCAGTAAAAGATACTATCTCTTTTCCCTCAATTTTAGCCATTATGACTTCTTTTAAGGCTTCATGATAATTATCCGTCATATCGATGTCCTCGAAAGATTTGGTCATTGATCCCACCAAAGTCTGAGCAAGCGCTAGTTGCTCTTTTTCCGCTTCTCCAACATCTTCAATCTTGGGTACATCACCTATTGAGCGAATGTCCTTTGGGTTCCGAAGCTTGTAGAACAATAAACCATTGTCATGTGGTGTTAATAATATGGTATTCTCTTTTTCCCGCAATACCAATCTTCCTACTCCAACTTTTCCACTGTCTCTCAAAGTTTGCCTAAGCAACGCGTAGGTTTTAGCGGCCAAGTCACCGTCAGGTCCTATGAAGTAGGGTGAATCATACAAAGTGGGATGAACTTCTTGGGCATCTACAAAGCCCTCTATATCAATGACCTTTGTACTTTTTAATTTAATTTTTTCGAAGTCTTCGGGCTCCACAATAACGTATTGCCCTGGCTCATATTGATAGCCTTTTACGATATCTTCTGCTTTCAGAACTTCGTCTGTCACCTTATCCTGCTTTACATATTTCACAGGATTTTTTGTCTCTTTTGAAAGCTGATTGAACCTAATCGTTTGAGAGGCATCAATAGCATTATATATCCTGACGGGAATGGTAACTAATGAAAACCGGATATGACCTTTCCAAATAGCGCGCATGACGTAAGTTATTAGATTAAAAAATAAAATAAAGCTTAAAAAATTAACTTATGAGTTTAAATATAAGTATTTAACTAACTATAAACCAATGCTATATATTTCCAGCTATTGAATTGGACAGAGTCTGATGAAAACAGGCTCTCTAAATGTATTATTTTTTGTGATTGAAGCATATTCGATTTCACAGGTCAATTGCGGGGTAATCCATCTTGACTTTTTCTCCTCAAGCACAGATTCTTGAATCGGTTTATTTATGGTTGGTATATCTCTCAATTCTTCCCAAACCTCTTTCAATGCACTATCAGTAAATCCGGTACCCACCTTCCCCCTGTACACAATTTTGCCCTTTTGAAGATTCCCAAGGTGCAAGGCTCCAAAGGTATTTTCCCGGTTTCCGATACCTTGAGTATAGCCAATAATGTAGGCATCGGCTGTATTTCTCACCTTGACCTTTATCCAATTATCACTTCTTTTTCCGGGATAGTACTTACCATTTATATCCTTAGCCATAATTCCCTCTAAACCGTGCTCTTTTACAGCTTCAAAAAATTCCGATCCATCGGAAATAGGTTGGCTAATGCGATACGGCGTGTCTCTCCTAACAGAATCATTTAACCACTCTCTTCTCCGCCATAGAGGCTCATTGATCAATGATCTTCCGTCGAGATATAAACAATCAAAAAGGTAGCAAAAGGCAGGATAGCTCTTTAACGCGCGCTCAATCTCCATTTCTGACGTGCGTTGCATTCTGTGGATTACAGCTTTAAAATCTGGTTTACCTTTCTTATCAAAGCAAACGATTTCACCATCAAACAACCCAGAGTTAGCTCTGAAGGCTTTATCTCGGACCATCATTTCCGGAAACTGGATATTGAGGTTCTTATGATTTCTACTCCAAATATTAATCTCACCCTCATCGATAACAATCAAAACTCGTATGCCATCCCACTTCATTTCATAGGAATACTCCTTGCCCAATGGAACTTTCCTAGCACTTCCTGACAGCATGGGAGATACAGTTGCTGTGGTGTAATCCGTCTGTGGATAATCTACTCGTTCCAGCAACCACTCTTTGTCGTTCATCAGATGCATCCGATACTCACCATTTACTTGTTTACTACTTAAAGTAAAATAAAAGCCGTCTTTTTTCTTTTTGGTAATGGCATACTTGCCATTGGCGTAGATCCACATCTTCCCACCTCCATATTCACCTTTGGGAATCTCTCCTTCAAACGTGATGTACTTCATCGGATGATCCTCAGTAGCTACCGCCAGCCTTTTTATTCCTGGTTTTGGAGGTAACCCTCTAGGAACCGCCCATGACTTTAGGACACCACCCTCTTCTAGTCGCAGGTCATAATGTAAATGAGAGGCATGATGCCGGTGAACAACGAACCCAGAATCGTCACCGCCTTGAAACAGACCCGAAGGCTCAGGTGTCTTCTTGAAATCACGTTTCTTTTCGTAATCGTCCAACTGCTCCGGTGTTTTTCTGCTTGGGTGCTCAGGAAGACCAGCTGTTACCTGATTTGTTCGATCTGTGTGTATAGGAACAGCGTAAGAGGCAAATCCCTCCCATGCATCTCCCTCGGCTAAAACCTTCTCTATTACATTCGAAATACTGTATATTTTAGGATCAACAACTTTTATTAATTCTTCCCAGGTCAATGGCATAGACAAGGGCGCTCCATCTGTACCACGCAAGCTGTAAGGTGCTATTATGGTTTGGCCGCTTCTGTTCCTATAGATATCAATCAGAACCCTACCCTTTCGAGCTTCTTTTTTTATATGCAATGTTGCCTCCGCCCACCTTTCGACAAATGGACGAGCAATTTCCCGGGCTGTTTGAAATACTTTTTCAAACGACCATTTAGACAGTATAGGGGTAAGTAAGTGTACTCCCTTTCCTCCGGTCGTTTTTACAAAAACAGAGTATCCATAGTCTTCAATGTGCTCTTTCAGAGCAACTGCCAATTCAACCAAACCGACAAAATCATACCCTTCAGGTGGATCTAAATCATAGACTATATAGTCCGGACGATCAAAATTCGGCCTCTTACTATGCATTTGATGCACTTCTAAGCATGCCAAATTCGCCAACCAAACCAATGAGGCAGTCTCCGTAGCCAGCATATAATCTTTTTTCTTATCACCCCCTAGTTCAATGTGCTCTAGCCAATCGGGAGCCCACTCTGGCCTGTTTTTTTGAAAAAAGGTTTCACCCCCTACACCATCAGGGTATCTCACTAAAGAAAGAGGGCGTCCTTTTAAATGAGTTAGAATGGTCGGTGCTAAAGTAAGATAGTATTGAATTATTTCAGCCTTAAAAATCCCCTGACCTGGGAATAGGATTTTAGTCAGATTAGATAATTCAACCTTTCGTTTTCCAACCTGAACCCATTGGGATTTACGAGCCATAAATAATATTAAGAAATTTTAATAGTATTGACTCAATCTCTACGAAGAAGAAATGATTTAATCATCAAGCATCGCCCTGTACCTATCGGATGTCTCAAAGTCTCTGAGACTGAAATAGATACCCGCCAGCCCCTTTATTGCACCCTGATCATCTGGCTTTTTATTAAATACGGAAAGCATGTAGGGAAGAGCTTCCTTGAACAGGTCCAATGACTGCTCTTCGATCTGACTGATGGAAATAATATCAATCTCGCCATACTCCAAGGAAGAAATTAAATTAACCGCTTTGTTGTAAAGCAATACTCCAATGTTGTAGTTAGCCTTAGTGTCGGCAGAATCAATTTTCAATACTTCTTTATAGGTATCGATAGCTCCAGACCAGTGGCTTTGATTGAGCACACTATCTTGTTTATGCAACGAACTATACTTAAACGCTTTAGAGAGGAGATATTCCTTTTTGAGCTGTTGAACTTTATTAACATCATCTCCTATTAATTCACAGTACCTATCGAAGTGCTTACCTGATAAATCAAACCTTTCTTGGTTTAAATAATCAATGGCATCATTGTAATAGGTGTTATACAAAAAGTTCAGACTCGATTTAGCATCTTGTTTTATTTTATCATCAGGAGACAGCGATAGTAGTTGATCAAATACTCTGATCGACTCATTTCTTATCACCATGGTCGAATCTTTTTCACGGTTCGCCTTGTAAAAGTCCTTGTAAATAAAACCTTTGAGATATAGGGCATTCGGGTCATTTAAATCTGCGTATTGCTTGTATACAGCATCAATGATTTCTTTAGCCTCAGCCACTTGTCCTTGCTGGTATTGTTGATAAGACTTTTGAAGCTCCTCATTTTGAGCCAGTCCTACTAAAGGGGCAAAAACGAAAACTAATATGGTCAATCCCCTATTCATTGATTTTCGTGATTGCTTTTAAACTGGAGCTTACTTTCAAATTCTGTGGCTCAATATTTTTTGTGAAAATCTCCATTTTTTGTTTTCCTTCCTGGTAATAGAAGTTAATACCTGCGCCAGAATTGGTTCCTTCCGGTTGGTCAGTAATCGTCAAGGTTGCCGACTTACCCAACTTAGCCTTGATATCAGGCATATCGGAGATATCTCCTGCAGTTACATAAAGTATTTCACAATTTTGCAACTGGGATATCCTTAGGTAGTTTACCACCTCAATCTTCAAATTTGTGGTGGATTTTTTGGATGCCATAGTACTAAGCTCATTGAAAAGAGATGGGTATTCTCCATATATTCCGATGGTAAATGTGCCCGAAGTAGATCCAGGAGGCCATTCTACATACTTTAGGAAGCTGTGAATGAAGAGCGCCTGAATTTTGGAGTTTGTATCATAATCCGAAGTCTGAGCAAAACCATGGTTGAGCATGCCACAGAGCATTGCCCCGCAAAATAAACTATATAAAAAAGTTCGCTTCATTAATTAATTATACATGAGAATCGCGATCCTCTTATTTTGGTGGTAAACCCCAATAAATACATCTTGGATACCTCTATCATACACTTCGTTTCTCAATATTTCCGCTATGGATAAGTTTCTAAAGGCGCCTATCAAGAACTTAACCAGTCCTCCCTCGTTCCTTTTTTCAATTTTACCCATATCGTTCAGATTTTCAAAATAAGAATCTGACGGTGGATTATTGAAGGCACCCACCTGAATCCTATAAACTATTTTGGCTTTATCTTCTTTGCTCAGGCTTTTCTCAAGTTCCTTATATTCATTCTCATCCACTTCACTGGTCAATTTACTTTTAAATAATTCAAAACTCATACCAGAATCAGCATTAAAAGAGGTCGAAACTGAGGAACTTTTCTCATCAATACTTTGAAAATCAAAAAAACGTTTATCCCTTTCACTATCAATTTCTTTCAAAACCTCTCCTGAATCGCTGATGAATGCCAGAGAGATGTTTGCCCGGCTATCGGTTTCATTTAGCTTAAAAGAATAATTTTCATTTTCATCAAGATTTGAAAAGTTAAACTTACCGTTTTCATCTGTGTAGGTGCGACCAATTTCTTGTCCAGCTTCATTAATGAGTACTACTTCTTTATTCCCCATTTGTTCTCCAAGAAAGCTTATACTACCGCTTAACGACACGTCATCACTCCCTTGTCTTATTAATCTTGATTCGGATTCATTAAGACTCTGAAACTGAAAAGATCGGGTATCAGTCTTGGAGTTCATTTCTTCGATAACCTCTCCATCCCCGTTCACGAAAGATAACGATACGGAAGCATCAGCATTGGATTCATCCATTCTAAATGAGTAGCTGCCGTTCTCATCCAGGTGATCGAACTTAAAATTACCCGCTTCATCCGTAATCGTACGATCCACCACACGCCCATTTTCGTCTACCAGATACACCGTTTCGCCGGCTTGTGCGCTACTTCCAAAGCTAATATTACCCGAAATGGAAGCGTCGTCAGCGCTATTTCGAGCACTCATTTGTGAGCTTAACGCTGCCAAATTTTCGAATTCAAAGGAGTTCGGATCCGTTTCTGAATTTACATTTTTGATCACATTGCCCTCACTGTCCATAAAGGATAAGGATATGGTCGAGTTAGCGTCTTTTTCATCGAGCCGAAAGGAGTAGCTACCGTTCTCATCTAAATGATCAAACTTAAACTTGCCTTCTGCATCCGTAACCGTACTACCCACCACCCGGCCATTTTCGTCTACCAGATATACCGTTTCTCCTACTTGCGCACTACCCCCGAAGGTAATATTTCCCGAAATAGAGGCATCGTCAACGCTATTTCGAGCACTCATTTGTGAGCTTAACGCTGCCAAATTTTCGAATTCAAAGGAGTTCGGATCCGTTTCTGAGTTCACATTTTTGATCACATTGCCCTCACCGTCCATAAAGGATAAGGATATGGTCGAGTTAGCGTCTTTTTCATCAAGTCGAAATGAGTAGCTACCGTTCTCATCTAAATGATCGAACTTAAAATTGCCTTCTGTATCCGTAACTGTGCTACCTACTACACGGCCATCCTCATCGATGAGATACACCGTTTCCCCTGCTTGCGCACTACCCCCGAAGGTAATGTTTCCCGAAATGGAAGCATCATCAGCACTATTTCGAGCACTCAGTGCCGAGCTTGATGCTTCTAAACTTTCAAATTGAAAAGATCTTGGATCCGTCTGGGAATTCACACTTTTGATCACGTTGCCCTCACTGTCCATAAAGGATAGGGAAATGGTTGCATTAGCGTCATTTTCGTCAAGCCGAAATGAGTAATTGGCATTCTCGTCAAGATGACTAAACTCAAACTTTCCTCTATCATCTGTATATGTGCTATCTATAATTCGATTATTTTCATCCACCAGATATACCTTATGTCCTGCTTGAACATTACCGGCAAATGTGATATTACCACTGATTGATACATCACCTTCCTCTATACCCGAAACCGAAGTCGACTTTTCATTAAGCTTCTCAAAGTCAAAAAACGATGAATAGATATCAAAACTGTAAATATCAAATCCTCCTTTGCCATTGGTTCGGTTTGAAGAGAGGTACCCACGTGATCTGCCAAATGTAAAGTAAAGGTCATCAAAATTGGTATTATAAGGTCTTCCCATGTTCTCCACCTTTCGAGAGCCAGAATTGAACCCCTTCAAAACAAAAATATCCAAACCTCCATAGCCCGGATGGCCATCGGATGAAAAGGTAAGGATGTCCAAAGAATCATTGTAAAATGGTGCCCCTTCGTTAAACGTGGTATTGACGGCCGACAGGTTACGCGCTTCTTCCCAATCTTCATCCGACGTCTTTACAGTCATCCAGATATCATTCATACCCTTCCCCCCTGATCGGTTTGAAACGAAGAAAAGAGTATTTCCGTCAGCGGATATACTTGGGTGCTTTGATTCGAATTTGCTTTGATTTACATTTTCATTCAACTTGACGGCTTTCGTCCATTTATCGTTTACCTTTTTTGACACATAAATCTCGCACTGTGGCCCCTCGCATCTTGTAAAGTAGTTTTTGGTGCCGTCTCTGGAGAGCGACCCCGCACCTTCATTAAAGGTGGTGTTTATTACATCAAAATTATCTTTATTGTCAATTTTCTTCCAGGCTGAACCATTGAACTCATATCTAAAAAGGTCTGTAAAGCTTTCACCGAATCGATTATCTCTAAGATTGCCTTTTGCCTCTTTTCTACTCGATGTAAATATTATCGACGAATCACCGGAGTACAGATAAGGGGCGTAGTCGTTGTACTTGGTACTCAATGGAACTCCCAATAATTCAAAATTAGAGGCAATAAATGGAAGTTTTTGTCTATCCAAGGCCAATTTACAGCCCTCTTTTTCTACCTTAGCCCGCTCGACTAAAAGGGCTTTATCATCAAAGTTTTTGGATAGCTTAATGAAGTTGTCAAACCCTATAATTGCGTCTTCGTACTTATCATTTAATTTTTTTGACAAGGCCAAATAAAACTCTGCCTGGGGGAATTCTCCATCACCGGTGGCCTTATATTTATCAAAGTAAAACTCAGCTTGCTTATAGTTGTAAGCGTTTCTGTATGAATCAGCCAGTTTATAGAGTACTTCGGCATTGCTCTTGTCTTCATTTAAAGCTTGCTTAAAAAATTGAGCCGCCTTAAAGTATTGTTGGGATTTGTAGTGTTCATCACCAAGGCTGATCAATCGTTTGGTCGTCAACCTCTGGCCATTACCGGTATGAGGTAAAATAATAAAACTTAAAACTAGTAAAGAGACTATTCCAAACCGAAAAGATGACATTATAATTTATATAAGTGGAGTTGAAAAAGTCTTCAATTCTTTTGACTTACGAATCCTATACGTCAGCGAAAATTCGTAAGCCCCTTGTCCTCTATTCTGGAACCGTAAGGTAGAACTAGTATAGTCAAAACTGAAACCTAATACAAATGACTTCACGGATAATCCGGAGGAAAGTATAAAAGAATCGTTCAATCTATGCCATGCGCCCAGTTGTAACTGTGTAGGAAATTCATCCTCATTCGAAATTGTGTACTTAAAATAGGCACCCAGATTTACTTGATATGCCGAATTTTGATATAAAAATAAGCCATTCGGTGATATGGCAAATCGGGGTGATACAAACAGCTCCAATCCGCCTTGTACCTTGTATAAGAAAGGGAGTGCAAAATCCTCATCGGTTACCAGTGATTCGTTAGGCTGGTTTAAATTTGAAATTGAAAAACCTCCATACGCACTAGAACCATTGAGAATTCGGTTAGGGTTAAGTAACCACATCACGCCAGCATTAAACACCGGATAAGCTCTTTGATCTTCAAGTTCAGTTAAAAACGCCGGTTGGACGTCAGACTGAAAACCTAAAAACGGATCGTACTGAGATCCCCAGGTAAGATCGTTGAAATTTATGGACTTTTGAACATAACCGCCTTGTAATCCAAAGGATATTCTGTTGAGTGCGGAAATATCAAGGTCTACATTGTAAGCAGCAGAAATTAGAACTCCAACCGTTCTTAAACTATTGTTTACCCCAGCTTGCTCGTTGTACGCACTCAACCCTAATCCTCCAATATGTTTCCTATTGGCCACATTAGTAATCAAAGGATAGATAAAAGAAAATTGACTGGCATTATATGGGAAATCCAGGCTTCTCCATTGCGTTCTATAGTTGGTCCCCAGACTAATACTGGTCTCTGCACCGGCCATGGCAGGATTAAGATAAAGTGGGGCAGCGTAGAACATAGAGAAACCTGGTTCTTGGGCCTTCACCTGATTTGTAGTCAGAAAAAGTAGAAATATTACCGCAAAAATTCGACTCATAACCATCATCTTAGCATGGTAATAGTTCCAGTGTTTTCAAAATCTTTTCCACTTTGGAAGGTGCCTCTAATCAGATAGGTATATACATCCATCTTTACCAATTGGCCAGAGCTATTTACGCCTCGCCAGCCCGTCTCTTGCATAGTATCAAGATCGTTAGATTCAAATATCACTTGGCCCCATTTATCATAGACAATAAATGAAAAGTTATCCGGTAATAATTCTTCAGAATACACTTTAATGACTTGGTCATTTTCATCAGGTGCATTTGTAAAGAGTGCACTTGGAACAAAAAAGGATTCTTCGCCTACCACGGCGATGGTAACCAAACTTCCTGTAATCGCAAGATCCCTGCTGGTGACGGATAGATTAGTTTGTTGAGATTGACCTAAATTTATGTACGGCTCTGAAAGGCCCGCCGAACGCCCTATAACCACTTCCCCTGTTTCTAAAAACGTGGCATCATCATCAACGATAGGTAAGGTAACCAACGAGCCATTAAACTCACCGGCAAAAACATCTAAATCCCAATAACGATTTGCTGACACCTCTTGAAGCGTTTCAGCAGTTTCAGTATTGGGGTTTGGTTCTATGGCACCTATACCTACTATAGGATCCTGTCCCTGAATATCTTCTAAAGTGACCGGCAAGTAGTTTGCAGCGGTTCCTACGGGGAAATTTTTCGATCCTAACCCCTCGTGATACAAATAGCCATCTACATAACTGGTAGAGGAAAACCCGGACATCTGAGCCGCTGAACCTATAATTAAGGTAGCATTTGGATCCCTGGTGTTGATCAGGGAGGATTCTGAGCTGATTTCATTCGAAACCCTCATTTCATCCTGTAATACTTTTTCTCCGTCCCCTGCAAATTGAATATTAAAAAATGCGTTTCCATTATGTGTGATAGTTTGCCTGGTATCTGAGGCAAAACGAACCGTTCCATCGGATGCACGGTAAGTGCTTACATTGTTCCAGTTGCCTGAAACTATAAAAAGGCCGCCGTTTACAATTTCACCGAAAGCGTTATTGTTTATGTTTCCATTCACGGTGATAACGGCTCCATCTAATACTGAGATCACCTCACCATTGTTCACCAATTGGGCATTGGCAGTTAGACTGCCGATCAAAAGAAGGATTAATAAAAATAAAATCCTCATTTATTTACGGTTTTGAGCCTTTAATAATAATAATTCTTTGATCTGCTTCAGCTCGGCTTCCAGGGTAGTAACCCTTACATCCGTCTTTATCCTATTATTGGACAATTCCGCTCTCAAGGCATTATTTTCTGCTTCTAAATTTTCAATTTTTTCGATTAACTCCTGTACGGCTTTGATCGTTACGACCTGAGCGTTGTAAGTATCTATTTGTAAGATCTCATTGGGATCGCCATCCAGGTACTCACCACTTCCTTGCACAGACTCCGGGAATATTTGCTGGTATTCCTGGGCGATAAAATTATAGTAAACCCTATTTTCGATCTTGGGGTTCCTTTGAAGCCATTCGTCGCTGTAGGAAAACTTCACCGGACGAAGCTGTTTTATGATCTCAAAACTATTTTCAATATCCTTTATGTTTGTCTTTATTCTTCTATCGGAATTGGCTAACCATAATCCTGCCGTAGACTTCGAAGCATTTCCATCTACCTCAAGAGCATTTATATTGGCTAACCTTCCTACACCGACTCCGGTGCCCTGTCTAATAATTAACTGTACCTGCGAATCATCGGAGACCTGAAAACCAGAGCCGGGTTTTTCAAGACTCGCGACAACCGTTCCCGGTGGGCCAGAACCGACATTGGCCCTAAATACGATGTCATTGCCATTTAAATTTATACCTGTAAATTGTTCAAGGTCGCCCCCTAATGCAACCTGAGTTCCACTACCTTGAAGGCTCAGGCCGTTTATCGGTTCTAAAGTAGGTACTTGATCCCAGCTCAAATTACCAGCAAGGTCAGAGGTAAGAAAGCGATCTAATGAAGGCGGTAAGTCCGTGGGTAACGTAAGTTCGTATGAATTTAATAAAGTACTTGGAGCGATTATTCCGGCAGCTTCCCCGTTGTCATCGTCAAGAAATGAAAGCGAACTTCTTATTCCGGCGTCATTGGTTAATAGCAACAATTCGGTGGCGAATTCGGCTGGGCCGCCTGATTCAACAAAAAAGAGTAAGTCATCAGTATCGGAAATTTGAAAGGTTGAACTCGCATCTTCCAAGCTAAAGGCGGCCAATCCCCCAGTGCCATTCGGACTCCTGAAAACAAGATTGTTACCATTAAAATTAAGTGCTGTTGCTCGAGTTAATCCTCCGCCGAATAAAAATTCGTTTGATGCAGACAAGCTTAAACCACTGCCTGCCGAATAAGTAGGGCCAGCAGGACCCGTAGGGCCCTGAATATTACCTTCTGAAGTAAAAGTACCAGCCGCTTTTCTGAATACCTCGCCGGTCGACGTATTCAAATAATAATCCCCATCGGAACCTGTAGCTGTGGAGGGATCAGTAGCCCCTGAAAACCACTCTGCACCGTCCGCACCATTTGATCCTGATGGACCTGTGGTTCCAGTAGGACCTTGTATATTGGTAGAAACTGCATAGGTGCCACCCGATTTCTCGTATACATCACCATTGCTCGTGTCTAAATAGAAATCACCGTCTACACCCAGTGCATTAGAAGGTGTACCTGTACCGGACCGCCATAATGACCCGTCTACGCCATCTGTGCCGTTGGTGCCATTCGTGCCGTTCGTGCCATTGGTACCATTGGTGCCGTCTGCACCTTGTATATTGGTAGAAACGACATAGGTGCCCCCTGACTTCTCATATACATCACCATTACGCGTATCTAAGTAGAAATCACCGTCTACACCTAGCGCATTAGAAGGTGTGCCTGAACCCGAACGCCATATTGATGAAGTGGCTCCTCCAATAGAACTCCATGCAGACCCATCCCAGTAGTAAAAACTATTGTCGTCACTATCAAAGACTAACATACCCGCTTCAGTGGCCGTTAAATTAGTTGCGTAGGTGTTTCTTCTTGTAGTAGTTAATCGGGGAATGAGAATTCCCATTTCATCTGAATCAATATGCAATATCGCCTGGGCGTTAGGCGTCGTTGTTCCAATTCCTACATTTTGTGCTTTAACAAACGATTGAGAGGCTAGGACGACGTAGGTGGTTGCTAAGAAAATCTTCTTCATATTACCATGAATAGGTTAAAACCAATGACATGAGTGTACATGCAATTTATGACTTTTTTGTAACCTCAAATACCCCGTTTCCTAATCATAAATTGATGGCCTTGTAAAACAATAAATTCCTCATTTTACTTACAAAATAAGATTTTTACACGATGCGTGGTCGTAGGTAACCTAACTTTACCTTAATCGGAGCGCAGGCCTAAATAATAATATGACCTTTAATAGTTGGCGCCTATTATTAGTTAACCCAAATCAACCATAAATACATATCATTTTCAAACAGAAAAGACGGTTATCTACTATATGTCTCATTTTTTATAGAGGTAAAGGAAATGTGTTTAAGCATAGCTGGCTAAACCATAAATTCTATACAAATGAGCAGGTTGTACTGCTCAATAAAAGTAGACGGGCGATCTTTTTTATAAACTCATCCAACAACTACGATAGACGTCGTTTATCGAAGAATACGGTCTTTGCTCGATACAAGCACAATAAGAGTCTATTCATAATAGTAGCTTACATTACTATGAAAGTTAGGGGTTTAAATTTAAGTGCTCTTTTGGCCAATGTTCTTGCCATTTGTGCGGTTCTTGCCATTGGTGGAGGTATTACTCTTGCCTATCTTTTCTTTTATGCCCTTTGGAAACAAGATGCTAATTTTTGGACCAATGTAAATACTCTGGGTACAGCGGGTGAATTTCTGGGCGGAACAGTCGGTTCTATTTGGGCTCTTGCCGGCGTCATTCTTTTCTTTCTCGCTTTGATCTATCAGAAAAGGGAATTAGTACTTCAACGGGAAGAGCTTAAAGAAAGCAGAAAGATAATGGAACATCAATCCGCGACTATTGCTATTCAGCAATTTGAAAATACCTTTTTTCAACTGCTTAATTTTCATATCAACGCTGCAAATACAATACGAACCACCATTACCGGTACTAATGGTCGGGCGCTCAATGCTTTTGACGCTCTTTATCGTGATTTTAAAAAGGAGGTAAATGCTCTTAAGAAACGTAGGAAGCAAGATGGTGGTAATACTTCACCTGATGATGACTCTTTTGAAATGTGTTTTAAAACCGTTTATGAAGGATACAAGAACACATTTCAGCACTATTTAGAAAATTATCGAACTCTGGTTTTGTTGATTCAGTCAAAAAGTCATGACCCGAAATTCTATTTCAATATATTGAAGTCGCACTTTACCGAACAGGAAGTCCTAATCCACTTCTATTTTGTCATCCTTTTTTCAAAGGATTCCACACTCGTTGACACTTGTGAAAGAAATGGTCTTTTCCATAAACTAAACCTCAGAGCTATCGCAGAGGTTGATCGTTATCATTTGGAGAAGGTGAAAAAAACGGCGTATTCGGAGGAATTAAATCATTTGCGTTAGTCTAAAAATAGATATCCTGAGCCAAACGATACGTGTTGGCGTGTGCTTCGACGATTACGTTGATATCTTCTGAATATCCACCTCCCATAGAGGCAACAAGTGGTATGTTATTTTTACATGCCATATCTAGCACTATCTCATCACGTCTTTTACAGCCATTTAATGAAACACCCAAACGTCCGAGTTTATCTGTTTCGAGAATATCAACACCAGACTGAAAGAAAATAAAATCCGGACGCTCTCTGACGAATAGTTGTTCCAAGTTTCCTCTTAATAGATCCAAATAAACCTGATCCGTGGTGCCATCTTCAAGTCCAATATCTAAATCACTCTTTTCTTTTTGCATTGGGTAATTTTTTGCCCCATGCATGCTGAAAGTAAAAACCTTCGGCTCATTTTCAAATATTTCAGCAGTGCCGTTACCCTGATGTACATCCAAGTCAACTACCAGAATCTGATTGCAAAGCCCTTGATCAAGTAAGTGTTGACTAGCTATGGCAATATCATTCAACAAACAAAAACCTTCTCCCCGATCGGTAAAAGCGTGATGTGTACCGCCCGCGATATTCATAGCCACACCAAACTCAAGGGCAAATTCAGCACATAGCAGCGTACCGTTCATGATCGTTACTTCCCTATCTACCAATTGTCGCGACAATGGAAAACCAGTTTTTCGTATTTCAGACTTGGTCAGTTCAAGGTTATTTAACCTTAACCAATAGTCCGGATCATGTATCGCTAAAATCCGATCTTCGGCAATACGATCGGGTGCAAATAAATTTTCCTCGTTAATAGTACCCTCGAGCAATAACTGCTTAGGAAGAAGCTCATACTTACTCATCGGGAAACGATGATTATTCGGTAATGGATGTGCATAAATATCGCACCAGGCCACTTTTAACATAATGGAAATAAAACAGCTGAACCTGCTAGTTGTTAGCCCTCCTTTTTGGTTTTCCTGAAGTAAAGAGTTTCATTAAACGTTTTAGTCCGTCATAGTATAAGGTGACATATAAAAGCAAACTCATTCCCCAGATGATCATAATGTTAAAGGTAAGTGTGTCAGTGTAGCTTCCCGCAAAGGGTTTTTCCGGAGCAAAGAATTTAGATCTAAAATCCAGCGCATGTTTGGGTCGGTGATCGTCGAAGTAGATCGGGTAAATTTTTTGAATCAATCGATCGCCGGATTCCATAACGCGCACAATGGAAGTTCTATTCGTTAGGGCCGCCTGAATAGCGCTATTTTGATATACCATCCTCAATGAATCAAATGACTGCCTCAATTGAGGAGTAGCGGTCAATGAGTCTATCATCGCGTCCTTATCATCTAATGCCGAATTTTGACGGTTAACATAAACCCGCTTCATGGTAGACAGGAATTCTTTAGCCTCATGAAAAGTAGCAGAATCGAAACGTTCTATGACCAGTCTCTCCATTTTTGTGAATTTATTCTGACCAACATCATCTAGCTCATCTTGAATTTCATTTCTAACTATAGCCAGGGAATGCTCTATTTGAGGAGCTACTGTCGCCGACAACTTACGTCTGATATTGTTAAAGGCAAAAGTTAATTCCGTTTCTACTTTTGGCAAATGATATAAACGCTTATACTCAGCATTAGCTATCTTTCGCTCGAGATCATAAAACTGTCGTTCATATCTGTTGTCCTTAAACTGAGTGACCATAGCAGCTTCAAATGCCCATCTCGAAGCCATAATCTCACCCAAAAGAGGCACACCATCTACCGTGCTTACCGAAGGGTTAAATTTGTCAAAACTAATGACGACTCCACTTAGCAGAATTTGCGGAATAAGTAGAATCGGGATAAGAATATAAATGGTAACTGCGGAATTAAAAGAAGCCGATATATTCAACCCAAGCATATTGGCAAAAGCAGAGCAGCTGAAAAGTAGTAGCCAATATCGGAGTCCCATTCCCTGAATTTCAAGAATAGTATTCCCAATCAGTATAAAAGACCCTGTTTGGATCATAGATATCAAAAAAAGCACAGAAATCTTGGAAACCAGATAACTGCTTTTACTCAGATTAAGAAAGCGTTCACGCTTTAAGATCTTCCGATCTCTAAAAATCTCTTCTGCGCTAACGGTAAGCCCCATAAATAGCGCCACTATTATACTCATGAAAAAGTAAATAGGGATATTATCATTCTCAAAAAAGGAGTACTGACTTTGTTGACTTCCGGCGGTGGAATAATAGCGCACTAAAAAAGCCATGAAAATAGCCAGTAGCGGAGCCTCTAACATATTTATAGTCAAATACTGCTTGTTGGCCAGCTTAGATAAAATATCCCTTTTGGTAAAAACGGCAAGTTGTCGGAACCAATTAGGAATATTCTGACGTGTTTTTATCTTTTCCTTGCTATGAGCGATTTTAGGAACCTCGACCCCGTCTTTAAAATATTGGTACCATTGCCCTGGCGAGATTTTTCGGACATTGGTTAATCTTCCGAACTCATTAACAACCCGAGTTTCAATGATACTAAATATCTGTTCCGCGTTGATGTTACCACATTCAGGGCACGCACTTTGATTCTTGTTAGCGGCATTTACAATTTCCTTAAAATAGGTAACGGCTTCAACCGGATTGCCATAATAGATCTGTAGGCCTCCTACGTCGAGAATAAGCAGGTTGTCAAACATTTTAAAAATATCAGAAGACGGCTGATGGATTACAACGAATATCATTTTGCCCCTAAGGGAAAGTTCCTTCAAAAGGTCCATAATATTTTCTGAATCCTGCGATGATAATCCTGATGTAGGTTCATCTACGAAAAGAACGCTAGGTTCCCTCAAAAGCTCAAGACCAATATTGACACGTTTTCTTTGCCCCCCACTAATTGTTTTCTCCAAAGGAGAGCCCACCTTAAGGTCTCGTATCTCCGAAAGACCAAGGTTCATCAAAACTCTTTCCACCAAACGCTCTGTGGTCTTTGGTGCATACTGACTAAAACACAATCTGGCCGCAAAATATAAGTTCTCAAAAACGGTAAGCTCCTCAATGAGCAGGTCGTCCTGAGGTATGTAGCCAATAACCCCCTCCACCTGTTTAGGATTATCATGAACATTGACCCCATTAATTACCACGCGTCCGCTGGATGGTCGTTCGGAACCGTTAATGACGTTTAGAAAAGTGGACTTACCTGATCCACTAGCCCCCATAATACCGATCAGCTTACCACCTTCTACGGAGATACTTACATTCTGAAGACCGGCACGACCACTTTTAAAGTGATAAAAGATATGCTCAGCAGTGAGGGTTAGATTGGTCTCGACCTGGCCAACCAGGAATCTACTAACTATATCGCTGTAGTATATGGTATCTATTTTATTACCTCGAATAGTACTGCCGGTAGGAAAGACATCAATCTTCCTGCTCTTTAGCTGAATACCATTCAATGTAAGTGTAGATATACCAATGTATTTGATAAAGTAGGTCTCAATTTCAGGAATTCGCAATATGGCAATTAAGCCGGTAAGATTTTTTGAAACTACTCTTGGTCCTTCAATCTTTTCATCGCCTGAACCCTCGTCAACAACTAGAATATTTTGTGAGGAAAGCTCTTCCAGCTCCTGGCCCATTACAAAGGAACGAATGATCATCATCTCTTTTTGGGAGATTTTCATGGCTTCGCCAATGTAAAAGATCAGATTACTTTGTCTCTCGGAAATATCACCATCAGCATAGATCAGCTCAATAATCTTTACAATCATTACAACCTTCTGCTGCATGGTTAGGGCTTGATTGACCTGCTTAGCTATCTCCATGATCTTAGCCCAGTCGTCGACAAACGTCAATGTCTCTGAGTCCAGATCATCTAATTCTTCCTTTACCTCGACTTCTTGCTGACAACAAAAGTCATCAAAAAGAGATAGATAATAGTTGGTGGCTTCTTGATTTAGATGGACAGATAAAAACTCTTTTATATTAGCTCTTTCATCCTCTGTAACTCGTTCGCGCGCTACAATGGCAAAGAGTTGAATAACAGCCTTTAGTAGTTCCTCACTCATGCACTTTTAAGAATCTTTACCCCAAACAATTCATTAAGTAAAAAAAGGTTGACAAGGTATCCAAAAACAATGCAATAAATATTAATTACAAAGCCCCGACTTTTTCATCTAACTCTTGCTTGAACCATTTTTCACGAACATTTACACTTCTGAATAAATGGTCACTCGATTGTAATATTTTGTTCTTCAGATCTACAGGATAGTTGTTATTCTTATAAAGAAACTGCTTCACCGCGTCCAAAGCCTCTGCCGATTGGTGGTTTCCCAAAGTACGGTCAAGCCATCGTTTTGGAAAGAAAATATCACCTGTTTGCTTTATTTCCACTAACAATTCAAGACTAGGTGCAATTAGTGTTTGGCTTTCAGCCACGCGCAAGGGATGATGTATATATTCCAAAGCTTCTAATACCCACTCTTCATTATTTCTATTCTTGACTTCCTTTAAATTTTCAAAGAAGGACATTCTTTCTTGGTGGTCTCCGACCACCGCCTTTTTTACAAAATTCAGACGTGACTTGAGGTCCTCATCATTAACCCTGTTGAGTAGTGAATCAATTAACCTCTCACTATCTAGGGAATTTCGAACACAAAGTTCAAAAGCAAGTCCAATCCTGTCTCTCTCAGACAAAACGAGACCCTCCATCTCTACCTCATTCAACATCATCGCATTCAACAGTTCAACTGTATTATCGCTCTTAGCTATTCTCTTCAGTGCGTCGAAAAAAAGTTTCCTCACCTCAGGCCCTGAACTCACCAGTTTATTTACTAAAACACTTTCAAACCTAGAAGTATATTTTGACCTTGAGTTATCGTTTAAATAAATCAAATAAATATGTTGTAATGATTTAAGCAAGTAATCAATAATCATAGCGTCACCCTCTTTTGACAGTCCCGACAATTGAACCGGTATCAAATCTTCCGGATCTAATTTCCCGCGAATCACGGACTCGTGCAGATTTATCCATATCGCAGCTCTTTTCAGAGGTTCAGGTTCGTAAACTACACTCTTCAAAAGATTTGCTCGGCTGTTTTGTTTCATATCAAAGTAACCATAACCCAGTCCACCGGCATTATTAAATATATAGTTTGGCGAGGGTAAACCGACTACTTCCTTTACCTCTGCTACTCTGAAGCTCTTATCAATTTCAACAAGAACAGAAGAATCCGGTATACCCACTTCAACTTTCAATTTTTGCGGCCACCAGAGTGGATTTCTATCGTCATTTGAAACCGTAAAAAGGGTAAACTTAGAAATACTGTCCTCTCTTTCCCTCAAATTGTACCTCACGTGTGGCATTCCTGCCGACCTAACCCATTGATCGTTCCACACATCAAGGTTATAATCAGTATGTTCACTCATTATGGCTACAAGATCATCCCAGGTAGCGTTGCCGAAGCTAAATTTCTTTAAATACTCCCTTATTCCTATTTTAAATGACTCCTCGCTCATGTTCTCTTCCAACATCCTCATAACCACAGGGGATTTTTGATAAATAATATTACCGTAAAGAGAGCCCGCATCTTTAAGGTTGTTTAAAGGTTGTTGAATAGGATGAGAACCTTGAGTTCTATCTACTTCATATGCTCCCGGATAATATGACAATAAGAATTGCAGATCATGGTTTATCTGTGGAAACCCCGGTTGAGTTATTTTGGCAGCCATAAAATTTGCAAATACCTCCTTTAGCCACACATCATTGAACCAATCCATAGTTACCAGATCGCCAAACCACATATGCGCGGTTTCATGGGCAATAAGTCGTGCTCTACTTTTCTTTTCACTAAGACTATGAGAATCTTCTAAAAACAAGCTAGAGGCTTTATAAAATATAGCTCCTGGGTGTTCCATCCCACCAAACTGAAATGATGGAAGCAGTACAAACCCAAATTTATTAAATGGATAATCGATTTCCGTGTAATCCTCAAGCCACGTCATACTACGGTGATGCCAATCGAATATTACTTCCACATTTCTATTGACTTTCAATGAATCAGATTCCCTGTGAAGCATTATATATTCGCGGCCACCTAAGGTTTTGGAGATACTCTTAAAGTCACCGGCGGTAAATGCAAACAGATAACTGCTTATTGGAGGAGTCTCCGCAAATGTGAAACGGCGGTTGCTTCCAAGCTCTACAGTGTCTATGGCCGATTCATTTGAAAATGCTGTCCAGTTATTAGGGACTGTTAATGAAAGCTTATATCTCCCTTTAATATTCGGCTGATCCAATACGGGGAAGCATGAGGAAGCATTTGCAGGCACGAACAAACTATACATAAACTCATCCTTTCTGTTTAATGCCTGATCACCTGCATTGAACTCAATATCAAAGGCACACTTATCCGAGAGGTACTGTTTTGGAATGATCAAATGCCCGTTTAAAGTTTCAAACCTAACTTCATTCCCATTAGATATAACATTGTAAACCAGAGAATCCGCACCATCAAAATCCAAGATCAAATCCTGTGATTTGTCTTTCAAGACAAATCGCACTGATAAACTTCCTTTAATGGGTAATTTAGATTGCTTCGGAATTTCTAAATCAAGGTTATAACTGACTTCAGAAATCTGATTTTTTCTGAGCTCCGCCAGATCCTTAGATATCCCGATATCAGGGCCTTGAGTATGAGTGCCACAGGAAGAAAGACCAAAAAGAAAAAAGCCAACGACGACGACATGTTTAGAAAACATCATGCTCTAAACATAAAAAAGAATTGTGATTTACTCTAAAGGTGAAAGCGAATTACTATAAAGGTTTTAGTGTGGACATTCCACCGTCCACGCCGAGCACCTGGCCAGTGATCCAGGAAGACTGGTCGAGTAGCAAAAAAGTAGTAGCTGAAGATATGTCAGTAACACTACCCACCCGCTTCAACGGATGCCTTTCACCTGATTTTTGCTTCTTTTCCTCATTTGATAATAGCTTGGCCGCTAAGGGTGTATCTGTAATTGACGGAGCTATACCATTTACCCTGATTTTCGGGGCAAACTCCGCAGCCAATGACTTGATCAGCCCTTCTACCGCTCCTTTTGAAGCCGCTACAGAAGCATGAAAAGGCATGCCTTGCGCAACTGCAACCGTGCTATATAACACGATAGACGCTCCGGGGGTTTTTTTCATTACTTTCAAAAAAGCCTGAATACTTTTTATAGCCCCTAGAACATTAATATTAAAATCATCCAAAAAATCCTGGCTAGAAAGGCTTTGGAAGGGCTTTAGATTTATCGACCCCGGACAATAAACCAACCCATGAACTTCACTGAGATCATGTAAAATATCATCTTGCAGTACATCGCACTTGTAATGGGTAACAGAGGTGTTTAAGTCAGAACTTTTAGACCTTGAATACATATGGACGGCGTGTCCGTATTGGCTCAAATCATTTGCTACTTTTAGACCGATGCCGCTACTCCCGCCAATAATTACATAGTTTCTCATATTTTAGAAACTCTTACCGACTTAATTTGTTTGAGCTTAAGAAGAATAAAAAATAATTCCGATCGCTAATTTTTAGCCTAAATAAAAAAACCATGAAACTGAAATTGACTTTAGCCCTTGTCGTATTATCACTGTTCGCTCTAAAGGCACAATCTGTGGATGAGATCATTACCCAGCATATTGAAAACAGCGGTGGTCAGGACGCTTGGAGTAGTATCGAAACTGTGAAAATCGTAGCTAAAATGGTTACACCGCAAGGGGAAATGAAAATGAGTATTCAACAGGCCAAACCGAATAACATCTATTCAGAAGTTGAGGTTATGGGCCAAAAGATCATTCAAGGTTACGATGGCACTACTGCATGGATGATCAATCCTATGACCGGGAGTACAGATGCTCAGGAAATGCCACCTCAATTGAAAAAACAATTGTTAGACAACGCACAAAATCTAGAGTCTGATTGGATAAATTATAAATCAAAAGGTCATGAAGTAGCACTAGAAGGTAAAGAAACCATTGATGGGGTAGAGACTTATAAGGTCAAGCTTATTAAGAATAAAAACAATGATAAGCCTGAATCTACTACATTATACTTTTTCGATACAGAAAACTACATACCTATAATGATGAGAGTCACAGCAACGGAAGGTCCAACTGCGGGAATAACGGTTGATACTAAGCTTAGTGATTACAAAGAAACGAATACAGGCGTTTTAATGCCTCATTACATGGAAACATCAGTTATGGGTCAAAGTAACGAGATCATATATGAAGAAATCGTTATGAATGCGGACCTGGATGAAGGTATATTTAAAATGCCAGGAAAATAATCGTTGTACAAATCCTTATTAGGCCAATCTCTGTATTGGCCTTTTTTATTTGCTCATATCACTAAGCTCCAAATTCAGAGCATCTGTACTTATTTGTATCTCTCTTAGGGAAAGGCCTAACGATACCAGTAAGAAGAGCATACTAGCACCAAAAGTATAATTCCCCCAGTCTTCATTATTGCTAAAAAGCATAAACATGCTCAAAACGCATAAGAAAAAACTAGATATACCAAATATCTGCATATTCCTGATAAGGCTTAATCTCTTTTTTAAATTCTCAAGTTGTCCTTTGATGATTATATGATCGGGATTATCGCGATACCTTTTATGCAAACTTCTTATTAATGTGGCAATGGCTAAAAACCGGTTGGTATAAGCTAAAAGTAAAAGTGAAATGGCTGGGAACAGCAAGGCCGGTGTCGTCAACGTTATGGACATAATTCAGGAATATTTTTTAGTTTCGTAGCTAGACAATCGTAATACCAGAGCACTAAAGATATGCACAAAGTCATTGTTCCCCGTCACCTTTTGCTATTGATCCTTTTCTCGACCGTTTCAGTGACTTACGGACAAGAGTATAATAAGAATGCGATCTTTTGGGAGGTGAGTGGCAACGGTCTCAAAAGTCCCTCCTACGTGATGGCTATATTAAAATTTATTCCCGAACCCGACTATATTCTCCCGGAAATAGCAATCGATAAACTAAAAGAATGTCGCATCCTCTCTACGGAGACTCTTTTAGATCATCATACGAAACATGAATTAAACAAAGCGGCGCACTTAGAACATCACGAATCACTAAAAGACTATTTATCCAAGGAAGATTTCAGAGCCTTGGAAGACTTGTTTAAAGAAAGGCTAGGCATTGGCAGATTGAAGTTCGAGATGGTCTACAGCAAGTTCAAACCTGTTATGCTATCCACAACTATGACTCGTTTGGCTCTGCAGGAAAATGTCAAATTTTATGAGTTAGACCTCATAAACATGGCTAATGAAAATGGTATAATAACCATGGGTTTAGAAACGGTAGAAAGAGAGGTAGAAGCTCTGGAGAAGTTTGCTATTGAAGATCAGATCAACTCTCTGAAGCATACTATTAATAATTTCGACCAGCAAATAGCAGACTATAAAGAAGTGGTCAAGGCCTACAGTGAGGGTGATCTTCACAAAACCCTAGAATATACCCTTCATCCTGTCGAGGACAACCGAATGTTCAAAACCTACTTCATTGAAAAACGTAATGAAGAATGGATTCCGAAGATGGTCGGTTATATGAAACAGGCACCCACTTTTTTTGCCATTGGCGCATCTCATTTGGCTGACGAAAAAGGTCTGCTAAGCTTATTAGAAAAACAGGGATATACACTGAAACCCCTTAAACTATGATTACAAAAGGTCAAACAGGTTTTTAACACCCATATTCCGCTCAACTGTAAATCCTTCACCATACTTAGCTCCTATGGAATGACCTAATTCCTGCCCCCTGGATTCAATCATCTTCATAAATTCGGGAGAAGAGATATAGGTTTCCGGCTCATCATTGTTAGGGTCATAAAACTGAGATTTAAAAGCTCTGATTGCCTCCATTTTCTTATCCCAGTATTCACTCACATCGACAATAAAGTCGGGTTGTAAGAACTGACTCTGAATGAAGTGATAAACGGCTTTAGGTCTCCAGGGTAGCGATGGTTGTCCATCCAGTTCCAATTCTATTCTTGACAACCCGGCCAAAAACGTGGATGCAACCACAAGTTGAGATCCTCTGGCGTGGTCAGGGTGTCTATCCTTTATTGCATTAGCCAGTACAATTTCGGGCCGATATTTACGAATAGTCCTGGCCACTATTAATTGACTCTCTTTGTCGTTTCGAAAAAACCCATCCTCTAATTCAAGGTTTTCACGAATACTCAGTCCTAATATCTCAGCGGAAGATCTTGCCTCCTCGTCACGTATTTCAGGCGTACCACGTGTTCCTAGTTCGCCTCTGGTCAAATCCACAACACCGACTTTGTATCCTTTGTCAATTTGTAAAGCCAGAGTTCCGGCACAACTTAATTCGGTATCGTCAGGATGAGCGGCAAAAGCAAGTAGATCAAGTTTAGTCATTTTGTAATAAGTAGTATAAAAAAAGCCGTCTTTTTAGACGGCTTCGCAAAATAATTCAATTTTATGACAATGCCCTAGTTCTCAACTACTTCCATCTCTTTGGCTTGTAGGAACCTCTCTGCGTCTAATGCGCCCATACAACCCGTTCCTGCTGCTGTTACGGCTTGTCGATATACTTTATCAGCAGCATCGCCCGTCACAAAGACACCCTCGATTTTGGTCTTTGAAGTCCCGGGTTCGACCATCAGGTATCCCGTTTCATCCATATCAAGGTAATCTTTAAAAATATCGGTATTCGGTTTATGACCAATGGCTACAAAAAAACCGTCAACATCTATTTCTGTTTTTTGTCCGGTCTGATTATTTACCACCCTCATGCCAGTAACGGCCTCACCGTCTCCTAGTATTTCATCTGTTTCAGTGTTCCAAAGAACTTCAATCTTAGGATTACTCAAAACACGACTCTGCATGATCTTTGAAGCTCGCATTTCATCCCTTCGTACAATCAGGTAGACTTTTGGGCATAGATTAGCTAGATAAGTAGCTTCCTCAGCGGCAGTATCTCCACCTCCTACAACAGCCACTACCTTATCCTTATAGAAAAACCCATCACAAACAGCACAAGCCGAAACACCCTTATTATAGTATTCCTTCTCCGAAGATAGACCTAAGTATTTAGCACTTGCTCCTGTAGAGATAATAACTGTTTCTGCTGTTATTTCGTGCTTATCATCGACAACTGCCTTATGTGGATAGCCTGAGAAATCAACTGATGTCACTTGTCCGAATCGAATATCTGTCCCAAAGCGCTCCGCTTGCTGCTGGAAATCAATCATCATTTGGGGACCATTTATTCCTTGAGGATATCCGGGATAATTTTCTACGTCATTTGTGGTTGTTAACTGTCCACCAGGCTGTCCTCCAGTAACCATAACCGGGTCAAGCCCAGCTCTAGAGGCATAGATCGCCGCTGTATAACCCGCAGGTCCGGAACCAATAATTAGAACTTTAACTTTCTCCTCTGTCATGATAATAAATGTTTATTAGAATAATAAACCCCTACTTATTCAAGTGGGTTCGTCCCAATTCAAATAAAGAAACTGTTTGTCAGAACGGATACAAAGATAGAAAAAACAGATGTCCGTAATCAAGTGCTCCTCTTATAAAAAATCTATGGTAATATAGTTAACCTAAATAGGGTTTGAGGGCTTTACTTCTTGATGTGTGTCTCAGCCTTCGAATAGCTTTCTCCTTGATCTGACGAACTCGTTCACGAGTCAGGCCAAACTTTTCACCAATCTCTTCTAGAGTAAGTGCATGTTCCCCATTCAATCCAAAATACAGGGTTATCACATCGGCCTCACGTTGGGTTAAAGTAGATAATGCCCGTTGAACTTCCCTTCGTAATGAATCATTCATTAATTCACTATCGGGAGTCTCTTCAAGCTCGTTCTCGAGTACATCCAACAGCCTATTCTCTTCACCCTGAGCGAAGGGTGCATCCATAGAAACGTGTCTGCCGGAAATCTTCATAGTATCCACCACTTCGGCAGTAGTTACTTCAAGAACCTCTGCCAGTTCATCAGGGGAAGGTTCACGTTCGAATTTTTGCTCAAGTTCTGAGAACGTCTTGGATATCTTATTTAACGAACCCACCCTATTTAAAGGTAATCGCACTATTCTTGATTGTTCAGCCAAAGCCTGAAGTATAGATTGGCGAATCCACCAAACGGCATAGGATATAAATTTAAAACCTCGGGTTTCATCAAATCGTTGTGCAGCTTTGATAAGCCCGAGGTTTCCTTCATTTATAAGGTCCCCCAAAGTAAGACCTTGATTTTGATATTGTTTTGCCACCGAGACTACGAACCTTAGATTCGCCTTGGTAAGCTTCTCTAATGCCAGATGGTCACCGTCTTTAATCCGTTGTGCCAGTTCTACCTCTTCATCCGGAGTAAGCAGATCTACTTTTCCAATTTCTTGTAGGTACTTATCAAGGGATTGACTTTCCCTGTTGGTGATCTGCTTGCTAATCTTTAGCTGTCTCATTCCGTGGTCATCCGTTATTTCCTTCCATAAAGATCACAACGATTTTAACGAATAGACAACCAAAGTGCAAAAGTTCTAAAGAAAATATTATTCTGCGTTTTCCTCCTTTTTCACAGGTTTTGGCAACAATACTTTGCGTGAAAGCCGGAATTTACCTGTTTTTTTATCTATATCCACAAGTTTAACCTGCACCTGCTCTCCTACTTCCATTATTCCTTCCATTTTTTCAACACGTTCCCATTTGATTTCAGAAATATGTAAAAGACCATCCTTACCAGGCATGAACTCAATGAACGCACCAAATGGCATAATGGATTTAACTTTACCCTCATAAACTTCACCAATTTCAGGAACAGCCACTATAGCTTTGATTCTTTTCAAAGCATCATCCATTGAGTTTTTGTCAACCGCAAAAATGCTTACAATACCGTTGTTCTCATCTTCTTCAATAACCACAGTAGCACCGGTTTCTTTTTGGATTTCCTGCACTACCTTTCCTCCAGGCCCGATGACGGCTCCAATCTGGTCTTTGGCTATTTTTACAATTTCAGAACGAGGTGCACTTGGTTTAAGATCGGCCGCAGGCTCGGCTATAGTCTTCTTCATTTCGCCGAGGATGTGCAACCTTCCCTCTTTTGCCTGCTCAAGCGCCTGCTTAAGTACATCATACGAAAGTCCATCTACCTTAATGTCCATCTGAGTGGCGGTAATACCTTTTTCAGTTCCTGTCACTTTGAAGTCCATATCACCCAGATGGTCCTCATCACCAAGGATATCAGACAAAATGGCAAATTTACCCGTATCGCCGTCAGAAATCATACCCATAGCAATACCCGACACAGGTGCCTGGATCTGGATACCAGCATCCATTAGGGCCAACGAACCAGCACAAACCGTAGCCATGGATGAAGATCCGTTAGATTCTAAGATATCTGATACAACGCGAATAGTGTACGGGCTTTCTTCAGGAAGCACCTCTTTTAATGCTCTCCATGCGAGGTTCCCATGACCTACTTCTCTTCTGGCCGGCCCTCTGTTAGGTTTTACCTCACCGGTTGAAAAACCAGGGAAGTTGTAATGCAACATAAACTTATTTGAACCGGAGTACATAGCTCCATCAATAAGCTGCTCATCCATCTTAGTTCCTAAAGTTACTGTACTCAAGGATTGAGTTTCACCTCTGGTAAAAACCGCTGATCCATGTGTAGAAGGCAAATAATCAACTTCAGACGCAATTGGCCTGATCTGATCCAGCTCGCGGCCGTCTAAACGTTTGCGTTCATTTAATACTAAATCCCGACATGCCTTCTTTTGAATATTTTTAAAGTATTTACCAATTAAAAACTTGTCAACTTCTACCTCTTCGTCGAAGCTACCTACGAACTCGTCCTTAATTGTTTTAAAAGATTCTGAACGCAGTGATTTATCAGCAATTTGCTTTTGTGCTACAGCATAAACCTTCTCATAAAGCTCGTCTTGCATTCGCTTTTCAAGCTCCTCGTCATTGTTTTCGTGTTCGTATTCACGCTTATCTGTTTTTCCAGTTTCAGACTGAAGTTCTATTTGCACCTGGCATTGAGCTTTAATGGCTTCGTGTGCTGCTTTAATAGCGTCCAGCATGTCATCTTCAGACACTTGTTTCATTTCACCTTCTACCATTAATATATTATCGATGGTGGCAGCTACTATAAGATCGAGGTCAGCCTCTTCTTTTTGGCTTTTAGATGGATTGATAACTAACTCCCCGTTAATTCTAGCCACCCTTACCTCAGATATTGGCCCATTAAAGGGGATATCGGAAACAGCCAATGCAGATGAAGCAGCAAAAGCCGCCAACGCATCAGGAAGTGCTTCTTCATCTCCCGATATGAGTGATATTGCTATTTGTGTATCAGCGTGGTAATCGTCCGGAAACATAGGACGTACAGCTCTATCAACCAGACGGCTGATTAAAATTTCGTAATCAGATAATCTTCCCTCTCTTTTAAGGAAACCACCAGGAATTTTACCAGAAGAAGCAAATTTTTCTTGATAGTCAACTGAAAGGGGTAAAAAATCAACATCGTCCTTCGCTTCTTTGCTTGAAACTACTGTGGCCAGTAGCATTGTATTGCCCATGCGCACTACTACTGACCCGTCCGCTTGTTTGGCCAGTTTTCCTGTTTCTATCGATATAGTACGCCCATCAGGAAGGTTAACTGTTTTGTTGATAACATTGAATTGCATAAAAATTTAATTTAATAGCGAGCGCCGAATTGCGCTCTGTAAAAGACAAAAAGGGAATCAACATGATTCCCTTTATTTTATTTTCTAAGTTTTAATTCCGATATAATCGCTCGATATCTTTCGATATCTACTTTTTGTAAGTAATTAAGCAATTTTCTTCTCTTACCTACTAATCGTAAAAGACCCTGCTGTGTGGAGTAGTCTTTTTTATTTTTCTTCATGTGCTCGGTCAGGTGTTGAATACGATAAGTGAAGAGTGCGATTTGCGACTCTGCCGAACCCGTATCATTCTTCGCCTTTAACCGACCATGATTCTCAAATAGATCTTGCTTTTTCTCTTTTTGTAAATACATGCTTAGTCAAATTGAATTAAAAAATTAAGCCGCAAAGGTACTAAGAGGTATTTCAATAAGCAATAATCGTTTCAATTTATTGAGAGGTCTTCTTCCGCGAAAACCATCGTTTCAGACGCTCTATTATCACATTATAAAAATCAGCATCGAAAAGTCTAGCATCAACTCTGGCTTGTCGCAAAAATAGCAGCCCTATTGGTAATAGAATAGCATTAGCTGCCCACATGCCAATGGCGGGATCAACCAGATCTTGCTTAGAATATTTCTCGCCGGTCATGCTGATTACATAAAATACAATAAAGAAGATAATGGACATAAGCACTGGGATTCCC
The DNA here is from genome assembly GCA_039025475.1 of Bacteroidota bacterium. Lineage (GTDB taxonomy): Bacteria > Bacteroidota > Bacteroidia > Cytophagales > Cyclobacteriaceae > Fulvivirga. The sequence continues at coordinate 90,726 of JBCCOE010000003.1, read as the reverse complement.
AGTCCACCTCTTTTAATAATCGCACCCAAAGGTGCTCCAATTAAAAACATAATGATACAGGCCACGGAATTCGCCAGAATTTTGTGATACTGTATATTGTAAACATCTTTATCATATGTCATTCGTTCTATCCTCTGATTCGTAGATTGCAACTTACTCTTCGCTTGTCGCGACAAGCTTAGAGCAGTTTGCAGCCCTTTTTTATCGATTTCCATTAGAATCAGGCTATCGACCAACTGAGCCGTGGTCATTAAAGAATCTTGTTTTAGAGAATCAATAGTTTCAATATTGCCAGATAGCAAGCTAGGCTCTTCTAATTTTTTTCGATTCTTATTCAAGTCGCTGCTCACGATGGCAGTTTCTTTTTTGTCAGGTCGTACAATACGAGACCTAGTATTCTTTTTTTCTTCAAGTTTTTTTATCCTACTTCGGCGCTTATAAGTTTCGTCAGCCCCCTCTTCTGATTCAACTAACGGGCGCCGGCCAGTATTGCTTTTATCTTTCGTATCTTTTAAATCATCTACATCATACTTATCCAACCTGGCTAATGAATCCTTTATAGCTTCTTCATTTTCAATTCGCTTTAGCTTGGCTAATTCCACACTATCGCTCCAATAACTATACTCTTGTAAATAATCCGGCAAACTAACGGTATCTTGTCGTTTATGGTAATAAAAGGAATAGGGTATATCTGTAAACACTTTAAGTCTACGATCAAGAATCTGTTTGCGCATAGAATCAACATCCGTAGTGAGCTGATTTATGTTCCTCATAATTCGGTTTGTGGCGAACAAATCTTTATCGGTTCTATCTAAACCGAATGAGGAAAGATCCAGCACATATTCGCTTCGACTAAAACTACTTCGTGAAAGCGTTTCATTCTTACTTTTGCGTGAGGTGCCGCCTGTGTTATTTTCAAAAAAGAAATGCCCATCAAAAAGCTCCAGTTTCAAATAACGATCATTTAGAATCGTATACATAGCACCGGAATCGGCCAGTGTGACTTTCTTGTTGCCGTTCTGGTTTCTATGATCATAAATTATAATGTCTCCCAATGTACGACCATCAGGGTATTTTTTATTCACTTTTATACTAAAGTCCGGTATACCGTTGTAAAAAGCACCTTGCTTTAGGTCAAGAGCAGGCTTCTTTTGCTTTATGTCATAGAGCAAACTGTATGCCTCCAATGCAGACCTGGGCACAAAGTAATTATTGGAATAAAAGGCAAAAACAGTAAGGCCCAAAACGAAAATAAAAATAGGCAACAAGGCTCTAACTAGTGATATACCTGCACTTTTGAGTGCCGTAAGTTCAAAGTGTTCGCCCAAATTCCCGAAAGTCATAAGTGACGAAAGTAAAATGGCCAGAGGGATAGCCACAGGAGTAACGAATACTGCAAAATGAAAGAATAGCTGAGATAACACGTCCCATCCGAGGTCCTTTCCCACAATATCATCGAACTTATTCAGCATATGCTGGGTAAGCAAAATGAAAACTACTATGAGAAAAGTAAGAAAAAAGGGTCCAATAAAGGCCGATAGGATAAGCTTGTCAATCTTCTTCATTCCAGCATTTCACAACAAAAAGAAGGCCAAAATTAAAGAAACAAAAACAACAATAGGCTAACCTCCTACCGTCTCTTTCAGATTATCGATAAGACCACTCCAAAGATCATGCAACTCATCCAAGTCGTCCATATCTGAATAATCAGTTACTTTTATAAAAACCGACTGTGTCAATTCATTCATTTCGAGCTTTAGCTCAAAAAATGCTTTTTCGTCATCAGGTTCTTCAGAAACAAACTCGAACTTCACGTAACTATTCGTGCGATGTGAAACAAGTCTAGCCCGATGATCCTCATCGTCCCAAATGAAGTTAAATACCTTATCTTCATCTATGGTGACATCGTCTGCCATCCATTGGGCAAGTCCACTTGCTGTGTAGATATATGGATAAAGCATTTTTTTGGAGGCGTTGATTTCGAAATCAGCTGTATAGAGGTATCTCGCCATAGCACACATTTATGATAAACAATTTGATTATGAAGTGATTGATCATCACCTAATTAATCAGTGAATAAGTTAGGCTATTTTTAACACCTAGCCAAACCAAATAAAAATTAAAGAGCTCTAGTATATTATTTTGCAAACTTACTAAGTTTGCACTCCATTTAATAATGGCGAGGTAGCTCAGATGGTTAGAGCGCAGGATTCATAACCCTGAGGTCGGCAGTTCGATTCTGCTCCTCGCTACGAGAACAAAGGCACTTGAAGTAGTGCCTTTTTGTTGATATGCCCTTTACCGTTTACGTACTCTACAGTCCAAATTCAATAAAATATACATCGATTATAGCTCTGATTTACAGCGTAGATTAGAGAACTACAATATTTATAGCAAAAAAGGATACACTGTTTAATACAGGCCTTGGATGGTTATTCACACAGAAAACTCTATCAAAAAAAGAGGTGATAGAAAGGGAAAACAATTAAAAACGGCTAAAGTAAGAAAATCCTCATTAAAGAAGATACCTAGCTTACAAGTTGGAAGCTAGTGCCGTAATGACGGGCTCAGAGGGGCAGGATTCGTACCCGCTAGTAAGTGGTCGGCAGTTTCAGCCAAAGGCAGACAAGCGATTCTGCTGCCCCTACTGTAGAAAGCTCGAATCATAACATTAGAGCTTTTTTCTTTTTACGGTCATTTTCATATAATTTGATACTGACAGTTATGATTAAGCAGTGTCTGAGAAATTTAGCCCGACTTAAATGATCTTATTGTTCAAAGCAAACTGAATTAATTGGCCTGTATTATGTAGTTCTGTCTTACGTAAAATGTTTTTCCTATGTGTTTTAACTGTATGATGGGAAATAAAAAGACGCTCCGCTATTTCTTGACTTGTCATCCCTTGGGCCAGTAGCCTTATGATTTCAATCTCACGCTCTGCAAGTTTATATTGTGCAACTTCATTTTCAGATCCACTAAACCCCTGTATCAAGTCGTAATATGATTTCCCCTCCATTACCCGGATTATTGCATCTTTAAGCTCTTTTCCAGTATTATTTTTCAATAGACATCCGTCTATGCCAATTTTTAGTATTTCCTCTACGAATGACCTTTGTGCGTACATTGTCAAAATAATAATTTTAATATTAGGGAAGTCCTTTTTAAGCTTTCGAGCGCATGAAATGCCATCCATCACCGGCATATTGATGTCTAAAACTACCACCTGTATATTACCCTCTTTTTCAGCCTTACTTATGACTTCTTGTCCATTAAAGGCTTCGGCAACAACATTGATTTGGTCATGGCCTTCCAGGACTGCTTTCAACCCTTCGATAACAATGTTGTGATCGTCTGCCAATAATACATTAATTTTCATGTTAGTGGAATTTCTATTACAGCATTAAAACCTTTTCCATTCGATTCGATTGTTAGCTCTCCAGAAAGCTTATTAATTCTATTATGAATATTCTTAAGACCTATTCCTTCCGTTATTTGCTGTTTTCCTATACCTATCCCGTTATCAAAATAAATCACACTGATATATTCTTTACCCACTGAACTTACATCTAGATTAATGATGGATGCTTTGGCATGCTTCAATGTGTTGTTAATCATTTCTTGTATTACTCTGTATAGATTGAAGCTTATTGTATTGTCAATCTCATCATTAAGCTGAATACTCGATTTGATTTCAATCGATTTTACTTTGTTTACCACTTCTACCAAATCATAAATTGCCGACTTTAAGCCAAAATGTTTCAATGTCCCAGAGTCCAATCGGTGTGAGAGTTTTCTGGTCTCTTCACTAGCTTTGTTAATGATGTAGATCATTCGGTTCAGCATCTCATCCTTTTTATGCTGATCGGTAGCTGAGAGTCCGGTATCAGCATACATGTTGAGGGTTACAAGTATACTTCCGATATTATCATGCAACTCTGCCGCTATTCGGCGTCGTTCAATGTCTTGACCTTCCATTAGGGCGTAGGCTGATTCTAACTCTTGCTTTTTTAACAAATCTTCAATTTTCTGGAAGGCGATCTTTTTCTTAAGTAACTTTCTTTGGTAGAGGTAAACAAAAATAATTATAGCACTGGTCAACACTAGCATACCTAGTGTGCCCAAATAAAAGACCAACTTATAGCTTATTTCACTTTCCATAGACCGATAGCTATAATCAAGTTCTTAAATATGTTTGATATATTATGAATAGCCCAGGAGGCTAACTGATCTTTTAGGATAAGTTTACTTAGAAGAAAGGAAAAGAAGGATCCAGAGAAATAAACTAAGATCGCTATGTTAAACCAAAAAAGTGGTGATTTATCCAAAAAGATATCTTCTTCTTTTGAATAAAATCGATAAAATAACAAGCAGCACAAGAAGATCATTACCAGCGACTCCAAGGACCTGCTGTAGGAATTAAACTCACCCAGTTCAAATCTGAATAAGATGGATAAATATAGTGAACTGAAGACTGCAATAATGAACTTAAACCACTTTTTGTGCAGACCAAAAGCTATTTTGTAAAACCAGATTAAGATTAAAGATTCGACTAATCCGTAGGCGTATAGAATGGTGTAATTCCCTTGTTTAAAAATGAATGTTGTAAACAGGTCGGTCCCAAAAGATATAGCTATGAATAATAGTATGACCTTCTGATACAGAAATAACCTGTTAAAAGAGAAAACTAAAGGTATTAGAGGAGAAAAGACTGAGCTGTACCAGATGATGTACGTTGCTGTGCTCATTTAATACGTATATTTACCTTCATCATCGCACATGTTGGGGCATGGAGAAGAAGTGTTTAAAATGAGTCCTTCAGGAACTTCAATCTCTTTGTCATGGTCTTTATCAATGTTCGGGTAGTTTTTGCCATCACTCGTAATTGGTATCATAAAAGCATCAAAATATTCTTTATTTACATTCGTATCATATGAGATAGCTCTGTAAACCCGAACTCCAATAATATCAAGTTTTTGATAATCTATTAAGCTATCAATATAACTTCTAAAAGAGTCTAACTTGTTAAGTCCGAAGGAATAGCCATACGTACTTCTTTTATGATTTTGTAAAATGTTAGAGGTTATATTATCAACATACTTATTGAGCTTTTGCCTTCCTGAATCAGCTTTGAATATTGCCCCATGATCAGCTCCATATTTTTGGATTGGCTTGATAAACTCCTGCGCTAAATCATCTGTAATATAAAGTTGACGTGTATAATGACGGTAGATAAAAACCGATAAAACAATAACTACAACTAGCAGTGCGAAAGTGGAGATTTTGTACAATTTCATCTTTTTTTGATTTGATTACAGATTTAAATTAACCACGTAACTAGTGTTAACCCAATACCTAATGTGGGGTATTTGACTCTTTACAAGAGGTATTTATATAAACTTAACGCTTCTACAATACCCTCCTATCACACATTAATACCCACTATTAGGTATTGATCTCGCCTAAGCGAATGTTGAGTTTTGTACAGTAATGTATGAAATAAATCTCAAAGTATTATTTCATCCTTAAATAATTAAAATGATAAAGCTTAGTCTTTTGATTGATCCTTTAAAACTCCAAACATTATGAAAACACTAAAAATTTTACTGCTTGTCTTATTAGTCAACAGTCAAAGTATCGCTCAGAATTTAGATCCTTTATCATACGAGGGGAATCTCATTGAATTTTTAACAGAGGTCAATTTATATGCTGAAGGTCATATGAATAAACACTTCTGTCAATGTAAGGAAAATGATTCCTTCCTGGATGCTTACAGAGATTTAAGAATTGCTCAAAACAGGTTTATTAATGCTTTTGCCACCGAGTTGCTTGTGGATAAATCGAATAGTGCCATTAATAAGTTCATTGCACGAAATACATCAACCTGGGTACAAGGGAATAGGAACTATTTACCTGAGATAGATTCTAAATTTAACAATTTTTTAAGGATATCAGGTTGTGCGGGAGGGAATGAACAAGAGGCCTTTCTTCCAACCGCAGTCACTGTAGCTGAACTCACTGGCATCGCTAATTCAATAATTACACTCATCAATAAGGGTAAAGATCGGAGAGACACTATGAAAGCGGCTATCATTTCTGCTTTGGAAAACCTTAAGATTCCATCAGTCAGCAATTATAAGTGTGGTGAAAAATAATTTGGAGATTAAACATATAAGGCAATGAACATACAATGGATAAATTCAGGTATTAGTCGTGCAGGTTTCGACTGGCAAGCAGGTAGTATTATTGATGTCAATACAGGTAGACCACAGGAGGCGGTTCTTGGCCCTGAAAATTTCAAACAGATAGGGTGGTTGGAGCGTGCTATCGAGGCCTCTAGGAAGGTGGCTCGAATAAAAATGAGAGGAGGGTCAGCGACAGGCTTTATGATTTCTGATGATATTTTGATTACCAATAATCACGTATTTGAATCTAAGGGAGATACCATATCTGCAAAAATTCAGTTCAACTATAAAATGGACATCTCTGATAACCCAGTAAGACCAGATGTCTGGGAATGTGATGGGAATAGTTTATTTAAGACAAATCCAGATCTGGACTACTCTATTGTCAAGTTGAAAACTAAGAGAGGTAGGCCAGCGGGAAATGTATGGGGATATTTTGATGTCAGCAACAAAGTGCCTGTCAAAGAAAAGCAAAGGGTTAATATCATTCAACACCCTCAAGGTAGATTTAAAGAGATTGCTTTTCGGGATAATCAGGTAAGAGCCGTTAGTACGACCTATGTTCAATATATCACCGATACTGATTACGGTAGTTCGGGTTCACCGGTAATGGACGATTGGTTTGATGTCGTGGCCTTACATAACCAAAGGGTAAGAGACCCACAAGCTCCTCACCAATGGTACAGAAATCAGGGTTTTTTGATGAGTGAAATATATAACGAAATAAAAGCTCATCTGTAAATCAGATAGTTTTAATCCCTTTTTATTCAAATTAATGTCATAAAGATCCAGGGTCAAACAAAAGTCGCGATGCCATCCCTATCAAAGGCACTTGAAATAGTGCCATTTTGTCTATGACACTCGCTGATTAATCTGTTGGATGGAGTTGATTTAGTATATTAAACAACTAAAACATACATCTCATATTGATATTCACTGTAATAGTCAATACCGTCTACTACCCGAGTAAGTCATGGCTTCTCCCTTTCCAAAACCGTAACTAAAGCCGAGTGTAACAAATCGACCACGTTGATTAAAACTGTAAATATTAAAGTCTTCCTGATTTGCAACGCTTTCGTCAAACCGGCTGGCAAATACATCACGAACGCCTAAGCTGATCACTGCTTTTTTCTTCAAAAACCCTTTACGAACGCCAAGGTCCAGAAAAGCTGTAGGTGAAACCTCTCCTTGAACCGTCAAGAACCCAGACTGAAAATTACCGGTCAGTTCTATATCCAGGTCTTTGGGTAACTTAAATTGTGGAGCCATTCTGGCTGTATACCGATCACCCTCAAAGTCAAATACCTGAGACTCTAAACTACCTTCTCTTCTAAACCTATTGTAATTGAAATCCCCATTTACATTCAACCACTTTGTAATTTCATACTCTGCGTTGATCTCTAGGCCGGTAACTCGGTTGATACCAATATTGATCGGGGTTGTGGTGGTAATATTATTCTCAAAGAAAGCAACCCGTTCGATTACATCCGTGGTGTTTCTAAAGTAAACACTGGAATTAAAAGAAACGGCTCCCAAGATGTAAATGGCTGTAATCTCGTAAGAATCCGTGTACTCAGGTCTAAGGTTGGGGTTTCCTACCCGGATATTAAAATTATTCCGAAAGTTAAAAAAAGGGTTCAAGTCCCAAAGTCTAGGCCTGTAAATTCTCCTAGAGTACCCGCCTTGAAAAGAGATCTCTTCGGACACCTTGTAAGAAGCGCTAGCACTAGGAAAGAGATCGGTGTAGTTCCTGTCATTTGATTCGGAAGTATTTACCAAAAATGTATTTACCTCGGTGTTTTCAACACGCAGACCTAATTTGACTCCCCATTTATTAAACTTGTATGACCCTGTACCGTATATTCCCAAAACGCGTTGTTCAAATTCAAAATCGTTGGTTAAGGACTCGTCCAATATGGGTTCATTATTGATCAGGTCAAAAACAGCGAAATCATTACCTACATTATTAATCACATACTGAGTTCCTGTTTCTATAGTTAACTTATCTGTTATGGGATTGGTATAGTCTAGTTTAAATGTGTAATCCGCCTGTGAAAAATTCGTTCTGGTTTCCTGATCAGAAAGGTTATCTACTCCTTCAAAGAAAGTGTTGTCGAAAGAGGACGATTGGTCTTTCCCGAAAAATCGGCCCAGAGCGCTAAAGATGAGATCGTGCTCTTTGTGATCTTTGAAGTCTTTTTTGTATTGTAACTCATAACTCCATTTGGGGTTGGTAGCATCAGTTATTTCTTTCCGGTTCCACCTTGAAACCAGCTGGTTTGACTCATCAAAAAGTCGAAAGTTAGTTTCTGACGGTTGATCCTCTACTTCGTAAGCAAAATTTCCGGAAAGGGTAATAACGTTGTTCTGATTAAGGAAGTAATCTGCACCAAGAATAACGTTATAAAAAGCTTCGTTTCGATAAGCAGTTCCATCATTTTCAATCCTTGTACCATCGATAAGATTTCGGTTAATGTTTTCAGATTCTCTGGGAAGCGAACGATAACCTGCACCTAGTTGTGTAAAGAGATTGAACTTTTCTGTTCGCCGATTCAAGCTAATCCCGACACTGTGGTTGTCAGGTACTCCGGTGTTCAACGATACGGATCCGTTAAGACCTTTCTTTTCTTCTTTCTTTAGCACAATATTTAAAATACCCGAAGTACCTTCTGCGTCGTACTTCGCCGATGGATTGGTAATAACCTCTACTTTCTCAATCATATCAGCAGTAATAGATCCAAGGGCATTACTTTGGTCATCTGCAAGGATAGATGGTTTTCCATCTATTAATATTTGTACCCCGGTACTACCTCTAAGACTCACATCTCCTTCAATATTTACGGTGACCGACGGTACGCGATTTAGTACCTCCAGCGCACCCATACCCGTAGAACTAATGTCCTCGCCTATATTAAATACACGCTTATCGATCTGAAATTCCATTTTTGATTTCTCACCGGTTACGACCACTTCATCCAACAATTGTTGATTTTCTTTCAGCATCACCGTTCCCACATCAATCTTATCGCCAGCTCGAGTTAAATTTCTGATTTGTTCATCAGCAAAGCCTAAAAAACTCACCGTGAGATAAAAATCAGAGGCTGTGGTGTTGATTTTAAAAGTCCCGTCCATTTCAGTTACCACCCCTGCGATGGGAAGGTCTGAATCAATATCTCTTAAGGCTACAGTTGCAAATGAAACCGGTGTATTAGTATGGGCTTCAATAACACGACCCACCACCTCGACTTCGTTTTGTGCATTTACAACACCCACTATCATGAATGTGAAAATGAAGATAAGATTTGAGAGTCGAAAATTCACCTGGATTTGATTCATGTAAAGTAATAAGCGCATAACCGCAAAAACTTCATAATTGTTTTAATTATGAGGTTTTTATCCGTTCATTTTACACACTCTTCTTTATCTGATTATCAGATAACCGGATTAATCGAAAATGATCTCTTGTTCTGACCTTCTTAACCCTAAAATGACGAGTTGAAGAAATACTGACTGAATCAGTGAAGGAAATGGAAAGAACCCCTTTACCTGATTGGCTTGATTTTGCCAAGACATCGATCAGAGAACTATCATTTACCTTTTTGAAGGGATTTACGCTTCATGACCAAATCAACATAACTACTCATACCTAATGGTATCCACGGGATTGCCTGATGCGGTTTTATATGTCTTCAAACCTATGGTCAACAAGGCTATCAGAGCCGTAACGCCACCAGCTAACACGAATACCAACCAGTGTTCCGCGATATTTATTCTATAAGCGTAATCTCCAAGCCACATGTACATGAAGTAGGAAGCTAACGGAATGGACAGTACAAAAGAGATCGATATTAACAGAATGAACTCATTGGATATGAGTGTTATTACCTGACTAACCGATGCGCCTAAAACTTTGCGAATACTCAGTTCTTTTTGCCTTTGCTGAGCCGAAAATGAAGCTAATCCAAGTATGCCGATGCAAGCCAGAACAATAGAGAGTCCTGAGAACATACTAAATACCTTAGCCTGCTGACTTTCCGACTCATATTGCCTTACTAGGTCATCTTGAAGAAACCAGCTATTCAATATGAAACTAGGTGCTAGTTCCTTGTAAAGATCTTCGATCAATGTCAAAGTCTCATATTTGTTTTCATCATCTATGCGGATGGCAATTCTGCGCATGTCTTCACCCATTATAATTACTTGTGGGTCTATATTATCACGTAGAGCTTTGAAATGATAATCCTCAAAAATGCCAATAATCGTTCTGTCTCCATCCCTAAAACTGATTCTTACCTTTTTTCCAATAATCTCCTCTTTTGATAGCCCTGTAGCCTTCCAAGCAGCCTCGTTGATCATGATAGCTTCTGTGCTGTCGGTAGCATAGTCAGCACTGAATCCCCTACCTGCAACAACTGGAATATCAAACGTGTTGAGATAATCAACGTCAGTGTATACGGTATGAACCCGAACGTCTTTTTCATTTTCCAAAAAAGTCATAGCCGAGGTATCATGGAAGCCGCTGGGTACACCTGAGCCAACTGTAATACTCTTGATAGGCTCATATTGAAGAAGTCTTCTTTTGAATACATGATAATTAGCCCTTATTTCTCTATCAGTATCTATCACAAGGATAGACTCAGGATCATAGCCTAAATCTTTGGTATTCATATATTCCAATTGGAAATACAGTAAGGAGGTAGTAATAATTAAAAAAATGGATATCGAAAATTGTAGGATTATGAGTCCCTTCCTTACTAAAATATTTCTTCCGGCCAATGGGTTTGCTGCCTTCAGCACTTTTAATGTATTAAAAGAAGAAAGTGTAAGAGCGGGGTAAAGACCTGAGGAAAAAATTAAAACGATGAGTAAGGCACTAAAAAAAATTTGAACCATAGAATCTGACCAATTGTAAGCTACCTCTAGTCCAAAAAAATGATTAAGAGAATCCTTCAGCACTGAACCTAGGACAGCAGAGGCCAGAATAGATAAAACAAGAATAACGGCCGATTCACCCAAAAACTGTAGAGTTAAGCGCACTTTATTAACGCCCAAAACTTTACGAACGCCCACTTCTTTAGCTCGTTTATGAGATTGAGCAATAGCAAGATTTATGTAATTGAAACATGCTATAAATAGGATTGACAAGGCTACGCCTGCAATAATAAGAACCGATGAAAGGTTACCTATGGGTGCGGAATCATAACGTGCTTTATGAAAGTGAACATCATTTAATGCTACGATTTTCAAACCATTTTTATTATTTGTTCTTCTGAAATCATCACCTAAATACTTTTCCATGAAACCTGGGAATTCAGAACGCAAATAAGGAGCATCTACCGGATCAATTTTAATGTATGTGTTGGTGAAGTTCCTCCACCAATTCTCAAACCATTCCTGCCCTTCATAGAGTCCCATGGAGAGTACCATATCAAAATCAAGGTGGCTTTTGTTTTTTGGTGATGAAAAAATCCCGGCTACCACAAAATCAGCATTACCGTTAAGCTCCAAACGTTTACCAATAGGATCATCGTTTCCAAAATACTTTTTAGCAGTTTCTTCGCTAAGCACGACATTAAAAATATCGTCCAACACGGTTTCAGGATCCGCTCGCCTCAAAGGGTACGAGAAAAACTCGAAGAAATTAGTATCCGCTACCATAATCCGATCCTCATAAAAACGTTTGTTTTCATGCACTACCATCATGTCATTGTAGCTTGTACGTAATACAGATTTTATCTTGTTAGGGTAATCGTTTTTCAATGCCCTGGCGTAAGGTGGTGAAGAAACTCCAATGTCGTAGAATTCGCCATTCTCATCTTGCGATGTTCGGTATACCCTGAATATATTGTCTTCATCCTCGTGAAAGGCATCGTAATTCAATTCATTGTCAATGTAGAAATATAGAAACGTAAAGGAAGTGAGACCAATTATAAAACCAATCAGACTTATAACCGTACTGACTCGATGTCTTGCCAGATTACGAATGGCAATCTTTGGATTAAAAATGAACATAACTTTAGTTGTTTTGAGTTTTACTGATTTTAGAAAATAGGGTCTGAAGTAGTTCAACACTTCATACCAGTATCTTAATATCCTTAATGAATCCTGGTTATCCTGCAAAATTAAATACCGTTCGATCAGGTTGCCTTCGATTTCTTCTGAGAGCTCTTCCTTACAAATCAGTCTTATCAATTTCAGGGATAAGGGCGGGGGACCGATATATTTATCTGCCATAGGAGAATTTCAAAGCGAAGTCTGGTATTTTAGTCCAAAGCGAATTTCGGGTTTCGTGTATCTGTGTAATCGCAGTTTTACCAGCTGCTGTGAGTTCGTAGACCCGCTTTCTCCTACCCCCCCTCTCTTTGGTAGCTCCGGCCAGAACAGAAGTAATAAAACCTTTCTTCTCCAGCCTTCCGAGGGTAACATGCAATGCACCCATTGCTGATTTCCTATTCGCTTGATTTAATAATTCTTGTTGAATTTTTAAAATGTAGGCCTCTTCACCAAGTATTAAAATGGTTAAGAGAACCAGTTCCTCAAATTCACCTACGTTTATTTCATTCATATTTCTTTCTACTTTGTAAATTCAGGTAACGAAGACACTACCAATTAGTTTCGTTATTGTAGAAAGAAATATAAAAATAGATTAGATATAGTTGAGATCAGGGTTTTAACTTAAAGCTTAGAGTGGCCATTAAGCCTAATAGTGAAAACAAGGAAAGCACCCCAAATAAATTCTCGTGTCCCTCTGCACCGGGAGAACTATCAAGAATATAACCCATCATAGGGCCAAAAAAAACATCGGGAGTAAATCCAATCACAGAAACTACCCCAACTGCACTGCCCATATAAATCAAGGGAATCTTAGATTCTTGAAATAAAGCATAGTACAAGCCTCTTAAACCAAAAATCGCGGCACTTGTGCTAGAAATAATTAGTAGAGCCATTATTTCGAAACCTGGTTTTAACATACCGGAATATACAACCAGACTACCAATGATTATGATTGTAAAACAAACAGCAGTCATTTTTGAATGTCCCGCTCGATCACCTAAAATACCTGCCCCAACCGCGGCAAAAGGGCGTGTCCAGAAGGCTATCGTAGCCGCATGTGCAGAGTTAATATCATCAAAAAGTAGTACCTCACTGGCAAATAAAGAAAAATCATCTGTACACTTGTAACCCACGTAGGCACATAAAAGAATCAACGACTGCTTCCAAATAGAAGGCCTTGAGATCACGTTTTTCACCCCATTCCATGTCATTTTATCCGATGTATCAACACCGGTTCTTCCATCATCTATCGCTACCCAGGCCACCATAGACGTGAGGAGCGTAAAAACCGAAAATGCAAGAATAACCATGCTTAAAGCGTGAGTAAGCTCCTCGGGTGATGCCCGATCAGGTTCCGTAGGTAAAAAACTACCAAGAATGAGCACAGAACCAGACGCAAGAAGGGCTGCTATGAGACCTCTGCCACCATCAACCATCCCAAACGTATTGCCTTGACTGTCCTGATCACCTGCCATACGAGTAGCTTTCGTAAAAGCCGCCCAGAAGAGTAAGATTGTGGTCATACCCCAAAAACCATAGAGTATCGTTAGCATGACCAATGAGGGTATCATAGCCATAAATAAACCACCAAATGATGTGATAATCAGTGAAACAGCGACCAGCTTACGGGCAGAAAATCTATCTGCCAGTGGGCCTCCAAAAAAGTAAGAGACCATAGCTACAACGCCATAAGCCGCAAAGGCTGACCCCAGTTCAAAATTGTTTATATCAAAAACCTTTAAAAAGGTGGGGCGAAAAACCCGAGTAATTACAAAAGGCAAGAGAAAAATCACCTCTCCAGACAGGATTAATGCGATAATCTTAAAGGTCTTTTTAAGCATCAACTAGATGAATGAAAAAGTCAATCTACAGGTTTTTTATATAGGTATCAATTTAATCAAATCATAATGCCAAAAATGATTTGATGCGATTAGAATTAATACTTTTGTCATTTAAACTTCTTGAGACCATGCTAAAGAATATCGATCCTACACAAACCACCTCGTGGCAAATTTTGAGTAGCCACTTTAAGAATATTAAGCGAGAGCATTTGCGCGAAATGTTCAAGGCGGATCCGCACCGTTACGAGAAATTCCATATTCAGTTTGAAGATATTTTAGTGGATTACTCTAAAAATCGGATTTCAGAAGAAACAATGAGTCTTTTGATCAAACTGGCGGACGAATGTGGCCTACAAGGTGCAATCAAAGACATGTTCGAGGGGGATAAGATCAATGCCACCGAAAACCGGTCCGTACTACACGTGGCTTTGAGAAATACCTCAGGTACACCTGTTCATGTTGACGGAAAAGACGTTATGCCTGAAGTTAATGCTGTGTTGAAGAGGATGGAAGATTTTTCAAATAACATAATAAGTGGTGCGTGGAAAGGCTACACCGGAAAGCCCATTCAGTCGATAGTAAATATTGGCATAGGCGGATCGGATTTGGGGCCGGTAATGGTTACCGAAGCACTGAAATCTTACAAAAAAGAAAATATCGAAGCGTATTTCGTTTCGAATGTTGACGGCACACATATGAAAGAGGTACTGAAGAAGGTAGATCCTGAAACTGCCTTATTCATGATCGCCTCAAAAACCTTCACCACACAAGAGACCATGACCAATGCGAACTCTGCCAAAGATTGGTTTTTGGGTTACGCAAATGATCTCGAGCATGTTAAGAAACACTTTGTGGCCATATCTACCAACACCGAGGCGGTATCCGACTTTGGCATCGATACAAACAATATGTTTGAATTCTGGGACTGGGTTGGCGGACGATATTCCCTCTGGTCAGCCATAGGTCTTTCGATTGCTTGTACGATAGGTTTTGAAAACTTTAAGGGATTACTTGAAGGAGCTGAGGCTATGGATAAACACTTCAGGGAAGAACCCTTTGAAAAGAATGTGCCGGTGATTTTGGCCCTACTCGGCATTTGGTATAACAATTTCTTCGGTAGTGAGTCTCAAGCGCTGCTCCCTTACGATCAATACATGCATCGTTTCGCGGCATATTTCCAGCAAGGGGATATGGAAAGCAACGGCAAATATGTCGATCGCGGTGGTAATCCAGTAAATTATCAAACCGGACCAATAATCTGGGGGGAACCAGGTACTAATGGGCAACATGCTTTTTACCAATTGATCCATCAAGGTACTAAGCTGATTCCTTGCGATTTTCTGGCCCCGGCCATATCGCACAATCCGTTGAGCGACCATCATCCTAAACTTTTAGCCAATTTCTTCGCACAAACAGAGGCACTCATGAATGGAAAAACAGAAGATGAGGTAATCGCCGAGCTTCAAGATCAAGGTCTTACTGAAGAAGAAATCAAACAATTAAAAACCTTCAAAGTATTTCAAGGAAACAGGCCTACCAATAGCATTTTATTCAAAAAGCTCACACCCAGAACTCTGGGGAGCCTAATTGCCATATACGAGCATAAAATCTTCGTGCAAGGTGTAATTTGGAATATATTCAGCTTCGATCAATGGGGTGTTGAGTTAGGTAAACAACTCGCAAAAAAAATACTCCCCGAGTTGGATGGAAATCAGCCGGTAGCTTCACATGACGGTTCTACCAATGGGTTAATCAATGCGTATAAAAACATGAGAACTGAATAAAATTTAAGGATTAATGAAACCTTTATCGTTTAATTACGATTAAATATTCATGGGAATTTCGAAAACGGAAAAATTTAGCACCTCGCAAAATGAGATTGCCACCTTGACTAAAGTATTGGGGCATCCTGCCCGAATAGCCATACTTGAGTATCTCGCCAGTCGTAATTCATGTGTTTGTGGTGATATTGTGGAGGAGCTACCGCTTTCCCAGTCTACCGTATCTCAACATTTAAAAGAACTAAAGAATACCGGCCTGATCAAAGGCGCAATTGAAGGACCGAGTGTGTGCTACTGTATCGACAAGGAAGCATGGGATGCAGCTAAAGTCCTGATGCAAAAGTTCTTTGACGAGGTACAGGTAAGTATGAACTGTTGTTAAAAAAAATTTATTCTCTTTTATCGTAATATTACGATTATACTTTTACATAAACCCAATAATTATGAACATCAAATCACAATTTCCAAGAACACATGTCGGCTATGGCGTGAAGGACATCCAGGCCACGGTTGAATTCTATGAGAAGTTTTTTCAAATAGAGCCTGTTAAGGTAAAAAATGACTACGCAAAGTTTATTCTAAAGGAGCCTTCACTTAATATTTCATTCACCCAAAGTTCTAAACCAATTCAGCCTGGGCACATTCATTTTGGTATCGAATTAGACGATGCGGAACAACTGAAGCAACGCCTCGGTAACGCCATGGGCCACGAATTATCCATTGATGAAGAAAAGGAAGTAAAATGTTGCTACGCAAAACAAGATAAGTTTTGGGTTACGGATCCTGATGGCTACCGGTGGGAAGTTTTTATTTTCAAAGAGGACGTTGAGAAAAATGATAAAGTTAATTCTGAGGTAGGCGAATGTTGTGCTGTATAATTACTACTCTTAATAACATTTGTCCAGGTTAATCCTATTTTCACAAAATGAATAACATTTTAGATCTGGATATCACCTACACTGACGAAGTAAAGCGTATACTTTCCAAAAGTAAGCTCCCCACAGATGACCTGGATCTATCAACTCAACGGTTTATAGGTATTTTATCCAGCGACAAACTCATAGGAATAGGAGCGCTTGAGCTTTATGGTTCAAGCGCACTTTTGCGCTCCATGGCCGTTATTTACTCCGGTCAAAATAAGGGTATTGGTACCAACTTAGTGACCGGGCTTTTGGATCTCGCGAGAAAAAACAATGTGAGTGAGTTATTCTTACTAACGGAAACTGCGGAAAAGTTTTTCGCTAAAAATGGTTTCAGCAAAATAAATCGCTCTGAAGTGCCTGCGGAAATTTTGCAAACCGAGGAGTTCAAAAACCTGTGCCCTTCTACCGCCGTTTGCATGTCATTGGCCTTAAACTGATGCTTGTCTTCAGAAGGTTAATTTTCATTTTATATGCATCTGTGTTATTCATGGGTTTCCTAATTCCGGAAAACTTTAATAACCCAGTATTGGGACGTAAAAAATCCGACTACAATCAGAATTCCTTTTGGATAAGAGGGAGATAGAACTCATATCGACTACTTCCGACATTATCCTTTGTTAATCGTTCCGTAAGCAATGGCGGGAATGCTGTGAAAAACCCGTGTCAAATGCAAACGATTGTAATCATGGATGAAATTTGGAAGGATTAGATTTTAAAAAAATCCCTTTCAAATCGTGAATTAAAGGGCTTACTTCGCCTCTAAATTCACTCATAAATGGAGCAAGTAGCTGCTAAAAATTATATCATTGACTTCGATAGTACCTTCACCCAGGTAGAGGCGTTGGACATACTTGGTGAAATTGCGTTAAATGATCATCCAGAAAGGCAAGCACGACTTGACGAGATCAAGAGCATTACGGATGAAGGCATGAGCGGAAACCTTACCTTCAGAGAGTCTCTGGTTAAAAGAATTGCAATTCTAGATGCCCATAAAAAACACCTACCTCTTTTGGTAGAGGCGCTAAAGGGTAAGGTCTCCAAATCGTTCAGATACAATAAGGAGTTCTTCAATACTCACGCAAACAATATCTACATTATAAGTAACGGGTTTAAAGACTTTATTGTACCCATTGTTGGAGAGTATCACATTAAGGCTCAAAATGTATTTGCCAATTCATTTGAATTTGATGAGCAAGGTAATATTGTTGGTTTTGATGAAAGTAACAATCTGTCAGTTAATGGAGGAAAGGCTGAACAACTGCGCCAGATGAACCTCAACGGTGACGTCTATGTCATTGGTGACGGTTATACCGACTACGAAATAAAGGCTGCGGGAATGGCCAATAAGTTCTACGCTTTCACGGAAAATGTTGAACGTCAAAATGTAACTGAAAAGGCTGATCATGTAACACCCAGTCTGGATGAATTCTTATATCTTAATAAGATGAACAAAGCTCTTTCCTACCCTAAAAATCGGATTAGTGTATTGCTTTTGGAAAATATTCATCCTCAAGCGGTCGAATTAATGAAAGAAGAGGGGTACAAAATAGAGGTCTACCCCGCAGGATTAGACGAAGATGAACTTTGTGAGAAAATTAAGAACGTAAGCATTTTAGGTATACGATCAAAAACACAGGTTACTGCACGTGTTTTGGAAAACGCAAACCGATTGATTGCCATTGGGGCATTTTGTATAGGAACGAATCAGATTGATCTGGCTGCTTGTAATAAAAAAGGCGTTGCTGTTTTTAATGCACCTTTTAGCAACACACGGTCAGTTGTGGAAATGGCTGTTGCCGAGATCATCGTGCTCTTCAGAAAACTAGCGGAAAGATCTAATGCCATGCACGAGGGTCGCTGGGAAAAATCTGCTAAAGGTAGCTACGAAATCCGTGGCAAGAACCTTGGTATTGTGGGCTATGGAAATATTGGAGCTCAGCTTTCAGTATTAGCCGAATCTATTGGCCTCAACGTTTATTACTATGACTTGGAGGAAAAGTTAGCTCTCGGTAACGCCAAGAAATGCAACTCATTAAAAGAGCTTTTGAATAAAGCAGATATCGTTACACTTCACGTCGATGGTAGGCCAGAAAATAAGAATATATTCAGCGAGCAGGAATTTAGTTTGATGAGGGATAACGTTATTTTTATTAACCTCAGCCGAGGGCACGTAGTGGACATTCCCGCCCTTCGAAGTAACATCTTGAGCGGAAAAATAGCTGGCTGCGCAGTGGACGTTTTTCCTGAAGAACCAAAGAGTAATGCCGACGAGTTTGTCTCAGAGCTTCGTGGTCTGCCGAATACATTACTAACTCCCCATGTAGGGGGAAGTACTCAGGAGGCGCAAGAAAATATTGCACAGTTTGTTCCCAATAAGATTATGGATTACATCAATACGGGTAGCACCTCAAACAGTGTTGGTTTTCCAAACCTCCAATTACCGGCTTTTGAGAATGCGCATAGACTTATCCATATCCACGACAACATGCCTGGGGTATTGGCCAAAATTAACCAGGTTCTCGCAGACCATGAGATAAATATTGTAGGTCAATATCTAAAGACCAATGAGTTAATTGGTTATGTGATTACCGATATTGATAAAGAATACGATAAGCAACTGATAAAGGAGCTCCGTAGTATCGAACACACAATTAAGTTTAGGGTGCTCTACTGACTACGTTTAGCAAATACAATGGGTGTTTTCATGAAAATAATTGCTCGCTTCCGGTGTCACCTGTCTAAAAGAATTTAATAATTTCGCCATTATTCTTAAACCAGATCAATTTCATTTCATAATGCCTCAGAAGAAGTCCTATTTACGTCTAATTATTGTTTCAATCATCGTCGTCAATTTGTCCATTTCTTGTGATTCTGATGATGAATCACTGATAGATGATAACCCGGTAATCGAAGAAAAACTGGTCAGCACAGACCTGGTGACTACAACACCTTCCAGTACCTTACAACTAGCGCTAATTTTCGCGGATATTAACCTTGACCCACAGGAATTCCAGTATGCCGTTGACCTGTATCGGATCACGTACAGAACCAATTACAAAGGCGAAGAAATTACTGCTTCGGGGCTAATTGCCATTCCTCAAACCGATGATCAGCTTGACGTCATCAGTGTTCATCACGGCACGATCGGCTCAGACGCGGAAGCGCCTTCCAATCTAGCTACTACAGACTCATTTGTTTTTCTTATACAAGCTGTGGCTAGTGCAGGTTTTGTAGCTATCGCTCCTGATTTTATTGGTTTTGGTAGTTCATCAGAAATCATGCATCCCTACTACGTAGAAGCGTTAACTGCTACCTCCATTTTGGATAACATTACAGCAGGCTTAGAATTCGCCGATCAATTAGAGTTAAATGTGAATCAGAATTTATTTCTGGCAGGTTACTCACAGGGGGGATATGCTACTATGGCAGCTCATAAGTATATAGAGGAAAACAACCTGGCCGATTTTGGATTGATAGCGTCCTTTCCTGCCTCCGGAGGGTATGACTTGAAAGGTTTTCAAGAAATTATTTTTGACTTGGAAACCTACCACCAACCTTTTTATCTGGCTTATATTTCACACGCTTATCAAACTGCCTTTGACTTCAGCCAGCCGTTAAGTCTTCTCTTTAATGAGCCATACGCGTCGGATATTCCTACATTGTTTGATGGTTCAAATACAGGAGAACAGATCAATGAACAATTGACAGATGATTTGTCTGAATTACTAACTACAGGATTCCTTAGCGGTATTGACACAGATACTGAATATCAATTTATCGCTAACGCACTGGTCGAAAATAGTCTACTGAATTGGACTCCTACTATCCCTTTGTATATGTATCACGGAGATGCAGATATCACCGTTCCTTATCAAACCTCAGTTGACACGTATAACAAACTAATTGAAAATGGTGCCTCTGCTGAAATCATTTCTTTCACGAATCTGGAAGATAAAAATCATTCTACCGGTCTGATCCCTTATATAGAGCAATTTGTTCCCGTATTACTTGATTTAAGGTAGGGACTCAAGTTAAAAAAACTTACTGGATCCCATCCCTAAGAGCAGTTGAGTACCTACTTGCAGATAAAGAATTAAGGATGGGCCGCCACCCATACTTCACCATCTGCAAAAACTTCTTTTTTCCATATAGGAACGGTCTCCTTTAAGGAGTCTATGGCATATGCACACGCCTCAAAGGCCGCCTTTCTATGTGGAGTAGAAACAGCAATTACCACGGCTATTTCTCCAATATTCAAGGCACCCACTCTATGATGAATACTGACCTTAAAAGCATGCCATCGATCTATTACAGTTTTCGCGATTTTTTTCATTTCTTTGAGCGCCATTGGTTGGTAAGATTCAAACTCGAGCCGTAATACTTCTTTATCTTGGGTTTGATCTCTAACGGTTCCCACGAAAACTACCGTGCCACCCGCTCCCTGATCCATTACAAATTCGTGGCATTCCGTTTCAACCAAGGAAGAATTTTTTATTTGTACGTCTATATTCGTCAATCTACAATCTTAAATTCTAAAAATCGAAAATCAATTAGCCGCCGCTTACCGGAGGAATAATGACCACTTCATCATCTTCATTCAGCTGGAAGTCATCCTCTTGGTACTCTTCATTAACCGCGAATGAAATTGAAGCCAAATCAGCGAACTTGGAGTACTTTTGAAAGAGTAGTTGTTTTAACTGTCCAATGGTACTACCATCCTGTAGCTCAACGTCATCTTTTGAGCTACCTAATATATCCCTGGCAATCCCGAAAGCTAAGATATTTACTTTCATTCTTCTTTTTTTAAATAATCCAGCAGAGTCTGCCAACTCAGTTTGATACAATCTAACCGACCATCAAAATTCTTCATATCAGCAAAAAGTTTTAATTCTTCCTCTTTTAACAATTCCGGAGTGCCCGAATCGACCGCATCGATAAAACGAACGCAAAGAGATTTGACCTCCTCTTTACTTCTGCCTTCTACTATCTCCATCAACAGTGAGGTAGATGCTTTCGACAACGCACACCCAAAACCATCGAAATAGGCAGCGCCCATACCTTCATCTGATTCTTCTTTTAAGTACAATTGATACTTATCCCCGCATAGCGGGTTGTATGCCTCTAGTTGAACATCAGCCTCATATATAGAGGTGAAATGGTAAGGTTCCTTATTCCTTTTAAGTACCTCCCGACTATACAGCTCTTCGAACTTCTTACGATCCACTTTTCCAGAATTTAATTAAACTTTTAATTGAGTTAATTAATACATCTATCTCATTTTCAGTATTATATATTGAAAAAGAAACTCTTAAACTTGAAGGTGTATCCAAATATACATGAAGTGGCTGTGCGCAATGATTCCCAGCTCTTACAGCGATACCATCTGCGTTCAAATAGGATGCTACGTCGTGGGGGTGAATGCCATGAATAGAAAACGAAACGATCGATGAAACATTCTCATTACTTTCTACCAAGAGTTCTACCTCATTAATTGCACTGAGTTCCACTTTGCATTTGGTTGAAAGGTCAGAGACGTATTTTCTAAGCATCTTACGATGCAGCCCTTTCAAAAAATCAATGGCTGCACCCAGGCCTAGTACCCCACTTATGTTAGGTGTTCCGGCATCGAGGTTATGTGGGTAGGCCTGGAACGTGACCTTGTCTGCCGACACATGCCGGATAATTCCTCCGCCCAAGGCATAAGGTTTCATTTCTCCAATAAAATCCGGATTTGTATAAAGTAGCCCTACTCCAAAGGGCCCAAATATCTTATGACCGGAAAAAGCAAGAAAATCGTACTTATACTTTTTCACATCAAGGTCATGCAATGCCGCACTCTGGGCGGCATCAATCAGAACAGGGGCTCCCTTGGCATGTGCAAAATCAATTAGCTCCTCAATCGGATTGACGATCCCTAATACGTTCGAAATATGTGTTATGGCCACCATTCTCGTATTTCTGTCGATTAACTTTTGAAAAGTATCAATATCAAGCTCTCCAAAATCATTTAAAGGAGCTACCCTAAGCTTACATCCCATTTCTTGACAAAGCACTTGCCAGGGTACGAAATTAGCATGGTGTTCCATTACCGTGATGACGATGTTATCACCAGGTTTAAGTCGACTCTTAAGATAGGACTGGGCTATTACATTGATCGACTCCGTGGTACCTTTGGTAAAAGCAATGGTCTCGGGTCTACCCACACCCAAAAAATTGGCCACTTTCTTCCTTACCTCTTCGTATTTCAAGGTAGCAGTTGATGACAAGTCGTAGACACCCCGATGGATAGTAGCATTACCCCTACTATTAAACTTATCTATCTCTTCTACTACCGTCTGCACTCGTTGGGTAGTAGCAGCATTGTCCAGGTAAATTAAGCCCCGCTGGTTTTCAAATATTGGGAATAAGCTCCTCAATTCCATATAACTCTAAATTCAAGTAAATTGAACACTTTATCAATGAAATTGGTAATTGGAGTGATTAGTCGTCCGACCACTTGAAGTGGTCAGACGACTTTATCTTTTCATTTGACCAATGAATTGTAGAATTACACTTAAATATCACTACTTTGTTCAACGATGCTAGTAGACAATCATGGACGTGTTATTAACTATCTAAGGTTAGCGGTTACCGATCGTTGCAACCTGAGATGTTTCTATTGCATGCCTGAAAGCGGGATCAAATACGCCAACCGTGAGGACTTATTGACTTTCGAGGAAATGGAACGGCTATTGTATATTTTCTCAGCTTTAGGGATTTCCAAGTTAAGGATCACCGGTGGTGAACCGTTCGTTAGGAAAGGAATTATGGAATTCCTTAAAAAAGCATCACACATACCGGAAATCAACGAGATCAACATTACTACTAATGGCACCTTTACTTCGGATAAGGTGCATCAACTTGAAAAACTAGGTATCAAGTCCGTTAATTTAAGTCTGGACTCTCTCGATAAAAACCGCTTTTTTGGCATTACGAGAAGAAACGAGTTCAATAACGTGATGAAGACGTTTGATTGCTTACTGAGCAGTAGCATCAAGGTAAAAATAAATATGGTGGTAATGGATGGACGTAACATTGAAGACCTTCTACCTATGGTTGAACTTACCTGCAACAGCGATGTGAGCGTACGTTTTATAGAGGAAATGCCATTCAACGGAACGGTAGGTATGGGCAATACCACGATTTGGCGAGCCTCCAGAATATTGGATCACATTTCTCAAACGTATGAGCTTAAAAAGCTAATTGACCCTCCCGGTTCAACTTCAAAGAATTATCAACCTTTGGGTCACATGGGCAATATTGGTGTTATTGCTGCATATACTCGCACTTTCTGTGGAAGTTGTAATAGAATTAGGCTAACTCCACAAGGTGTACTCAGAACCTGCCTATATAGTAATGCAGGAGTGAACTTTAGAGACGTTATCCGGTCGGGAGCATCGGATAAAGTGATTAGCGATAAACTTATTCGAACGATTGGTCAAAGAGCGAAAGACGGATTTGAAGCTGAAAGGCTCCGCGATCATGACGTTTCGGAATCAATGGCAACTATAGGAGGTTAACTGGATTGGAAAATCTGATAACTGTAGAAGAAGCGCTTCGAATCCTGGATCTGAATACACTTGATTTCGGTGTGGAACAAATTTCTCTGGAAGGTGGAATCGGAAGATTCCTCATGGAAGATATAATAGCCGATCGAGATTTTCCTCCTTATGATCGAGTCACTATGGATGGCGTAGCTATAAGATATTCATTCTTTAATGATGGTCAACGGGACTTTGTTATAAAAGGCATTGCTCCGGCTGGTGCTCCACAGATGGAGTTGACGGAAGCCTCAGGTTGTATGGAGGTGATGACAGGGTCTATTCTGCCTAAAGGGGTGGATACCGTGATCCGCTATGAAGATATCACTATCGAAAATGGAAAAGCTAGAATAAACCTGGACACCGTAAAATTTCAACAGAACATTCATTTCCAAGGAGAAGATCGAAAGCAAGCCGATCTCATTATACCAAAAGATACCGTATTGAGCTCGGCCGAAATAGGTGTTTGTGCCACGGTAGGAAAGAAAGACGTCAAGGTTGCTAGCTTACCTAAAACAATTATTATTTCGACGGGTGATGAGCTGGTTGAAATTGGTCAGAACCCCTTGCGTCATCAGGTCAGACAAAGCAACATCTATACGATCAAAACTGCCTTGGAAGACAAAGGCATTAAAGTCGATGCAGATCATTTGGATGACAATTTGGAGATAATAAAATCCAGGTTAGGGATGTACGTTAACCAGTACCACGTGATCATTCTAAGCGGTGGTGTTTCCAAAGGTAAGTTTGATTATTTGCCCCAAGCTTTGGAAATGGTAGGTGTTTCAAGGAAGTTTCATAGAATTAAACAGCGGCCTGGAAAGCCTTTTTGGTTTGGGATGTACGAAAAGAAGTGCGCCATCTTTGCCTTTCCTGGAAACCCGGTATCTTCCTTTGTCTGTGCGCACCGCTACTTCAATTACTGGTTAAACCAGTGTTTAGGAATCAACACTAAGGATCAGCTCTATGCCCTATTGACTGAAGACGTGATGTTTAAACCTGACCTCACCTATTTTCTTGAAGTTAAAATCGAATATAATAAGAACGGACAAATACTGGCATCCCCGGTTAAAGGAAACGGGTCTGGTGATCTGGCCAATCTGATAGATGCGGACGCATTTATCGAACTGCCTCGTGGCAAAAAGGAGTTTAAGAAGGGAGAAGTCTATTCTGTTTTCTTTTACCGATAAAGAAGCGAACTACTCCCGGAAGAGACAAAATTCAAAAGTCGTCAGACCACTTCGAGTGGTCAGACGACTACATGCAAAAAACAAAAGCCCTGACAAATTTGCCAGGGCCTGGTGTTACCAACTTCACTGTCGTTACATAGCATTATACCAACTCACCCACACACCTTCATATCTATTTAGCCAACAATTTTTAAAATCTACCACTATATCCACGGTATTGCTAATCGTGTGCCAACCTGAGCCAAATGCCGAAAAGTGTGATTTTAGCCGAAAATAGGCGCAGATGCTTGAATAGAAGCATTAAAAGATTCCTGATCAATTCCCAAATCGAGATTAATGCTATCAAAATAGGAAATCATGTCTTCGGTAGCGATGTTACCTACCAGCTCGTCCTTGGCCATCGGGCACCCACCAAAACCTCGGATGGCTCCATCAAAACGTCGACATCCGGACTGATAAGCTGCCGACACTTTTTCGATCGCGGTAGCTGGGTTAGAATGGAAATGAGCACCGAATTCAACATCAGGGAAACTTGGAATCAGATCATTAAACAAATGCTTTATGAGGTTTGGTTCTGCCACTCCAATGGTGTCCGCTAGGGAAATAATATGAATACCCAATGAATGCAGGATTTCTGTAAACTTACCAACGACTTGCGGATCAAACGGGTCGTCATAAGGATTCCCAAAACCCATGGATATATAACACACCAACTGCCTATCACGCTGAAGACATAACTGCTGGATTTCATCTAGGGTGTTAAGCGCCTCAACAATGGATTTATTGGTATTACGCTGCTGGAAAGTCTCTGAGATGGAAAATGGAAAACCCAAGTACTCTATTTCATCAAATTGTATGGCTTCGCTGGCACCGCGTATATTGGCTACTATCGCCAACAGTTTGGACTTTGAGTCACCTAAATTTAACCCGGATAACACAGCGGCCGTATCACTCATTTGTGGTATAGCTTTGGGCGAAACAAAGCTTCCAAAATCAAGGGTATCAAAACCCACAGCTAGTAATGTATTCAAATAATCTACTTTCTTTCGAGTGGGTATAAATTCTTCCAGGCCTTGCATGGCATCTCGTGGGCATTCGATTATCTTCATGCAATCAAAAGTAGTAATCGACCTATAAAAGACAAAAAGCTTCATTGGTCGATGTAATAGGTTACTCAGCAGAGTACAGATGCTATTAATTGACACGTTTAGTTATTTTAGAATTTTTAATCTGATACAACTATGCCGCTAGCCCCTTTTGCAGGAAATTTGAGTAAGAAACAGGCTGCGCATTTATTGAGGCGAGCCACCTACGGAGGAACAAGAGCAGATATTGATAGCCTGGAAGGTTTAACCGCACAGCAAGCTGTTCAACAGCTTTTTGACAGTAATATTCCGGATCCTGAACTTCCGATAGATCCCGAAATTGGCGCGGAATGGATTACGGCTAATCCGGAAGGCGACGAAAACTCGAGGCAGAATTATTTCAGGTATTGGCTACTTGGCCAAATGCTAAACCCGGCTACCGTTCCTGATAATCAAAAGTTGAGCTATTCTACCCGTGAAAAAGTTACTTTCTTTCTACATACCTACTTCACCGGTAAAGTATCTAAAATTGATAACAGCAGGGCACTTTACTACCAGAGCGCCCTTTTCAGACAATTTGCCTTCGATAGCTTTCTGGACCCCGAGCTCAACTTTAAGTCATTGACCAAAAAAATATGTATTGATAATGGCATGCTTATTTTTTTAGATGGTCGCGACAACGTAAAAGGAAATGTTAACGAAAACTTTGGGCGTGAGCTGCTTGAACTATACTCAATTGGCCGCGGCTTAGAAGGAACCAACCCTCCCACCGATGATCCCGGTGATTATTTCTTTTTTACTGAAACAGATGTTCGCGCAGCTGCAGAAGTTTTATCCGGTTGGACCATTGACGAAAATTTTACCACCATAGACGAAGATACAGGTCTACCCAGAGGAGTCGTTCGTGGAGACGCTTTGGACGCTACACAACATGCTGAAGGCAATAAACAGTTCTCAACTCGATTAGATGACGCTGTTATTTCTCCTGATCCACTACTGCTGGAAAATGGTCAACAGACGGAGGCCAGCGCTTTAGATGAAATAGATCAGTTAATAGAGTTGTTATTCACAAAGGAGGAGACATCAAGACACCTTGTCAGGAAGCTGTATCGCTACTTTGTTTATTATGAGATTACCGAGGAAATAGAGAACGATATTATCAGTGTTTTGGCTGAAAGTTTTATAACCGGTGGCTACAAACTTCAACCACTTTTGATAGAGCTTTTTGAAAGTCAACACTTCTACGACGCATTAGCTGGCGTGGAGGACGATAAATTCGGTGGAATTATTAAATCACCTCTTGATCTGGTCACAGGAACGGTGAACTTTTTAGACATCCAAGCTCCGGACTATGTAACACAACCTACTGAATTCTATGAGTTTGCCAATGGCCTTTTAGATGCATCGAATTCGATGGGTATGGATTTCTACGAGCCTTTCGAGGTAGCAGGTTATGGTGCCTATCATCAGTTTCCAAGATACAACCGTAATTGGATATCAACGCACTGGTTGACACAAAGGTATAGCTTCATTAGAGAGTTGGTTGCAGCACCTTCCATGGACGGTTCAGATGCTCCCTTAATTGACCCACGTGTATTTACAGTAAATACATTTCCAGGAGAAGGGGCAGACGCCCGACAACTGATCATAGAGCTTGCGCCCTACTTGTTTCCTATGGGCGAAAATCTGGGCTATGACTCTGATGGCGACCTGACTCAGCAACGTATGCGCTATTTCCTCCAAGCTTTTTTGGGGTTCACGGATTATGAGACCGAAGTCGACATGGCTGTGGCTGGTTGGATCGATTTGTATACACAACCAGCAAATTACTTAGAAGCCAGTACACGCTTACAAAGCTTGTTTAACGCAATGATGCAATCACCTGAATATCAACTTTTCTAAGCAAGATCATGAGAAGAAGAAGTTTTTTGAAGAAAATACCGGCAGTTGTGGGCTCATCTTTTGCCTTAAACAGTATCCCTATGCGTGTTATGGCTGAAAAAAGTCATTTCCTAAGACTTGCCGAGCAAAGTGATAACGACCGTGTATTAATTATTCTACAATTACATGGAGGAAATGATGGTATCAACATGGTGATTCCATCTGCGAATTATGATGAGTATTATTTTAGAAGACCCAATATTGCCATCCCCAGGCTGAATTCATCAAGAAGGCTGATTGATTTAGACTCAACCCTGCCGGTCGCGGACCAGGTAGGTCTTCATCCGGATATGATCGGAGCAAAAGATCTCTATGATCGCGGCAGAATGGCGATTGTTCAAGGAGTCTCCTACCCTAACAATAACGGTTCTCACTTTAGAGGCCGGGATATCTGGCATATGGGAGGCGGTTTCGATGATTACTACTCCTCTGGCTGGGTAGGTCGCTATTTACAGAGTACGTACAGCGATTTGGGTACTTATCCCGACGATTTTCCTAATGAACAAATGCCGGATCCCTTGGCCATTGAAATGGGAAGCGATGTATCATTGGTATTTCATCAGGAAGGTAATATCCCCACTTCCATTTCACTACCCGGCAGTCCTGAAGGGCTCGCCAACCTCGTGGATTCTCTGGAAGGCTTTGAAGATCAACTGATCGATCCGAGGGGAAACCCTCCGGTTTCTTTGGATAACTCGCCCTACAGCGAAGAGCTCAAATGGATTCTTAGCCTTGAAGATAAAACTGAGGATTACGCACAAAGACTGTTAGAAATCTTTCAAGCAGCAGACGAAACAAGCGCAACATATCCGGAAACCTATCCCTTTGCCGCGCCCAGGGGTTTACTTAGAAATCCACTTTCAGGTCAGTTGCAGATAGTGGCTAAGCTATTGGATGGTGGTGGCGCCGGACAGGGCGTAAAAACTAAGGTATTTTTACTACGGATGGGTGGTTTTGACACCCATGCAGATCAAGTAGAAAGCTACGACCCCACACTTGGCGCCCATGCCGCGAAAATGTATCACATTTCTTCGGCTATGCAGGCTTTCCAAAATGATCTCAAAGAGCGTGGTTTGGAGGATCGGGTAATGACTATTACTACTTCAGAGTTTGGGCGCAGAATATTTTCTAATGGCAGCTTCGGGACTGACCATGGAACCGGGGCGCCAATGATGATTTTTGGCAAGGGTGTCAGACCGGGTGTTTATGGAACTAACCCTGACCTTAGCAACAATAACGTAGCCATGCAATTTGATTATCGGCAAGTGTATGCCAATATTCTAAAGGACTGGTTCCAGGTGGAAGAAAGTGTAATTACTACGGATATACTTTTCGGAGATTTTATCAATGGAACTGGAGAAAATGGTGAGCTCTATGAACCTATTCCATTAGCTAAAGATCAAATAACAAGTACGGAAGGGTTTTTCAAAGATCGTTTCGATCTTTATGACGCTTACCCAAATCCGGCTGGTGATCATACCGTAATTGCATTTTATGTGAATAATGAAAGCCATGTAAATCTCAGCTTATATGATCAAAAAGGTAGTTTAGTTAAAAACATACTCGATGAACAGCGGTCAATTGGTGAACATCGAGTTAAAGTTGATCTCTCAGATCTGGACGCAGGTTTATATATTTATAAAATTGAAGCAGGATTATTAAAAGAAAGCAAAAAGCTTATTGTTAGAGATTAAGCGATATTTAATTCCCAGAACTCATATAACCTCATGAAAACCAACTTCTTACAGGTTCTGTTCTTTACCTTTTTAGCTGTGGCTATAACTGATTATTCGCATGCACAACAACAATTGCGTAAAAGGTCAAAAAAAAAGAACGGCTACAATACTCGAAAACCACTAGATAACCCCTTCCTGAAATCGCAATGGTGGCTTGGGTTCAGAGCTGGCGCCAACCTAACTGATGCCGTTCCGGATGAACGATTTTCGGCCTTTAGTCCTATCAACTATACTGAAGATGATCTTCAGAAGGAATATGAAAGCTTCAACTTATTAGGTGGGCATGCGGGTATTGAGATCACTTATTATCACCGTGGTTTCTCTTTTAGTTTCCAACCGAATTATAGACGTCAACGTTTTGAGTATTCGAATGATTTTATCTGGATGGGAACTGACGGTACGAATACGGTCGAACTGAGATATGTTCAGGACCATCAACTCGACTATATCGAATTTCCACTTTTTGTAAAGTATGATATTGTCCGGGCCAGCCAATGGCGGCCCTTTGTACAAATAGGGGCCTATTACGGACTGTTGACTGGTGCGAATAAATCCATGGAGGTCTCCGGTAGTGACACAGCCAGTGGAGCAGTTAGCCCTTTTGAGAATGAATCCGTAATCATAGGTGCCGAAGATCTATTTATTCGGAGTTCTGCCGGACTAGCCGGTGGGATTGGATTAAATTATGATGTGCAAAACGTACGAATTGTTTTTGATATTACCTATCGCTACGGTCTTCATAATATTACGGACACTGAGAACCGTTTCTCGGAAAACCAGCTTTCTGGTATTGGTGACGCATTAGATGATCTTACTCTGAGAAATATTTCCGCCTCATTCGGCATATTATTTCCATTGCGTTATATCACTAGAAATTCAAAAAGCTTTGACGCCATTAACTAAATCAAAAATGCGATTTCCCCCTTTCATTCTTATAATCTTTTTGGTTGTTGTCAGCTGTGATATTTCTGATAATGAGGCTGATCCATCAGATTCATTTCTAAGAATCTATGATAACAACGGCTTTGAAACTGCATTTACTCCTATTGACGTACAACAAACCACAGATGGTGGCTACCTAGTTTTAGGTGCATCTGAAATTGAGAACTCACTATTCAGTGGAGTATATCTCATGAAAGTGGATAAAAATGGTGACTTTGTTAGAGAGCAGAATTTAAGTGAACAATTCATTTCACCAGCCGGAGAGCTTATGAAATTGGACGACCGGTATTATTTTATGGCGATGACGGAGACGGATTGGAATGCATTCCTGTTCGCCGTAAATGACAGTGGTACCGTTGCTGATCCAATTGCCCTTGGCGCTAATTATCCCCTTGCCTCTACCAATGTGGGTAACGAAATTGTATTCGCCAATTATGATAACGGAAACAGAAGAACTCAAATCAGCAGTGCAACCTTGCTTGGAGGGGCCATTGAAGGTGGAATTTCTTCAAGAGGCTATAGTATTGGTGAAGGAGAAGACGGTGAGATAGATAAGCTCATAGTCGAGCATTTTACCCGAACTAATCGTAAACTTCCATTTTTTGTCGGTAAAACCACTACCGGGTTATATTTCTATAATGGATTCTACAACTTCACCATATCTACAGTGTTTAGTGATTTTTCAGAGGAACCAGTGGCTCAGCTCCAAGGAACTCGTGAAACGGCTGGTCTTAGCAGTGCAGTTCATCTCGGAGGTGAACAGTTTGCCATCAGTCGGTTTGAAGACGGTGATAACTTCATTATCCCCCAAAGTCAAATCAACCTATCTTCTCTAACCGAGTCATCTGTAAATATCAATGGAAACCCGTTTCCAGAATTGGTAGAAGACGCACCAGTAAGGCTTAAGCTTTTAGACATTAATAGTACGTCGGTCTTACTCTATGGAAGTACAACACGATCAGGTCAAATCGTACTACTGGCCTATTCACCAACGACAGGTGAGTTATTGGGTACTAAGTATTTAGGATTTTCGAACCCTTACAGCCTGGCGTCTTTTAATATGACCGCTGATAATGGTCTTATTGTATTGGGTAGTACATCTGTAGCCGGACGCTTTGAACGATTTAGCCTGTTCAAACTGTCTGCAGATGAGTTAGCCGAGTTTACCAATTAGTAACTGGAGCTTGTTCTGAGGAAGAATGGTTACTACTTTATCACATCCACTTCCCTATGATACCCGCTTGAAAGCTCGTTAAACGGGAGTTTTACGTGAAGCACGCCCTCCTTTTGGGCAGCAGTAAT
Source organism: Bacteroidota bacterium (assembly GCA_039025475.1). GTDB lineage: Bacteria > Bacteroidota > Bacteroidia > Cytophagales > Cyclobacteriaceae > Fulvivirga. The sequence goes on along the minus strand of JBCCOE010000003.1, from coordinate 58,169 downwards.
GTTATTATGATCCACATCAGCGGCTAGTGAATAGGTGGCTAGCACATGAGGTATGTTTAAGCTCGAATCATCCAGATCGTTAAAGTTAATGATGTGATGGAAGATCAAGTTTTTGTCAATGATTTCTACTTTCACGTTTTCCAGATCGACTCCCGGAACTTTTAAAGTTATTAAGTAATGATCTTGCTCTCTTCTTATATTCGTAGTGGGCTGACTCATTCCACCGTTTAGCGTATTCATGATATCAGAAGTCTTCAACACACTTCGAACCCAGCTTCTGTCTTTATCATATCTCATTTTATCCTCCTTTTTCTTCTCGATGGATCAATATCTATACCTAGGCCTCAACTCAGACATTACGTCACTATTAAACAATTATTACTGTCATTATGACCGTATTTCGGTTACTTTTCCATGTATTTCTATATTTAACGAAGAAACCGTCGATTGTCATGCACTCAAGGCTTTATATCTTATTTACATTTCTTAGCATATCTGCTTTTGGTCAAGAAACTAATATATCGGGCACCTGGAAGGGGAATGCTTATTTTTTAAACAACCAAATCCAAAATACTTACGAACTGACCCAGCAAGGGAATGAAGTCACAGGTTTTATTTACACCAAACAAAAAAACGATTCGGCCAAAATAGAAGTATCTGGCTCTATTAAGGATAATAAGTTGTCATTACTCGGTACTCGCTTTGTTTATAAAAGTGGTAAAGCGTGCCTTGCTAAAGTCGATTTTACTCTAAGTCAGCAGGACGGCTTTCAGAGTCTAAGCGGAAAATGGAAAGGTACTATGTCCGTCAATACCTGTCCTCCGGGCACCTCGGGCAGAATTGAGCTTTTCAAGGAGAAAAAACCAGTATACGTACCTGTAGTCACTGCAAAAAAAGAAACACACTTTATTCAGGATGATGATTTTGAAGGTAATGAGTTGGTCAAAGCCTTGAAAGACAGAAAGTATTACGCTCTTGTCATTGCGGTTGACGACTATGAAGATGACAATATAGTTGACCTTGACAATCCTGTTTCCGACGCCAGTGGTTTGGCACAGGTACTCAACCAGAACTATACTTTTGAAAAAGCTGATATTCGATTGTTGAAGAACCCGAACCGGGCGGATATCATTGAAGCTTTTGACCGACTTGCCTATGAAATCAAAGAGCGTGATAACCTCTTTATCTTCTATGCGGGGCATGGGATATGGGATGAGCGCTTAAAGCAGGGTTTTTGGCTACCCAGTGATGCCCGACTTGATTCGAAGGCGCAATGGCTATCGAACAGCACCCTGCGTGATTATATTAGTGGCATCAAGTCGAAACATACACTGCTGGTCACAGATGCGTGCTTCAGTGGTAGTATTTTCAAAGAACGAGCTGTATTCACCAACTCCAGAGCTATCCTGGAAATGTATAAACTTCCAAGCCGCAAAGCTATGACCAGCGGAGCATTGAAAACTGTCCCTGACAAGAGTGTGTTTATCCAATATTTGAACCGAAACCTGGCGAATAACCAGGCTCCCCTCCTATCAGCAGAGCAGCTTTTTCAATCCTTTAAGGTAGCGGTCATCAATAACAGTCCTAACGGTCAGGTACCACAGTACGGCCCCATCGGCCAGGCGGGTGATGAAGGTGGGGACTTTATCTTCTTGAGGCGGGAGTAAGAACCTTAAAACAATTCCTTGGCTATCTTATACACAGGATCCGACTTGCCCATAGAGTAATAGTGCAATACCGGCACCCCTTTATCCATCAATTCTTTGGATTGTTTGATACACCACTCTACCCCTATTTCTTTAGCCGCTTTATTATCAGCAGCGCCTTCAATTTCATCCGCCAACTCTTCGGGCAGGTCAATGTGGAAGAACCGTGGTAGTACGGTAATCTGTTTTTTCGTGGTGATGGGTTTAATACCCGGAATGATCGGCACATGGATATCCGCAGCCCGGCACTTATCGACAAACTCAAAATATTTGCTATTATCAAAGAACATCTGGGTAACAATGTAGTCGGCCCCATTATCTACCTTCATTTTAAGGTATTTCATATCGGTTTTTAAGTTGGGCGCAGTGAAATGTTTCTCCGGATACCCGGAAACCCCGATGCAAAAATCCGTAGGAGCCGGATCATGGATATCTTCATCTAAATATCTACCATTGTTCATATCCATCACCTGATCAAGCAAATCACTCGCGTATTTATGTCCGTCAGGCTCGGGTATAAACATGGCTTCATTCTTTTTGGCATCACCCTGGAGCACCAAAACGTTATCAATTCCCAAAAAATCGAGATCAATCAAGGCATTTTCCGTTTCTTCTTTGTTGAATCCTCCGCAGATGATGTGCGGTACGGCATCCACTTCGTAGCGGTTTTCAATTGCCGCACAAATCCCTACCGTACCCGGTCGCTTACGGATCGACTTTTTCTCTAACAGCCCATTCTCTCGTTTCTTATATACAAACTCCTCACGATGGTAAGTCACATCAATAAAAGGTGGCTTAAACTCCATCAACGGATCGATGTGGTTGAACAAATTAGTAATGTTCTCCCCCTTTAACGGTGGTAATATCTCAAAAGAGAACAAGGTGTCTTTGGCGTTTTTTATATGTTCGGTTACTTTCATTTTTTTGACGTGTTGAAGTATTGAGGTCATTCAGTGTTGAAGTCGCTCTAAGAATTACACCCCTTATTTATTCTTATTTCTTAAATATCTAATTAAGCCTAATACTAAATTTCTAGTCGACTCTACTTTGGTTTGTAGAAGGTGGAATTCCTTTTCGTCGATATAATTTAAATCGATCAGTACGTAAGTCATGCTTCTCACTTCTTGTGCCGAGCCCTCTGAAAAATCAAGAAATCGAATGAACTCCTTATCGGATATTCTTCCAAACCCTTCCGCTATATTATTCATAACACTCAATGCCGCACTCTTCAATTGCTTTACGAGGGCATAGTCGTGTTTCAGTGCTTCTTTCCTGCTAATTAAAAACACCATTTTAACCAGTTCTCTGGCTTCCTTCCAGCAGTTCAAATCCTCAAATCGCTCAATTTTACTCATAAAATGGCATCAAAACATCAACACCCCAACACATTCAAGACCTCAACACAACCAAACACCAGCACTATTTATAAGCTAAATTTGGAGCAAGCCACTTCTCCACTTCCTCCACACTCATTCCCTTCCGAGCCGCATAATCTTCAACTTGATCTTTCTGTATTTTACCTAATCCAAAGTACTTTGATTGAGGGTGCGAAAAGTAAAAGCCACTTACGGATGACGCCGGATACATAGCGAACGACTCAGTTAACGTAATGCCCGTATTTTGTTCAACTTGTAATAGGTCGAATAAAGTTCGTTTCTCAGTGTGATCAGGACAAGCCGGATAGCCAGGAGCAGGTCGTATACCCATATATTTTTCCCTGATCAGCTCTTCGTTATTTAAGGCTTCATCCGTAGCATATCCCCAAAACTCTTTCCGCACCTTTTCGTGCATCAATTCGGCAAAGGCTTCAGCCAACCGGTCTGCTAAGGCCTTTACCATAATACTCTTGTAATCGTCATGTTCCTTTTCATATCGCTCAATTAATCTTTCGATACCTATTCCCGAAGTCACCGCAAATCCTCCCAAATAATCTTGAGAACCAGAATCACTGGGAGCGATGAAATCAGCCAGGGATACGTTGGCAATATTCTTCCCTTTTTTGCCCTGTTGACGTAAAAAATGAAAGGAAACGTTCTTACCCATGATCTCAACGTCATCTCCTTTAGCACAGGCTGGGAATAAACCTATAACCGCCTTTGCCCGAAGCGATTGGTTATCAATGATCTCATCCAGCATTTCATTGGCATCCTGATAGAGCTTTTTAGCCTCATCCCCAATTACTTGGTCGTCCAGTATCTTCGGAAACCTACCTTTCAGCATCCAGGTCTGGAAAAAAGGGGTCCAGTCAATATATGACCTGATCTCAGATAAAGGATAATCCTCAAATACCTGGGTACCCGTTAATCTTGGTTTAGGTATCTTCTGTCCATTCCAATTCACAAGTACTTTGTTCTTTTTGGCTTCTGAGTAAGGAATAAACTTCTTAGCACTAGTACGACTCGAATGTCCTTGACGAAGTTCGTCATATTCCTGTTTGGTGCTTTGATGGAATTTATCTCTTGAATCCTCACCCAAGAGCTCTCCCATTACAGGGACTGACCGGGACGCATCTAACACATGTACTACAGAACCACTGTAAGTCGGATCTATCTTCACGGCCGTATGGATTCTGGATGTAGTAGCACCACCAATCAATAAGGGAATATCCATGCTTCTCTTCTCCATTTCTTCAGCGACATAAACCATCTCGTCCAGTGATGGTGTGATCAGACCACTTAAGCCTATAGCCACCACTCCATGTTTCTGTGCTTCATCAAGGATTTTTTCGGGTGGTACCATAACACCCAGATCAATGATATCGTAGTTATTGCAGGCCAAAACTACTCCCACAATGTTCTTCCCTATATCATGCACATCTCCCTTTACCGTAGCAAGCAATATTCTCGCCGCAGAAGTGTCAGAATCATTTTGCTTCTTCTCTTCTTCTAAAAAGGGTTCCAGATAGGCTACTGCTTTTTTCATGACCCGCGCACTCTTGACAACTTGAGGAAGGAACATCTTACCTGCACCAAATAGGTCTCCAACCACATTCATCCCGTCCATAAGCGGGCCTTCTATGACATGGAGTGGGCGGTCATATTGTTGTCTAGCTTCTTCCGTATCTTCTTCAATGTAATCGACAATTCCTTTGACCAACGCGTGAGAAAGCCGCTCCTGTACAGAGCCTTGTCTCCAGGAGTCATCTTTTTGTTTAACCTTAGCATCTCCTTTAAAGGTTTCTGCGAAATCCAGTAAGCGTTCCGTTGCGTCCTCTCTGCGATCCAATAGAACATCTTCAACGTAGTCTAAGAGGTCTTTAGGTATCTCATCATATACTTCTAACATAGAAGGGTTTACTATACCCATATCCATTCCATTTTGGATACCATGATACAGGAATGCCGAATGCATGGCTTCTCGTACTGCATTATTTCCTCGAAAAGAAAATGAAACATTGCTTACACCACCACTTACATGGGCTCCGGGTAAGTTCTCGCGTATCCATTTTGTGGCATTAAAGAAATCAACCGCATTTTTGCGATGTTCTTCCATTCCCGTAGCGACCGGGAATATATTAGGATCAAAAATGATGTCATTGGGATTAAAACCAATAACATTAACCAAAACATTGTAAGAACGCTCGCATATTTCAATTCGCCTTTTGTAAGTATCTGCCTGCCCCGCCTCGTCAAAAGCCATCACTACTACGGCAGCTCCATATCGTTTAATGATCTTTGCCTGACGAATAAACTCATCTTCTCCACCTTTCAAACTGATAGAGTTTACTATTCCCTTACCTTGCAAGCACTTTAGGCCGGCCTCAATGATCTCCCACTTAGAGGAATCAACCATCACCGGTATTCTTGAAATATCAGGTTCAGCAGCCATTAGGTTCAAAAAATCCACCATGGCCTGCTTACCATCAAGCATGCCCTCATCCATGTTCACATCAATAATCTGTGCACCACCTTCTACTTGTTCACGCGCCACGTCCAAAGCTTCTTCGAAAGAGCCTTCCTTGATAAGCCGGAGAAACTTTCGTGAACCTGTGACATTGGTCCGTTCACCAACATTCACAAAATTTGACTCTGGTGTGACCACTAATGGCTCCAATCCGCTTAAACTCATATACGAACTTGATTTATTCGTCACTTCTATCTTTCATTAGTCGTTAGACATTCTCAAGTCATCAGTCGACTATCTTATTATTACCCATAAAAAAAGCTCTCCCGATAAATCAGCAGAGCTTACTATAGTGCTTTATCCGACTTATCTTCCCCCGATTTTTCGAGGCTGGATTTGGCACCTTTCCATAGGTCGTTTATTAACGAGGGAGGGTGGTTGCCAAGGCTTCACAGGGCCATATCCCTCCACCTTTCATGATAAGAAAACTTTTCTAAGAACTTTAGCTCGAAGATAATTCATAAAACCGAATGTTCTAGGAGAAATAACAAAAGATGCTACCAATTGGAGCTAAGTATCGTGATAAAGTGTTGAAAAAGATTAAAGAATAAACCCACATGAAGGCATTTTTAAACCCCTGAAATACAAGGATTTGAGCTGCTTGCAATTTCAGCCTTCCACTGTTATCCTGCCCGAATAGGGCGAGGTCCCGATAGCTATCGAGATGAGGCCTGGCTTAGAAAGAAAGCTTCACTCGGTATTGTTTTTAATGTTAGGTTTAAAAAACAACTCCTTCAAGTGGGTAATACAAATTTAAGCTAAATTCTTAGGCAAAACGAAACTTCAAATACTTAATATCATGCCCTTCTGAACTAAACTTCTCTTCGTATTTCGTGCGTATCTCATGACATTCCTGTCTAAGGTTAGAATGATACAGGTCAAACGTGTACTGCAGATCTATAATATCTTTTCGACTATTTAATACTTCTAACGAATACTGAAATAAACCTGTGTTGTCAGTTTTCAACCGAATCCAACCTTCCCTATTCAGTATCGACTTGTAGATATCAAAGTACCGTGTGTGGGTTACCCTACGCTTTTCGTCCCTATCTTTCGGCCTCGGATCCGGAAACGTGATCCAAATTTCATCCACTTCTCGAGGTTGAAAAAATTTCACAAGCTCAAGGAGGTGAACCCGCAAAAAGGCGACGTTATCCAGGCTTTCTTCCAGCGCGATTCCAGCACCCTTCCAGATACGGTCGCCCTTAACGTCAATTCCAACATAATTCCTATTGGGAAACAATCGAGCCAGCCCTATGGTGTATTCACCCCTACCACAAGTAAGCTCAAGTGTTGTAGGGTTTTCGTTTCCAAAATGCTTATTCCAGTTTCCTTTGATGCTATCAAAAAGAGGTTTACCAGGTTCAATCACGTTGCGCCTAGTCATATTTTCTGCAAATCGCTTTAACTTACCCCGAGCCACTCTACAAGACTACAAAAGACTCATAGATTATCTAACTCAGCCACTACAAAAGTGCTGCCGCCAATAAAGATCAGATCCTTTTCTGAAGCTAATAGTATGGCCTGGTCTAATGCATCATTGACATCATGGACCACTTTTCCCTTTAAACCATTTTTATTTGCTTCTATGGCCAACTCCTCGGCCCTCATCGCCCGGGGAATACTTGCTTCGCAAAAAATATATTCAGCCGATTTGGGCAACAAGTTTAATATTTTTGAGATGTCTTTGTCTTTGACCACGCCCCAAATAATAATTAGCTTATCATATTCGAGTTTATCGAGCTGCGAAATGTTCGCGGCTACACCCGCTTCATTATGGCCAACATCGCAAATAACTTTAGGAGATTCGTTAAGTACCTGCCACCGTCCTTTGAGTCCTGTCGATGTAATAACATTAGCTAGCCCAATTTCCGTATGTTCTTCTTTTATGCCAAAGCCACGGTCTTTAAGGATATGAAGTGTTTTCAATACTCCTGGCAAGTTTCGCTTTTGATAGGCACCTTTTAGGTCCGGCGTGATTATAAACTTTAATTCTCCGTTACAATAGACCTCATTTCTATCTAATGATAGGTTCAAGTCGAATTCTTCTTCTGCAAAATAAATATCAGATTGACATTCTTTTGCCTTTTTAAGGAATACATCCTTTATCTCTGGTTGTCGCTCGCCAATGACCACAGGAATGTTATCTTTTATTATACCAGCCTTTTCTGCTGCTATTTTTTCCAGCGTGTCACCAAGCCATTGGCTATGATCCATCGAAATATTAGTGATTAAACTTACTTCGGGCAAAATCACATTCGTGGAATCCAGCCTTCCTCCCATACCCACTTCGATCACTGCGATATCCACCTTATGGTACGCGAAATAATCAAACGCCATCGCTACTGTGATTTCAAAAAAAGACGGTACTAACTCATTAATTTGCGGCCTGACTTTTTCTACAAAATCAACCACAAATGTCGGTTCAACCGGTTCACCATCAATACGGATTCTTTCAGAAAAATCTTTAAGGTGCGGTGAGGTATAAAGACCTGTTTTGTATCCAGCATGTTGCAGCACAGAAGCCAGCATGTGCGAGCTGCTACCCTTTCCATTCGTTCCTGCCACGTGCACCGACTTAAACTGATGATGCGGAAAATCAAGCTTTTCACAAAGTTTGATCGTATTCGTTAGATCTTTTCGAAACGCACTGTCACCCACCCGCTGAAACATGGGAAGCTGGCGATACAAGTACTCTATGGTCTCCTGATATTCCGTCAAGGATAAACTATTTATCCGCAAATATGTATAAATCATTCTGTGATTTTGGCAATCTTATTACCTTCATTGATTGAAAGTAATTCAATGAGACAAAACTTATTACGACAAGGTGCTGACGAACTCTCCTATGAGATACGTGGAATTGTAAGGAAAGCCGAGCAACTCTTAATGCTGGGACATAAAGTGCATTGGGAGAATATAGGTGATCCCATTCAAAAGAATCAAAAGATCCCCGAATGGATGAAGGATAAAATTGTGGAGTTGCTTCAAGAGGACAAAACCTACGCATACAGTCACTCCAAAGGTTTATTGAAAACACGGGAGTATCTGGCAGCCCAAACAAATCAGTTAGGAGGTGTTCAAATTTCAGTGGAGGACATTACCTTTTTCAACGGATTAGGTGATGCCATAGCAAAAATGTATCAGTTTCTAAGGGCTACTTCACGGGTAATAGGTCCTTCTCCGGCTTATTCAACCCATTCGTCCGCAGAGGCTGCTCATGCCAATTCGCATCCTATCACCTATAATTTAGATCCTACCAATTCCTGGTACCCAGACCTGGATGATCTTTACATGAAGGTCAAATACAATTCTAGTATCGTGGGTATTTTGGTAATCAATCCGGACAACCCCACCGGAATGGTTTATCCTCGAAGCATTTTAGAGCGCATCGTAAGTATCGCCAAAGAGTTTAACCTGTTTCTTGTTTTTGACGAGATCTATCAAAACATTATTTATAATGGTGCAAAAACAGCCCTTATGGCTCAAGTAATTGGTGACGTCCCAGGAATCTCACTAAAAGGTATCTCAAAAGAGTTTCCCTGGCCTGGAGCACGATGCGGGTGGGCGGAGTACTACAATCGAAGTGCTGACCCGGATTTCAATAAGCTCTGTCGCACTGTAGACAATGCCAAAATGATAGAGGTAAGTGCTACTACACTTCCACAACGTGCCATCCCATCTATCATGCAAGATGAGAGATACAAGCAGTTCCTAGCGGATAGCAATGAAAAGATCGGCCTGCGAAGTCGACTACTTAAAGAAATATTTTCTGATATCGAAGGGATTCAGTTCAACCAAACTAACGGTGCTTTTTACAATACTATTATTTTTAAAAAGGGAGTGTTAAATGATCGCCAATATATGAAAACAGATGACCCTGCAGTAAGTGATCTGCTTCATACATGGATCACTCACGAAATGCCGCTCGATCAGCGCTTTGTTTATTACCTCTTGGCGGTAAAAAGGGTTTGTGTAGTCCCTATATCTGCTTTTGCAAGTGAATTACTGGGTTTCAGAATGACCTTGTTAGAAGAGGATGAAAACGAACAAAAACTGATCTATGGTCGGATCAAAGAGGGTTTGATAGAATACCTGAACTCGAATTAGGGTGAACCTAAGACGGTTAGGTTAGAATACAACTTTTGATATTGAACCTGACCCCAAGAGAAGCCTCCAAAGAGAAACTGGATGCACCATGTGCCGCAACGTCAAGGGTCAAGCGACTGTTTTTATAGTAGTTCCATTGATCATGATTCATGTAAAAGCCACAACCCGCAATCTCTCCGATAAGGGTGTCTGACTGATCAATGTAAAACTCCTCTTTTGTAAAACACATGGGAGCGGATCCATCACAACAGCCTCCGCTTAAATGAAAGATAAGCTCTCCATGTTTTGTCTTTAACTGTTCAATAATCGCCACGGCCTCCTCCGTAGCGATCACCTTTTCCTGAATCCTAAAAGAAGCCAAGGGCGTTTTTATCGTAGGATATCAACATGTTTTTAGTTTGCCGGTAGTGAGAAAGCATCATTTTATGCGTTTCTCGGCCTATTCCGGACTTCTTATATCCACCAAACGGCGCATGTGCCGGGTAGAGGTGGTAACAATTCACCCAAACTCGACCTGCCTCAATAGCTCTTGAAATCTGGTAGGCCTGATGAGAATCACGAGTCCAAACACCCGCTCCTAAGCCATACAAGGTATCATTAGCGATAGCGACCGCCTCTTCTTCATCTTTAAAAGAAGTAACGCAAACCACAGGACCAAAAATCTCCTCTTGGAATACCCGCATTTTATTGTTTCCTTTTAGAATGGTAGGCTCAATATAATAGCCTCCCTCCAGGCCTTCATTGTAAGCGGCCTTTCCACCCGCCATTACCTCACAACCTTCCTCTTTACCAATTTGGATGTAGTTCAGGATCTTTTCGTACTGCTCATTAGAAGCCTGGGCGCCCATCATCGTATTTGGATCTAATGGATGGCCTAGTTTGATTTTCTCTACCCGTTCAACCACGCGCTCCATAAAGGCGTCAAAAATGCTCTCCTGAACCAGCATTCTTGAGGGACACGTACATACTTCCCCCTGATTTAAGGCGAACATGGCAGCACCTTCGAGACATTTGTCAAAGAATTCGTCATCAGCCTCCATAATATTTTCAAAAAACACATTTGGAGACTTGCCCCCTAATTCCAGCGTTACCGGAATAATGTTCTTTGAGGCATATTGCATAATAAGTTGCCCCGTGGTGGTTTCACCGGTAAAGGCTACTTTTTTAACGCGCGGACTGCTTGCCAGCGGTTTACCTGCCTCTACCCCGAAGCCGTTTATAATGTTGAGCACACCTTCAGGAAGGATGTCCTGAATAAGCTCGGCCAGGATCAAAATGCCCACAGGTGTTTGTTCAGCTGGCTTTAGCACAACACAATTTCCAGCAGCCAACGCCGGGGCCACTTTCCAAGCCGCCATCAAGATAGGGAAATTCCAGGGGATAATTTGTGCTACCACACCCAGTGGTTCTTGAATATTCATCGAAAGTGTGCTTGCATCTAGCTCGCTCGCTGTACCTTCTTCGGCTCGGATCACGCCGGCAAAATATCGGAAGTGGTCTATCGCCAACGGCAGATCTGCCGCTCTTGTCTCTCTAATGGCTTTACCGTTATCCCAAGTTTCTGCCCGGGCCAATACCTCGAGGTTTTGCTCAATGACATCTGCAATTTTCAGTAGCATATGACTACGTTCAGCAACAGATACATTTTTCCAGCCTTCAAAAGCAGTCCAGGCCGCACCCAAGGCTAACTCAATATCCTCTTCGGTAGATCTCGGAATTTTTGTAAAACCCTGCCCATCTATAGGTGAGGTGTTTTCAAAGTACTCTCCCTTGATCGGGGCTACCCACTTTCCACCAATAAAGTTCTCATATTGGTTTTTGAAAATAGGTTTTTCAATTTCGGTTAATGTAGTTGTAAGTGATTCGCTCATTTTTTAAATGTTTAATTAATAATTAGGAAGTCTTGCTAGGATGACACCAGAAATTTTAGCATATTCCATAATCTAATTTCTTTATTGCAAACGATTTAAATGAGAACAAACCTATCATTTACCTGACCATTTCTATCAAATCCGAACGTTGCTATCCATAAGATAAATGAAACTCCCAGATCACTTCTTTCAAAACCGTCACTTAGATCAACTTGTAGAAAACAAAACTTCTTTTACCGTAAATAATGCAGAGCTCAATATTTATGAAACGCATCATTACGCGGAACAGGTGGTTTTACAATTTTCACAACCTGTATTAGCAAGTATGCTCGAAGGCAAGAAAGTGATGCACCTCAGGGAAAAGGAGTCGTTTAATTTCTTGCCCGGAGAATCTCTATGTTTACCGGCAGATGAGGTGATGTGTATTGATTTTCCCGAAGCCAGGGAAGATAATCCTACAAGATGCCTCGCCATGCAAATTGATGAGACGCTTATCTCTACGATTATTTCAGACATGAACGAGCGTATGCCGAAAGCCGATTCGCAACCTTGGACGACCAATAAAGACAACTACGCCTTCACAAACGATCATGCCATCTATCAGTTGCTACAGCGTCTCATTTTTGTTTTTATGGAAGACAACCCTTCAAAGGATACTTTTATCCAGATGATGATGAAGGAACTTATCATCCGAATAAAGCAAAGTGAAAATAGAGCTTCCTACCATAACCAGCTTTTGCAGATCAGCGACTCAAATAGGATGGCCTACGTCATAAAGTTTATAAGGGAGCATTTGGATCAGCCTTTGAACATTAAGATGTTGGCAGATAAAGCATGTATGAGCGAACCTAATTTTCACAAGGTATTTCGCAATGAAATAGGTATGTCTCCGGTGAAATTCATAAATCAAAGCCGTATTAAACGCGCTGCAAGCCTGCTCAAGAATTCCCAATCCAAAGTTGGCGAAGTCTATATGGCCTGTGGTTTTAACAATCTCTCTTATTTTAATAGAGTCTTCAAAAACGTGAACGGCAAGTCACCTAAGGCTTATCAGAACTATTGGTCATCAAAGTCTAAAGCACCGAATTAAAATTAAAAAGTCAGGGGACGGTCAACATATGAGAATATGTAACCGTTTACAGGCATTTCACCCCTTTATCTTCGTTGTGGTTCGACTATTTTTGAGAAACACGCTCAAGCAGGATGCACTTAAACAATAATCTAAGAACGGAAACAGAGTGGGAAATCATTGAAAACTCATTCGATCCGGATCAACTCATAACCACAGGTAGCAACTTTATGGTTGGAAACGGTTATCTGGGGTATCGTGGTACTTTTGAAGAGTGGGAAGCTCAGGAGTATGTGGCTTGCATAGTTACCGATACCTGGGACCAGGCCAAAGGAAGCCAATCGAGTGAATTGTGTAACGTACCCAGTGGGCTTTTTACGCAATTGTTTATTGATGGTGAAATGTTATCTGCATTCTCCGGAGAGACCAAGGCATATTACCGCGCACTAGACCTTAGACACGGCATCCACAGCAGGAGACTCCTCTGGCAAGCCCACTCAGGGAAAAAAGTTGAACTTAACACCGAAAAGTTTGCCAGTTATGATAACCACCATCTGTTGGTTACGAGCTACTCATTTAAAGCGCTAGACCGAGGCACCTACAAGTTAGTTACTGGGATCGACGGTTGTGTTTGGAGCATAAATGGTGAACACTATAAATCTTGTAAATCCTTTGAGGATGAGGGATCGATAGGTTTAAAAATGATCACAGCTGAATTGAATACCGAGATTGTGGTGATAGAGGGTATTAAGATAAATGGCACTTCTCCTAAGTCGTCAAGGGTCTTTGAAGAAGATAGGAGGATACTTCGTGAATTTATATTTGAGCTGGAGGCTGGTGACGAGATATCGTTTGAAAAAGTCATATCTGTTACCCATAGTAATGAATTGGGAAAACCTCTTGAAACTGGTAAATCCAATGTTAAAAATGGTCTTCGGTTAGGTTATAATGCACTCAAATCGATACATAGACAGGAGTGGGACAAAATCTGGAGAGTATCAGATATTGAAATAAAGGGCAATCCAGAGGCTCAGGTTTTAGCGAGGTTTAATATCTATCAGGCCATTATAGCGACACCCAAACACGCCAACCTTCCGATAGGGGCACGAGGCCTGTCTTGCCAGGTGTACCAGGGAGCTGCCTTTTGGGATCAGGAGACCTTCAACCTACCCATGTTCATTTTTACCCAACCTGACCTGGCCAGAAATTTGGTTACTTATCGACACGATACGCTTGAAGGTGCGAAGCGAAAAGCAAATAAACTGGGTTATTACGGAGCTTTTTATGCGTGGACTAGCGGCAAGACCGGAGATGAATTATTTCCTGATTATTTCTTTACTGATGTCCTCACCGGACGCCCCATAAGAAATCATTTTAATTGTTGGCAGATTCACATATCCCCGGATGTAGTATATGGGATCTGGAGATATTATCAAGCAACTCAAGATTGGCAATTTATCATAGAAAATGGAGCAGAAGTGGTTTTTGAAGTTGCTCAGTTTTTGGTTTCCAGAGTACACTTCAAAAAAGATAAAAACAGGTATGAAGTTATCCGTTTATTAGGCCCCGATGAGTACCACGAAAACGTGGATAATAATGCCTACACCAATTATCTCATCAAATATGCTATGCAGAAGGCTGTTGACATCTTTGACAAGATGAAGGTAGATAATATTGACGATCTAAGTGAGTTATCTTCAAGAATCGGGATATCGGAGAATTCGTTAAATACCTGGAAGGAGATCATTGAACTCATTTATTTGCCTAGCCCAGACCCTAAAACAGGTGTAATCGAGCAGTTTGATGGGTATTTTAACCTGGAGGAAATTTCACCAGATGAATTAAGAAAAAGGCTTATTGACCCTGGCGAATACTGGGGATGGCCCAATGGGGTTGCGGTAAACACCCAGGTACTAAAACAAGCTGACGTTGTTCAATTATTGGCCATTCTGGATGAATTTCCCGGAGATGTACTTACGGCTAATTACGAATACTATGAACCTCGCACTGAGCACGGTTCATCGTTGAGCCCGAGTGTCCATGCGCTGGTAGCAAGTAAAGCCGGTCATGCTAAAGAAGCTTATCGCTATTTTATGGAGTCGGCTACAATAGATCTTTATAACGCAAGTAAAAAAGTGCACAGTGGTGGATCCTTCCTGGGAGGAATTCATACTGCCGCTGCAGGTGGTGTATGGAGGATTATAGTTGAGGGATTTGGAGGTTTTCAGATAACAGAAGACGGAGTGAAATTTGAGCCACGGCTACCTGAAGAATGGGAAGGCCTTGCATTTAAACTTGTAGTCAAAGGCTGTTTGTTAGAAACAAGGATATATAGAGAAGGTCTTACTGTAAAAAGTGATAAAAGTAACTCTACAACATTAAAGGCTTACTTATTTGACCAGAGCAAGGTTTTACAACCCGGGGGAACATTTGAAATTACCCTGGTATCCCAAGAATAACAGCTCTTGAATTAAGTCTTATTGCAAAGGAAAACTATTATCAATTCATCTTAATAGCTCGCTGGGCAGCTCATGACTTTCTTAATGAGAAGCTTAGTACTCCTCAGTTAACCACATAAATTGATAGGGTGATAACGTTATGGCTCCGGTAACTCCATTAACGGACTCTTCCGTGTATTTGTCAAATAGATTATCAATATTCAAACGATTTTGTGCTACCCAATCTATGGGCAGCCACTGATCAGAGTCCTTAAAGTTCGCGAGCGTTAACGTAACCTTCTCAGCAGAACGCCTCTCAAAAGCTAATATGTGATCGTTACCGGTTTCTAAAATCCTACATGAATTATCATCTGTCCACTCTGGTGACGACTTCCGAATTTTGATCATTTTTTTTAAGGCATTAAAAATAATTGTACTGGATTTTCTCTCGTCCGTTAAATCTTTATTTTGCTTTTTCCAATTAATTTTTGGCCGGTGCAACCATCGGTTATCATCCGCCGTCTTTTCATCCTGCAAAAAGGAATAATCGTTTTCCGTACCTGTTTCATCACCATAATAAAGCATAGGTATGCCACCGTAGGATATGATTATAGCATGCAACAGCAAAATGCGTTTAATGGCCAAGTCAATCTCATCAATATCATTCTCTTCCTGGGCTTTTTCAAGTCCCGACAATGAGGCCAGAGAACCCGAAATTCTGGCATCACCGTTTTTTGGATTATACATAAAAGGCATACCACTGGCAAACGTCCCATCGAACTTACCTGTGAAGAAGTTCACTACAAACTTTCTATGTTCGTTTGGATCATAACCTGCCTTCCAAATATCCTCGTCACTGTATCCAAGACCAATATCATCATGACAACGTACATAGTTTATCCATGTCGTACCATTTACTTTACCCTGCATGGACAGCAGTCCATTCTTCAACACCTTACAATTATGTGTAGCAATGCTATCCCAAAGTAAAGCCATCAAAGTGGCGTGATAAGCAATATCACACTCATTGCTGGTCACCTTGCTCGTACCGAAATATTTGACAATCTCCTCCGGTGCTACAATGGCCTCAGCGAGCAACGCTATACCCGGCGCCACTATTTGAGAACAGGCCTTATATATCTGTAGGATAATATGAGCTTCCTCAAGGTTTTGACTTGTTGTGCCGAGTTTCTTCCAGATAAATGCCACCGCATCAAGACGAAAAATATCAATACCCCAATTAGCTTGGGCTAATAAAATATTGATCATTTCAATTAACACCTTCGGATTACCATAATTCAGATCCCACTGATAGTCATTAAACACGGTCATTACCCATTTATCCATGTCCTCAGAAAACGTGAAATTTCCCGGTGAGCTTTCCGGAAAAACTTCTGGCAATGATCGCTCGAAAAGATCGGGCACCGTTCGATCGTGAAACGTGTAGAAGTATTCTTGATACCTCGGATTACCCTTTTTGGCCAAACGCGCCCACTCATGCTCCTCAGAAGTGTGGTTAATCACCAAATCGCACATCACATACATATTGCGATCATGAATTTCTTTTACCACATTATGGAAGTCATCATTAGTACCAAAGCGTTGGTCGATCCTGAAATAATCGCTAACTGCATAACCACCATCGTTTTTATCTTTTGGACCCTCTAAAAGTGGCATCAGGTGTATCAAATTGATCCCAAGATCTTCCAGGTAATCCATCTTGGTCAATAAACCTCTAAGGTCATCACTAAAGCGGTCGACATACAGCATCATACCCATTACCTCATTTGAAAGAAACCATTGCCCGTCCTGACGCTCCAGGTCTTTTAACCTTAATTCTTCCGACCGGTTATTGTATTGATCTGCCAAAACACTGACAAGCTGCTTTAAGGCTAACTCAAATGGGTGTTTGGCGCTGTAGAGATTCTCAAAACGCTGGTAAAGACCTGAAAAATTTCCTGCCAAACGAAATACAAAATCCTCATCTTGCCGGATTTTAGTAGGCAGGTCATTGATTATTTCCTTTAAAAGGTTATGAGCTTTAGGATTGAACATCTTCAAATTTAGAAACGTCCAGGATCTCTTGATTTAATAGATCAAGTTCCTTCCCTTTCTGGGCTTCTTGCCATCCGAACTTATGAGCCATGTAGTCTGCCACCGTATTTTGTAAGGATTTGACACTTTCAATATCAAAATACAATCTCCCCGTACGTCTGATAAAAAAGTCTCGAAGATTGTATACCATTTCATGTTGAATTCCAAATTCACACTCGGCCTTTATGAAGCGCTTATGTATGTCACTATCATCCAGGCTATCATAAATGGCAAGAATGCTATCAGATTGTTTGCCATAGTTACTCACAAGATAGAAAGCCAAGTATTCATCAAACCCATACTGCCGTAATCTCTTTTCAAGAGAACATTTAAAAACGTTTACCTCTTTAGCTCCGGAAAATACACCTCCTGTTAAAGCAATCTTGTCGGTATCACAGGCCGACAAAGAGAGCCCCGGATTGGCTTTCTCAAATTTCTTAGCCACTACATCCACTATCTTCTCAGCCATTTTACGGAAACCGGTAAGTTTACCGCCGGCAATAGATAATAACCCCGTTTCTGATTCGAAAATTTCATCTTTTCGTGAGATTTCAGAAGCTGACTTTCCTTCTTCATGGATCAACGGCCTTACACCAGCCCAACTGGAAACCACATCTTTGATACTCAAATTAATTGCAGGAAATGCACTATTGGCAGCTTCTAATAGGTAATTAACGTCTTGGGTATTGGTTAGTATGCGATTCTTGTCCCCGACGTAATCGGTATCAGTCGTACCAATATAAGTGATTAGACCACGAGGAATGGCAAATATCATACGCCCATCGGGCACATCAAAATAGATAGCCTGTCTTAATGGAAATTTGGACTTAGGGACCACGATGTGTACACCTTTGGTAAGATGTAAGCGCTTGCCACTCAAAGAGTGATTTTTATCCCGAAGTTCATCTACCCAGGGGCCGGCAGCGCTTGTTACGTACGTCGCTCTTATCTTAAAGTCATCCTTAGCTAGGTGATCTGTAGCTTTAACCCCGGCAACTTTCCCTTCTTCGTAAATAAAATCTACTGCTGATATATAGTTGAAACAGTCGGCTCCGTGCTGTACAGCGGTTTTGATTACTTCGATGGTTAGCCTGGCATCATCCGTTCTATACTCCGCATATATCCCCCCACCTTCCAGGATGCTTTCATCAAGCAAAGGCTCTTTTTCGAGAGCTTCCTCCTTATTTAACATCTTCCTCTGATCGGCACTCTCAACACCGGCCAGTACATCGTACACCATTAAACCAAGACTGGTGGCAAATTTTCCGAATGTGCCGTCTTTGATCAATGGCAAAAGCATGCGTTCAGAAGGAACGAGGTGTGGTGCGTTTCTATGTACAATAGCCCGCTCCCTACCTACTTCTCGAACCAAGGCAATTTCAAATTGTTTTAAGTATCTGAGTCCGCCGTGGATCAATTTTGTCGACCGACTACTCGTACCAGACGCGAAGTCATCACGCTCTACTAAAGCTGTTTTCAAACCACGAGAAGCAGCATCCAGGGCAATTCCAGCCCCGGTTATGCCTCCACCTATGACGAGCAGGTCATATTTTGTATTCTTTAATCTTTCAACAGATTCCTTTCGTTGTAATGCAGATAATTTGCTCATTCTTCACTTTACCTCCTCTATCCAATTCATTGTTCTCTTTACGGCCTTGTTCCAAACATTATATAATTTATCGCGGTCGGCCTCAGTCATTTTCGACTCAAACTCTCTTTCAATCCTTTGTACCTCTTCTAAATTCTCTAACTCCCAGATGCCTACTCCAATTCCAGCCATATAAGCAGCTCCTTGAGCTGTAGATTCTATTACCTCCGGCCGAAGTACCGGTACGCCAAGAATATCTGCTTGGAACTGCATGAGATAGTCATTGGACACAGCTCCGCCATCCACTTTAAGAGATTGGAGGTAAGCACCTGAATCTTTCTGCATAGCCTCAAGAATATCCCGGGTTTGGTAGGCTAGAGAATCTAAGGTAGCCTTAGCAAAATGATTTTGGTTCGAATCCCGGGTAAGTCCAAATATTGCTCCTCGGGCATACATATCCCAATACGGAGCTCCCAAGCCTGCGAAAGCAGGTACTATGACCACGTCATGGGAATTCTTGACTGACTGTGCCATAGCTTCCGTATCAGGTGCATTCTCGATTAAATTCAAACCATCCCTTAGCCATTGAATTGCTGCTCCGGCAATAAAAATACTGCCTTCAAGAGCATAACTGACTTTTCCTTTGACACCATAAGCAATTGTACTTAACAAGCCATTTTCCGAAAGTTGTAGTTCAGTACCAGTATTCATTAACATAAAGCAACCTGTACCATAGGTATTTTTGGCCATACCTTTTTCAAAACATGTCTGACCAAATAGAGCCGCTTGCTGATCTCCTGCTATGCCTGTGATGGGGATTTTATGACCTTCATATTCCCAATTACCAAAATGACTTACACTCTCCTGTACCTCTGGCAACATCTCTCGTGGGATGTCCAGAACATTAAGCATCTTGTCGTCCCAATCGAGTTTAGAAATATCGAATAATAATGTTCGCGAGGCGTTAGTGTATTCAGTCAGATGTTTCTTCCCCCCTGTAAGCTTATACACTAACCATGAATCTACCGTTCCAAATACCAAATCACCGTTTTTGGCCTTTACACGGTCGTTATCGACTTCATCCAGTAGCCATTTAACCTTGGTTCCAGAAAAATAGGCGTCTATTACAAGTCCTGTAGTTTTTTTGACATAGTCCTCATAGCCTGCTTTTTTCAGGTGCTCACATATGCCACTAGTGCGTTTATCCTGCCAAACTATTGCTTTATGTGCTGGGTTACCGGTCGTTTTATCCCACAAGATCGTAGTCTCTCTCTGATTGGTTATCCCAAGTGCTACAATATCATTTCCACTAATGCCGTTGTTTTTGATTAACTCTAACAACACCTTTTCCTGAGTAGTCCATATCTCATTCGCATCATGTTCTACCCATCCAGGTTTTGGAAAAAACTGTGTGAATTCTTGTTGTTCAACCGCCAAAAGCTTACCAGTTGTATCAAACAAAACCGCTCTGGAACTCGTAGTCCCTTGATCCAGCGCTATTATATATTTACTCATTTTCAGAATGTTTTAATTCCCTGATCACGGCAATGACAACAGCTACAACAGCGAGGCCGATCACAACATAATGTTGTACTTGGTGATCCTGTTTGTAAAAAATTTGATAAAGTGAAGCTCCCAAAACACCTCCTAAAAGCGGTGCCAATACGGGGATCCAAGCATAACCCCAATCCGACTTACCTTTACCAGCAATTGGCAACAAAAAATGAGCTATGCGAGGTCCTAAGTCACGAGCGGGGTTAATAGCATAACCTGTAGTCCCGCCCAGAGCCATTCCAATGACAAATATCAGTCCGCCAACCACAAGCGGGTTCAGACCTTCTGTAAAGGAATTCGCGCCTATGAAGAGTAGCCCTAAAATCAGTACCGCAGTAGCAATCATTTCGCTGATGAAATTTGCAATAGTTGTTCTAATAGCTGGAGCCGTGGAAAATACAGCCAGTTTCGTAGCCTTGTCCCCTGTCTTCCGCCAATGAGGCAGGTAATGTACCCATACAATCACTGCTCCGGTAAAGGCACCTAAAATTTGTGCTACTATGTAACCCGGAACCTGAGACCAGGGAAACTGACCAATATAAGCCATACTTAATGTTACAGCCGGATTAATATGAGCACCGCTGATACCTCCAACCGCATAAATTGCCATAGTCACAGCAAGACCCCACGCAGTGGTAATAACCAGCCATCCTGAATTAAAACCCTTACTTTCTGCAAGTAGAACACCTCCTACTACCCCACCCCCTAAAATGATGAGTATCATGGTACCTAGAAATTCACCAAAGTAAATGCTCATATTACCAGTACCAGATTACAATTACGGCCGTAAGAATAAGAAGTAGCACTGAAAGTATACGATAGTTTTTAAACCATGGTGTTCCTTCCAGATCTTTAGTCTCCGCGGTATACAAGGATTTCGTCCAAATAAGACCTTCTGTCTTCTCGGTAGCCGGAGCCGCCGATAAGTTGCTTATAATGATATTCGCCAATGCGCACAATATCATTAAAATAGGCACCTGCAGCAAGAAATGCACCTTCGTCCATTCCGGAGGGGCATCTGTGAAGTATTTCAGAATAACAAAAACTATCACGAGCCCGTACCCAAAAAGGAAACTGTAAAACGCCCCATTTCCATTAGCTCTTTTATAGAACAACCCAACCAAAAACACGGCAACAATCGGCGGAGCGATATAACCTAGCACTACTTGCAGGTATTCCCAAACTGAACTAAACGTTTCGATCAATGGTGCCCACGCAGCAGCTAGGATCACCAAAATAACTGTGGCGATTTGACCTGCACGTACCAATGCCTTACTTCCAATAGTTGGATTAATCTTGGAAACAAAATCCATTGTGATCAATGTTGAGGCCGAATTTAAAGTCGCCGAAATACTCGAAGACATAGCAGCTAATAATCCAGCAATCACCAAACCTAAGACTCCGGTTGGCAGCAGTTTATAAATTAAGACCGGGTACGTCATATTTGGGCAATCGCTCAAATTGGAGCACAATACCTCCTGACCATCACGCTCAAAAGTGTAGTTGATAAAAGAGATGTCAAGATCTGTGAACAACACAATGGCTACTACTCCTGGAAGCACCATAAAAAAAAGGACAGGAAGCTTCAAGAGGCCTGCGAAAATTGCTCCCCATCGACCGTGGTCAAGATCTTTTGCAGATAAAACACGCTGTACCATAAACTGGTTATTTGCCCAGAAATAAAAACCTAACAACGGAACGCCAAATAACAAACCTGTCCAAGGCAAATGAGAATCATCAGCCGGGCGAACAAGGCTCATAATTTGGTCAGGAGTCTTGTCAAGAGCTCCACTGTCTTTCATAGAATTCAAACCACTAATCATTCCTTCCCAACCTCCTACTTCCGAAAAGCAGAAATAGGTCAAAAGAATCGAACCGAAAACGAGAAGTACCGCCTGTATAACCTCGGTATGTACCACAGATGACAATCCACCTGGGATGGTGTACGCCGCTGCGGCAAAAGCCAGAAAAGAGATAATGATCCAGGAATCTACCTCCGGAAATATAATCTTTAGAATGAGATTACCAGCATAAAGACCAGATGCAGTATCTATAATTACATTTCCGACAATCGTAATTCCTGAAAAAAGATATCTTGAACGCGAATCGTACCTTCGTTCTATAAACTCCGGCATGGTGTAAACTTTGGACCTCAGATAAAAAGGAAGGAAAAATATGGCGAAAAACACCAAAACAACGGCCGCCATCCACTCGTAGTTGTAGACAGAAACGTTGGTTTGATAGGCGTCTGCCGTTAAACCAATAAGTGTATTACTTCCAATATTCGCCGCAAATAGAGATATCCCAACTATGGGCCACGTCATATCCCGACCTGCCAAGAAATAATCTTCCGAACTTTCTTGCTTACCCTTTCTAATACCATACCAGACAATACCGACCAGGTAAACAATTATTATAATGAAGTCTATGGAATTTAGACCGATACTTTCCATAAAGTTGAGATTAGGTTGATGGTTTAGAGTGACGCATGCCCTGCAAACAGATATGCTTTAAAACCGAAGGATTCATTCTTTAATAATACTAAGAATGCCCTGTTTTTCATAGAATAAAACTTGATTTGAAGGATGTAAACGGTTACAGGTTTTTTACAGCTACAAGCAACAAGGCAATAGCAGTAATTTAAGGAAGAGCTTTGTCTGCTATAGGTAAGATATGAACAGCAACGACCCTTCTTTTATTCTTAATTGATGTTATTTACCAAACGTACAGTAATTTTCTTCTGACTCGTTACTATGTTGCTATTCAGTCATTTGTTCGATAACAGCTTTTTCTGTGAGTATTTTTTGAAGTGCTAAAGCCACACCGTTAGTCCAGCCAAAACCATCTTGCAATGGATACTCACCTCCACCAGCTAATAGTTCTGTATTTATAACATCGTACTTCTCCATCATTTTACCCGTTATCTTATACACACTATTATTTCTGGTTAACCACCTTGTTGCAGCTTCGTTACCAAGCTCACCTTGGCCATAATTATAAAATGCATTAATGGTAATCCATTGTAAGGGAGCCCATCCGTTAGGAAAATCCCACTGCTGACCTGTCTCGTTGAGAGTAGTAACAAAACCTCCGTCCTTTAAAAAGTCCGTGGAGAGTCTTTCAAGAGTTGATTTGGCCTGCGATTTAGTAGCTATCTTGAAATATAATGGGTAAGCGGCCGCCAGAGAAAGGACACCTGTCTTCTGACCGGCCACAAAATCGTAGTCAATGAAAAACCCATCCTCTTCATCCCAGAGATATTTCAATATGGCTTGTTTCCGTAAATCTGCTTTATCCAAAAAAACCTGAGCCCGTGCCAAGTCACCCTTCCAATTATACCCTTGTGCTATTTTTAGCTCAAGGAAGTAGAGCAATGAATTAAGATCAACCGGAATAATGTCCGTGGTGTGAATGGTAGCCATATTTTCCCCATCGGCAAACCAACGACTCGTGTAATCCCACCCCGATTCTGCACCTGCTCTCAAGTCACGGTACATTTTGAGCTGTGCGCCTTCCGAGAGTCTTTCAGCAAGTTCATAATCTTCTTTAAAAGACTCAGGCCGTGGAGAGGCGTAATTATCCCAATAGCGATTTAACGTGTTACCATCTTCCATTCTTACCACCCGTTTTATTGCACGCATCTCAACCGATAGATTTTCGCTTCCTGACATCCAAAACTTATACTCACTTTCAAGATAAGGTAAGTAAGAAATGAATAGATCACGATCCTCCTGAGCTAAACGATCAACCATTAATGCATAAAACGGCGGTTGAGAGCGACCCTTATAGTAATTTCTATTACCGTTTGGCACGAAGCCTATCGTATCGATGAGGTATGAAAAGTTATCTACCATGTTTTTTGCCATAGATTCCTGACCCGAAACCATCAACCCTTCCATAGTAAAATAACTATCCCAATAGTAGATCTCACGAAATCGACCTCCCGGAACTATATAGTCATTAGGAAGTGATAATAAAGAAGAGAACTTATTACTCTTTTCGGGTGTACGAGTAAGCACAGGCCACAGATTTACAATATGATCGCTCATAGATCTAGAGGTATCAGAAGTAAAACCAGTAGTTGGATTGACTGGCATTTCAAAATTGGTTTCTACAAACTCCTTGAGATTAAACCCTGCCATGCCCTTTTGAGCAATATAGGCCTCGTTGATCTCAATTAGTGGTCTTTTGGCTGTACAATCAACGAAAGTCTTCGAATCAGGAAATACACCTTCCAATTGCACATCTTTAAAAAGTTGAGATGAGTAGTAATCAAAATCGGTATGCTTCTCTTCAACCTGAAGGGAACAACTCCAAAGGATGGATAGTAAAACAAAATTAATTGTACTAATTAGGCTACTTGCTCGAAATTTCCTGTTCCTCATTGATCATATCTAATTTTCCAATAATATAGTTTCCCAAGGCTCTACCCTGGGCAATACCATTAGCGATAGCCGGCATGTAGTGAATGCCTCCATATAACCTGCTAATGGCGGCTTCATCGGACGCAGCTCTGAAAGATTCAAACCCTCTCGCCGTCAGTCCATAGCGTACT
Source organism: Bacteroidota bacterium (assembly GCA_039025475.1). Taxonomy (GTDB): domain Bacteria; phylum Bacteroidota; class Bacteroidia; order Cytophagales; family Cyclobacteriaceae; genus Fulvivirga. The sequence goes on along the minus strand of JBCCOE010000003.1, from coordinate 33,281 downwards.
TCTGTACTGTCAATAAAGGTAAACTTGTCACCATAGATAGATGTGAGGGCTTCCCCTGCCGCCCCGGATATAACGCTGTGCCCACTGGTGTATTCGGGGAATGGTGGAGTTTGCAAAAACGGAAGCCATTCTTCATCCATATACTTATTGATCACTGTTTCTGGACGGATTAAACTACTCCTGTATTTTTCGTCCCAGCAGCTTATGAAACCATCTGCCAGCGCAATAGCCGTTAGCGCATAAGTGTAAGCTGTTTTCATTAAATCCGACTCAGATTGCTGACTGGCTATTTTGGCTATTCCGATCCAGTGTCCTCCGGGAGTAATTTTTTTTGTGGCAAACATGACGTGACCGTGCACATTCATCACATAGGGGTTACAATCCCAAAAACTAGCAATCTCTTTTTGCTCTTCATTCAGATTGTTTACCACGTCATAAACCTCCATTATTTCTTTGTGAAAGGAGCTACCTTCTTCAAGACTGAAAGCCGTCGGCGGCTCTGGTACAAACTGATTGGCTGAATCGATCACAAATGGACGAATTTTATTCCAATGTGGCTCAATAGCCTCCATATATCCGGGTGGTGTAGGCTGCCAGCGTGATTCTTCATCGGTGATCGTAAATTTTTGAAATGTCCGTGTCTGCTTATAATTGTCCTGATCGGCCCAAGCTATTACATGATCATAAACCCGCTCTGCATAGTCCAACGAATTCTTAAAGACTTTATCATCCAGGCCGGATTCTACTAATTCATTGTGCCACGACAATCGGTATTCATCCATCTTATCTTCAGAAAAGATCAGAGCCTTTCCGACTCTTAGAAAGGCGTCTATAGCCGCAACCTCATAATCGACCTCTTCAGTTGGTTTCGGAATTGGGGTAAACCCTGTCAATTGACCTGCAAGTGACTTATACTTCGTATTCTCCAAGGCAAGAATCTCATAAACAGTTATGCTTGGATAAGCATAGATCCTACTTGCTACGGGCGGTGAGAATATGTCATGTACAATGATATCCGTGAGCTTTTGCATACTGTCATGCAGCTCACTGGGTTGAATTGCGATGCTTTTGGGATCCTCTTCACATGAACAGAAAAAGGTAATATATATTAACGCTGATAAATATTTTTTCATTTGGAACTTTCTTTGCAATACCCTACTCTGTATAGTTTTCTTTTGCTGTGAATTTATAGGATTGTATAGAGTCGTTATTTAAGACAAAAATCAATTGAAGCTCATTCTTCAACTTTACCCATCTAAAGTTACTTACCTGACCCACTACCGCCAAGCCAGATCTGCCATTATCCACATAATCGAAGCGCAGTCCTCTTGCGGATAGAGCTAAGGAGCCATAATCAGCATCGTATCTTCCTAGATTTATGTGAGTATTGGTATTGTTACCGGCAGTTAAAATATCCTGAAAACCATCTGCATTTACATCCATTGTTAAAATTGCGTTGATGGCCGAAAATTGCATTTTAGCGGGTAAAGGCCGTACAGTGAATTGTGCGGAATCATTGTAAAAAACTACCGACCTAAGTTCCAAAACTTCCTTTTGCTCAATGTCTTCTAACGAATTAAAAAGTGAAGCAATCCCACTTACGCCTTGAGCAAAATCTTTGTAGGTATTATATTTCTTTTTTACAGAAACCAGTTGTTTCTCCAATTCATCTTTCGTAAACAAAGGAATGTACCGGCCTTCCGCATGGTGCATAATAATTGATTCATCACTGCCATTCTTGTCAAAATCACCTACGTACAATTTCAAAGGATACTCTAAAGAAGCTTTGAATTTATTATTTAAACCCATATTGCCCGCAAGAATATCCAGATCACCGTCATTATCAAGATCTTTCGACTTGATTACATTCCATAGTCCAGCACTATTTTTAATAGTGAGGGTTTCATTAAGTACGCCGTTGTCATTGATAAGGATGGTAATCGGCATCCAGTGACCGGCTAGTATCAGATCATCGTCACCGTCCTGGTCATAATCACTCCATACGGCAGCCTTTACCATGCCTATACCTGAAACTACAGGAGCCAGCTTTGAGGTTGCATCAACGTAGGTTCCGTCACCTTGGTTTACAAGAATAAAGCCACCACCAGGAAGACCGTAGGTGTCGCAAGGACCGTCAAAGCCAATAAATAGATCGAGATCCCCATCATTATCAAAATCCGACGAAGCCACGCAGCTTGAATTCTCCCGAATATCAGGAAGACTATTAGAAGGAAGCAAACGGCCATTTTGGTTGAGGTACAATCTATCTTGCAGCCATGGATGTCCAGACGCATATTCATGGCCCGCAGAAAGTACTACAAGGTCTAAATCGTTATCCCCATCTACGTCAAGTAGCTCAGAAGCTACATCTTCGTAATCTGTACTATTTGAGAGCCTCTGACCTTCCCAACCTGAGTTGGTTTGATAGAAAATAGTAGAGTGTTGTCCTTTTGACCCACCCAGAAAAATATCTTGCCATTGATCTCCGCTAACATCCCCGACAGAAACCGCTGGACCCCGAGTTGATAGTTTATAAGGTCTTAGGTAGTCAGAGTTGTAATCATTATAACTATTCTCATCATGCTTCCAGCTAATTTCATTAGCAACACCGTCAAAATAGGTGCATGAACCAGGTATGGTAATCCCAGTTGAGGAATCTGGTTCTTTCAGTTTAATCCACTGATTAGGCTTTATATTTTTTAAGAATTGGTAGGCGCCTCCCAGCCAATGCACCTCCAGCGTGTCAATTACAGAAAGCTCACCAATACCAATGGTAAGGTTTGGTTCAACCGAAGATTGGAATCCTCTAGTCGTACCCAATTCGTAAAACATTTGCTGACCTGCCGCCTTAAGTACTACGTGGCTACCTAATGCATATTTGTTATTACCTTTACCTTCCAAGCTTATTTTAACGTAGTTACCCTGATTAGAATTATTTCTATAAATTGAAGCTTCTAGATTAATGTTATTAATAATGAGGTCAAGGTCACCATCATTATCTAAATCGGCATAAGCTGCGCCATTGGAATAAGAAGGTTCATTCAGCCCCCATGCTTCCGTGCATCTTTCCCAGTTAACGCCATCCTTGGTTTTAAATGCCTCATTAGGAATTTTAAGTTCAGGCATGCGTTTGATTATCTCTTCATTAATACGGACTGTATCATCAACATTAATTCGGTAGTCATGTAAGTTAGAGATATACTGTACGTAGTCAAGGTCGTTGGGCCTTTTTACAATGCCATTGGTAATAAAAATGTCTTTAAACCCGTCATTATCAAAATCTGCCAAAAGTGGACTCCAGCTCCAATCGGTGGCAAAGACACCTGCTTGTAACGCAATATCCGAAAAGTAGCCATTACCTCGATTTAACTGCAGCGTGTTACGGGCTAACTGATGATTGTAACCATATTTCAATTTGATTTGATTGACTTCCGATTTATCCTCTCCCCCTGATTTTAATAAGATAGCTGGCTCTCTTGGCAACATATCTGTGGTAAATATGTCTAAAAACCCGTCGTTGTTGACATCGGCAATATCATTACCCATGGAGTAGCGACTTGAATGCCCCATAAATTTCTCCAAGCGCTCTGAAAAAGTACCATCTTGGTTATTGATATACAGATAATCATTTTCGTGAAAGTCGTTTGATACATATATATCCTGCCAACCATCATTATCGATATCGGCAGCCGAAATCCCTAAACCATAGCCAATCTTACTACTGTAAATACCTGAAACCTTGGTGACATCCTTGAATGTTAAGCTCCCTTGTGCTATCTGACTTTGAAGGAGTAAATCACCAGATCTCGCATCTTTCAATTCACGTTTGTCTGCGCTACCATAAGAGTCAATAGCATGTACAGAATGGTTCAAGAGATAGACATCAAGATCTGAATCATGGTCATAATCAAAAAAAACAGCTTGTGTAGCAAAACCAGAAAAGTCCAATCCGTATTCTTCAGCAGACTCTATGAAACTTAAATTACCGTTGTTTATAAAAAGCTCATTGCTGCCTCTTGTACCTTTATATCCGGATACATTACACACGTAAATATCTAAGAGACCGTCTCCGTTGATATCAGCCATAGTGACACCCGTCGACCAGTCGCCCTTACCAGGCACATTAGCTTCTTCTGTGATGTCTTTGAATTTAAATCCCCCTAGATTTAAGTATAGTTTATTGGGTTTTTGGTTTGCCGTAAAGTACAGATCCGGTAAACTATCGTTATTAATATCTCCTACAGCCACACCGCCTCCGTTATAGAAATACAAGTATTCTAAGATATTAAAATCTCGGTTTGGTTCGAGCTCATTAGAAAAGCTAATCCCGGAGAGCGCAGGCTCTATTTTGGAAAAAAGTGTAGCCTTTGCCTTCCTTTCTTGTTGGGTACACGATAGTGCAATTAAGGCTAGAAAAAAAACAGAAATACGCATCCTAATAGGTAAATGACAAAACGGTATCATTATTCCTGGATACCCATATTCTATCTCCAACTACATGAATATCCCGCACTTGACCATTAATAATAAATCCTTTGTTATCCGGATATGATACGAACTCATTGTTACCTTTATTTTCCAAATAAACACCGTAAGAAGCATCATATCTACCCATTTCAGGTTTCACGTCATATAAATTCCCGCCAAGGAGCAAATCAACATCTCCGTCCCGGTCAAAATCCCCATGTTCGATGGCATACATTGGAGCCATTTGGGCGCTTTTAGGCAGTACTAACGGCTTAAATTCACCTTTGCCATCGTTAATAAATACTGAAGATTCCAGCCAATTAGCTTCCAATACATTCGCCTCATTAATTTGACGATCGTTTAGAATAGTGTTGATATTAACCTGCTTAAAAGATTGATAGTCGGGAAAAAGCTTAAGTATGAACTTCAGTTGATCCGCTAGGTTATGTCTAAGTGCATACGGCACAGATTTGCCATTTTCATTAGTGAAGGTGAGTATAGGATCCTGATGACCGTTTTTATCAAAATCCCCTACATAAAGCTTTAACGGCTTGTCCTTGGATGCCCTAAATCTGCTGTTCAATCCATGGTTTCCTGCCAGAATATCCATGTCACCGTCCCCGTCAATATCTACTACCTCCAAAGCTGACCACCATCCTAGGTGCCCTTGCAAATTCGTTTCATGTTTGACAAAAGTGCCATCTGAGTTTATAAAAACATAAATAGGGAGATATTCACCTGAAACTATCAAGTCGGGCAGTCCGTCCATGTTAACATCACTTACCGCTGCTGTCGTGATCATTCCCAATCCAAGCAAGTCTTCAGCTACATTGCCCGTTACATCGGTAAACTTACCTTTGCCATCGTTAGCTAATATGAAACCATCACAAGGTAGCCCATACTGAAAAGTCTTCATTCGTTCCCCTACAAATAAGTCAAGGTCACCATCGCCATCAAAATCAATACTTGAGACCACCGAAGAGCTGACAAATTTTGAGTCAGACGGCAGGATTTGCTCAGATTTTTTGAAATTTCCACCTCCGTCATTTACGTACAGTCTATCCCTCAGTGCCGACGAGCTACTTGAAAATTCTGATCCGCCACTGCATACATAAAGGTCAAGGTCTGCATCGCCATCTGCATCAAAAAATAGGGCATCAGTATCTTCGGAAGTTCTATCTTGTTCTAGGACACTTGATATAAGCTTCATGAATTGCCCGTTCTTATTAATTAGCAATTGGCCAGCCTCACCTTTTGCACCACATAAATAAATGTCCTTTTGACCATCCCCGTTAACATCACCAATTGCCATTTTTGGCCCTTCAGTGCTGTTCATGTGGTATAATAACCTATCTCTGTTAAAGTCTATAAATGAATTCTCCTTGTGTGCTATTGATAATTCTATGTCTCTTTTAAATAAGCTTTCACCCGTTTCCGTTAGTTTGAGAATTTCTGAACGCGTCGCTTTTTCCTCTTCTACCTCTAAATCTTGGTTAACCGCTACATCGGACAGCATACTCGTATTTCCTGACGGCCAATTCACCCAAACGTCTACCACCTCGTTATCCCCTAGCCCAACAAGTGGCCTGGGATCAACTGAACTTTGAAACCCCCGAGCAGGTTGTTGCTCAATATAATAGGTTCCATTCTTTCCAACGACCCTAATTTTGGCGCCAATCCCAAATTTGTTCTTGCCACTTCCGAAAAGGGAAAACCGTAACCAATTATTTTTCTTACCAGCAGTTCTATTGCGGTATACAAAGGCCGGCATATTAACGTTATTTACAACTAAGTCAAGATTTCCATCATTATCCAAATCACCGTAGGCCGCACCATTAGAAAAACTTAGGCTGTCTAAACCGTATTCAGAGGTAACATCTTCAAATTTCAGCTCGCCATTATTTCGAAAAGCCTTGTTGCTGACAGGGTTTGAAGGAATAATATCAATTAGCTTTTTGTAATTGACACCGTCATTAGTGATGATGGACCTTACGATTTCTTCATTGGAAATATAGTTTAGATAGTCTTGATCAGTAAGGTCTTGATAAATACCATTGGCTATAAAAATATCCCTCAACCCGTCATTATCCATATCAAATATCAGCGCTCCCCAGCTCCAATCCGAAGCTTCAACTCCAGCTAATCTACCTATTTCGCTAAAAGTCAAATTCTGATTATTCAATTGAAATGTGTTTCGGGTAAATTGATGGTGATATCCATTTTCAACGTTGTATTGATACTTATCCCAATTTTCAAAAGTGGTAACCGTCTTTAACCTCTCGTCACTCCCTGGCAGCATTTCAGTAACAAATAGTTCAGGGTAACCATCATTGTTAATATCTGCCATATCCGCGCCCATGGAAGCCCCGCTAATTGAATTCATAGACTCTGTGAGCCTTTCTTGAAAGCTACCCTTCCTATTATTAATGTAAAGGTAGTCGCGCTCAAAGAAGTCATTTGAAACATAAATATCATCCCAACCATCTTGATTTATATCACCAACCGTAACCCCAAGTCCAAAACCTATTAAACTACCTAGGATACCCGTCTCTTCACTAACATCTTCAAAGGTACTGCCATTGTTCCTTAACAATTTATCCCCTCCGAGGCTATCCCTTTCATTACGCACTTCCTTACGCTCCAGGTTAAAGCTGCCAATGGCTTGATACGAGTTATTGAGCAGGTAAACATCCAAGTCCCCATCTCTGTCATAGTCGAAGAATGACGCGTGCGTAGAGTATCCTTTATCGTTTAACCCAAAGGCTTTAGCACTTTCCGTAAACGTAAGGTCTCTATTATTTATAAATAATTCGTTTTCCTTTTTGTCTCCGTCCACTTCTCCGGAATTACAAACATAGATATCTAGCCAGCCATCACCATTTACATCTGCCATAGTCACGCCCGTAGACCAACCCATACGTCCGGCAACGCCTGCAGAACTTCCAATTTCTTCAAACTTAAACCCCCCTTTATTTAGATAAAGTCTGTTATCATTCAGATTACTGGTAAAATAGATATCAACAAGACCATCATTATTAATGTCTCCAATAGCAACCCCACCACCATTGTAGTAATTTCGATAGGTGTAAACGTTAAATGCCCTATCGTATTTAAGGTCATTCCTGAAATCTATACCTGTGGAGTCGGATGATAGTAATTCAAAAACTAAATTCGCATCCTCATCTTTTGGCCGATTACCTTCACAGGCCAGTAGAAGTACCGCACAAATCGCAGAAATGATGGGTCTTAAGTTTCTATAAATTTGAATGCTTATAGTCATCATGAAGTAAATTATGTATACTCATTGATACATCTTGTTGATTTATTTTTTTTACTACGATTCTACGGTTGCCATCAACCTTCACCCAAAGGTTTTGAGTGTCATCAAAATGTACTTTTATGAATTGGTTTCCACCATACCACTTTTGAACAATTCGAACTACTTTACTTTGAAGACTGTCGGCGGAGTATCGCGTATTCCATGGTGACCAGCCTGGGTAACCAAACTCACAATCCATTCCTTTAATTCTTCCTGTTTCATCAAAATCCCCATAAAATAGAAATCTAATACTGGTTGGCTCACGGTGAAAAATACTATCAATAAATATATACTGAACCATAGCATTTTTGGGGCCATTCGTAATTAAGCCTTTCTTGTTCAATTGCCAACAATGATCGTAAAATTCCTTTTTCGTGTCTCCAAATCGCACATTAAACACAAGCGAATCCATAGTGATATTCCTAGCTAATTCTGACCTTACAAGCTTCGTGTACTCCGATTCACAGGCAACAAAAATCAGGGCACTAAAAAGGGCACTAAAAATTCTTTTCATAAACAATAGGATAATCATTATTCATTCCAAAAACATAAATGCTTCTGCCCTCAATAAGGGCTTTCTTTATATCCCTAACCTGTCCTTTAATCCCCAATGGTAATGGCATTCCATAATGTAAAGAATTCTGTTGGCTTATACATACCCAGCCTTCAGAAGCGTCATACCTGCCGAATTGGGGTTTAACGTTATACTGATTCCCTCCAACTAAGAAATCAGATATACCATCGTTGTTCAGGTCTTCAGAATAAATGGCATAGACCGGGGAATATTGAATTTCATTCGGAAACGGGAGCATGGTAAAACCACTGCCATCATTCAGAAAAAGGGAGGTCTCTAATACATCAATTTCGTAATATCTGGCAGATTTTATGGCTAAATGCCCAAAAATTTCCTCCATGTCCATTTTACTGTAATCATCATAGTACAGCAGCCTTTTTTTTAGACTAGGCAGTTGTGCAACAAGTTCATCCCTATCATGAATGGGATAGTAGTTTTCTCCCACTTTCTGACATAATATCTGCTCTATTGAACCGTTTTTATCAAAGTCAGCGACATAAAGCCTACTTCCGCTCTTTAAAAATGTGTTTAAACCTAAATTGCCGGCAGCAATATCGATGAATCCATTTTTGTCGAAATCATTAAGTTCCAGGGTATTCCATAATCCTTTTGTATTGTCCAGCCCCATGTTAGCCGATCTGTCAATAAAAGAACCATTTCTATTAATAAAAACATAAATACCCATCCACTCCCCGAGAACAACCAGGTCCAAAAGGCTGTCATTGTTAATATCTTTCCATGTTGCATCCTTAACCATTCCAATCGAATCAATTCCCGGTAATAGCTGCGAGTTATCTTCAAAAATCCCATTTCCATCATTCGAAAAAAGATAGCCTCGGCCCCCTAAGCCGTAAATGAACGGATTGGACCGTTCTCCAATGAATAAGTCTTGGTCGCCGTCACCGTCATAATCGCCATGAGCGACCGAAGAGGAACTGACAAACGATTTAAACGGTAATCTTTCACCCTCTACAAATCCTTCATTCGTATTAAGCAAAAGGATATCCTGAAGCGCCGATGATGACCTGGAAAAAGCCCGGCCACCTCGGGCGACGTACAAATCCATATCCCCGTCGGAATCAGCATCGAAAAAAAGTAGGTCTACATCTTCGGAAATACTGTATTTCTTCAGGGCTAAATTCAACTTAGCCGATGCCTTACTTCCGGTAACTTCTTGAGAAGCCTGGTACTTGGCCCCGCTCATCAAGATCTCGCTACAATTGTTCTCATCCAGGTCAATAATCTCAAGGTGCGGCCCTTCATTACTTTGCATACTTATGAGAAGACGTTCCCGGTTAAACTCAGAAAAATTGTTTTCTTGATGCTTAACATCAATGTTAATGGCTGACTTCTTGAAAAGTGAATTATCTTCAAAATCAAGGTGTTTGCAATCCGTGCCTTTTTGCTTCCTTTTGATTTCAATTTGACGATTCGTGGGAACATCATAAAGCGTTGAACAACCTAGGTTGGGCCAAATAATCTTTACACTGTCAATTTTGATGGTGTTTCCAACTCCTAGGGAAACGGTGGGCGCAATAGAACTCTGAAACCCACGAATAGTATAATTATCCACCTCAAGCTGCTTACCGCTCGCATAGGCCACTACTTTTGTTCCAATTTCAAAGGTATTCTTACCATTGCTTTTGAAACTAATGTTCAAGCTACGGTTGACGGAAGTATCTAAGTTATTTTCAAATAAAAATGCCGGCTGATTTACATTATTAACGACCAAATCTAAGTCTCCGTCATTATCCAGGTCGCCATAGGCACTGCCATTGGAAAAAGAAGGCGCATCCATACCTATGCTATCCGCTACATTTTCAAACCTTAGGCCACCTCGGTTCAGAAACATATAATTAGGAATCGCCCGGGACGGCATTTGATCAACAAGTTTGGTAATGACATTTTCTTTGGCATTCATCATCTGACGAATTTGTTCGTCTGTCGCCGTATAGTTCAGATAATCACGATCCAGCAGGTCTTTATAAATGCCATTGGAAACGAAAACATCTTTCAATCCGTCATTATTGATATCAAATATTAGGGCTCCCCAGCTCCATTCCGAAGCTGACACACCAGAAAACCTTCCAATTTCCATAAAAGAACTACCAAATCCCCTTTGCAGCGTATTTCTCGGAAACTGATGGTGGTAGCCCTTGGTTACATTCATTTGATATTTTTCCCAGTTTTCGTAAACCGCCTTTGTTTTGGTCCTGCTTAGTGAATCTGGCAACATCTCCGTTACCATTAAGTCCAAACGGCTATCATTATTTAGGTCGGCAGCATCAGCACCCATAGAGCCCATACTAATGCTATCTATGTACTTTTCTAATGATTCTTTAAAACCACCCGCCTGATCATTTAAGTAGAGGTAGTCTCTTTCAAAAAAATCATTTGAAACAAACATATCAGTCCAACCATCATTGTTAAAATCCCCTAAGGTAATTCCCAGTCCAAAGCCAATGTTACTGGTATATATACCCACCTTTGTAGAAACATCAATGAATTTACCACCCTCATTGATAAAGAATTTATTTCCCTCAGGATTAGGAATTTCACGCGCACCCTCTACAAGGTCATAATTCCCAACAGACCTGATGGAGTTAGTTAATAGGTAACAATCCAAGTCTCCATCCTTATCGTAATCAAAGAAGGCGGATTGTACCGATAGACCGGTTACATCTAAGCCGTATGTTTTGGCCGATTCAGAGAAAGTAAGGTCTCCATTGTTTATAAATAATTCGTTATTGCGGTTTTTGCCTCCAGGGGGCCCTGATTTACAAACATACAGATCCAAAAAGCCGTCGGTATTTATATCAATAAAAGTCGCACCAGTAGACCAGACTTCAGAACATGAAACTCCGGCTTTTAAAGTGATATCCTCGAATTTCCAATTACCTTTATTTAAAAAAAGTCGGTTATCTACCAGGTTACCCGTTAAATATATATCAATGAGTCCATCATTGTTTATATCCCCGAGTGCTACACCTCCTCCGTTGTAGAAATTACGAAAGGTATACGGGTTTAATTTTTCCGTATAATCCAATTGGTTAATAAAATCAACACCAGCCTCCTGATGAACCTCCTTAAACTGACTATCAAAAAGCTTCCTGGAATCACAACCGATTATAATTATCAAAGCGATTAAATAGAGGTTTCTCATTAAAACTTATGGACGAACCGTAGAGCTATCTGAAAATATGATAGAGTATTTAAATCTAATAATCACAAGGTGATTAAAAAAACAGAGGCCAACTCGTAAGAGTTAGCCCCTGTGGATTTTCAAACTTTAATTGTACTAGTATCCAGGATTTTGCTGTAATGGATTATCTGTGGTTGCAGCTGCATTAATTTGGTCTAATGGAATTGGGAACAATATTAAGTTACCGTTATCGTGAGAAGGCTTCTCCCACCATTCTGCTCCCCATCTTCCAAAGCGTATCAGATCTTGTCTCCGAGTAACTTCCATGAACATTTCACGGCCACGTTCTGCCAAAAATTCATCTTCGGTCAAAGTAGCAATATCTGCAACACCTGCCCTACTCCTGAGCATATTAACATACATTTTGGCAGAGGCATCATCCCAATTACCGGCTAACCTAGCTGTAGCTTCTGCTTTGATTAAAAGCATATCACCATATCTTAAAATGGGGTAATCATTATCCATATTCGGTCTTTGGTTCTCCTTAAAATTGAATTTAAATAATCGAGCTCCTCCTTGACGTATGGCGTTTGGAAATAATTCATTCACTTCAGGTGTATATACAAGCTGAAATTCAGGATCGTTACTCTCTTTGGCAAGATCCAAAATTGGATTACCATCTGTATCTACCTGAGGGCCAACAAGAAAATTATTTTCCTTACGAGCGTCACCATCTTCATAGGAATTGTAAAACTCTTCCAATGTAGTATATCCATTCCAAGGTTGGTCTTGCAGATTAAAAGTAGCCTGGCTACCGTAATGAAGGGTCATTTGACCAAAGTTCATATTCTCGCCGGTAGTTTCATCGAAAGGGACAATCCATATATGTTCAATGTTGTCCGTGTTTGTTGGTGAAAAAACATCACCGTAATTTGCAGCGAGGTTATAGAGCCCTGAGTTAATCACTTCATCAGCTGCGTCAAGCGCATCTTGCCACCTTGCAGTACCAGTGTAAATTTCTGCGTTAAGATATAATTTCGCCAGTAACCCCTGGGCAGCATATTCGTTTATTCGAGCCACATTCCCCCGTTCCTGGGATAAATCACCGGAATTGATAGCTGCCAATATTTCTGATTCTACAAAATTAAAAACCTCGGTTCGGTTTGATTGGGGAGCATCTACACCTGGTGACGTAACAATTTTCACATTACCAAATGTGTCTAGGAGTCGATAATAAAAATACGCCCTTAACACTGTTACTTGGGCTACCTCTTCAGGGGTAAGGCTTGAATTAGCCAAAGCCCGGTTAGCTTCACCAATCGCTTCGTACTGACCCCGCCAAGTATTATTAAGCGGTTCACTGGTTGACTTCCATTCATGACGGTGCATATCTACCCAAATCCCACCATCAAACCAGTCTCCACCTTTCGCAGGTATGGCCGCTTCATCAGACGATACTTCCTGTATCGAAAAGAAGTTGTTATGGTTTGCTGTTCCTGCATCACCATCTAATAACTTAGAAAAAGCACCATCTGCTGTGGCCGATGTTTCCTCGCCTTCCTCCTGCTCAGTGGCCTCTGTAAAACTATCTTTCAAGTCCTCTTCGAGATCGGTACATGCGTTAAGGGCATAAATACCTGATATCATTAAAAAAGAATATAGTATTTTTTTCATTGTCAGCTTATTTAAAAAGTAACATTTAATCCAAGTGTAAAAGTCCTGGAGGTAAAATAATTGTTTCGCCTATCAATACCAGGTGATAAGACATCTGGTGTGATTGGATCTCCATTATCCTCTTCGAAACGCCCTCCATTATCGACCGGACCAAAATCTTGTAATACAGGTTCAGGGTCAAGACCTGTATAATCCGTAATAACAAACGCATTGAGCACATTAACATATGCTCGTATTCTAGAAAAAACTTTAGAATCGGAGACATTGAAATTGTAACCAATTGTGATGTTGTCCAACTTAAAGAAATTCGCTTTTTCAACATAGTATGAACTGAATCGGGCACTAGTAATGTCATCCCGTGCAAGGTCCGAGTTAATAATATTATAACCTGCTTGACCAGGTATTCTAGGCTCATAGAAAGCTCTGAATGTATTCACTAAACTATGTCCGAAAGCACCTCTAAAAAATGCATTCAAATCCCAATTTTTATACGTCAACTGATTAGTCCAACCTATTTCCAAATCGGGAATACCATTACCTAACTCCTCAAAATCACCATCAGCTGACAGGGCAGCATCTTGGGCAGAAATTATTTGTCCATCGCCATTCAAATCTACCATAATAGGTATACCTCTTTCATCTACCTGTCCGCTAAACCTTGGCCCCCATATTTGACCAATTTCCTCGCCTACTTTAACCCGGATAAGGTTGGTGGAATTTTGTCCCGGTGCACCTAAGTTAGCGCGTGTTTGTTCATCAATAATAAATTCCTCTAAAGTGGTTTTATAAGAAGAAAGTACAACTCCCGTATTGTAGGATAACGATGGGTTGTTTACAACATCGTAGTTCAAAGAAAGTTCGATCCCGTTCGTTTTCAACTCCCCAGCATTCTCAAATCTTCTGTCAACCTGGAATACAGCTGGATCTACATTTCTTTCTAGAATAAAATCATTAATTGTTCGCGTATAAACATCCAGTGATCCTGTCAAACGATCGGTTCCAAAGTCTATACCCAAGTTAATCTCAGCCTTTTCCTCCCATTTTAAATCAGGGTTTGCCGCTCTTGTCAATACAAAGTTTTCAGTTCCTCCGTCCCTATTGAACGTAATACCTGGTTTTGACAAGCCGTTTTCACGAGGCAATGAACCCGTTACCCCATAACCTGCCCGCACTTTGAAAGTGTTCAAAGGAAGATCTATATATTGGGTTACATCTACTCCCACACCTACTGCCGGGAAAGTTCCCCATTGATTGTCTTCCCCTAATTTTGTAGAACCTTCCCTTCTTATCGATGCATTGAAGAAGATGGCATTATCAAAGGTTAGATTTGCTCGTCCAAAGAAAGCGATAATTCTTTCTTCAGGCGATGCGTCACTCCGTAAAACAATTTGACCATCAGTATTTAGGTTACCAGAATTCTCAAGTGCGTTGAACCCCAATAAATCATTAGGAAAATCCCCTGTTTCCAAAAGAAACGACTCCGATTCATTTTGCTGGAAGGAATATCCTCCGGAAAAGGTAAGATCAATTTTGTTAAAACTATTGGTGTAAGTAGCGAATGATTCAACTAAGGTGAATTTTTCATCCTGGGTGGTCCTTCTGGCTAAACCGTTTCGATTCAAGCCCCTAAAGAAAGAGTTAACAGAATAATATTCACCCAATACATTAGTAATGTACTGCTGACCGTAGTTAATTGTAACAGATAGTTCATCAATTATGCTATATTCAGCGCGAGCATTAAAATTTAATATATTTCGTTCACCAATGTTGGTGTTTTGATCAACGATACCCCTTGGATTAAAACTGTCAAACAATCCTGGGGCTTGAAAATAGCCTCCAAACTGTTCGTAATCAGCAGCTGTTCCTATATTGGAGTCAGCACCAAATACGGGAGCCGTTGGGTTGAAAAATACGGCATATCGCAGTGCTTCATTAAATGAAAAATCACTTTCCCTATTGGTAAGGGAGAAATTAAAATCCATTTTTAACTTATCATCAATAGCACGATGGGATAAAGTAGCACGAGCATTGATTTGGTCAAATCCGGATTCATCTAAAATACCCTCTACATTCCTAAAGTTGGTTGAAATCCTGTAGCTTGTACTTCCAGAACCACCGGAGACCGCCAAGTTATGAATATTGGTAACACCTGTCCTAGTCACCTCATCAAGCCAATCCGTAGAACCCCCAAGATCGTTACTTCCAAAAGCCACAAACTCATCCGCACTGAGTATGTCGAGCTCATTCTGGATAGTAGACAATGCAAACTGTCCATTATAATTAACCGTGACTTTTCCATCAGAACCTTGTTTGGTAGTAACCAAGATTACTCCGCTGGAGCCTCTCGAACCGTATATCGCAGCGGCTGATCCATCTTTTAAAACATTTATAGATTCAATATCATTTGGATCTACATTGTCCAAACTGGCACCAATGACGCCGTCAATAACGACTAATGGCTCTGTATTGGCGCCTACCGTTGAAATACCACGTAGTCGAATCGTAGGGGTTCCGTTCGGATCACCCCCCTTGTTGTAAATACTCAAACCAGGAACCTTACCTTGTAATAGTTGCGAAGCATCGTTTATAGCTCCCTGGTTAAAATCCTTGGCATCCAAACTAACCACCGCACTGGTAATTTCTTTTTTATCCTGTGTACCGTACCCTACGACCACTACCTCTGAAAGCTGAGTCACGTCAGTAGATAATGCGATATCGATAGTAGTTCTACTTCCCATCGATATTTCTTGTGTAACATATCCTACAAAGGAAAAAATAATTGTGGCACCGTCATTTACGGATAATGAATAGTTGCCGTCAAAATCGGTTACCGTACCATTAGTAGTGCCTTTTTCGACAACATTAACACCAGGTAAACCGCTGCCGTCACCCGAATCGGTGACTTTGCCTGAAATGGATACTTGTGCCAGAGCTCCCAAAGAACACATAAGTACAAGTACCACTGTTAACAGTAAATACTTCTTCATAAAGGTTGATTTAGGTTAAAACTAAATATTAGATTAATTACAAGTTAATTGTTATAACCATAAATTAGCAATCATTCCGTGTTGAAAACGGTATCGCAAACGTTTGCGAAAAGATGCTTTACTTTAGAACGTAAAGGGGCTTTTTCAAAAGGTAATCGTCCCGAGTTTGTTGAGGATCTAACTAAATCCAGGTAACTATTTAAAATGCTTAGTAATGCCCTTCTATCTAATTGGCTGTATGCAGATTAGTAAGAATCAATTTGAAATCTTGGTTTTCTGCCCGTTAAAACAGACAAATAGATACTGTAGCGGATTACTTCGAGTAGATGGAGCAAGTTTTTAAAAAGTTAGAAGTAAAGGTCATTTGTATCCTTAAGATATAGCCAAATTAATTTGAAAAACGAAAAGCTCTTAAATAACCATTGTTTTCCGCCACGAGAATATTAGCAGTTCCCGAAGCATTCCTAATTATAGCAATATCTTTGACATTATGCTGAACGAAAAAACCAGTTTCAAATGAGTCAGATGTCTTAAACTGGCCATTTCCTTGGTTAAGTAAAACATAACCTGTCCCCGCATCAAGCCTTGTCGTTTCAACCTCCATATCAAAAATATTACCTGCAATTATCAGGTCATCTAAATCGTCACCATTAACATCAAGATAATCCAGTGCCAAAGCTGCCGAAAAATTGACCTGGTTTGGAAGACTGGCCTTCACCCAACTTTTTTCACTTTGCCGCCAATATTCAGTCTCAAACGTTGTTACACTTAGGTGTAACGCTTCATCCATTTGTTCGCCTAAAATTTCATCAATATCTGCTTTTGCAAAGGAATCAAACGTTTTGAATCTTTCCGCAATTTGAGGTATTTGTTGAGCACTACATTCACGACCACGAACGGGAACTTCCCTTCCGCCGATATTTTTTGCCAAAAAGGCGTCCAAAACATTATTTTTATCAAAATCCGAAGCATATATATGAAATGGCTTATCTTTCGAGGCCTTGTGTTTAGTATTAAGACCCAGATTGCCAAAGACTATTTCCGATTTTCCATCCTTATCAAAATCATGGGATAATATACTTTGCCACCATCCAGTATCCGGTTGACCGTCCACTTCAGCCGTTTCGAAGCCCTTACCTGATTTGTTTCGTAGGAAAGCAGGACGCATCCATTCCCCTACAAGTATTAAATCTTCGAATCCATCTCTATCATAATCCATCACAACCCCATCGGTGACCATCCCCAAGTTCAATAACTCTGATGAGTGATTTTCAGTAGTGTTAACAAATGAGCCTTTATTATTGGTTAATATGTAACTTTCAGGTGCTAAAGGGTATGCACCAGGCACAATTCTACCACCTACGAAAAGGTCTAAGTCACCGTCCTTATCATAATCTACCGGTAATACTACAGAGGTAGATGATCTAATTTCGGGTAAATTATCTGCTTTTTTAAATCGGCCCTTTCCATCGTTTTGATACAATCTGTCCTGGGACAAATTACTACTTCCCTGAAGCTCATAACTTCCACTGCTAACATAAAGGTCCAAATCACCATCGCCATCACTATCAAAGAACGTGGCCCCCAAATCTTCAAAAACCTTGTCTTTAATAAAATCAACAATAACCTTATTTTCAAATTTCCCGTCACTAGTTTGGATATACAAGGCTCCTGGTTGTCCGGCCGCTCCTCCAACATGAAAATCCTCAAGTTGGTCACCATTTACATCCCCAACACTTATTTTAGGCCCTAAAGTAGAGTATTTATACGGTAATAGAACTTGTCGGCTGTAATCATCAAAATCATTTTCCTCATGAAAAAAAGCTTTATCAAGCAAGGTACTATCCTCAACAAGAATGGTTTTAAGTCTCGGGTTTTTACTTTTAGTTTCAACAGCCTTATTATAATCAATAGTCCATGTTTGATTAACATTAATATCATTCATAACAGAGTGTTTACCATCCGGCCAAGTAACCGTTACCCTACTAACGGTTTTGGATAAACCAACTCCAAAGTGCATCGGAATATTAGACGAAGACAAATAACCATTTGTGAAGAAGACTTCTTTTAACTGCTTGTCTTTGCCACACTGCACAAAGATTTTAGCCCCAACTCCTTGTCTATTTAGCGGAGACCCTTTCAGTTCTATATTTAAGTAGTTATGTTTTAAACTCTCAGCTTTATTTTCAAAAATAAAAGCTGTATCCATTAAATTGTTAATGATAATCTCTAAGTCTCCATCATTATCTAAATCAGCAAAAGCAGAGCCATTGGAAAAGCTTGGCTCTTCCACCCCCCAGCTATGCGTTAAATCAGAAAATTTATGCCCATCGTTATTACGGTATATGTAATTTGAAAGTTTCTGCGATGGGAATGACTGTAAATGCTTAAAAATATCTTCAGCAGTAATACCCTTGGCTCGCTCTGCATATTCATCAAAGTTATTTCTTAGGTCCCTATCAAGAACATCCCTGTAAATACCATTCGTAATGTGAACATCTTTAAACCCATCATTATCATAATCCGCTACCAAGGTTGACCAACTCCAATCCGTATTCGCTAGCCCAGCAAACTGACTAATTTCACTAAAGCTATTTCTCCCTGTGTTTATATTCAGCATATTATGCATAAAAATATTGTTGTAACCTGCATCACGCACACGATTAAAAAGATCTGGATCCATCATTTCCATGGTAGTTTTAGATCGTATATAATCCTCTGGATTCATATCTAAGACCATTAAATCAGGAAGACAATCATTATTAAGGTCTGATGCATCAGAACCCATGCTGTAAAATGAGGTATGCTTTAAATAGCTTTTCCCTTTTTCCTTAAAAGAACCGTCTCCTTGATTTATATATAGGTAGTCAGGAGCTATAAAATCATTTGCAACAAAAATATCAGGAAGGTCGTCACCATTGAAATCAGAAATTGATACACTTAGTCCAAAACCGAGATCAGGTAAAATCCCCGCTTGTGCAGTTACGTCTACGAACTTATTATTACCATCATTTCGATACAACTTATCATTACCCCCCAGCTTCCTAAAGTCTTTGTTATTATAAATGTAATCAAGTTGCATTGCCCTTTGTGATATAGTAAAATCAACCGGAGTATTTACTATAAAAACATCAAGATCCCCATCAATATCATAATCAAAAAATGCTGCCTGAACGGATTGATTCATATCATCTAATCCATATTCTTTCGCTTTTTCCGTAAACGTTAAATCACCATTATTAACGTAAAGTAAGTTGGCTTTCAACCTTGGGTCAGCGTACTTTCCTGACTTGCAAACATAGATATCCAGCCAACCATCATTATTTATGTCTAGTGTTGTGACCCCCATGTAAAAACCTGTACTGCCTTGTACACCTGCTGCATTTGTTACATCTTCAAACTGTAGTCCTCCCTTGTTGATGTATAATTTGTTCGAAGACATATTTCCGGTAAAAAATACGTCTATTAAACCGTCATTATTGAAATCCGCAGTTGCTACACCTCCTCCAATATACATATGACGAAAAGTGTAATAATTCAATTGAGGGGTTTCTTTGATGTAATTTACGAAGTTGATGCCTGTACTATCTGGCTTCAGCAATTCAAAAAGTCGTATGGTCGACCCGTTGTTCCTTTCAATACCAGCTAACTCTAGTGGCCTTTCTTTTTCAGATACGCAGGACCATATCATTATAGAAAAGACGAATACTAAGAAGCTATTTCTAAACTGTCTTTTTTTTTGAACCATAAGGTAAATAGTATAATGTATAGCTAAATTAACTTATTCATAAAAAAAGCTGCCCGTTTCGAGCAGCCTTACTTATATGAGTTGTTTACGAATCAATTAGATATTACATACTCAAATGTCTCATCGTTAAAAGTAACCTGAAACGATCCCGTGTTAAAGCCCGGTTCAAAATTCGGCGCTCCTCCGTCATCATCTCCAATTCCCGTAAGAGCGGTGATATCACCTGATGGACCCCAAGCTGTCTGATTAACGAAATCAGGTTCATTAACTACCTTAAAAATGTAATCACCAGTAAACCCATCTACAAAATTAACCGGATCAATCACTACGGACCACGTATCCTCATCTGTGAGTCTCATTTCCGGGGACAAGTTACTGGTGCCACCGCCCCAACCGGAGAAATTTCCGATGATGAACATATCTATGTTCCTAACCGTGCCGATATTGTATTCCAAAGTCTGATCATTGAATTGTACGATATAATTCCCTCCTGCAATTCCAGGAACAACATTAGATTCCGAACCTGTATCATCAGCCACAAAATCTTGACCATCATCACCAAAATCTTGTACACCAAAGGTAGGTGCAAGTACAAATTTAAACTCAATATTATCTGCTGGATTGTAACCAGAATCAAAATTATTGGGATCAATTTCACCTTCCCATAGGTTATCAGCAACCAATGTCATTGGAACTGAAAGCGCACCATCATTATTTCCCCAACCAGAAAAATTACCGATTAAATGAAGTTCGGGGAAATTAGAAGCAATTGTAGATATACCATATACACCAGTTAAATCATTAAATGTTATTGTAACCGGCACCGATGTAAATCCGGGATTAATATTTTGCTCACCTTCACCATCAATAGCAACTCCACCCTGAGGGGTTGGGGTTTGATTAGGATCTTGCCCCCAATCCTTGACTCCATCTCCAAAGTTAGCTCCTGCCACAAATTTAAATTGAATATCAGCCAAGGCTACTGGATCTACTCCATCAGGTTCATTGAACTCAGTTGTTATTATCCAGTCATTAGTTCCAACTTTTGTCATGGCATCCTCTGGTCTAGCATCACCCCAGCCGTTGAAATTGCCAATCAGAAATATTTCATCAAATGTTAAAGTGTTGATCGCATATTCAAAAGATATATCGTTAAACGTAATTGAATAATCACCTGCATCCCCGGCATTAATTATGCCTGTATTCGACAATTCAGCAATACCGTCCTGCGGGTCGGATGTATCACCCCAAACAAAACCAGTGGTATCCCCAGAAGTAGCTAATAACAGTGCCTGCATAGCTTCTAATGAAGTAGTTAGTTCCCAACTATGAACATCATTCATACTTTGGATCATACTTAACGACTCTGTGCCATTCAACAGAAATAATTCCGTAAACTCAGGTTGAATAACCGAAAGTATAATATCATCGGTAATCAATGAATTTCCCGCAGCATCCGTTATTTCGGCTTCAATCATTATATCTCCAACACTTTGCGAATTCGCTACATATGGAATAATATAGTCGAAAGTAAGAGACACGGATGTACCACTCAGATTAATAGTTGTATCTAAAAGTAAGGCTGGTTCAGCGTCAATGATATTAATGTCTATTGCGCCTAGAGCAAGGTCATCCGAAAAGTTAGCTTCTACCGTTAGCGTATCACCTAACTTTACGGTCATTTCCTCAATAAAGTTGGCGGATATGTTAAGCATTCCAGTTGGTGAAGTTACATCTGTATTCGTACCGGGAGTTTCCGTTGGGGATGTAAAAAAACCAAAATCGGCGTCGTCACTCTCACAAGCCCATCCGGTAAATAACAAGGACAATAGCCCTATCTTAATTAGTAAATTATTTTTCATACTCATACGCATTTATTTCATAAGTTAATTTTGTATAACCACTCGCGTGATAAAAGTTTTTTCTGTTGTTATAATCCGTAGGTAGTATAACCCATTTTTCACATCGTTAACGTCTATTTCTAATTGTTTTGAACTTTCTTTGTACTGGAATTTTGCCTTAATAATAGTTCCATTTAGTGCAATTAATTCAATTAGCTTTGTGGAAATGCTGCCTTTAGATAATAAGGTTAGTGAACCGTCAGCCGGATTCGGATAAACTTTGGAAAAATTATCAATAAAATTGCCCTCCAGGCTTGTAATAATATCATCTCCGGAAATTAACAATCTTTCGGAAGCCGACTCACCATTGTTATTGAACGCTACTACCTCATAGGTATAATTAGCACCGATCACAATATCCGTATCTAAATATTCTTGAGTATTAGCCGGCAACGTAGTTAATAAAGCAAAAACCCCGTCATTTGTCGATTTGAAAACGCGATAACCATCCTCTACCTCTGAATTGTCAATCCATGTTAGTTGAGCACCCTGACCTTGTATGGCTGACAATGAAATAAACTCTGGAGCAATTGGCCTAACAAAGGGGTTAAGCTCGGGCAAGGGTTCCGGAATATCTACATTGGTATAAATTTGAAATTCGCCTGGCCTCAACGTCATAGGCAAACTAGTATTAGATACATTTAATTCGCTATTTGAAAAATAATTAAACCAATTGCCGGTATGTGGGAATTGCACATCAACCGTTCTACTGGTAACATCAAAATTGGCATACACTACAACACTCATCTCGTCAGAACTGTTAGGGGCAACAACAAAAGGTTCTGATTTTAAAACCACCTGTTTGAATAAATTCGACCCTCCAATTATTTGTACATCACTGGTTTTAAAAATTGGATAGGATGTTTTGAGATTAAATAATGCTTGTAGAGTATTATACAGTTTCAGACGCTCTTCGTCTTCCTCATAATCGCGTCTTACAGGTTTAGGATCTGTTCTGCAGTTTCCATCAATTGTTGTTCCGTCGGAACAAAGGTTAATCGGAAGTTCATAGCCCAATTCGCCGAATTGCCATAACAACTTAGGGCCGGGAATAGAGTAAAGAATGGTGCTTGCGGCTTTAATTCGATTAAGGCCATTCTTAAACTCTCGAACGTTGTGTCCCGCAGACGAGTTATTACCAAACTCTAAGTTTTCATACATAATTCGCTGCTCGTCATGACTTTCCTTATATGCAATTACAGCTGGCTCTTGCCAATCTCCGTTTCGATTGAGATGAAACGTTCTGCTAAGATCAGAATTATCATTTGAGGCTATGGAGCTATTCTTATATTCATTATGCATTATTCCCCACAACATGAAGCCTTCGTTTGCCAGCACCACTTCCTCTTCGTCGTTTCCCAAGTGTTCCAGCATTAAATAGGCGGTTTCATCGTAGGCTCGAACAGCATTTTTCATTCTGGTCAGATTAAATACCCTGGAATTATCCAGGGCATTCCAATCTCCAACGTTTGACGTTACATTTTGTGTAAAGCCTTTAGACAGATCATATCGAAAACCATCTACTTTGAACTCTTCCAACCAGAAACGATTGACTCTATCTATGAATTCTCGGGTCAATTCGCTGTCATGATCGAAGTCTGCGAATACACTAAAAGGATGCGTTGCAATTTCATTACACCAAGGATTGTCTTCAGCAGGCTGACCAAAATCTCCTGCTTCCTGGTCAAAATACATTTTAACCAGGGGCGATGCAAAATCAGCATGGTTAAAGACGATATCAAGAATAACTGCGATACCCTGACCATGGGCTACATCAATTAATTCCTTCAACTTATCAGGTGTGCCATAAGCCTTGTCAACTGCCTGATGGTAGATAGTATTATATCCCCAGCTAATGTTTCCCGAAAACTCCATTATGGGCATTAATTCTATAGCATTAACGCCTAGATTGGATATATAATCCATTCGATCAATCACAGCCTGAAAAGAACCTGTATCATCGAAATCCCGAACCAACAATTCGTAAATAATCAAGTCTTCCGGGTCAGGTCTTACAAAGTCGGTATTTTGAAAAATATATTTGTCCGCGTCAATCTCAAAAATGCTGACAATTTCTTCCGCTCCTTCAGGATATTCTTTTAAATCCGGAAATACAGATTCGTTGATGAAGCGATCATTATTAGGATCCAAAATCAATTCGGCGTAGGGGTCTCCTACGCGTACGAAATTTTCATCATTGTCATACACCCAATATTGGAAAGCATATTCGATTTGAGGGGTTAAATTCTCAACTTGTAACCAAAACTGACTTCCATCGGGAGTTATATTCATAAATCCTGTAGAAGATAATTGCCAATTAGAAAAGTCACCTACCGAATAAACAAAGCTTTTTTCCGGGGCCGTGAGTACAAAAACCACCGTATTGTCGTCAATCACATTTATTCCATCACTTACACCACCTGGTAAATCAGCAACAATAGGTGACCTTCGTTGTAAAAGTCTAATTGCCTTACTCGCTTGCTGATCGTCCGTGATCGCAGTCACTACCACTTCGTACTCAAGTTCCTCTACAGTAATATCTATGAAAGCTTCCTTACCACTCTGGGTATTGCCTTGTATTGTTCCGTTAACTTCAAATGTTACATCCGCGTCAATAGAGGTGATAACATTTATTCTTACTACTTCATCTAAATCATAAAAAAGCGAACTTTCAGGGCTCGTAACCAATAAATTAAGTTGCGCGGGGTCAAAAATATCAACGATAAAATCCTCAGTCTGTGCACTACCATTAGCATTCTTTAATAAAACACCTAACTTTTCTATTGAGGTACCATTAGGTACTCCAAAATAACTTCTTGGAGTTATAGTAATTGACCAGCGGTTATCTCCTAAAAAAGTCATTCGTCCCGGCTCAAATGGTTGGTTAAAAAGGGTTTGCCCCTCGGGCTGGAACTCAAAGGCATTACCATCTTGACTCGAACCAGCACCCGACCACATAAAAACATCATTGGTTAATCCTACAAGTCCCTCAGCCCTTCCATCTACTGATTCCAAAACATCAAATATCAGTGTAACAGGTTCATCACTACTTGGAAAAAGTGGATCTGTAGTCACCAACTGCCCATGTAAGCTAGCATTGGTACTTATTAGAATGCAAAATAGTAATGAAAAAAACTTCATACCACCATCAAAGTGTCTTTGAACTACTGAGGACATTCATCAGCTTCTAGCATAAAATTTGGCGTCGTTTGTCTAGAACCATTTGAATTCCTGAACAACATTGTCAAATCGAATATTTCTTCCTCATCCGCCAATCCAAAGTAACTTCTGGGAATAAAGCTTATGCTATATACACGATCTCCTAGCGCTCGCATTAAACCAGGACCAACCGGCGCATCAAAAATCTGCCCTTCCGGTGTTCTTTCAAAACCATCACCACCGTCTGAGATACTCACACCTGAAAATAAATAGATTTCATCGGAAGCCAACAAAGCAGTATTTCCGTCCTCATCGGCCACTTTCGAATCGAATATCACAGTCACCAAATCATCCGCGGTAAATGATGCCGGAAATACTCTAACTGCCTGATCAGGGACTTCAACAGAAGGTGGTTGGGCCACAGCAATAGAGAAATCCCCGTTAGCCGGCCTTGCGGATAATGAGCCATCTGTATTTTTGAAAAGCAATGCAATATTGGAAATAACAACATCGTCTTCGGCGCCATAGTATTCCCTGGCTTGCAATGTAATTCTAAAAATATTTGATGACAGTACGTCTAATCTTCCTGGCTCAAAAGCGGCATTAAAATCTGTTTGACCTTCCGGTTGAATTGAAAAATTGTTAGCACCCGACCACATAAATACATCCGCCTCTCCGGTTAGTTCACCGGTAGTGACCCGATCATCACCAAACGCCAAGTCCGAGTTCAAAAATATGGATACGGTTTCATCAGCAGTAAACGATTCAGGAACTGTAAAAACAGCGTCAGGAGATTCAGGCACCTCAGTGAACCGGATCTCAAAATCACCAGATTGACCGGCTTCAAAAGTGGTAGCTTTGATTAAAAGCCTGGCGAAACCACCGTCAGCAATAATGTCAGAACTCAAAAGTTCACCTGAAGCTAAATCAAAATCTATTGAATATATATCGCCTTCCACCCTAGTGAGCTGTGCGGCAGGCACAGGATCTCCATCAGTCTGTATTGTTCCCCCTCCTTCAAAGATGAAAACGAACAAATCTTCGGTAGTACCAGCAAGGTTTCGATCATCGTCTCTTGGGTTTACTAAAGATACATCTAAAAAGAGTGTTACGGTTTCGTCGTTAGTAAAACCACTAGGATTGAAACTGGCACCTAAAGTTGGACCCGTTACGTTAACGTCACCTCCACCAACTAAGTTGACAATCTCGGTTTGCAATAAGTCTTGCGAAACACCTGCTTTGACTGATAATATAATGATTAATAATATGTGTAAAACTTTTCTCATCTCTTCAAATTCATTGTTTCTCTAAAACTAATTCGTAAACGACTTCATTACATGAGGGCGTGAATTCAACCTTTAAAAGATTATCAAAACCAAGAGGCATAGCTTGGAGATCAACGCTACCCTCTCCATCATTAAATATAATCTGACTTGGCCTTTCTCTATTGTCAAAATCCCAATTGCCAGAGGAGGAAATATAAAGGGGTACCAAATCAGTATTTATTTCGTAAGTGGATGGACTTCCGCCTGTCGAATTAAGAACCAAACTGAATCCTGACAGGTCAGTGAACTCAGAAACAACGAACGATGTTACTCCTTCACTTAGGGTTAAACTTTGAACGGAATACGTACCAGAGGCAGGAGCAACCTTATCTCTAGGTTCACCCACTTCACCAAACTCCTGTTCATCACATGAAGCTATAAAAACTAAAAAGGCTAAAAACCCGAATTTAAGTATGTCATTTAAATTTTTCATAGTTGATTATCAAGGGTTCTGTTCTACTAATGGATTGGTATTTACCTCTACATCCGGAATTTTAAATAGTAACTCTGGAGAATTAAAGGATAAGCCACCTATGGTAACAGACTCTCCATTACCTCCTACACGTTTTAAATCATGGAAAATATTACTGAACTCAAAAGCCATTTCTTTCTGTCTTTCTTCCCTTATTTGATTGATGAGATCATCTGTACCTGAAAAATCAATAGATATGCCGGAATCATCAAATGCCCTACCCCTTACGGATTGTAAGTCCGCAACTGCAACTGCAGTATTGTTTGTTTCTGCCGCACTCTCCGCTCTTATCAATAGTATTTCAGCCAATCGTAACATCGGTAAATTAAAAACGGGATTATCAAATTTTGATACAAAAACAACGGGCTCAGGAGGAGGGTTAGCCCCATTTCTTAGGCGTTCATTATACCAAAGTTCACCTCGGGTATCAGCGGCCTCAGAGCGTGCAAATATGGCAAAACTTTCATCAGCATAATAAGTAGGGTCAAATGGGCGATTTGACTGATATAATCCTGTAAGGCTCTCACTTGAATTATCAAGAAGTATACTTGGTATTTCCCAAATAGATTCCCTCGAAAAGTTTTGCTCAGGATCAAATATATCAGTGACGGTCTCATTTAACTGAAAACCACCATTTTGAATAACTTCGTTGGCTTGGGCAAATGCACCATCAAAGTTGTTTTGTTGAAAGTACACTTTCGCCAAAAGTGCTCTAGCCGCCCAAACTGTTGGCTTTCCGTCATCCTCGTCAACCGAAGGCAATAAATCTATAGCGGCCAGAAGATCCTCTATAATTCTGGCGTAAGTAGCTTCAACAGATGACCTGGGGACTGTGGGACTCTCAATCTCAAGAACGGGATCAAGTCGTAGGGGAATTCCTGGTTGAGTATTATCTTGATCTTTGATGTAGGGCAGTGCAAAATATCTAACCAATTCAAAGTGAGCTAAAGACCGTAAAAAGAGGGCTTCACCTCTGAGTTTATTTTTCGCTTCGTCTGATCCCTCCAAAATTTCGATAAAAGAAATAGCTATGCTACTTCTATTTGCAACCACGTAAAGGTCAGCCCAGAAGGGCCTTAGCGTCGGGTTTTGGGCATTAAAGTCGATATTAATGAATTGTACGTCACCAAAGCCGGAAGAAGGGTCTCTATCTGCCTGATCTGCGAGCAAGCTTCCCATCCAATTGGAATTTCCGCCCATTGTGCTACCAGATCTTATTACGGCATAGTTTGATAATAGAAGTTCTTCAACATCTTCCAGTGTCTGAATAGCTTCATCTAGGGGAATATCGTTTTCGCCTTCAGGCTCCAGCGTAAGGTCGCAACCACTTAATGCGATAATGAAGCAAAGTGATAGTAAAATAAAATATATCTTTTTCATAGAATCAAAATGATACGTTAAAACCAATATTATAAACGCGAGCTTGGGGAGGTGTGAAAAAAGTAACACTTGATCTCAAATTTCTGTCAAGCTGTGTCTGGTTATCCCTTACTACTTCCGGGTCACCTTGCTCATACTCGGTAAATGTCAACAAATTTTGACCACCTATGAAAACACGTGCACTGGACAAACCAATATTATCCAATAAATTTGGTGGTAGATTGTAAGACAAGGTTAAGGTTTTCAATCTTAGGTATGAACCATCGCTCAAAAAGCGTGTTGAATTTTCAAAGGCAAATCCTTCAGTCACTAATTTAGGCACGTCGGTCACGTCCCCGGGCTGTCTCCAACGATCTAAAATCTCCCTTCGCTGATTAGTATTATTTATACCCCCTTGTTGTAAAGGTCCTTCGCCATTATATATTTTATTTCCAACACTAAAGTTAAAAAACACACTAAGTTCAAAATTCTTATACGAAAATGTATTTGTGATGCCTCCAAAGAAGTCGGGAAAGGGAGAACCTACCAACCGCCTATTGGCTATATCGAACTCCTCTGTAACATTACCCTCTAAATCAAGATAAAGTGCATTACCATTTTCGCTATTGACACCTACGAAAGGCACTAAAAAGAATGCTGCAAAGGGTTGTCCAACAGCTAACCTCACTTCACCTCCATCTCCCGAATCAAAAGTATCCGGTCCGAAACCACCTAGGTCTTTAACTTCGTTGTTTACCGTACTGAGATTAAGATTGGTCGTCCATTCAAAATTTCCAACCAGATTACTTGAAGTCAGGTTGAATTCCCAGCCTGTTGTTTGAAATTCTCCTATGTTTCTAGCTGCTTGTGCTCCTCCATTACCTTGGGAACCTGCCAAAGGGACATCTAATATGATATCACGTGCATTATTGATGTAATAGCCAAGAGTACCGGAAATTCTATCTTGCAGTATACCAAAGTCCAATCCTAAGTCAATTTTTTCTGTAGTTTCCCACTTTAAGTCTGGATTAGGTAATTGACTTGGAAAAAGAACATCCACTTGATTTACATTATCATTAAATCCTCCAGGATCACGAGTGAATAACCCAAAGCGTCCATTGGGTGGGATTTGATCATTACCTGTTAAGCCCCAACTAGCCCGTAGTTTCAAAAAGGATAAAGCTCCAAAATCAAAAAAATCTTCTTCAGAAATAATCCAACCACTGGAGACAGACGGGAAGTATCCAACTTGATTATTTTCACCAAATCTTGACGAAGCATCTGCCCGTGCAATAGCTGTTAAAAGATATTTATCCTTGTATTTATAATTGACCCGAAAAAACCCAGATAAGATTCGTGATCTTTCTTGAAAAGTGACACGCTCATCCACCATGTCCTCATCACCAACTGCATTAATTATCTCTTCCCGGGTTCTTTCATCAATTCGATCAGTTAAACCGGAAGCTCTAAAATTTGCCCGAAATAATTGCAAGTCTTGATACTGATGACCCAGTAGAAAGGTAAAATTATGATCGTCGTTTATTTTGGTATCATAAGTTATATAGTTATTCGTATTAAAGTTAGTGACGTAGACATCACCGGATCCGCCACTTGTTAGACCATTTACATCAAAAGCTTGTCCGTCAAAAAAATCTTCATTTTGGTCTAAGTAGTCAATGCTATTTTCGCTTCTTACTTTAAGGCCTGGAAGTATTTCATACTCAATAAATGCAGTAGTTATGGCCCTACGTTCTTTCTGAGTAAACAAATTTAATTCTAATTCCCGAACGGGATTCGCTCCGTTGACAAAGAAAGTACCGTCTGCTTCCCTTATTGGAAATATTGGGAGCGCACTCCCTTGAGCAGCTCCAAGTCCGCCGGCAAACCCCACTGGTACTCGATCGTTTCTGACATCTCCATAGGTAGCCTTAAATCCTACTTTAAGGTTTTCAAGAATATTATAATCAAAATTGATTCGACCATTTATACGTCTGAATTCATTACCGGTAATGAATGTTTCCTGATCTGAAAAAGATCCACTGGCAAACAAGTTATATTTCTCTGTCGCCTTACTGAAAGATACATTCAAATCTTGAGAAAAGCCTTTTTGAAGAACCTCGTCCTGCCAATCTGTGTCGTTAGACAATGCCTCTTCACGTGAAAGACCACCGGGCAATACAGCATCTCCCACACCACCCGAGTTTTCATGGGCTTCCTGATAGAGTTCAACGAACTCAGCAGAATTTAAAAGATCTTGCCTTATCGTCTCTTCTTGTATGCTAGCATTATAACTTACGTTGAATTTACCTTTACCTTTTGCTCCAGATTTGGTAGTGATCAAAACCACACCATTAGATGCCCGAGAACCGTAAATGGCACCAGCGGCCGCATCCTTTAATATTTCAATTGATTCAATATCATTAGGATTGATATTGGCTAGAGCATTGGTATTCGAAGCTATGTTTCGAACCCTTGTGTTAGAAAAATCGCCAGTCGTGATTGGAATTCCGTCAACAACGTATAATGGTTCTACACCACCACTAACTGAAGCATTGCCACGTATCTTAATTTGCACTGGAGACCCGGCTAATCCGCTTCCTTGGATTACCTGAACACCCGGGGTTTGCCCTTGTAAAGCCGCTTCGAAACTAGGAAGAACGCGACCTTCAATTTGCTCTGCTTTGATCTGCCCAACGGCCCCGGTAAGATCCCGCTTTATTTGCGTACCAAAACCTACAACCACAATTTCTGAAAGTTGCGTAACATCGGAATTCAAACTGACATTTAGAACGGTTTGAGATCCCACACTTAATTCTTGTGGTTGATAGCCAACAAAAGAAAAAACCAAAATGGTTCCTTCCTCCACAGACAGGGAATAGTTTCCGTTGAAATCGGATACGGTTCCGGAAGATGTTCCTTTGACGAGAATATTCACCCCCGGGAGAGGTTCTCCGTCTTCCGCATCAGTCACTTGGCCTGAAATCGTCTGCTGGGCATACACGACATCAAAAATCAACGAACCAATGAGAAAAAGGAATAGTAATTTTTTCTTCATAAGCATAGAGTCTAAAAGGTTGAAAATCCATCAATATTAGGTACGGAACTTACAGAAAACCAGTGTTTAACTCGATAAATTAACGAAATCGGAGTCGCAAACGTTTGCGAAAAGCATTACAAAAATCGCAAATGGCTTTTATTCCAGCCTAACTCTATATTTTGTGCAGTTTTAATTCTAAAAGATTAAACATGAGAGCCTGTGCTAATACCAATTCGCTGTAAAGGCACAAAAAAACATTTCTCTGAGTGCAGGTGTGTGCAAAACAGCTTCACATGAGTATAAAAAAACACTTGAATGATGTAAACTAAAACATTACAGTGATTAATTTTGGTTAGGTTTAAGTAACTTCTATTATGAAAAGTAGCCAGGTAACTATTAAGGATATTGCCAGGGAATTAGGCATCTCACCTTCTACGGTTTCGCGGGCGCTCAAAGACCATCCTGACATTAGTCCGGAAACAAAAAAACTAGTATCTGAGCTTGCCGAGAAACTCAATTATCAACCTAATAGTATTGCACTTAGCCTACGCCATAGTAAAAGCAATACTATAGGAGTGGTTATACCGCAAGTGGTTCACTGGTTTTTTTCGACCGTTATAAGTGGCGTAGAAGATATTGCCTATGGCGCTGGCTACAGCGTCATTGTCTCGCAAAGCAATGAGTCATATGAAAAGGAAGTGAGGGATGTTAAAGCGCTGTTTAATAATCGCGTTGATGGCATTCTGGTGTCCATGTCAAAAGACACAACAGACTATGGCCATTTCGAATCTTTGTACGCCAGAGGTGTTCCTATGGTATTTTACGATCGGGTCTGTGAGGCGATTAATTGTAGCAAAGTAATTGTAGATGATTATGGAGCCGCTTACAACGCAACCAATCATTTAATACAACAAGGATACAAGAGTATCGCACATTTAGCAGGCGCCAGAAATTTACAAATTAGTAAGCACCGATTAGAGGGATACAAGGCCGCCCTTAAGGAAAATAAATTGCCTTATCACGCTTCCCATGTAGTCTACGAAAATTTGGCTGACGACGAACGACCGGCCAAGGCGTTGACTTCCAAACTCCTCAATTCGGAAAATCCTCCGGATGCCATCTTTGCCAGCAACGATATATCCGCGCTAGGTGCGATGATTGCCGCTAAAGAAAAAGGATTAAAAATTCCGGGTGAATTTGGCATTGTCGGGTTCAGTAACTGGAGATTTACCGAGCTCACTGAACCTACGTTAAGCACTGTAGATCAACGCGGTTTTGAAATGGGACAGGAAGCGGCAAGATTACTTATCAAAGAAATCGAATCAGAAGACGAGGTAATGATTGAACCGGTGACCAAAACGCTAGAAACCGAATTGATCGTGCGCAGGTCTTCGCTTAGGAAATAAGATATCTCAATATACTACACTTATATCTTAACGATGGATAGGATTCATTTCTATGTCAGCCTGAACTCTGATTACTGGAATTCTTACAAGTTTTAATTTAAATTCTGGGCTTTCCTATCTTTTGACTCTTGATTTGACGAAGCTCTTACTAAAAAATCGGACAGGGTAAATTAGAGAGAATTCGTAGGTCAAACTCAGAGTGCTTTGCAAGTCACTCTGAGAAGGTGCGACTTTACACGCAATGGCTCCAAGCCCGTAGTTTGGGCATGGCATACATTAGACGAGTTACGGTTTACTGATTCTGCATTTACAATACGGTACTCTGGCATCCTCGTTACAAATACGTAAAAAGGAGTATTTCGAATATCAACATCATTCGATTGATATCCATTAGTAGCGTCTATAATGATTAAAATCTAACTTCTTCTCCAAAAGTTTAGCCAGATGATTTACAAAACACCTCAGTAGCTATTCTCATAAAATAACGTGAGTTCGACATAAAAACGGGGATATTAGGTAGCAAAAAAGGCAGGAAATTAGTATATTAAGTGACTGACAATCAACTGAATAACTAAAACCCTGCCGATGTTATCTCCTTCTAAAATAACCCAAAGTTTCTGGTCTATCGATGATTTCTGCCTAGATTTTATACCTCAAAATCAAAAAGTACGATGGGGTTATTTTAGCAGGAGTTACCATCGGCAGGGTTTT
>JBCCOE010000002.1:0-139576 GCA_039025475.1 Bacteroidota bacterium | reverse complement strand
TCACGAGCTACGATGTGGGTGCGGTAGTCGGTTCGGGCTTAACGGGCACGGCCACGACCGCTATGGGCACGACAGATGTGAACCTGGTCATCGGGGACAATTTTGAGAATGTAACGAACGCTTCGGTGGATGTGGTGTACACGGTTACTCCGTATATCGGCAGTTGTGCGGGCACGTCCTTCACGATCACGGTCACGGTAGATCCTATCCCGAGCTTCACGAGTCCTCCGAGTCCCGAGACGATTTGCAGTGGCGATCAATTGAACTTCACGCCGACGAGCCCTGTGGCAGGCACGATCTTCACCTGGACGGTATTGGCTCCCCCAGAGATAAACGGTGAGACGAACGGTACGGGCACAATCGACGACATTTTAATCAACACGAGTGACGCGATTCAGGTAGTGACCTACACGATCAGGGCTACGGGCCCTGGCCCTGAGAGCTGTGTAAACCCGGTTACTGAAGACTATATAGTGACGGTAGACCCTATAGTAACGCAGACGTTGACGAACAACGAGCTGGTAGTCTGTTCTGGGGAGAGTGTTTCGATCGACTATGAGACCTTGACGGAGAACGGAGATATTACGTTAACGGCGGTATATCCGACGGGCTCGGGTGGCGATGTGACGTATACGGGTCAGAGTGTAGGGTCGAGCGGTACGATCACTGAAGTGTTGAGCAATAGTACGAGTGCTCCGATCACGGTGACCTACACGTTTACGGCGAGTGCGAACAGTTGTCCTGTCCAGGTAACCAGTGTGGATGTGGTGGTAGATCCGATTCCAGGCGCTTTTGCTATGGATCAGAGCATTTGCAGTGGAGAAATCACTTCTATCTCTATTACCAATCCGAACGGAGTGGCGGGTACTGTGTTTAACTGGACTGTAGTATCATCAACTAACCTAACTGGACCTGTAGCCGGTACTGGTAATTTGATCGCCCAGGTATTAAATACAATTAACCCTTCGAATCCAGGAACAGTAGAATATGAGATTATTCCAACATCCAATGGTTGTGATGGTGCAGCATTCGGCGTTACGGTAGATGTTACTCCTCAACCAATTGCAAATGCAGGATTGGATATGCAAGAATGTGATCTGTCAGCTAATTTAAGTGCGGTTATATCTACTTCGGGGGGAATTGGAACATGGTCTAAAGTTTCTGGCCCTGGCAATGTGATGTTTGATGATAATACCTTGCCAAATGCTGCCGTAACAGTAGATCAATTCGGCGTTTACATTTTGCGATGGGCAGAAGATAACGCCGGCTGTTTGGACGTGGATGACGTTGAAATTATATTCACTCAGGCTCCTATGGTGTTATCGGTAGACGATGACGGTGCTGTATTCTGCGAACCAAATGAAATTAATCTAAGAGGGTTTATTGGGGGTGGCGCTACAAATGGAGTTTGGTCTTTGCAATCTGGAGGCTCCGGTACCTTAAGTGCCAGCAGCCTTACCGGCAGCGAGGTAACGGCAGTTTATTTACCTGCGCCAGGTGAATTTGAACCTCTAGTTTTCAGGCTAACTACTGATGACTCTGATGGATTACTCGGGCCATGTATAGAAGATTTTCTAGAAACTAATATCACGGTAAATGAAGCCGCACAGATATCTGCGGGTATGGATTTAAATGTCTGCGAAGATGCTGGAAGCATTTCATTGATGGGCTCCATAGGAGGCTCTACCACACTAGGTACATGGTCTGGAGGCCTTGGATCTTTCGACAATATAAATGATCCTAATGCTACCTATACATTTGATCCGGCTGAAATCAATACTACAGTAGTGCTGACATTTACAAGTGACGATCCTGATGGTGCAGGACCTTGTACTGTGGTTTTCGATCAGATGGAATTAAACGTCAATCGATTGCCATTTATGGACTTTTTTGATTTGCCTGCAGTAACGGATGAAGGCGCTGCAGACTTTGAAGTTACAGGTACTCAAGTAGGTGGCACGTTTACCATATCCCCCGGTTCCGGGCTAGCTAATCCGAGAATTGATGGGTTGGACAAGGTAGATTTTCAGCCGTCATCTGCGGTTTTGGGTAGTAATTTTGTCACTTACAGTTATACAGATGGGAACGGGTGTTTTAATTCCATAACTAAAGAGGTAATTGTCAATCCTGTGACTACAATTAATTTTAACATCCGATTTGCCCCTGTAGACGGAGATGGGAATCCTATTGTATGTGCTAATTCTGGTCGGCTTTTATTGGTTGGAGCTCCTCTAGCAAGTGAAGGTCTCCCGGGAACGCAATTTTTCAGTCCGGTTTCAGGTATCGTCAATCAGGAGGCAAATGGGGATTGGACATTCGATACGGACGGACTTACAGCTGGATTGATTACAGTAGAATATACATTTATTAATACATTCGGGGTACCTACTGAGCTATCCAAACCAATCATTGTTCAAGCTAGCCCCGATGCCCAAATTTCCGTGCTTAATTCTTGTGTAGAAGACGAAATTGAGTTTTTCGATCTGTCTACTGTTGTGGGGTCATCTGTAGTCGATTGGCGTTGGGATTTTGATGATAATAATACCTTTAGTGAAGAGCAAAATCCAACGCATTTTTATTCCCAATCTGGGGAATACACTGTCACCCTGACTGTCACTAGTGATCAAGGATGTTCGTCATCCACATCAATGGATATTAGAGTTGGGGATACGCCAGTTCCTGATTTTAACTGGACTTCTATTTGTAATGGTGATGCAACTGAGTTCCGGGATAACACAGATCCAGGTAGCATAAGTACGGTTGAAAGTTTTACCTGGGACTTTGGGGATGGAGTAGTAATATCAGGAAATGCTGGGGACAATATTCCGCCCGGTACCAATGGAGGCAGGACGTTTGGTACGTACGATGATCCTTTTCATGAATACGTGTCCACTGGAAATTACACGGTCACCCAAAGTGTCGAAACAAATGATGGATGTACCAATCAAGTTTCACAAACTGTATTTATACTACCTTTTAATGTGGTAATGCCATCGGCAGAAACCGCTTACATGGAGGATTTTGAGAGTGGTGCCGGTGGTTGGGTTGCCACTTCGGAGGTTATTGATAACCTCAGTGACCCAAAGGTATACAGTGACACAAGCTGGATAATGGGAGTACCTAATGGAACTACGATAAACAGTCCGGGCAATAATGCTTGGTGGACCGGAAGGAATGGCGGTCGGTATTTTCTCAACGAAGATTCATACGTCAATGGACCTTGCTTTGACCTTTCGCAATTGAGCAGGCCGATGATTTCAATGGATATTTGGGTGGATACCCAACAGGGTTTTGATGGGGTCGTCTTGCAATACTCGACCGATGGGGGGCTCACATGGGCTAATGTTGGAGATCTGGTTAGGGGGGTGGCCTGGTATGATTCCGAAGGCTTAAATAGCAGTCCTGGTGATAGTGATGGTAACTTTAACGAGGGTGATCAAGGTTGGAGTATTCCTACTGATGGCTGGGTTTCAGCAAGGTTTAGCCTAGAAGAAATTCCATTTGTAGAAAGAGGTTTTGTACGCTTTAGGGTAGCGTTTGGAAGTGACGGTAGTGATCCCCCTGGCACTAACTTAAATGGATTTGCTTTTGACAATGTATTTATAGGGAATAAACAAAGAATCGTACTACTCGAACACTTTACCGACAACGGTTCGCAGGTTAGCCTGGATGCCAATCAAAGGCTTAATGATATAGCACAGGAACAGCTAATAGATGCAACCGAAATTGACTTCACAACCATTCAATATCACATTGATTTTACTGGGGCTGATGCCTTTAATTTAGATAATCCTAACGACCCTTCTGCCAGGGTCACATTCTATGGTGTTTCCGAGCCTCCAATTACCGTATTAGATGGTTCCATTATT
Organism: Bacteroidota bacterium; assembly: GCA_039025475.1. GTDB lineage: Bacteria > Bacteroidota > Bacteroidia > Cytophagales > Cyclobacteriaceae > Fulvivirga. Next base: position 135,707 of record JBCCOE010000002.1, on the reverse strand, counting down.
AACGACCTCACGTTTGATATCGACGAAATTGACATTGACCGAAGATCGTTACAAGACCCGCAATTTGATATATTTATTGAAAACTTAAATACTTCAGAAGAAGTGGTATCCATCAATATTGCTGTTACGGCTAACGAAGATTTTTCTGACCAAATTGTGGTAAACGCTGCAGTGGTGGAAGATGAAGTAGAATTAAACGGCGTTACTTATAATAATATTCTTAAACGGTTGCTGTTTGGTGGAGAGGGTAGGACTGTTGACATCAACTGGACTACAGGTACAACTCAAAGTTTAACTACAGACTGGGAAGTGGATGTACCTATTTATGAACCTGATAATTTATTTATAGTCGCTTTTGTCCAGGATAAAATCACTCGAGAGATTTATGCAGCCCAAATAATCAAATCGCCCAGAAAAGTAAGCCGAGAAATTACCTCAATTCCTATTGAGATCGAGGATCAGTTAAAGGATATTGCAATTTATCCAAATCCGGCTAAAGAGGTTGTTAATTTCAAAGTTAAGGGTAGTATACTAGAAAATTATAGCTGGAAGATTGTAGACCAGCGAGGTGTGACCATGTTGGAGGGGATTTTGAATTTTGATTCGGACGGAATTTTTAGTTTATCAAGTAGTGAATTGCCTAATGGTGTTTACTATGTCGTACTTGGAGTGGACAATAAGGCGGTTATTTATAGAAAACTAGCAATAATGAATAGAGAGTAGATTATGTTGCTTGGGACCTAGAACTTAGTTCGTTGATAGCTTTGTCAATGACTTCGCGAACTTCATCAATATCTTTGGCAACTACATCAATTTTTCTTCCTTCCTTGGCGAATGACTCAATACGTTTAATCGCATCCTTAATTTGATTTATACCCATAAATGTTACAGAAGGCTTTAGTTTGTGAGCTAAAGCACTAACCTGTCTCCAATTTTGCTCTTTCGACATATGAACCATTTCTGAGATAATCTGCGGGGTATTGGTAACAAAGGTATCAATCATTTCGCGCATGAAACTTTCGTCATTGTTACATACTCCTTTAAGGTAGCTTAGATCTATAATTTGAGAAGCCGATTCCGGCTTTTCACGCTCATTCACAAATTTTGACATCGCGTCAAATAGCGATTCCGGTTGAAATGGTTTAGAAAGATAATCATTCATACCCATCTCCAGACATTTCTCGTTATCACCCTTAATTGCGTTAGCAGTAAGCGCTATTATAGGTACGTTGTTTTTTCCCTCCGGAAAAGTCTTGCGAATTGTATTAGTGGCTTCATAACCATCCATTATTGGCATTTGTACGTCCATTAGAATAATGTCATAGTTATTTACCTTCAATTTCTCCAACGCCGTGTAGCCATTTTCGGCCTGATCAATTTGACAGTTCCACTTTTTTAGAATATTCAGAGCGTATAAACGGTTGATATCATTATCTTCAACAAGTAACACTCGTACCCCATAAAAAGAGTGTGAAAGGGATTTGTTTTTGGAACTACTTCTGGGATGAATTAAATCTTTTTCACTTCCAAATTTATAAGGTATTACAAATGTAAATTTGGTACCGACATTTTCTTTGCTTTCAACCTTAATAGTACCCCTTTGCAACTCCACTAATTGTTTAACTATAGATAAGCCAAGACCTGTCCCTCCGTATCTTCGGGTTACACTCTCATCAGCCTGTGTAAAGCTGTCAAAAATTCTTCCCAGCTTCTCCGCGGAAATCCCAACGCCGGTGTCACTCACTTCGAAGCGAATCCAGTGGTCTGTATTATTTTCTTTTTCAAGGTCTACATTAACGCTAATTTCACCCACATGCGTAAACTTGAGTGCATTATTGATGAGGTTTATAAGTATTTGATTGAGTCTGACAGGGTCACCAAGTAGAACATGATCAGCTCTTGGACTTATTGAATAGGAGAGATCAATACCCTTTTCTTTAGATTGATATATAAACGTATCAACGACTGCACCTAGTTGATATCTGATATTAAAGCCGATTGTTTCAAACTTTAACTTACCGGATTCAATTACAGAAAGATCTAAGATATCATTTATGATGACCTTTAGATTTTCAGTAGAATGCTTGATGGCGTTCAGGTAATGGGTCCTGTCCTGTTCCGAGTTAGCCTCAAAAAGCAAGTTCACCATTCCAGCTATTCCATTTATCGGTGTTCGAATCTCATGGCTCATGTTTGCCAGAAACTGCTCTTTAGCACGTTGAGCCCTGAGCAACTCTTCGGCGTCTTTTTTTCGTTGTGTAATATCCCGACAATCAAGAATAAGACCTCTTATATTGTCTTTATGCTGTAGATTGATAGAGTTGAATTCCAGGTATTTGAAGCTTTGATCTTTGCAACGAAAAATGAATTCAACATTTTCGTCGTAAGGCTTTTGGGTACTTACTGCAAATTCTTCTCTAAGGGTTACAAGAGCCTCCGGTTTTATAAAATCGAAAAAATTCTTACCAATCAAACTTCCAGGCTCATGCCCTAACATGTCTTCTACAGAGGGGTTATGATATAAAATATTGCCTTCATAGTCTACAATGAAGATTATATCTGAACCATCTTCAACTACTGACTTATAAAAGAGCCCGTTCTGGACATATTTTATTAGGTTCTCGCGATTTTTCATCCTAAAAACCTTCGTCTTCCATTTCTTTCAAATGCCGATAAATAGTGGATTTACCAATATCTAGTTTGTCTGCCACTTTTAAAACATTGTTATCATATTTCTCAAGATAGTACCTAATTATTTTGAAAGTGTAATTTCTTAATGTCATTTCTTCAAATAAGAAGTTAGTTTCTTTTGAGACACTATTAAAACTAATATCCTCGGCTTGAACCTCTGCGTCATTTGCCATAACGGCAGCTAACTCAATAATAGATTTTAACTCACGAACGTTTCCTGGAAAAGGGTAGGACATTAGCTTTTCTTGTGCTTCAGAGCTTAATATTAACTCGGGTAAATCATTCTCTTTTGCAAATGTTTTCAAGAAGTATTTAGCCAACAATATAATGTCCTTATCACGATCACGTAATGGAGGTAGTTGAACAGGTAGTCCCAAGAGGCGGTAATATAAATCCTCTCTGAAGTTACCGCTTTTGACTTCTTCAGCCAGGTCCCTATGGGTCGCAACTATCAGTCTAATATCCAGCTTTATTACTTCGTTTCCACCAACCCTTGTTAACTCTCTTTCCTGTAGAACCCTAAGAAGCTTGGATTGAAGGTTCAAATTCATTTCACCTATTTCGTCAAGAAAGATCGTACCGCCTTCGGCTTCTTCGAATTTACCGATGCGACGGGTAGAAGCGCCAGTAAATGATCCTTTTTCATGACCGAATAGTTCACTCTCCATAAGTTCCGAAGGAATAGCAGTAATATTCACAGCTACGAAGGGTTTCTTTTTTTTTGGAGAGTTGTAATGAATGGCCTTGGCCACAAGTTCTTTGCCTGTACCTGTTTCACCTGTGATTGAAACGGTAATGTTAGTTTTAACAGCTTTTTCGAGCAAGCCAAAGACTTTCTGCAATGCTGAACTGTTGCCTACAATACTATTATCAAATTCGTATTTCTCTGAGATCTCCTGTTTTAGATGGTCAATCTCTTTAACCAAAGAAAGATTTTTTCGTGCGTTATTAATCGTATTAAGAAGCCGTTCTTTGGTTTCTTCATCTTTTATGATATAATCATAGGCGCCCATTTTTAAAAGTTCAACTGCGGTTCCTATTTTTTCTTGGGCTGATATAATAATTACTTGGATACCACTGTTTAACTTTTTGATTTCGCTTAGTACCTGTTCTCCGGGCATATCCGGTAATGTATAGTCGAGAGTGATTATAGACGGCTGTTTGTAGAGGTTATCTATGCACTCTTTACCGGTTTCAAATACGGTAACCTCAAAGTCGGGATTCAAACTTAGTACATACTGCAAAAACTTGGTATAGGTTGGGTCGTCTTCTACGACGAATATTTTGATGGGATCTTTCTCGTACATCTAGGAACTCATTTGGAACTAATATCAGAAAAATATGACAATACCCTCAGGAGATGACGATATCAATCTGGTGGATAAAAATAAATTAAATAATATGAAATGATGATTGACTTATCATATTTTTGATTTTTCAAAATTTTTTAACTCTGTAGATTGTAATGATTGATCAATTCAGAAATTTAGAACAAAACGAAATAGAAGTGATGTTCAAGGTGCCAATTTTGGTATCAATTCTTATTGCTGGTGCCGATAATAACATTGATAATACCGAGATAAAGAAAGCAATAAGTTTGTCTAAAATTAAACAGCAAAAGGCGCGCAAGGATTTAATTGATTATTATAAGATAGTCGGTGCCGACTTTGAGGATAAGTTAAAAATACTAATTCAGCAATATCCGGTTGATGCTGAAGATCGAAATCCTCTGATAATAGCAGAGTTGAAAAAACTTAACACGATTCTGCCTAAGCTAGACAAAAATTTCGCTGTAGATATCTATCAAAGTATCCGCGATATCGCTCGTAAAGTAGCTGAAGCTTCGGGAGGGTTATTGGGCTACCTGGCCGTAGGTTATGAGGAATCAAAGTTCGTGGGTCTTGATATGATTGATGATCCCTCAAAGTAAAGATGTCGACCTCTGGTAAGCGAACAATAGTAGGCAGTTCTATTGCCCCTTTTCGTTTAGTCTTTCTAATGTGGTTGGTATTTGTTCTCGACTTTATTTATGGTTTTGACCTTAAGTGGCTAGGGCTGTTACCCCGTACGACAGAAGGTTTGACTGGAATTGTTTTTGCCCCTATTCTTCATGGTAATCTTCAGCATCTCATTTCCAATACCCTGCCAACGCTGTTTTTAGGAGGAGCCTTGTATTTTTCTTATCAACGAATAGCCGCAAGGGTTTTTGTAAGTTGTTATATAGGTACCGGTGTCTTGGTATGGGTTTTTGCGCGGCCTTCCTATCACATAGGTGCAAGTGGCCTCGTGTATGCGTTGGCTGCTTTTTTGATCGCCTTCGGTTTTTTTAGAAGGGATTTTATGTCACTTTTAATAGCAGCCATCGTTCTATTTGTATACGGTTCAATTTTTTACGGTGTTCTACCCACAGCCCCTCACATTTCATGGGAGTCACACCTTTTCGGAGCAATAGTTGGAGTATTTCTCGCTTTCATTTTCAAGCAATCAAAAGTATAATATTCCAGTAAAAACTGACTTTTAACAGCGTTACGGCTAACATTTACTAGTAATCAAATTCATTCGACCGCTTATCTTAGCCGATAATGGGTAGTTTAAATGTAAAACTGGTTTCAAACCACCAAGAGCTCAACCTATTCACTCGTCAGCTTTTAAAGGATGTTGAGGCTCTAAATTACATGCTAAAGCACAATTGGTTTGAAACAGGCAGTATCCACTTGGGTGCCGAGCAAGAAATATGTTTGGTTGATAGTTTCTATAAGCCTTCGCCAATATCACTGGAATTACTCGAATATTTACCCGATAACTTTACAACTGAACTGGCTCGGTTCAATATCGAAGCTAACTTGGAGCCCATAGCGTTTAAAGGAAATTGCTTTAATCAGCTTCATAGTCGTATCAACGAACTTTTAGCAATACTTGAGAATGTTACACGAGATCATGGAATAGATTTTGTCATTACCGGGATCCTACCCACTCTGAGGAAATTTGACCTCGAAATGGATAATATTACTCCACTGGATCGCTACTACGCGCTGATAGAAGCTATTCAAAAAATGCGAGGGCGCATACATGATCTTAGGATAAAGGGTTTAGATGAGCTTAACATTAAGCACGACTCGGCTATGCTAGAAGCTTGCAATACAAGCTTTCAGGTTCACTTACAGATTGATCCTAATGAATTTGTAGATAAGTACAACACAGCTCTTCTCTTAACAGCGCCGGTTTTAGCCGCATCGGCTAATTCTCCGATGCTTTTTGGTAAGCGTTTGTGGAGTGAAACACGGATCGCGCTATTTCAGCAATCTATAGACACCCGTATTACTAACGAACATTTGAGGGATACCAGCCCAAGGGTCACATTTGGTAATAGTTGGCTACAGAATTCAATTCTTGATCTCTACAAAGAAGATATTACGCGCTTTCGTGCAATGCTCATGACTAACTTGGATGAAGACGTTTTTGAGAAATTAGAAAATGGTATTACGCCTAAATTAAAGGCACTTAACATACACAACTCAACGGTGTATAGATGGAATAGACCATGCTATGGCATTAGCCCAAGTGGTAGGCCCCACTTAAGGATAGAGAACAGAGTAATTCCTGCAGGGCCAACCGTAATCGATGAAGTATCGAACGCTGCTTTTTGGTTAGGTCTTATGACTTCTTTTGGAGATCATTATTCAGATATTCCTAAAACATTTGATTTCGATCACGCAAAGTCAAATTATATTTCGACCGCCTTTAATGGGCTTCACAGCGAACTAAGGTGGTTCAATCAAAAAAAAATAGGAGTATGTGACCTTATCAAAAAAGAACTGGTACCCATAGCCAGGGAAGGCCTTCACAAGAAAGGCGTGGATAAAGCAGATATCACAAAATATCTGGACGTCATTGAAGAGAGGGCGGAAAAGGGTCGGAACGGTACGTTGTGGATGCTGAGATCTCATTCTAAATTGAGTAAAGAAGTGGGTAAAGAAGAAATGTCCGTATTATTGACTGCGGCGATGAGGAAAAATCAAAAGGAAGATATTCCGGTACATCAATGGGAACTTGCTGACTTGTCTGACCTATTTGAATATCATCCTGATAGTATTTTAGTTGAAGAGTTTATGACCACGGATCTTTTTACTGTTCGCAAGGATGACGTTCCGGAATTAGTAGCGGATATTATGGATTGGCAAAAGATTCGTTACGCCCCTGTAGAAGATAACAATGGGGGGCTGCTTGGGCTTATTTCTTCCAGAATACTACTCAGATTTTTTAGTCAGCAATACAAGCTAGATAGGCGTGAAGAAAAACGCGTCAAGGATTTAATGATTGTAAAACCTATAACCATAAGCCCGGAATCTACTATTTTTGAGGCAATGAAATTAATGCAGGAAACGCAGATTGGTTGCCTTCCGGTTATGAAAAACAAAAAGTTGATTGGAATAATTACTGAGGGTAACTTCCTGGGTATAACTTCCAGCCTTTTAAAAATTTTAAATAAGAACAGCCAAAAATAATTGGATCGACTAATTGCTAGTGTTGAAGGAAGCTTAGATGGTCCTTTGATGATTCTTGTGGGTGGAATTCACGGAAACGAAATTTCCGGTGTGCGCGCTGCTGAAGATGTTTTAAATACAATTGTACTGAACAACATTCCACTTAGAGGTAGAATAGTTGGAATCAGAGGGAATCTTCAAGCGTTGAAAATTGATAAACGCTTCATAGATAACGACTTAAACCGAAGTTGGAGTAAAAAGTCTGTTAATGAGGCCTATGAAACCCCTGAGTTGACAGCTGAGAACCGGGAAGTAGTTGAGATACTCGATTTTTTTGACTCACTACATGTGGGGTCGCACGACCCGAAAATTCTCGTTGACTTGCATTCCACTTCTTCTGAAAAGGGCGATTTTATTATTATTCCGGAAGACGAAAGTAAAAATCCCATTGTAAAGGCTTTAAGTTTGCCTATCATCGTCGATCTCAATAAACACCTCAAAGGTACTTTGCTTCAATATATGCATGAACGGGGTTACATTTCATTTGCTTTTGAAGGAGGCGCAGTAGGTTCTGACGAAGCACATCCGCTTCACGTTTCGGGTATTTGGGAATTGCTCTATGCTTCGGGTATGATTTCAATGGATACTAAAAATAATTATAGCAGGTACGATCAGTATATTACCGAACATCACTTACATCTTCCTAAACGGGTTTCCGTCCTATATCATCATAAGGTAAAACCTGAACATGGATTCATGATGAAACCTGGCTACCATAATTTTATGACCGTAAAAAAAGGAGATGTTCTTGCCAGAGATATTAGCGGTGAGATCAGGGCGGTCCAAGATGGAATGATCTTTATGCCATTATATCAGAATGAAGGTGATGACGGTTTTTTTATTGTTCAAGAAATAGAATAATGGCACATACAGCGGAATCATTACTTACTGATCTAAAAAATAAGAAATTCGCCCCGGTATATTTTCTGCAGGGAGAGGAGACCTATTACATTGACCAAATAAGCAGTTTTATTGAAAATAACGTGCTGAATGATTCTGAAAAGGGCTTTAATCAGACCATACTCTATGGAAGAGATGCCCCGGTGAACGTGATACTTACCAATGCAAAACGTTTTCCGATGATGGCCGAACGTCAAGTGGTCATTGTTAAAGAAGCTCAAAACATTCCAGATCTCAATAAAGAAATAAGTCAAAAAATCCTCTGTGATTATCTTGAAAACCCAGTAGCTTCAACAGTACTGGTGTTTTGTCATAAGAATAAGAGCCTTGACAAACGAAAGGCACTAACTAAGTTGATCGAGAAGAAGGCTGTGGTTCTTACCACTAAAAAGCTTTATGACAATCAGGTACCGGCCTGGGTGGAAGGTTACATTAGATCAAAAGGGTTTAGTGTCTCACATAAGGCAGTACAGATGCTTTCTGATTCCATTGGGGCAAATTTGGAGCGACTCTCGAATGAAATTGACAAAATACTCATTAATTATAAAGAACCCGTGGAGATCGATGAGCAGGTGATTCAAAAGTATGTGGGTATCAGTAAAGATTATAACGTATTCGAGTTACAAAAGGCCCTTACCACCAAGGATGTATTTAAAGCAAATCAAATAGTTAGTTACTTTGAGGCGAATCCAAAAAAGAATCCACTGTTACCGGTAATAGCCGTTTTGTATTCATTTTACAGCAAACTTTTAGTCGCGCATCATGCCAGTGATAAATCCGAAAGAAATTTGGCCTCGCAGCTCAGAGTAAGCCCATTCTTTGTCAAAGACTATCTCATGGCACTACGGTATTATTCTCTTCCTAAAGTCATTGATAATATTCACTGTATCCAGCAAGCTGACCTCCATTCAAAAGGTGTTGAGAATGCTTCCACAGCTGAAGGTCAACTACTTAAAGAATTGATTTTTCGACTAATGCACTGACTTATCAAACACAATTATTTGTTAAATTTGACTGTAACCGAAAGTAATTGGTATCGGGTACATACTTAAGGTCTTTTCTAACGTTAAACTCCCATAGATCGACTTATATCTGATATTTTATGATTTTTAGACTGGCTGTATTTTTATTTTTTGCAGGCACCACCATTTCATTGGCACAAAACACTTTATACTTTACCGAGAATGAAGGAATTTACAGGGAAGGACTTGATTTAATAGACAAGTCTAACTACGGAGCAGCAAGGGAAATGTTTGAAAGGTACATCGAGAGTAGAGGTACCAAAGCCAATCTCCTGGAGGCTCAATATTATCTAGCTATTTCGGCATTAACACTTTACCACGAGGATGGCGAAAAGCTCATTGAAGAATTCATTTCAGAGAACAACACGCATCCTAAGGCAGTCCTGGCCTATTTTGAATTGGGTAATTATTACTTCCAGCAAAAAGGCTACACCAAAGCGATAAAGTATTTCGAAAAGGTAAACCAAACTTTGGTTACTGATGAAGAAAGGGCAGAGACTCGCTATAAGTTAGGCTACTCTTATTTTGCAAAACGCAAATTTGATAAGGCGCTGAAAAATTTCAATCTTTTGAAGAGAGATAAGGGAGTATATGGTTATGCTTCAGCATATTATGCCGGCTTTATTGAATATGAAAATGGCGAATATGATAAGGCTATTAACGATCTTGAAAGGGCCCGACAAAGTGAGTCATATGCAGGGGCAGTGCCGGCTATGTTAGCCAATCTGTATTACAGACAGGGTCGTTATGACGATCTCATCGCTTATAGCGAATCGGTATTGAAGGGGAGTAGACGGGTGAATACCAAAGACTTTTATTTACTAACTGCTGATGCGTATTTGAACAAAGGCGATCACGTTAAAGCTGCTGATTATTACCGTCTTTACAGTGAACAAGTCAAGAACCCCAAACCAGGGATTGGCTACAGGATAGGTTACGTGAATTATCGTCTGGGTAATTTTGAAGAAGCCATAAAGAATTTAAAGAGGGCAGCATCAGACAAAGATAGCATTGGCGTATATGCTTCATATTATCTCGGTATTCTCTACTTGAAAGAAGGTAATAAGCTTTATGCCCTTACCGCCTTCGATAACGCCCGGAAATCTAATATTAATAAAATACTTACTGAGGAATCTGCTTACCAATATGCGAAAGTGAGTTATGACTTAGGTAGATCTGAGGATGCGATTGAAGCTTTTAAATCCTTTGCCACCAATTATCCAAATAGCAGTCATTTTGACGAAGTAAATGACTTACTTTCCGAGGCCTATCTAAATACTAATAACTACCAATTGGCACTTGACCATATTGAAAGCCTTGGCTTTGTGAATAGCAGTATGCAAAAGGTGTATCAAAAGGCAGCTTACCTTAAGGGGGCAGAATTGTTCAATAAAGGGCGTTATCCGCAGGCCATTACGATGTTTGGTAAATCATTAAAATATACGCCGGATGCTAAGTACCAGGCTATGGCTAACTTGTGGGCAGCAGAGAGCTACTCTATTGGAAAAAAATATAATCAGGCCATAGATAACTATCAATTGGTAATCGCCAACCGGGCGGCGCGGGATGATATAGGGATGTTAAGGGCAAGATATGGCTTGGGTTATGCCTATTACAATAAAAAGGAATACACTAAGGCGCTGGTTCATTTTAAAGAGTACGTCAATAGTTTAGAAGACGCTCAAAATAAACAATATTATGATGATGCCTTATTGCGCCTGGCGGACTGTTACTACGTAAGTAAGTCTTATGATAATGCGTTAAATTATTATAATAAGGCGGTCAAATACAATAAAATTGATAACGACTACGCCCATCTTCAGGCCGGAACCGTTATGGGTATCCAAGGCGATGTATCCGGTGCCGTTAGGGAATACAATTACCTCGCGAAGAACTATCCCAGATCCCGGTACCTGGATGATGCTTTGTTTCAAAAGGGACAGCTCCATTTAGAGAAGGGAAACTATCAAGAAGCGGTCAATGGGTTTACACAGTTGATATCTAAAAAGCCAAATAGTCGATTCGTGCCCTATGGTTATATGCGCCGGGCTTCAAGCTACTACAACCTTCAGAAATATGATGAAGCCATTACGGATTATCAGACGGTGCTTACTAAGTTCATTACTCATTCCGCAGCTTCTGAGGCGCTATTACCACTTCAGGAAGTGCTAAATGTACAAGGTAGGTCGGGTGAGTTTGATGCTATAGTAACTAATTATAAAACGGCTAACCCAGATAAAAAGGGTTTGGAGACGGTAGATTTCGAGAGTGCTAAAAACCAATATTTTAACCTAGACTATAAAAAAGCAATTGCTGGCTTTGAAAGCTACATCGATCAATACCCTGACGATGCACGGGTAAATGAAGCCAAGTATTACATGGCAGAATCGTATTACAGAATGAGAGATTTTAACAATGCACTTGATTTCTACAATGAGTTGATGAGCGTCAGCGGGTTAGTGCAAAGAAATAGAGTGATAAGCAGGGTAGGGGAAATCGAATTTAGAAGCGGAAGATATGAGAATGCGAATTACTTTTATTATCAATTGGCTGAGGTAGCTGCTACCAAAAAGGAACAATACAACGCCTGGTCTGGATTGATGCAGTCTTACTACCTATTGAATAAGTTTGATTCGGTTGAACGTTACGCTCAAATTATTTTAGATAGAGGTAGTGTAAATATCAGCTCACAAAACAAAGCTTCACTTTACCTTGGGAAAGCTGCTTTTGGTCGGGGAGATTATGAAACGGCTAAGGACGAATTTGTGAATACTCTGAATACAGCGCGAGACGAGTATGGTGCTCAAGCACAATACCTAATGGGCTATATTTTCTATCAGGAGGGGAAATATAGAGAATCCATTGAAACCTTAATTGCACTAAACAACAATTTCAATGTGTACGAAGATTGGTTGGGTAAATCCTACATTTTATTAGCTGATAACTATGTGGCACTTGAGGATTACTTCCAAGCTAAGGGTACACTTAAATCAGTAATTGAGAGCTTCCCAGTGGAGTATGTCAGAAATCAAGCACGGGAAAAATTGACAAAAATTGAGCAATTGGAAACTGAACAGCTAAAGTATGACGAAACTGAACCCGATACTTTAGATGTTATAGATCAATTTCCTGATAATTAATGAGTTATATTTTGAATATAGATAAAATCTATCATTATAAAATGAGCTTTTCTTTACGTATTTTGCTGTTATTTATTATTGTGGCTCCTTCCATTTCAATGGCTCAAAATAGTTGGGAAAATGATGGTGAAATAGAAGATGTCGAAATCGAGATCGTCAAGGACAGGCAGATCAACCTACCAAAGGCGAACAGAAATTTTGATAAAATTCCGCCTTTAGCCGTTCCGTCTCGAACAGATAAGCTAGAATACTTCTATCAATCAGTCAATTTGATACTCCCAGAACTGAACATAAGGGTGAGGCCTCTGAAGATGAAAAGTCAGCCAATTGCAAAAATATATGGTAACTATCTAAAAGCCGGGTTTGGGAATTTTACAACTCCCTATTTTGAAGGATATTTGGCGAACAAGCGGAATAAGGAATATACTTTTGGAACCCACCTTAAATATTTAAGATCTCAAAATGGACCAATAGATGACGAGAACTCCGGGTCGGGTATGTTTGATGTAGATGTTTTTGGAAAGATTTTTAATAAGAATTTTACGGTAAGCGGATCAGCTGGTTTTAAAAGCCGGAATTATCACTTTTACGGATATGGCGATCGGGATTTAGATGCTTTTTCCGTCGATGAACAAGTATTCAATAATTTCTTTTTAAACGGTTCCATTGAAAACATAGATAAGTCAGCCAAATTCCAGTATTACACGGGACTAAAGTTCGATTATTTGGCGGATGACTTTAATGCCAAAGAAAGCGAGGTTCAATTTGATTTTCGGGGCAATTATAGCTTGAGTGATCAGACCAGCATTGATCTATCTGGTGATCTTGATCTCATTACTCAAGAAGATGATTTGATTGAGGCCAATACCAGGAATATTTTTCGTATTACTCCAACGGTAAATTTTGAGTATGAAGGTTTCAGGATCAGTGTTGGTTTTAATGCCGTATACGAGAACGATACCCTCGGTGATTCGGAGGAACTTCATTTCTATCCAATGGTAAGGGCCTCTTATGATCTCACAGAGGACTTTCAGGTGTATGCTGGTATCAGAGGCGACATTGAAAAAAATTCTTTGAGGAGATTAACAGAAGAAAATCCCTTTTTAGGTGCTAATACACCAGCGTATAATCAGGATAAGACATTTGAATTCTTTGGTGGTATTGATGGCAAGTTGAGTAGTAAGCTTGGATTTGGAGCGGGAGTAAGTGCAGCAAATTACAAGAATATGTATTTTTTCATTACTCAACCCGAAGACCAAACACGATTTTTAACCCTATATAGTGAGGATAACTTTGGGGTATTTAACCTCTTTGGTGAGCTTACTTATAACAATGAAGATAAGCTTAGGCTTGGGTTAAGAACGGACGTATTTGGCTATGATAACCCAGAAGATATTCCGGAAGCTTGGCATAAACCGAATTATCAGATAAGCTTTACTTCTACGTATAAGCTATATGATAAATTAATTTTTGGTGGAGAAGTATATGGAACCGGTGGTATTAAGGCCCTAGATAATGAAACGGGAAGTGCCGTGGAGTTGGACGCAGCCTTCGATGTAAATATTAAGGCAGAGTACCTAGTGTCAAGGCAGATTTCCACCTTTGTAAGGTTTAACAACATACTAGGCAACCAGTATGAATTACTCTTAAACTATCCGGTTAGGGACTTGCAATTCATGATAGGTGCTACTTACAGCTTTTAAAATATCATATAAATCTTTAACAATCCAAGCAGAAACCTTCCACTTGCGGCGCTCGAAAATTAGACTATTTTTGTAAAATAAACCGCTAATAGACAACCATAACCTAATTGACATGGCCAAGAAGAAAGATCTTGATGAAGAAAACATCAATGAAGAAAACCAAGGTGACATCAATGAAGCTGATGATAGCTTTGGTTTACCTGATGTAGATTACAAACCACTCGAAGAAGAGGAGCAGGCAGCTGAAGAGGAAGATCTTGGTTTTGAAAATGTTGAGGAACCAGAGGAAGGAGAAGAAGAGTTAGTGTCAGATGCGGAAGATAATGAGCCGGAGGTTGAGCAAGAGCAAACGGAGTACGTTCCTGGAAGTTATTCCCCTCCTAAAGAAGAGAGCAATAAAGCAGGAATAGTAATAGGAGTTATTGTATTTCTATTGATTGCCGTTGCTGCTATTTGGTATTGGGGCTTCCATTTACCGGCTGAGAGGGAAATAGCCGAAAAAGCGAGAATCGAGAAAGAAAAACAAGAAAAGATAGAGGCTGATAGAGCCGCTGCTGCTAAAGCCGAGGCAGATCGCAAGGCTCAGGAGCAGGCTGAAGCAGAAGCCGCTGCCCAACGAGCAGCAGAGGAAGAATCTAAGGCAGGAACAATTGAGACAATTTCTGCAAGAGCCAATCGTTACTACGTCGTTATTGCCAGTGCCATTGATGGAGATCTGGCGATGGATTATGCTAAAAAGTTGAGCGAAACGGGTGAAAGTGTTAAAATCATTGAGCCCTATGGAAACGTCAAGTTTTATCGTGTAGCTGTTCAGGATTTGGACACCTGGGATGATGCTCAGAGCAAAGCAAATGAACTAAAAAGCACCTATGGAGATGGTGTATGGGTTATAAAATACTAAATAACTAAATGATATTCACACAGATAACGACTGTTCAAGATTCAACAGACGTCTTAGCCAACTCACCTGATTCTGTCAGGATCATAGACCTCCTCCTCCAGGGAGGTTTTATGATGATACCTATTTTGTTATTGTCCATAGTGGCTGTGTACATATTTGTCGAGCGGGTAAGAATGATCAACGGAGCCTCTAAAACTCCAGCTGAGTTTATGACTCAAATTCGTCATCAGGTAGAAAAAGGAGATGTGAATGGGGCTAGAATGACTTGCCAGCAGCATGATTCACCCGTTGCCAGGATGATTGAGAAAGGTATAGCAAGAATCGGTAGTCCGTTGAAAAACATTGAAGTATCTATCGAGAATGTGGGTAAGATTGAAATATTTAAATTGGAAAAGAACCTTTCGTTATTAGCTACCATATCCGGAGCGGCGCCAATGTTGGGTTTTTTAGGAACTGTTATAGGGATGATTCAGGCATTTATCTCAATTGCCCAGGAAGAAGGTTCCGTAAGCCCTAAATTACTTTCAGAGGGTATTTACACGGCGATGGTGACCACGGCGGCAGGTTTGTTCGTAGGTATTCTTGCTTATTTAGGTTATAACTACCTGGTGACACGCGTACAGAAGGTGATCCACAAAATGGAGTATAACTCAGTGGATTTTATTGATTTATTACAAGAGCCAAGATAATGGGATTACAAACTAAGCATAAGATAGAACCGATGTTCAGCATGTCATCAATGACTGACATTGTGTTTCTATTATTGATCTTTTTTATGCTTACGTCGTCCTTTATTACACCTTCTGGCCTTCCGGTAAACCTGCCTACTAGTAAGGCAAGTACGGTAGAAATGCAAAAAGTTTCTGTGACCATAACTGAAGATCTAGATTATTACGTTAATGACAAGAAAGTGTCAAGGGGTTCATTGGAAGGAGAGCTACGGAGTAAGCTGGTAGAGAGTGAAGGTGTGGTAGCCTTGCATATAGATAAAACCGTGCCATCGGAGCATCTAGTCTATGTAGCGGGGATAGCCACAGCACTCGAGGCTAAGGTTTCTGTGGCAGTGAAATCAAAGTAAAGCGAACATCATTCCTGCGATCTGCCGGAGTCTCTAATTAGCAGAGGGATTCCAGACTTTCGAAGCGCTACATCAGGACTAACGAGAGCAGTATGAAAGAAGAAAAGGAAAAGAGAAATGAAAAAGTAAGCATGTTGGTGTCATTAGGCATTCATGGGCTGCTTTTGATTCTTTTTCTTTTTATACTGGCCTGGCGCGAACCAGACCCACCTCTTCCCGAATATGGTATTGAGCTAAATTTTGGTTTAAGTGATGCAGGTACCGGAGACGTACAGCCTGAAGCACTACCAAACGAAAGCACCAATGAAGAGGCCGCCGCTCCAGAGGAGTTACCGGAGGAAGTCGTTGAGGAGAGTGAGGAAGTAAGTGAACCTTCTGAAGAAGTAAGTGAACCTGTCGAAGAGGCGGTAGAACCGGTTGAAAATACACAGGATAGCCCCGATGTGGTTCCTGAAGCAAAAGAGGAAGAGCTAAAGCCGGTGGAAGAAAAGGAAAAAAAGGAGGAAGAAAAAAAGCCAGAGATTAAACCGGTAGAAAATGAAGTTCCAGAGAGGCCTGCAGATGGAGCTAAGGGAGATGAAGGTGAAAGCAAACAAGCTGAAAAAGCTAACCAGGGAGATAATATGGACGAAACCGGGGATAAAGGTGATCCGCAGGGTACTCTTGATTCCAGAGCGCTTTACGGTAATCCTGGTGGAGGTGGAGGCTCGGCTCTGGATATGGCAGGTTGGATGTGGGATTTCGAACCCAAGCCGGATGATACTTCAAGTGAAACAGGAAGAATTGTTTTTGAAATAAAAGTGGACGATCAAGGTGAGATTTTATCCGTTAGACGACTTGAGAGCACAGTGAGTCCTACTATTGAAAAAATATATCGTCAGGAAGTAGAGAGGCTTACTTTCAGTAAAACCAGCAGTAATGCCATCGTTGCACCTATTTCGACCGGAAAAATCACTTTCGTGATTAAATCAAAGTAAATCTCTGCGCCTCTAAGAGGAATATAGCTCAAAGGGTTAATTGTACATCATTATTTTAAATTTAAGATGTTAGTTGTGAATATTGGCTTTTAAATGTAATTCCAATTGATTAAAAGTAGATCCCCAACCATTATAAAAGCCCATTTTTTCTTGTTGCTGACAATACTCCTCTGTTTCATGGACAACATGAAAAGTAAATTGGGTTTTGTCTCCATCTGATTCAAAAAGGATATGAAGTTCAACACCTTCGGTCATCGGCTTAAAATCTGCTGTGGTTACTATCTTTTCTTGATCTATAATTTCCGAGTAGATACCTTCAGTAATGAAATCGTTACCGTCAGGCATGGACATCATAAATTTCCAATGACCACCTGGTTTAAATTCATGCTTAACAATTCGAGTGTTGATTCCTTTCGGTCCCCACCAATTGGCTATGTGTTCAGGTTGCGTCCATGCTTCCCAAACCAGTGAGAGTGGAGCGTCAAACGTGCGTTCTATAGTTAATGTACGATTTGCAGGATATTCCATTATGTTTTTGATTGGTTGTTTTTCAATTCCATTAAATAGTTTTCGAACGAGTCCAGCTTATCTTCCCATAGCTTTCGATACTGATCTATCCACACAAAGGCTGGAATCAGGTTTTTTGGTTTGATTTTGCAATATCTTTCTCGCCCTTCCTGAGATATATCTATGATATCACATTCTTTTAAAATCTTCAGATGCTTTGAAATGGCTGGCCTGCTTATTTCAAATTTTTCGGCGACTGAATTAACCGAAAGCTGATTTTCTGACAGCAACTGAATGATATCCCTGCGGATCGGATCAGCAATAGCCTGAAATACGTCTCTCCTCATTTCTTATTTGTGTAACCTTTCGGTTACTAATATATATGTAACTTTATGGTTACGCAAATTTGTTAGAATATATTTCTGAAAGTATTAATTCAAATTGCCTTTGTAACTTAAACGTGAAATCTCGAACGTTTCTATGAAGAATTTAATAGCTAATACTGAACTCATTAAAAATCAAGCCTTTATCAACGGGAAATGGGTACATTCTCTTAGTGGAAAGGAGTTTAGAGTCACAAATCCTTACGATGGTAAATTCTTACTGTCTGTAGCGGACTGCGGTCCTGAGGATACTTACGACGCAATTAATTCTGCTGAACTCGCCTTTAAATCCTGGAAGGTCGTCTCTGCGAAGAAGAGATCTTTACTACTTAAGAAGTGGTATGAATTGATCACCATAAACCGAGAAGATTTAGCGAAGATGATAACGCTCGAACAGGGAAAACCGATCCGTGAGGCGAGGAATGAAGTCGATTATGGTGCCTCCTTTATTGAGTGGTTTGCCGAGGAAGCAAGAAGGGTCTATGGTGATACCGTACCAGGGCATCAGGTTAATAAAAGAATAATAATTATAAAGGAGCCTGTCGGTGTTGTGGCTGCCATAACACCGTGGAACTTTCCAATGGCCATGATTACCCGTAAGGTGGCCCCGGCGTTGGCTGTGGGTTGCACGGTGGTTATAAAGCCCGCTGAGGATACGCCTCTAGTAGCCTTAGCTTTAGCGAGATTAGCCGAAGAAGCCGGTTTTCCCCCAGGAGTAATCAATGTTATTCCGACGTCAGATCCAGCCGGAGTGGGGCGTGTATTGACTGAATCTAAGAAAGTAAAGAAGCTTTCTTTTACGGGATCTACCATTACAGGAAAGAAATTAATGAAACAATGCTCGGATACGGTCAAAAAGCTGTCTTTAGAGCTGGGAGGAAATGCACCATTTATAGTTTTCAAAGATGCCGATATAAACGCAGCTGTCGAAGGAGCTATATCGTCAAAATTCAGAAATGCTGGACAAACCTGTGTTTGTGCCAATCGGATATATGTACAGACCGAGGTCTACGAAGAATTTATGAAGTTATACCTATCAGAGGTGAAAAAGCTTAAAGTCGGTTCTGGCTTGGATGATGAGGTAGCCATTGGCCCACTCATCAATAAACGAGCGCTTGAAAAGGTTAGAACTCTGGTTAGTGATGCATTAAAAAAAGGTGGGGACTTAAAAACGGGGGGAGAACCAGCTTCGAAGAATAAAAACCTTTACCCGCCTACGGTCATTTCCGGGGCCACATCAAACATGGATTTAAGCAAGGATGAAATTTTTGGTCCTGTGGCTCCAATATTTAAGTTTCAGTCGGTCGAGGAGGTCATTCAACTAGCCAATAATACGGAGGTAGGCCTGGCCGCTTATTTCTACGGGGGGGATAACTCCCTTATTTGGCAAGTTGCTGAAGCTTTAGAGTACGGTATGATTGGTATTAACACAGGAATGATTTCAACTGAGGTAGCTCCCTTTGGAGGGATCAAAGAGAGCGGATTTGGACGTGAAGGATCAAAATATGGAATTGAAGAGTACTTGAATGTAAAGTATCTCTGCATGGAGGTGTAGAATGGCTTACTGATGATTTTGGATCAACCGCCTTTCTAGACGCACCAAAAACAATATTACGATTACTTCTCCTGTAAAATAGATCACTCCCAGCGAAGTTATTACCGCGTTTTGATTGATAATTACAATAATCGTAGTAAGGCAATATATATTGGCCACCATAATTATTCTCATTAGGCTCTTCCAGTTCTTATCCTTTGCTACTAAATAACTTATGAACGAATATCCAGCGAAACTGGCCGCTATACCTGCAAGAAGATAAAACAGAAGTGGGGATGCCAAATTGATCTCGAAACCTGGTTAACACCTGGCTCAAAAGTAAGGCTGTGCTTGCCGCGCCAATCGAATCCATTAAAAAAGTCTTTTATACGTTAAGGAAGCTGACCTCATTAGTTTTAGTAGCATTTTGTGTTGTAGAATGATGTGACTTCAAAAGCTGTTTTTATTTCCCCGTTATTTATCTTCTCAACGAGCTGTGAACAATCTGAAAAATACGTAGTGAGCTTCTTTTTCTTTAAACCAAATATACCTTGATTCGCCCTTACGAAATGATCGTCACCTTCTTTTAAGAATAACTCAAACCCATCTGATATGTCATTGTCCTCGTCGATCAACTCTTTTGTGTAGCAGGACAGTCTACCTTTACTATTGACTCTAAGGAATACTTTTTGACCAACCCCGTACCTATTGGGGTATTGAAAACTGAAAAGATCAGCCTGCTCATCGTACCACTTGGATTCGAAAATGACATTGTCTACACTGTAGCTAAATAAGTCGTAAGCCGAGTATTTCTTTACTCTTTTGCCATTTTGCTTGAACCATATCTTGTTCAAAAATCGACCTCGATTGATATCACGATCCCTTAATTCACCAAATAAAGTATCTCCGCTGTTCAATACTACATAACCCGTCAAGTACACCTTTTGAGCAATGAGTGGTGAGGCTAACATTAGTATAAGTAGGAGCGATACTGCTTGTTTCGACATTATGATCAACAAAAGTGGCTTCAGGAAAAATACGATATCTTTGGTATATGAACACGGTGAACATCTATGAAAAGTTTAACGACTTTAAAGAGTACTGGACCCCAAAAATTATTGGTGAACTCAATGGTCAGTATGTAAAGCTGGCTAAGTTGAAAGATGATTTTGTATGGCATAACCATGAAGATGAAGATGAACTTTTTATGGTATTCAAAGGTACCCTGATCATGGAGTTCAGGGATCGTGTGGAGACGGTAAAAGAAGGAGAGATGCTTGTAGTTCCTAGAAAGGTAGATCACTTCCCACGCACCGGTAATGGTGAAGAGGTTTGGGTTTTATTATTTGAGCCAAAGGAAACTAAGCATACGGGCGAAGTGGACTTTGAAAGAGCGGTGAATGACCAGAAGTGGATATGATCTGCTGAGCTATAGTTGTAATTCCATGATGACTTCATCATAGTATTTACCCTCGAAGAAAAGCTCATTTTTTAACACTCCCACCTCCTTGAAGTTATATTTGTTGTACAATCTGTGAGCAGCCGATTGAACTGGGTTCACGGTTAATCTTACCTTTTTGATAAAGGTTGACTTTAGTACTGCTAAAGTGTGTTCTAAAAGTTGACTCGAGATACCTTGACCTCGGAACGACTTTTTCACATAAAGCCCATAAATGTTAGCAATATGCTGAGCTTTCATGTTTGATTGACATACATAGACAATCATACCCGCTAATCTTTCTGTTCCAAAAGCGAAGAAAGCGTTATGTATACGACTTTGCCATTCTACTTGCGTAAATAGAATTTCCTCTTCAAATGAGCTACCAAAGGCAAGCGGTTCTTCCTTAAGAGCTTCTAGTCTTAGGTCACGACAGGCCTTCCATTCGGTCTCGGGCAAGGATTTAATTTTTATCAAGTTCTTTCCCAGCTTTACAAAAAAGCTCTAATGTAATCTAAAAGCTGCTAATTTCAGTATCCATCCAATCCGTCCGGTTTTCAAGGTATGCCTTCAGGCTGTTGATGCTTTCCAAATAATCTACAGGCACAGCATCCCAACGACCATAATTACGATCAATGGCCCCGTTTGTGATTAAGTTATTGGCGGTTTCATCCACAATACTTTGTAAGTTGCTTGTGCTCATTACACCCGATCGTAAAATGGTCCATCTGGCTTTTACTGCTAATCGAAATTGTGGGTCTTCCAATAATCTCGGCCACCAGAAAGGCGTCATCCAGGCATCTCTACTGACGTAGTTGTTATAATTAATGACCCAATCATCTACAGGTATTCTGTTATTATCTGCGTTATCAAACCCAATATTCATATCCCAAACAGGGCCCATTTTAAGTTTACCGTTCCTGTCTTTTGTTAAGTATGTGCTTAAACGATAGGCATCAATATTTCTACAAACCTCATTGATAAGAAAATAATCCACGAACGAGTTTACATCTATGTAGTTCGTATAGGTCCGGGTATCTGTCTCGAAATCATCCCAAAGGAGAGCCGCTTCAAATTCATCAATGTAGTTTTGTATGTATGCTTTTTGTTCCGTGGTTATTTGATCAGACGTTGGATCTTCATAGACAAAGTAAGTTTCAAGGTACTGATTGGCGTGATACGGAGCGTCAAAAGGTGGAAAGGTGATGGTTTCTCCAAAGATATCATATTGTGACCGCCAGCTGATATCAGAGTTGTATCGGGCATCGTCATCCCAATTGGTAAGGAAATATTCAAGTGGTTGATTCAAATTTAGATCACCGCCGCTAGTTTTATCAATTTTTATAATATAACCTCCGGTGACCTCATCGCCTGAAACATCATTCGTGGTCAAGTTGGTTATGTCGATGCGCTCTTCATCTCTTTTAAGTTTTTCCATAAACACATACACTCCTAGATACTCACCGTTAATTTCTAACTCGACAAATTTTGTACGACTGGCGTATACCTCCATTTCTCTGGAAATAGTGTAGCCAATATGATGGTATAGCATGGTACGATCAAAAATATAGCCATCACTTTCGTTAACCACGTTACCGATTAGGATCCAGTCTTCTTCTTCGGGGAAACCGAAAAAGGAAAGATCAATATCATTGCCATTTTCGTCCCAGGTTTCGATTCCATATGACTTTTTATCTGATAATCTAAAAGAGGTAGATCCTCTGAATTCTATTCCAATAGTGGTGCTTTGAACCTTTTGTTTTTCTTCGTATATGTCAAGGTCAGCTATTATTTTGGGCTCATTTTGTATGGCTTCATCTCGGGTATTTATGACAATGTATGGAATAGTACTGTCGCCAATTTCAACGGCAAACTCAAAATCTTCGTCGTCACCGGCTGGAGTCGTATTATCATCGTCATCTGAGCATGCCGCCAACATGATTAAAACGAACCAAAAGTTCTTCAATAGCTTCGACATTTTATGTTAATTTTATGTTTCGTCTAAGTTAACAAAACATTATAATAGCAGTTTCGACGTTTTATAATCAAAGCATTATCAACTAGATATTAGGACTCAGTATGCATAAACCTTCTATTATCCATTTATTTATCTCTTTTCGAATCTGATATATGTTTAAAGATCTGTTTGGCCTGGGTGATTACTATGATTTCCCCTCTTTTGAAATCGCCATATACTCACTTTTGCTATCCTTTGTATTAAGTACTGCGATTGCTTTTACGTATAGATTTACTTTCGAAGGTGATGTTTTTCCCAGACATTTTTTTCAAGCCATAGTCCTAAGTTCAATGGTTACTTGTATGGTTATTATGGCGGTAGGAAACAACATTGCGGCAGGGTTTGGAATTATAGGCGCGGTAGCCATAATCAGATTCAGAACTCTGGTTCGAGATCCCAGAAATATCATTTTCATATTCGCATCACTTTCTATAGGAATAGCAGCGGGAGTATATGGTTATGCTATTGCCATAGCGGGTAGTTTACTGTTCTGCTTAATAGCCTTTCTACTTCATTTTTCGGCTTACGGTAAGTCAAGTGACAAACATTATGAGTTGACTTTTACGATTCCAGAGCTGGACAGTGCTTCTGGTATGTTTTCATTTCTACAGGAAAAAAGGATCAGGCACAAAGTGACATCCTATAGAAAATTGGATATGGATCGCGGCTATCGCTATACTCTACATATTACGTTGAAGAAAGATAAGATCAATGAAGAGACTTTCAGATCATTGATTTCAATGCCATCGTTCAAGGATGTTAGGGTCGTACCACTGGAGGAGGTTCAGTTATGATAAAAAAGTCCCTTTTTGTGATTGTGACCTTGACCACTGCCGCCGTGCTCATGTTCTACTCGCAAGTTAAGCGGGATGGATCCTTAGCGGTTGTTGCGGAAGTTGAGCCTCAGAAAACGGCAATTTCTTTTCATAAACCGGTACGAGTTAAGTCCGTTCATGTAAAACCCGGTCAACATGTGAAAACAGGCGACCTACTATTAACCGTGGAACGACCTGATTTAATGCTCGATATCCAAAAAGCGAATAACAACCTGGCTCAATTGAGATCAGAACTAGCTAAGCTTAATGAAAATTTTAAGTCCACGCTTGAAGTGAGACGAATTAGGTATTATCAACAGATTACAGAACTAAATAAAAGGAAACAACTGCTAAAAGAATCACTGAGAGTCGATTCTTCTTTTTATAATCAGTTCTCAGATACAAGTAAACTTGATCTACCTGCCTATCAAATCAAACTTCAAGAGTTAAACGATCAACTGAACTTAGAAAAGTCGAAATTTCAAAGCGAAACGAATCGTAATGAATTAGTATATCAAAAGGATACAGAAGTTTTGAACCTGCGGCTAGAGCGTATGAATGAAGAATTGACAACTCTAGAGCAAGAGAAGCAATCCTTAAAGCAATACGCTACAATAAATGGTACAATAGGTTCGGTAGGTGTTCAACTTATGGAACTTATTCCACCATATAAAACGATAATGACGGTTTATGAAGAACACCCGAGTCTGATCAAAGCCTATATTAATGAGAAAGCAGAGCTTGGTGTGATCGTTGGCGACACCGTAGCAGTATCCTCAATAAACAGGAATTACAATGTTGTAGGTAACGTTGTGGAGATTGGCTCCAGAATAGTTTCGTACCCAAGACAGATGAACCCATTTGGTCAACAACAAATGTGGGGTAGAGAGGTTTTTGTACAAATTGCTAAAGATCACGCTTTCTTAAGCGGAGAGAAGGTATATGTATTGCTTGAGGCTCCATGATATGAGAAACCTCATCGCCCTTACTCTTTTTGTACTATCCACTCCTTGTTTAGCACAGCTAGAACTGGTTGATTTCTTTAGCAGTAAAACATCATCTTACGAACTAAAAGTTTTAGATGTACAAGAAGATTTTGTGAGCAGCCATAATTTTAATTCTCCTTTACTTAGAGAAGTAGAATTTCGTATGCGTTCACGTGATCTACAGTCAAGTCCTGATGACTTCAGGCTGCGATTTGCCCCCATTAATCCCTGGGAGCGCAAAGCCAATAAGGCCTATCTGGAAGTGCTGCGGCAACAACTATCCTCTGAACGGCGCATGCAATTATCCCAATTACTTTCCCGACGGTACCGTTTAATTATTGAGCTAAAATATTTGCAAGAAGTTTTGGCCTTCACGAAAAGAAAGGATCTGAGCTACCGAAACCTGATCAATGCTTACACTAAAAAGGAGAACTCCGGAAAAGAAATCTTACGTCTTAAAAAGCGATTGGTATTTAACGAATTGCAAAGTGAGGAGCTTGTCGGAAGGGTGGAACGTGTCCAAAACGAGATTTCAATGACCTATACTCCCCCGGAAACATGGGTATTGCCTGACCTTATTCAACCCGAGCAGATACAAATTGAAATACAAAACGAAGCGCTGTCCAATAACAATCTTATGATCCAGAATGAAATGAATAAGTCCATATTGAGTGAGGCAGAATGGCAAATAAACAAAAGTGAGAGTTTCAGCAATATGGGCTTTTTACAAGCTGAGTACCGACCTGATACTGGCCTGCCCTTCAGCGAAGCCCTGGGATGGCAGTTGGGCTTTCAGCTGCCTATATTTAATAGGGATCGGCCTGATCTTCAGCGCAGGAAACTCGGTGTCATCGAAGATCAGGTTTTTGTAGAGCAACAAAAACAAGAAGTGGACTTACTTATCTTCGATTCTGAAAGCATACTCAGAGCTTATTTACGCCAGTATGAGAAAATTCAGAATGCACTTCGTTCAACGGGATCTATGGATTCAGATATATCTAATGTTGATTTATTGTTAGAACTAGATGAACTTAAATCTGATTTGGAGGGGGAAAAGATCGATGTATACCGCAAAATTCTGGATAGCTATGTGAACTGGATGGAAGTTACGGGTAACTTGGTTAGTGAGCCAATGGTGAACCATGTTGATCCTAAAAAGACGAACTTCTCTCTAGAAAATAACTAGTTCTTTAAAAACCGATTTAATAGCATGGCCTTGATCAGCAAGAAGAAAAAGATCTATTCGATAAATAAAGACTTAAGAATGTTTTTGGTGAAGTATCATAGGGAAACGACTTTACCTATACAATATAAAGATTTGTTAAGGTACGATAACACTATTCCCTTAAGAGACCGAAAAGATAAAGATACTCTGTGGGAGACGGTGTTCTATCCTCAAAGCGAGATGCAACAAATACATGATGATGTGAAAGAGATTTATGCCATGTTAAAAGCTGATGGCGACTTGTCGGTAATGCAGCATCTTTATGTCGATAGAATTGATTTATGCGTATATGGAAATACTTTACCCTTTCGAGTAAGGGTAAAGAATCGTGTAAACGATAATTTTGATTATTTCTATATTAAAGTCGCTGATGCTTCAAGAGTTTACGGGCTTGAGTTGGAGCACTTACTTTCACCTAACCGTATAAGCTACCTGGTAGATCGTGATACGTTGGTAGAGCAGCATATTATCGGAGTTCCGGGAGATCAGTTTATTAAACAATATCTTGATGATCCTAATCTAAATAAAACACGATTGGCTAAGGAATTTGTAAAATTTAACGAACGCTGCTTTATACGACTGTTAGGAGATATGCACTCTAGTAACTTTGTCATTAATATAACTCCGGACTTCGAAGATGTTGAATATCGTATCCAGTCTATTGACTTTGATCAGCAATCGTATGAGGGCAAAAAGAATATCTATCTGCCCCAGTTTTTTAAGGAAAATAACCCGTTGATCGAAATAGGCTTGCAGTGTATGACCGTAGAAACGGTCAAACAATACCAAAAAGAGGAAAGATCGCTGATTGCCAGCAGGTACAAGGTGAGTAATGAAGTCACTACAGATTTACTCAATGCCATGGTTTCAGATGAAATTTCTCCACCTGAAAATGTCATCCAACTGGGAAAGGAGCTGGCCAAACACTATAATGATCCGGGTTTTGAGGCATGTAAAACAATGGGAGACCTGGTAAAAAGAAGCTTGACTAAAGTATTGGAAGACAAGCCTTTATACAAGTTTCCCTATAACTGACTTCGATATCTAAGTTTAAAATAGAGTATAGTTCCTGAAGAACACAGCGTAAATACGTTAGCTAATATTATTGGAAGATCATTAATTATAAGTCCATAAATTAACCACAGCGTAATACCTGTGGTAAAGAGTAAGAACATGTTAAGAGATAGGTCATCAGCTGACTTTGTTTTCCATGTTTTGATCACTTGCGGTAAAAAGGAGATCGAAGTAAGTATTCCGGCTAAGAGTCCGATTAATTGTATATTATTCATAGCTATTGCGTTGAAGTTACCTCAATCCTGTTGTTGTCTAGGTCTAATGCTTCGAACTCATAATAGCCATCCCCTGTCATTCTTGGACCACTTAAGATAGTAATTCCCCGGGCTTTAAGTTCTCTGGCCTTACTGTCAACTTCATCACGGGTGGGAAGACCAAAAGCGATATGAATTAGTCCCAAGTGCTGATGCTCAATGGTGTCGTTAACATTTTCAGGAATGCCCGGCATTTGCATAAGTTCAAGCCGAGCACCTGATTCAAAAGTTAGAAAATAGCTTTCAAAACCGTTTGAATGATTTTGGTACTTTTGGCTTGAAATGGCATCAAAATTACTAACGTAGAAATCCCTTAGATCTTTGAGATTTTTCGTCCAGATGGCAACGTGTTCGATGGTCATTGTTGTTGATGTGTAAGTACTTTTATTATACTCGATCTATACTCAGAAGGGGTACTATCTACAATTTTTTTGAATTGCTTGTTGAAATAGGAAGCGCTTTGGAAACCGCATAATTCGCTAATTTCAGACATAGTATAAGAACCTTCTATTATTAATTGACACGCATGAGATACACGGAATTCGTTTAGAAACGTTGTAAATGTTTTCTCAGTAGTGCGTTTGAAAAATCGGCAAAAAGCAGGCAGCGTCATATGTATATGGTCAGCCACCTCTTCGGGACTTAAGGCTTGTTGAAAATTAGCCTCAATAAAGTCATAGACTCTGTTGATTCTACTGTAATCATGCGATTTTACCAATAGTGAGCTCATGTTAGCCCGGAGTAACTCAAAATTCTCGGTCATGGAAAGCTCATGTAAAATTTGTATTAGTAATGTGAAACGTGCGAAACCTTGTTCTGAGCTAAGTAAAATAATATCATTCTCCAGTTTTGACCTGACATTCTTCCCAAATGAAATGCCCTGAATAGCTCGATTTAATAATTGCTTTATTCCAGTCATTTCAGGCATATTCCAGAAACCCTTGCCAGCGAAATCTTTCTCAAATTGTATAACCACTTCAAAATTATTCGGATGAATATGGTTGCTAAAACAGGCATGAGGCACGTTAGGAGCTAACAGAATGAGATCTCCTTCGGTGTAGGTGGTAATAGAATCCCCCACGTGCCTTTTACCGTGCCCATTTTTTATATATACTAATTCGTACTCAGGGTGAATATGCCAAAAAGGTTTCGTACAGATATCTAACTCCTGATATTTCCTCACGGTAAAGGAACTTCCGAAATTTTTTTCAATCTTTTCGAACAAAGGCTTCATGCTGGTAATAATACTATTTTCATCACAAGTAATAATAATTGGTTAATATATTTTTAACATGGGTTAGTATGTGCTTAAAAACTCTCTTACGGGAGGACTAATTTTGAAATTATGTTTAGAAGGCTTTACAACTACGCCAACAACCCCGCCCATTTAAGTATAGGACTTACTTTTTTTATATTAAGCATATTACTAGCGTTTTGGATTACCAGAATTCCAGAAGTCAAAGTCACCTTGAATTTATCTGAAAGTGACTTAGGTATAGCGCTCTTTTTTGTCCCTTTGGGTGGAATCATTTCAATGCTACTGAGTTCACAACTCATTAAACGTGTAGGCGAGGGAAGAACCACCATTTATGGTCTTATCGCTTTTAGCTTTATAATAGTTCTTCCAGTCATAGCGCCAAGTTTTACCTGGCTTTGTTCAGCTTTATTTGTCTTAGGTTTTGGAATGGGTTGGGTGGATATAGCCATGAACGCTGTAGTGAATACAATGGAAAAGAAGCAAAAAGTAAGTCTAATGTCCACTAGTCATGGTTTTTTTAGTCTTGGAGGCATTATTGGAGGTGCACTTGGTGGGTTGCTTTCTGAATGGGGAGTTGATTCATTCTGGCACTTTTTGACAACCGGTGGTTTGATTTTTTTATTTACTTTTTCAATTATTAATCGTCAACTTGGTAAGGTGCGTGACGAGGGAAATAAGGACGATAGTTCGTTTTTTGTTATTCCGAAATCGCCGGTTTTGGGTTTGGCAATTATAGCGTTCTGTACAATGATAGGTGAGGGTGTGGTTGCTGATTGGAGTACTGTCTATTTGCAGGACTTTTTAAAATCAAACGCGACGATCGCTGGACTGGGCTATGCTGGTTTCTCATTGACCATGACGCTGGGAAGGTTTAATGGTGATTACTACATTCACCGCTATGGAAATTTAAGGGTGGTTACGTTCGGATGTCTGGTGGCAATTGCAGGGGTTTCATTATTGTTGCTCCTGAACGTATGGACGGTTTTAATTGGCTTCAAGTTTCTAGGGCTTGGATATTCGTGTATTGTTCCTGTGTTATTTAGTGCTGCGGCCAAAAAGAAAGGAGTAACACCTGCTTATGGTTTGGCTTCTGTAGCGAGCGCAGGTTATTTTGGATTTTTGATTGGTCCCGTAATCATTGGTTTTTTGGCAGAAGAATATGGTCTGGACAATAGTTTTCTGCTTTTGATTATTCTTACATTAATTGCTCTAATTACGGCTAAAAATGCTTTGAAATAAAGTATTTATTATTCGTTCATTTTAAGATGGATTAAATTGTAGATCATGAACGTATTAATAGCTCCCAATAATTATAAAAATTCTATATCTGCTTCAAACGCCGCTTTAGCCATTGAGTCTGGACTTCGGTCTGTAGCCAAAAGAATAAATACTATTCATGCGCCACTATCAGATGGGGGGGAAGGTTTTGTTGATGCCCTAGTTAACGCCATGAGTGGCTCTATAATAAATTGTAATGTAAGAGATCCTCTTGGCCGAATTATAGACAGTTACTATGGTAGCTTAAACGCTGAGACAGCAGTGATAGAAATGGCTTTGGCTTCTGGGCTCGAGCGGCTAACAGAAAATGAAAAGAATCTATGGATCACGACAACTTACGGAACAGGAGAGTTGATCTTAAATGCAATCAGAAGAGGGTACAAGCAATTATTGATAGGAATAGGAGGTAGCGCCACAAATGACGTTGGGTTAGGTATGTTAATAGCCGTGGGTGCAGAGTTTTTTAATTCCTTGAACCAACCCATAGAACTTGGAAACGCACAATCTCTTAGCCAGGTGTCTCGAATAGAAAAAAATAAAATTGAATCACTCTTCAAGGATATCTCATTGACCGTAGCATGCGATGTTACCAATCCACTTTTCGGACCGCAAGGTGCTACATGCGTATACGGGCCACAGAAGGGCGCTAATCAGGAGCTTGTGAAAAAGATTGAATCGGGGGTTCGACATTTTCATAAAAAAACCCGAGATTACCTAGGAGTAGACCACTCTCAAACTCCCGGTTCGGGTGCAGCAGGCGGTTTAGGTTATGCGTCGATGACTTATCTCAACGCTCAAATGAGACCAGGCTTTGATATTGTTGCAGATTCCATTTCATTGGTTACAAAAATACAGTGGGCCGACCTGATTATTACTGGTGAGGGAAAGGTAGATAGTCAAACAAAGCAGGGTAAAGTGATTTCCAGATTGGCAAAATTGTCCAAAGAACATCACAAGCGTTTAATTGTAATTGGAGGACTGATAGAAGAGAACTTACAGATTGATGGTGTCCGCGATTATTTTAGTATTAGGAGTTGTGCCACGGACAATCATGATTCTATGTTGAATGCAGGCCGATATCTATTTGATATAGGTTCAAAAATCGCTCGAAGGCTTTGATTCTATTTATCCTTGTTTACAAATTTCCCCAACCATTTAATAGCTCTTTTTTCATCTGTAAACATTCTGGTCGGTTTCGGTGGCTTATTGATATTTATATACGAATTGGCTATCATACGCTCCACCGGCGATTTTACGAGGATAGCAGCCGCTGATATCAATTGATTGCCTTTTTCGACCATAACTTTTTTAGCATTGCTTGAGAAGTACTCAACACCTCTAATATCTGCTAGTACGGGATACTCTTGGTAATGTGAAAATTTAAACCTGTCTTCAATCACTTTTTCTGCCATAGCTTCATCAAAGAGCTGTTGTGATTTGTAGATAAAAATGAGAATAGAATCTTCTATTTTAAAGAATCCGAATTCGGTTTCAGTGAATCCTTGCACTGTTTGTATTATTGAAATGCTTTATTATGGGTAACTGCATTAAGACTTGCGTAAAAGAAACAGGAGCCTACTTACCTGCTAAATTATTAGAGATAAAGCTTCAACCCTTTTTCCTGATTCATCCCCGGAGTCTATAACATACTTGCTTAACCATTTTAAAGCTTTTTTTTCATCTGTGAACATCCGAGTAGGTTTCTTTGGTTTATTTACCTCAATGTAAAAGTTAGTTATCATTCGTTGTACAGGAGACTTTACAAGGATTGCCGCTGCGCTTAATAGATCAGTTCCTTTAGTGGCCAATAAATCACGAGCTTCTTTTGTAAAGCTTTTGACTTGCCTAATATCGGCCAATACAGGGTAAGGCTCATACTCGCAATACTTAAATCGATCTTCTATACAAATGTTTGCTATTTCAGCATTTAATAGTTCTTGCGGTTTATAAACAAAGATAAAAATTGAGTTTTCAATTTTCATGTAAGCGTATGGCGTTTCATTTGATTTCACCGAGAATATATCAAAGTCATCCTTTAAAAATACCACTTTGTCATTTCTAAAACAACAATTGCGATTCGTTAAAGTTTTACTAATCCCAGATCGTAAAATCTTTTTCAAACATAAAACTCTTTACTTATGGCCAAAATAAGACATAATAATGTTCTTGACACAGTAGATGATATTTTCTCATTAGCGAAAGAGCGGGGTACGTTGCATTTGTATGCAGATGGTGACGGTGGTGATGGACGTATGATTAGTGTTCGGGGCAAGGAATCTTTTCATTTCGGGACTTGTGGTTATTTAGGCCTTGAAAATCATCCGAAACTTAAGGCAGGGGCAATTGAGGCCATTAAGAAATACGGCACTCAATTTCCTATGTCGAAAACCTATGTTTCAGGTCCATTATATGCAGACCTTGAAGGCTACATAAGCACCATATTCGATGCTCCTGTCATTCTCTCCAAGAATTGCACACTTTCCCATTTGGCCGTAATACCCACTTTAATTCGTCAGGCCGACTTAATTGTCTTAGATCACCAAGTGCATACGAGCGTCCAGGAAGTAACAAGAAAGCTTTTAGGCCAAGGTGTTAGTGTTGAAATGATACGACACAATAACCTTGAAATGTTGGAGGAGGTGATAAAGCGAAATCGTGATAAATATGATCGCATATGGTATATGGCGGACGGTGTTTACTCGATGTACGGTGACTTTGCTCCTATACAGGACTTAATTGCGTTAGCCGAAAAATACGAGCAGCTTCATCTTTATGTTGATGATGCTCATGGCATGAGTTGGACCGGTCATAATGGGACAGGTTATGTTATGAGTCAAATGAATGGATTGTACAGAAAGATGATTTTAACAGCCACCATGGGAAAGGCTTTTGGATCTTGTGGTGGCATCACCGTATTTCCAAATGAGGAATGGCATCGAAAAGTAAAAGTTTTTGGGGGTCCAATGACTTTCTCGGTGCAAATGGAACCTCCTATTCTCGGTTCAGCTATAGCTTCGGCACAAATTCATTTAAGCGATGACATTTATCAATTCCAAGAAGATCTAAAAAGTAAAATTGCCTATTGCAATGAGCTTATAGCCAATACTGAATTGCCGTTGATCGCAAAAAATGAGAGCCCGATTTTCTTTATCGGCGCTGGTACAATGTCCATGGCTAACCAATTAATTAATAATTTATTAGACGATGGGGTATATGTGAATTTGGCTCCTTTTCCAGCGGTTCCTGCAAAAAATGTTGGTGCCCGGATCACAATTTCGACCAACAATACTAGTAAGGATATTGAATATATGGTCGATAAATTGGAGAAAAACTTCGACAAGTCGCTGAAAGAAGTAGGACAGACTCGGTGGAATATTATTAAGGCCTTCAAAATGTCTCTTCCAAAGCCCAAAGAGGATAATTATGATAATAAGACTGATGATTTATCCATAGAATGCTATGATTCCATATCAAACTTGAACAAAGAACTTTGGAATCAATTTTTGGGGGATAAGGGCTTCTTTGATTGGCACGGGCTAAACATTTTAGAACAATCCTTTTCCGGTAACATCGACCCCTCTCAGAATTGGGAATTTAAATACTTTATTGTTCGTGATTCAAAGGGGGAAGTTATATTGATGACTTTTTTCGTGCTTGCACTTTTTAAGGAAGATATGTTTGCCAGGGTCTCGATATCGCTTGAAATGGAAAAGAAAAGAGAAAAGGATCCATTTTATTTCACATCAAAATCTCTAATTATGGGATCATTATTTACAGAGGGTGAACATTTGTTCTTAGATAGAAAGAGTGAGAAATGGAAGGAGGCTCTCTTGATTCTCCTCAAGCAGCTATATAAAATTCAGGACAATGCAGGTGTAAGTAATATTGTTATCAGAGATTGTTTTGCTTACGACCATGAATTGCAAACTTATATGCTGGATCAAGGCTTTGTTAAAGTAGATATGCCTGAGTCCTGTATAGTTGAGGACTTAACCTGGAATGATGAAATGGCGTTCAGAGAACGACTTTCCAAAAGAGGAAGAAAGCATTTCAAAGAAGAGATTAAGCGCTATGAAAAATATGTCGATGTAACTTTTACAAAAAAGCTAGAGAATCATGAGTTGGACCATGCCATAAAGCTTTTTAAAAATGTAAAAGGTAATAATTTAGCGATTAACTCATTTGATTTTCCGGACAAAGTCTTTGAATCTATTAACCATAGTGATCAGTGTGAGTTTATCGTTTTGACTTTAAAGGAGGAGTACGCGATTTTAAATGATGATCAAGATTTGAATCAAAAACCCGTATGTGTTGGTTTCTGTCACATAAGCGAGGCAGGTCTTTACAATCCGTTAATGATTGGCATGGACTATCGTTATGTTTATAAATATGGAATATATAGGCAGATGCTTTATCAATTCGTTAAAAGGGCGCGAAACCTGAACCTTAAACAAGTTAACCTCGGTGTTTCGGCGACGACTGAAAAAAAGAAAGTTGGAGCTACACTTTATCCGAAAGTAGCTTATTTCCAGGCCAAGGATAACTATGCGGCAGAAATGATGTCCGCCACCATTGCCCTTGGGAAAGACTGATAATACCAACTTAGGGTAAGGTAAAAAGAAAACGACTACCTTGCCCTATTTTTGATTCTACCCAAACTTTACCATTGTAACCCTCAAGGATCTTCTTAACAATCGTAAGGCCAATTCCTGTACTATCTAAATCGTCTCGCTCCTTAAGTGTTTGAAAAATGACGAATATCCGATCGAAATAGGCTTCCTCTATACCGGGGCCGTTATCTTCAACATAAAATTGAACCTCATTATCAACAGTTCTTGTGTTAATATTAATAGTGCCCTTACTTTTATCCATGTACTTAGCAGCATTGGAAATCAAATTTTGATAAACCTGTATCATGTGGACTTCAGCTACATTCACCTGAGGCAGATCGGATATGTTGACGGAGATGTGTTTTGGTATATTAAGAGAGGAAACTACCTTGCTCACTAAGCTATTAAGATCAATGAGCTGTACTTTCTCCTTATCAATGCCGATTTTTGAATAAGCCAGCATTCCGTCGAGGAAGCGGTACATTCTCTGGGCTCTTTCTATTAGCATATCAAGATTCGATTTAGACTCCTGGTTTAATACCTCTTTACTCTCTTCGATCACCCAGTGTGCCAACATTGATATTGCCCTCAATGGCGCCTTTAAATCATGGGATGCGACATAGGCAAATTGCCGAAGTTCATCATTTGATTTTTCCAGGTTTTTGATCAAATCCTGCCTTTTGTACTCTGCTTTTTTTCGTTCGCTAATGTCTCTGGCCATTATCACCACCCCTTTGCTGCTCTGCATGGGTGATAGCTGCACAGATAACTGTATTGAATCCCCATTTCGTGCTTTACACGTTAATTCTGTTTGAATGGTATGATTACCATCAATCGCTGACCTAATTGATTCTGACGTAAGGACATCCAGCGGAGGGTCGCTTTTTTCAGCTAATAGAAAATATATCCCTTTACCGTTTAGATCTTCTCCAAATATTTCCCGCGCAGTTGGATTACTAGTTTGAATGGTTCCGGCATGGTTCACAACTAACAGGATTTCGGTCATGCTCTGAAATATGTCCTCCAGAAAGTTCACCGAGACAGTAGAGGCTTTAAGTTCTTGACCTAACATATTTAGACCGGTCGCCAGCCCATCGTATTCATCGGATTTGTCAGTTACCAAAGCCTGTCTATCAAAGTCTAGTGTTGCTAAAGCCATTAACATATCGACTGCATTATCTAGGCGGCGTTGACCGTAAGAGATTTCCTTTTTAAAATCATTTACTTGCTGATTGGCCTTTTCCAGTCTGGAAGAAAGCTTGTCATTTTTATCCTGAACTTGCTTCAGTCGTTGATGAGTCAAACTTAAGATGTCTAAAGCCTCAGGATTTAATGTAGCGTATATAGTTTCCACCCATTCGGACTTACCCAATTCGGATAATAGCTCCTTTATTTCCGGAGGAATATTATTTGAAGACCTTGGCATTTAGCTATAGCTTAACAAAACGATAAAAGTGTGAATTTAAATTAATTATTGAAATAATTATAGAGATAACACTTTTAAGCTAGAAACTGTTGTAAAATGGTTAATCGTCTATTGTATCGAGGATTTAATACAAAGTTTGGTAGGACCGAGCAGAATTAATCTATTATTTCTTTAACCCGACCTACCTGCCCATTTTCAAGCATTACTTTAATGCCATGAGGATGATAATTACTTTTAGTCAATAGTTTTTCAACCACTCCATAAGTAATATTTTCGGTGCGTTGGTCTTTCTTTAATACGACGCCAACCTCCATTCCCGGTTGGATGTTACTTCTTTTTCTCCCGTCCATTACAGTACTTTAATCAACAAAAATCCGATATAAGTGCCGATTCCATTACCTAGAGATCCAACTAACACTGCTGGTAACAATAAATCGTTTCTTTTTAAGCTTTTCGCCAAAGCAAGTGCAGACGATGAGCCACCTATATTTGCCTGTGAGGCTACTGCAATAATACTCCAGTTGGTCTTAAATAATATCCCTGTTAAAAGGATCATTGCGCCATGGATAAGTACCACAATAGTTAAGAATCCAAGTACGGTAATAGCTAACTGACCGATCCCTGCCATAGCACTAAGTTCGCAATAAGCTCCTATGACCGCTAAAAAGGCATATACCATATAAAGGCCAAGCACCTTAGCCTCCTGTAGCTTATTGAAATAGGGGATTTGAGCCAGAATTAGTGCTATTGTGGTTAAGATCAGGATCGAAGGAATTCCCAGCCATTCCGCTAGTAAATCGGAAATTAGAAGCGTTAAAAGCCCGATAAAAATAAGGATACCTAATGAACTTATGTTCAGACCACTTGAATCAAAATCTGTATATAATGCCTCTTTAATCCTAACACCTGGTTTGGTCGGCAGCCATCTATTCATTACCCAAGGAATAGCTATCGTAGTCATCATCCAAAGCGTGGTTAGAATATTGTCTACTGCCGTAATTGATACGTACAATGGTCCTTGTTGCATCATATCGTACTCTATCGCAATGGCATTAAAATTTATGCTACCACCTATATAGGTGCCCGCGATCATGCCTGCAATTACTTTGGCGTTATCACCTAACTCATGACCTAACAGCATATAGGCAAATAATACTCCCAACACGGTTCCCAAAGTTCCTAATCCGAAAGCCGTCAGCATGGGTAATCCAGCGGCTTTTAAATGTTTGAGGCTGACTCCAAGTAGCAGGTAAAATATGGATATAGGAGCTATATACGAGAAGATGACACTATATACCTCCGATCCAGCAGTCGCCGAGGGTATTATCCCCAGGTTAGCTATGACAGCGGTAATTAAAATGACAAGTAACGCAGCTCCAAGGGTTTTTAAAGGGGTGTTATTCTCCAGCCAGATGGAGACGGCTATATTGAAAGAAATTACGATTAAAATAAAAAGGGGATTCGTTAGCAGGTCATTCATCCCATAGATTTTCGAGAGTGTAAGAATTGCCTTCCATTACCCAAAACGATCCATCCAGGTATCGGTAATGTTGATCAAGTGTGGCTATTTCAGCCATTTCATCTTGAGTTAATTCTACATATGATGCTTTTAGGTTTTGCTTTAATCTTGCAGGATTTATGGACTTCGGTATCACGGAAGTTCCTCTATTCACCGCCCATGCAATAAGTATTTGGGCTGGTGAACACGTATGAGCGCTGGCTATTGCATTAATTACCGGGTTCTCGAAA
Organism: Bacteroidota bacterium; assembly: GCA_039025475.1. Taxonomy (GTDB): domain Bacteria; phylum Bacteroidota; class Bacteroidia; order Cytophagales; family Cyclobacteriaceae; genus Fulvivirga. The sequence continues at coordinate 98,197 of JBCCOE010000002.1, read as the reverse complement.
AGGTTAGGCTCTTTTTCCTTGGTCAGTCCAGCTGGCCGATCTCGACTACCTAGTGGAGAGTAGGCCGTAACGCCTATTTGATGTTGGTTGCAGAAAGCCAACATCTCTTTTTGTTGTAATAATGGGTGCAATTCAATTTGATTTATTTCAGGTAGGATTTCTGAATTCATTAAAGTCTTTAACTTTTTAACACTGAAATTAGATACTCCTATATGTTGGGTAAGACCGGCTTTAACGCAACTCATCATACCTGACCATGTTTCAGATAAGGGAATTTCTTCCAGACTTTGATAATCGTCAGGTGTCTTTGGGGAAATGGTGCCGTATCGCATGACTACCGGCCAGTGCATAAGGTAAAGGTCTAGGTAGTCTAACTTTAGGTCGCTAAGTGTCTTTTTTAGTGCTGGCTCAACATGTTCTTCTTGGTGTTCTGTATTCCAGAGCTTGGAGGTCACCCATAGATCTTCACGTTTTACAATGCCGTCTGAAAAAGCTTTGTCAAAAGCCTCACCAATCTCGTCTTCGTTCAGGTATATGGCGGCACAATCAATATGTCGATATCCTAACTTCAACGCTTCCAGAACAGCTTGATATACTTCGCCTTTTTCTGATTTCCAGGTTCCCAGACCAAATAATGGCATTTGGTCACCATTTCTAAAGGTAAATTGCTTCATCTAATCAACTAATTTTAGCGTTCCAAATATGCCGGCATCGATCCAGCCTCGGTTCTTATCGTCCCCCTCTACTACTTCTGAACCTATAAAATTCTCTCGTTCCGTGCTAGCGTCGTTATCACAGTAGGCTAGGGCAAAACCAATTTGCTTATTTCGTTTAAGAAATACAGGTGAATTCTTTTTGCCATCTACATAAGAGTCAGGATAGAGATGGATTGCCATCTCCCACAGCGTGGTATTCTTCTTTTGCAGCTTTTTTACTTCAATATGATCATTATACAACCGACCTTGCTGATCTGTGCCCATATCCACAATGTTATAATCCAAGGCAATGTGATAAGCAAAAGCATTGTGGTTATATTGATGTTCGCCGCCGGAATTATCTTCGTCCACAAAAACTTCTACACAGTCATCATCCCACCAGCGTGTTAGCGGATCATTGTGTTGATCGTAAAGCACATCGTCTTTAATTTCAACCAGTAGATAGAGGGCGTCTTTGGACCAACTCAGCTTATATCTACCTTGAAAGTCCTTTTTGGAATACGGTTCGCCCAACCAGCGTTGATTCAGTTCTAACCATTCTGCGTTGATCCAGCAATCATCATCTCTTCTTCCATCGATGATAGGTATCCGGGCAGCTTTTTTTATCTCAGTTATTCTGGTATTGCTCTTTTGCGCTTTTAGTGAACTATTGAACAAACAAATGAGGATCACTAAACTATATTTTAAAACCGTTTTCATCTTTCTAATTTCGCTAAATTCGGATTAATCCAAATAGATATTTTTAACTTCCTTTTTTATGACAAAACGAAGAATCAAATTGGGTATGATTGGTGGGGGGCATAGCGCCTTCATTGGAATAGTGCACCGTATAGCCTCTTACATGGGCGAACAGTATAGCCTTGTCGGTGGTGCATTTGATGCAGATTTTACCCGTTCAAAAGATTTTGCTGAAACCTTAGAATTGGATTCGGGAAGGGTTTACGAAAGCATTGATAATCTGATAGACGCAGAGAGCCAACTTCCCGAGGGTGAAAAAATGGAAGTGGTAGTGATAGTGACACCCAACTTCCTCCATTACTCAATGGCCAAAAAGCTGATTTTGGCTGGCTTCCATGTTATTTGTGAAAAACCAGTGACCACCACCTATGCTGAAGCATTGGATTTGGCTAAACTATTAGAACAGTGTAAAACAGAATTTTGCCTCACGCATACTTACACCGGATATCCCATGGTGCGACAAATGAAGTCTATGATTAACGAGGGTTTAATAGGTGCTATTCAGAAAGTGGATGCCCAGTATTATCAAGGTTGGATCAATCCTGTAATTCACGACAAGGAAAAACGTGCTACAGTTTGGAGGCTTGACCCTGAAAAAGCGGGTGCCAGTTGCTGTATGGGAGATATTGGAGTGCATGCCTTCAATATGATCGAATACACCACAGGATTGAAAGTCAAAAGACTGCTTTCTGATATCAATACGTTGTATGAAGATAATCCATTGGATGTGGATGGTACCGCTTTGTTACGACTTGACCACAGTGTAAGGGGCATAGTAAGGGCAAGCCAGATTGCGACTGCGGAGGAAAACAATCTGAGTATAGCGGTATATGGTGATAGAGGGGGCTTAAAATGGGAACAGGAAAACCCAAATTATCTGTATTACTTACGAGAGAATGAACCCCAGAAAGTGCTTAAACCTGGAAACCTCTACAATTCTGAATTTGCCGAAGAAAGTACAAAGCTCGCTGCAGGCCACCCTGAAGGTATTTTTGATGCGATGGGTAATATTTATAATGGTATGGCCAAAGCCATCCGTGGAGAAAGCTACAGGGCAGGTGCCTTTCCCACCATACAAGATGGGTTGCGAGGCATGAATTTTATTGAAAAAGTATTAGAATCAGCTGCTAAAGGCAATATTTGGGTTCAATTTTAGAGGTAAACATTTTCAAGGATATGGCAGGTTGATGGTCACTATTTTCCTACGATCTGGATGCTGTACAAAATTGTAATAAATGAAAGAGTTAGTTTCCGTAGAATGGCTTAGTCAAAATTTAGACAAAAAGGATTTAATACTTTTAGATACTAGTCTGGATACCACCCCGAAATTTAAGGATCTAACTATTCCTACTTCCCGGTACTTTGATCTTAAAGGTAATTTTTCTGATCGACGCAGTGATTTACCAAATACAATGCCCTCTGAAGCACAATTTGAACTTGAATGCCAAAGGCTAGGTATTGGTCAAAACTCTTATATTATTGTTTTTGATAATCGAGGGATTTATTCGAGTCCACGGGTTTGGTGGATGTTTAAAGTTATGGGGCACGAGAGTGTATCCGTACTTGATGGAGGTTTAACTGAATGGATAAAAAAAGGACTTAACACTGAAAAAAAGATAAAACGGACTTACGCACTTGGGGATTTTCGTGCCTCTCTTAACGAGAGTTTTGTTGTTAAATACCAGGATATCCAAAAGAACTTCGAAGAAAGTACCTTCACTCTTATCGATGCTCGTTCCGAAGGAAGGTTTAACGGAACCGAAGCAGAACCTAGAAAGCAACTCAAAAGTGGACATATCAAAGGCTCAATCAATATTCCATTCCAGGAAGTGCTCAACAATAACAAGTATAAGTCCAAAGAAGAGTTGAGGATGTTGTTTCAGGAGAAATGTGGTACTGACGATAAATTGGTCTTTAGTTGTGGGTCGGGACTAACAGCCTGTATTGTATTATTTGCTAGCGAAATGGCCTTTAAAAAAAGCAGATATGTTTATGACGGTTCCTGGACTGAATGGGCACAGAAAAACAGCTTGCTACTTTAGTAAATAGTCACTCTCTGGACTAAAAGAGATAAATAACGAGAACAGCGATAATTTTGAAATTATTACTATTTCCATTGATCCAGATCAATAACCTTGTTTCTAACGTATAACTTGATTACAAAGAAAATTCCGATCGCCTTGAAGTGGATGCTTGCTGTCTACTTGAGTTGAAAACGTTTTCTAGAATTTTCTTGCTTTAAAGCACTGGTTATGTTTGCTTAAAAATACTTTTTAAGTAATATTTAGATTCCCGAATCGGTTCGAATGAAAATCACTCCTGTTCTTGTTTCTTTTTTTATCTACATCTTACTTCTAAGCTGTTCTTCCGATGCAAACAAAGAAAGGTCAACCATGAAAAGAACCTCCACCTGGCCCGAAGCCGTGACCTACGAAATTTTTGTCCAGTCTTTTAGTGATTCGAATAGAGATGGTATAGGGGATTTCATAGGGATGACTGATAAGGTGGATTACCTAAAAGATCTAGGCGTGAAGGCCGTTTGGCTAATGCCTATTATGCCATCTCCCTCGTATCATAAGTATGATGTAACCGATTATAGGGCAGTGCATCCGGATTACGGTACCATGGATGATTTTAAGGCATTCGTAGACAAGGCCCACGAATCTGACATTAAGGTGGTGATAGATCTAGTCATTAACCACTCCAGCGCTGAACATCCGTGGTTTTTAAAATCAAAAGCTAATGACCCCGAGTACAGGGAGTATTATGTTTGGGCTGATAAGGACAGCGTGGCTGAAGTTTTATCTAAAAAAGAAATAACAGGAGATTCGGATAACATTACTCAATGGCATGCCCCTAATGGTGATGCCCTTGCCGAGCACTACTACGGCTTCTTTTGGGGCGGAATGCCCGATTTGAATTTTGATAGTCCAAGGGTAAGGGGGGAGGTTTACGATATTGGTAGGTTTTGGCTCGAAGAAGTGGGGGTAGATGGTTTCCGGTTAGATGCAGCCAAGCATATTTTTCCCGATGAGCGTGCAGAAGACAATCATGCCTTCTGGGTAGAGTTTAGGGAAGAAATGCAAAAGATCAAGCCGGAGGTCTATTTAATTGGTGAGGTATGGGCTTCCACCGAAGTGAGCAGTCCCTACACGCAAGGTTTACAAGCCCTTTTTAATTTTGATCTTGCCTTCAGTATTATTGAATCTTTAAATGCTGGAGAATCCCTTTCTGCTCAAATTTCCGGTTCATCCTGGAAGGTAGTTGACAGTCTCTCTTTGGAAAATGGTTTTATTAAAAACCTCAATGCTTTCAAAAGCTACAATCCGGACTTCATCAATGCTACATTCCTGAGCAACCACGATCAAAACCGTATTGCTTCTATGCTCGGTAACGATAAGAAAAAGATCAAGCAGGCGGCCTCGATTCTTTTGACCTTACCCGGTTCCCCTTATCTATATTACGGGGAAGAGCTGGGTATGTTAGGAATGAAACCGGATGAGCAAATACGAGAGCCTTTTCTGTGGAAACCCTCCGGTGAAGACAGCGTCAGAACAAAATGGATAGCACCTAAATACTCTAGGGACAACACTGTAGATCCATTAAGTGTCCAACAAAAGGATCCCAATTCAGTATGGTCACACTACAAAGAATTAATTCAACTAAGGAATCAATATCCGGCGCTTTCACAAGGGGATATGTCTGTAGCCCCTGTTTCTAAAGGTGTTATCTCCTTTAAAAGAAACGGTGGTGATCAAAACCTATGGGTATTGCATAATATTTCATCAAAAACTCAAGAAGTTGAGCCAAATGGATACGAAGAAATAATTTTTAACAGCCACCCTGAGGTGCTCGTTGAAAAAGGGAAAATGATAATTCCTGCTCACTCATCGGTTATACTCAAATAATATGAAGAAAGAAGGCAAAATTCGCGTAATGATAGAGAACATCTCCCCACAAGTGGATGGTGGTTTGTACCCGGCCAAAAGGACGGAGGGAGAATTGGTAAGAGTGACAGCGGCTATTTTTGCGGATGGACATGACTATATAAGGGCTTTTGTTAAGTACAAGGCACCCAAAAAGAGAAACTGGCAAAGCACGGAGCTTCTTCCCTTAGGAAACGACGATTGGTCAGGGACTTTTATAACCAGTGAAGTCGGGCTATATACATACCGTATCGAAGCATGGACTGACTATTTCAGCAATTGGCATGATGGTTTTAAAAAGAAAGCGGCTGCTGGTCAACATCTCACGGTAGAATTGGCCGAAGGCGCTATTTATTTGAAAGAAGTTGTTAAGCAAGCCGATAAAAATGATCATGAACTACTTAACCATTGCATCGGACTATTTGAAGATGTTAATAGGTATGAAGAAGCTCATAGTGCTGCGTTATCTGATTCAATAGCTTATGTGGTTAAGAAGTATCCTTTGCCGGTTAACGTTACCAAGTCAAAGGAGCTTCTAATAAGTTCTGAATTCAAGAGAGCCAATTTTACTTCCTGGTACGAATTCTTTCCCCGATCTGCTTCTAAGAAGAAAGGAGTACATGGCACTTTTAAGGATTGCGAGAAGCTTCTTCCCAGAGTGGCCGAGATGGGTTTTGATGTATTGTATTTTCCACCTATTCATCCTATTGGTGAACTTAATCGCAAGGGAAAAAACAATGCAGTGGATGCCAAATCGGGTGACTCTGGCTCACCCTGGGCTATTGGCAGTAAGCTAGGTGGGCATAAAGACATTCATCCTGAACTAGGAACACTGAAGGAGTACAAATCACTCATAAAAAAAGCGGCAGACCTAGGAATTGATATAGCCTTGGATATTGCATTTCAATGCGCTCCCGATCATCCCTATGTCGAGGATCATCCCGAATGGTTCAAATGGCGTCCTGACGGGACAGTACAATACGCGGAAAACCCTCCTAAGAAATACCAAGATATACTTCCTATAAATTTTGAATGCGATGATTGGAAGAATTTATGGGACGAATTATTTTCTGTGATTACCTATTGGATTGATCAGGGCGTTAAGGTTTTTAGGGTGGATAATCCACATACTAAACCCATCCCGTTCTGGCAATGGGCGATCGATGAGGTGAATAAGAAATATGATAATATTATTTTCCTTTCTGAGGCGTTCACGCGGCCGAAAGTCATGGCGAGCCTGGCCAAAGTAGGTTATACCCAGGGTTACACGTATTTCACCTGGCGCGTCACAAAAGCGGAGATTATTGAATACATGACTGAATTAGTTGAGGGCAACTCGAGAAACTATTTCCGACCGAACTTTTGGCCCAATACACCTGATATTCTCCCGTATCACTTACAATACGCCAATGAGAATACATTCGTAGCGCGATATGCCATGGCGGCCACGCTTTCTTCAAATTATGGTATGTACGGCCCGGTTTATGAACACTATGAAAACGTACCGATACAAGGTAAAGAGGAGTATTTAAACTCTGAAAAATATGAGGTTAAACACTTCAACTGGAACGTCAAGAATCGATTAACAGAGGTCATCAAATTGGTAAACAAAGCCAGAAAAGAAAACGAAGCGCTCCAATCGACATGGAATATTAGTTTCTGTACTATTGAGAACGATAGCTTGATTGCTTATCTTAAAACTACAGCAGATTTATCGAATATAATATTGACGGTAGTGAACCTTGATCCGGATAACAGGCAGGCAGGTTTTGTGAATATGGTAAAAGAAAAATTAGGTATTCAAGGCGGTATTAATCTTTTACTTAAAGATTTGATTACGGGCAATGAATATCAATGGACTGAAGAATGGAATTATGTAGAATTAGATCCGTATTTTATGCCGTTTCATTTATTTAAAGTAGAGGTTAAAGAATCGAACCTATAGTATATGGCTAACAATAGTTTATGGTTTAAGGATGCAGTCATTTATGAAATCCACCTGAGGGCATTCTTTGATAGTAATGAGGATGGGATAGGTGATTTTCCGGGTCTTTTGAAGAAACTGGATTATCTCGATGATCTTGGTGTTAATACACTATGGCTCTTACCCTTCTTTCCTTCACCCTTGAAAGATGACGGTTACGACGTAACTAATTACGTCGATATACACCCGGATTATGGTACATTGGTGGATTTCAAGAAATTTCTCAAACGAGCGCATGAACTGGATATGCGCGTAATCATCGAGCTGGCACTTAACCATACCTCAGATCAACACCCGTGGTTTCAGCAATCTAGAAAATCAAGAAATGGCTCCAAATGGAGAAATTTTTACGTTTGGAATGATGAACCGAATAAGTTTGAGGAGGCCAGGGTTATATTCTCTGATTACGAGAAATCGAACTGGAGCTGGGATCCTGTGGCGAAAGCGTATTACTGGCACAGGTTCTACCATCATATGCCAGATCTCAACTATGATAGTCCTGATGTTCAACTTGAGATCACGAAAGTGGTTGATTTCTGGTTAAAAATGGGGGTTGACGGGCTTCGTTTGGCTTCAGTGCCCTACTTATTTGAACGCGAAGGAACGAACTGTGAGAACCTGCCGGAAACACATGAATTTCTTAAGAAGTTAAGAAAACATGTAGATAAAAAACATCCCGAGAGTATTCTTTTGGCAGAGGCCAATCTGTGGCCCGAAGAAGCAGCGTCTTACTTTGGCGAAGGCAATGAGTGCCACATGGCCGTGCATTACCCACTAATGCCAAGACTCTTTATGGCTATGCACACCGAGGATAACCATCCGATAGTGGATATCATAGACCAGACTCCTGCAGCTCCGGAAAACGGGCAATGGGCTTTATTTCTGAGAAATCATGATTCCGTTGGGCTTGAAATGGTAACCGAGGAAGAAAAGGATTACTTATATAAAGCATATGCCACTGATCCTAATACTAAGCACAACATTGGTATTCATAGACGCCTCGCGCCAATGTTAGATAACGACCGGCGAAAGATTGAGTTAATGTACACGTTGCTTTTTTCGCTGCCGGGTTCTCCGATAATTTATTACGGTGATGAAATAGGTATGGGGGATAATGTTTTCTTAGGAGATCGGCACGGTGTACGTACCCCCATGCAGTGGAACTCAAATATGAATGCTGGGTTTTCTAAGGCTAACCCGCAGCGTCTGTTCTTACCGGTTATCACCGACCCCATATATCGATACGAGGCCGTGAGTGTAGCTGTTCAGCAAAACAACCTCTCCTCGCTTCAATGGTGGATAAAGAATACCATTTCGATGCGTAAGAGATTCAAGGCATTTAGTAGGGGTGACCTTTCGTTTTTGGAGAGTAGTAATTCTAAAGTATTAGCTTTTGCCAGAGACTATCATGGTGAGCGTCTTATAGTGGTTTCCAACCTTTCCAAGTACTCTCAGGCCACCTCAATTGATCTTACGGATTTCAAAGGGTCTAACCTTACTGAAGTTTTTAGCCAAAATATATTTCCTAAAGTTGATAGCAACGAATACAGAATCACAATTGGTCCCTATGGCTATTTCTGGTTTTATGTAGAAGAGAAAGTGGGAGAAGCCGAAGAGGAGAATGAAGGGCTTAAATTGGTTAAAGCCGAATCGAATTGGGACAAATTCTTTAATAATTTCCACGATGTAAACACATTGGAAAATCAGGTTCTCCATGGTTTTTTGAAGAAAACGAGATGGTTTGGAGGTAAAGCTAAAAAGGTAAGTAAGATCAAGGTCGATATGGCAGCCCCCATAAAAGTGGAGAATCAGACCATCTATTTTGTGATCCTGGAAGTATGTTATATTCAAAGACTTCCCGAGTACTATTTCATGCCTCTTTCTTTTGTTTCGGCCGTTGACGTCATTGAAGAAATAGATTATAACCCTCAAAGTGTAGTTTGCAGAATTGACTTTGGTAAACTCCAGGGCTTTCTGATTGATAGCTCTTATGACTCTAAGTTCCGGGACTATTTGCTTTTTGCAATGACGAACAGAATGAAAATCAAGACCGATATTGGTGAATTGAGTTTCAATTCAGGAACCTTCAATAAGATCAATATTCCGAAGCGTGATATTAGATCTAAAGTCCTTAAGGCCGACCAGAGCAACACCGCAATAATTTATAATGACCAGTACTTTTTTAAATTCTATCGAAAAATCGAGAAGGAGATTAATCCTGATTTGGAGATAATAAGATTCTTATCTGAAAAAACAACGTTTAACAACGCACCCAAATATGCTGGTGGTGTGGAGTTTAAGACCAACTCAGGAGAAAATATTGTTTTTGGTCTTTTACAGGGTATGGTGGAAAATCAGGGCGATGCCTGGGTAATGACCACAGACGCTTTAGGGAGATATTTTGATAGAGTATTCATAAAGGTGGGCCGAGAGGATAAACCACCTAGAAAATTGCAAAGTCCTACCTTCGATTTCGAGAAGGCCCCGGATTTGATCAAGGAGCTCATCGGGAATATCTACGTAGAACGTGTAATAAAGCTGGGACAACGGACCGCAGAAATGCACCTTGCTCTTTCAGCGGATGTTACCGACGACGCCTTTGCGCCAGAAAAAATAACGGGAAATTATCAACGAGCTGTATATTCATCTTTGAGAAAGCTTGTCAAAGACAGATTTAAACTACTGAGTCAAAAAGTAAAAAATCTACCGTCTCATGTAAAAGACTTGGCTCAGGAAATTCTTGATCGGGAAGAGGACGTATTAAATTGCTTTAGCGAGTTTCATAAGAATAAAATTGATGGTACAAAAACAAGGATCCATGGTGACTACCATCTCGGACAGGTATTGTTCAATGGAAAAGATTTTGTAATCATAGATTTTGAAGGGGAACCAGGTTTTACTTTTAGCGAGCGAAGGTTAAAGAAAAGTCCAATTAAAGATGTGGCGGGGATGATGCGTTCATTTCATTATGCCGCTTACAGTAAAGTTCTTCTGAATGAAAACTATAGAGATAAAGATATTGAGTATCTTGAGACATGGGCAGATCAGTGGCAGCACTATGTAAGTGGATTTTACTTATCTGCTTACTTGGAGCGGATGGGAATAGGCAGGAAACTCACAGATAGTTATGAAATTCTGATGCGTACCTACCTCCTAGAGAAAGCAATTTACGAATTAGGATATGAATTGAATAGTCGTCCGGACTGGGTAATAATACCACTACGCGGAATAAAACATTTGATCGATAGGTACGATAAAACGAAATAATTATGGCAAAAAAGGCCAAACCAACAAACCCTTCGAAGGCGAAAACTACTTCGAATAAGAAATCTACGACTGCTACAAAAAAAGCTACGGTTAAAAGTGCAGCTCCTAAGAAGCAAGCAACCACAAAAAAGGTTTCTGTGGCTAAGGCGGCACCTAAAAAATCGGTTACTAAAAAAAGCAAGAATACTCAAGAATCTGATTTCTTTTCGTTAATCACGGAGTTTGATGTTCACCTTTTTCGGGAGGGCAATCACTACAAGCTTTACGAGAAATTAGGTGCCCACGTAGTCACGCACAAAAAGCAGAACGGAACCTTTTTTGCCGTATGGGCTCCAAGTGCAAAAAACGTATCCGTCATAGGTAATTTTAATGGCTGGGAAAAGGGCACGACGCCGCTATTTCCCAGATGGGATTCTTCGGGTATCTGGGAAGCTTTTATTCCAGATATCGGTCATGGCGAAGTGTATAAATATGCTATTGAGACGCAGGAAGGATATATTTTAGAAAAAGGGGATCCTTTTGGTCGGCTTTGGGAGCAACCGCCAAAAACGGCATCAGTGGTATGGGATACCAATTATAAATGGGGGGATGCGAAATGGCTGAATAAGAGAAAAAAAGAGGCGAATAAAGAAAAGCCCTATGCGGTATATGAGGTTCATTTTGGTTCCTGGCGAAAGAAATGGGGTGAAGATAGGTCACTTTCCTATCGGGAGGCAGCGGAAGAGTTAGTGGATTATGTTAAAGATATGGGGTATACCCATATTGAATTCTTACCGCTTACCGAACATCCGTTTTATGGATCCTGGGGTTACCAGATTACGGGTTATTTTGCACCTACCAGCAGATTTGGTACTCCGGAGGATTTTATGTTCATGATTGATTCATTTCATGCTGCCGGTATCGGCGTGATATTAGACTGGGTGCCGTCTCATTTTCCTGGCGACGCGCATGGACTGTATAAATTTGATGGAACTCATCTTTATGAGCATGCAGATCCACGGAAGGGATTTCACCCAGATTGGAAAAGCTATATATTCAACTATGGCCGCAATGAAGTGCGTTCCTTCCTGATTAGTAATGCCATATTTTGGCTAGATCAATATCATATTGATGGATTGAGAGTAGATGCCGTTGCTTCCATGCTTTATTTGGATTATTCAAGAGAAGAAGGAGAGTGGATACCTAACGAGTTCGGCGGTAACGAAAACCTTGAGTCAATTCATTTCTTAAAAGAGATGAACACCCAGGTATATGCACATTTTCCTGATGCTATTACCATTGCCGAAGAATCCACCAGTTGGCCAATGGTTTCTAAGCCCGTTTATGTTGGTGGCTTGGGCTTCGGGCAGAAATGGATGATGGGCTGGATGCACGATACTTTGGAATACTTTAAGAAAGATCCTGTATACAGGCAGTACCATCAAAATGAGATCACCTTTGGGATAATGTATGCCTTCACTGAGAACTTCATGCTTCCACTTTCACACGATGAGGTGGTTCATGGAAAAGGTTCACTCTTAGGACGAATGCCTGGCGATGACTGGCAGCGTTTTGCAAATCTTAGGTTATTGTACGGTTATATGTATGCTCACCCTGGAACCAAGCTTTTATTTATGGGTGGTGAATTTGGTCAGTCAGGGGAATGGAACCATAACAATGGACTGGATTGGCACTTACTGGATAATGACCTACACCATGGTATTCAGGATTTCGTAAAGGATCTCAATTATTTCTACAAAAAAGCACCCGCATTGTATGACTATGCTTTCGAGAACAAAGGATTTCAATGGATCGATTATTCGGATAATACCAACAGTGTTATTGTATTTATGCGAAAAGGTAAAGACGACCATGACACTTTGGTTGTTGCATGCAATTTCACACCTGCGGTTCGTGCAAATTATAGAATTGGTGTTCCGTTTAAAGGCTATTGGCAAGAAGTGGTAAATAGCGATGACCATAAGTATCACGGAAGTGGGGTCACCAATGGCGGCAAAATACGCTCTTCACCGATTGCTTTTCATGGTCACAATTATTCTGTTAACCTGACTTTGCCACCTTTAGGTATTTCAATTATAAAGTTAGAGCAGCTGGTGGATAACTTTGAGGAAAGTGTTTCTTAAATGCCGTTAATCACCTTATAAACTACTTTAAACTTAATCGAGGCTTCGACCTTTATTTCTGTACATGGAACGATATATCTGTATTCATGGTCATTTCTATCAACCGCCAAGAGAAAATGCGTGGTTAGAGGAAGTAGAACTTCAGGATTCTGCACATCCCTTTCATGATTGGAATGAGCGTATAACCCACGAGTGCTATGGGCCCAACTCCGCATCGAGGATTCTGGATAAGTCAGGAGTTATAAAGAATATCGTAAATAACTACTCAAAGATCAGTTTTAACTTTGGACCTACATTGCTTTCCTGGCTTGAGATGCATGACATTGAGACTTACGAAGGTATATTGGAAGCTGATAAGGTGAGCATTCAGCATTTCGGAGGGCATGGGTCAGCGGTAGCACAGGTTTACAACCATATTATCATGCCTTTGGCCAATAGGCGCGATAAAGAAACCCAAGTAAAATGGGGTATTTACGATTTTGAAAAGCGATTTGGACGTAAGCCGGAAGGTATGTGGTTGGCAGAAACAGCTGTAGATACTGAATCGTTAGAGGTACTCGCAGAGCATGATATTAAGTATACGATACTTGCTCCCCGACAGGCAAAAGCCGTACGAAAGATAGGAGACAAGCAATGGCACGATGTTTCTGATCTTTCAGTGAACACCAAAGTTCCGTATTTGTGTAACCTTCCCTCCGGAAAAACCATTTATCTCTATTTTTATGATGGTGATATATCGCAGTCTGTTGCATTTAATGGATTGTTGAACGATGGAGAGCGTTTTGCTCAGAGTCTTTTAGGCGCGTTTGCTGATGTTCCCGAACCGCAACTGATCCATATGGCAACAGATGGTGAGAGCTATGGGCACCATCATAAACATGGTGACATGGCGTTAGCTTTTTGCCTTGACTCCATAGAAAAAAGCGAGCAGGCCAAACTTACTAACTACGGTGAATTTCTAGAAAAATTTGAGGCTAAGTATGAAGCACAAATCCAGGAGGATAGCTCGTGGAGTTGCGTACACGGAGTAGGTCGTTGGAAAGAAGACTGCGGATGTCATACAGGCGGTAATCCTGGGTGGAGTCAACAGTGGAGAAAGCCACTCAGAAACTCATTGGACTGGCTTCGCGAAGAACTCACTACGGTATTTTTAAACGAAAGCCAGGATCTTTTACAAGATCCATGGGCCGCAAGAAACGACTACATTCAAGTCATTTTAGATCGATCCGAGGAGAACGTTGGAGCTTTTTTGGAGAAACATCTAATTAAGGGCGGAGATAGCGTTAAAGCATTGAGACTATTAGAGATGCAGCGTAATGAACTCCTAATGTATACGAGTTGTGGATGGTTTTTCGATGAAGTTTCCGGCATAGAGACCACCCAAATTATGCAATATGCTTGTAGAGCGATGCAGCTGGCTTATCAGGAAGGGGGAGTGGATCATGAATATGAATTTCTCGCCAAACTCGCTGAAGCTAAGAGTAATGTCAAAGACTACGGCAATGCCTCTAGTGTTTACTTAAAATATGTGGCACCGGCCAGTGTAAACCTTGAACGCGTCGGAATGCACTACTCCATAGCCAGTATTTTTAAAGATCAACCTGAATCATTTCCTATATTCAACTACACCACTAACAATGATTATTTTCAACGAAGGGAGGCGGGTTCACAACGCTTGGCAGTGGGGGTCACTAAAGTAAGATCAAAAGTTACACATTCCGAAAAGAAGTTTAGCTTCGCCGTATTATACCTAGGTCAACAGAATGTCATTGGCAATATATCTCTTAACATGACACGAGAAACTTTTGACGAGATGGGTCAAAAGCTGACCGACGCTTTCGATGATAGTAATTTAGGTACCATGTTCAGTGTCATGCAAAAGTATTTTGGCCCAGAAAAGTATAACCTATGGCACTTGTTTAAGGATGAGAAGCGCAAAGTACTCAATCAAATCATGGCTAAAAGTTTGAAGCAGGTCGAAGGATCTTTTAAAAGGATTTACAATAGAGATTATCAGCTTATCAATACTCTTCAAAATGATCAGATCCCCGTTCCATTGGCCTATGTGACTACTCTTCAATATGTATTAAATTCCGACTTATTGGATGCCTTTAATCAAAAATACATAGACCTCAATCGACTGGACAATATAAAAAATGAGTTTGATAAATGGGAAGTAAAACTTGATGACAGTTCCGTATTGGCTAAACGTGCATCAACAACGGTGTTTAAGGCACTTGAACGGATAGCTGATGAAAAAGGTGATGTTAAACGAATACACCGATTAAATTCTTTCTTCTCTATTCTTGAGCATTTTAAATTGACCCCATCATTGTACAAAAGCCAAAATTTGTACTTTGAGATATCCATAAACCAGAAAGACTGTGGTGTTGATAATGCAGAATGGTATAAGGCATTTGAAGAGTTGGGTGATCATCTGGGAGTAAAGGTTTACTAGGGTAAAGTTTGAGATAATCGCTGTTTTTCTCAGATTCAAAGGATATTATTCTTAATTTTATAATTTAAGGAAAGGAATTAGTTAGCCCTGATTAATTTTCTCGTAATACTTTGCGAATTCATCTAGGCAAAAAGTCTGGTAGATAACCTAAAAACGAACCTATGGGAAGAAAGAATCAAAATGCCTTTATCAAAAAACAGAAAGAGGAACTTAAGCGCAAGAAACGTGCTGAGAAAAAGGAATTAATGGAGGAGCGTAGAAGTCAGCCAAAAAGCGGGAAATTGGAGGACATGATGGCATATATTGATGAAAACGGGAACATCGTTTCGGGGACGCCAGAAGACAATAAGGAAGACGAATAAAGTACTACCGTTAGCAATAAAGGCCCATTAAATCACCCAGAAAGGCCGTTAAGCCTTATTAACGTGTCTAATTACCGGGTTAAAAGCTTTAGAAGCTACAATCACCTCATCGCCAATATCGAATGTTTGTCCACCGGAAATTACTACTTTGACAATGTTCTTGCCAATAAGGACCGTGGCAATGCTTACTATATCTTCCTTTTGAAGATTTATGATTTTACCCGTCAGTTGAAACTTCCCACTCAACTCTGAGTAACCGAAAGCCTCTTGCGGGCTAGTACATTTCGTGATATTTCTATTTTCGATCACCATTACGTAATCGGCCATTCTCATAATGTGGCTTATATCATGACTCACAAAAAAGGTAGTTAATTGAAATTCTTTATGGGTTTTGATTAAGTATTCCTGAAGTTTTGATTGCATAGCTGCATCCAAAGCCGATAGAGGCTCATCCAGTAGCAATAACTCTGGTTCTTGTGTAATTGCACGAGCTAAAGCGACCCGTTGTTGCTGTCCGGCTGATAAATTGGCTGGTAAACTCTTATTTAAATCGCCAAGATCCATAATATCAATTACTTCGTCTATTCGCTTAGAAGAAGAATTGACAGGACTCGCAAACTCAAGATTACCACGGACGGTCATATTCGGAAATAATGCATAATCTTGGAATACAAAACCTATTTTTCTTTTGCTTATAGGCTGATTGATATTTCTGGAAGAATCAAACCAGACTTCATTCTTAAAATGGATCTTACCTTCGTCTGGCTGCATTAAGCCACTTATCATGCGCAGTAGCGATGTTTTACCTGCTCCTGAGGCTCCATAGATCCCAACAAATATCCCTTCCGGAATCGAGAAATCAAATTGAAATTCTAAATCACCGGATGCAGTATTCAAGTATTTACTGGTTGTGCATTCCATCATGGACCTATACTTTTAGCGGTTTTCCTATTCACCGTGTAGACTATACTAAGAATAGCAAAGGAAATTACGAACAGGATCATAGAATAGGTGTGAGCCATACTATAGTTCATGGCTTCCACTTGATCGTAAATGGCTATGGAGGCAACCTTCGTTTCTCCAGGTATGTTACCACCAATCATCAAAACAACGCCAAATTCGCCAATGGTATGTGCAAACGAAAGTACGATGGCCGTGATCACAGCCGGTCGCATATTGGGTAACTGAATATTAACTAAGATCTCCCATTTGTTTTTACCCATGGTTTGTGCTGCGTCTATTAAACTTTGGTGAATATTGCTGAAACCCGATTGTAGGGGTTGTATCATAAAAGGGAGACTATAGATCAATGAGGCAATCACCAGGCCTTCGAATGAAAAGGCCAGTTGTAGACCCAACGTGCTATTTAACCACCCACCAACCATGGATCCGGGACTGAACGCCAGTAGCAAATAGAAACCAACCACCGTGGGAGGGAGCACTAACGGCATACTTATCAGGGCTTCAAATAACGGTTTCCAACGGCTTTTCAAGGAAGCAAGCCAATTGGCAAGTGGAACACCAAGGAGGAATAAAATTCCAGTAGTGACCAGGGCAAGTTCTAAAGTCAATAGTAAGGGCTGCCAGTCAATCATAGGACAACATGATTTCATTGGTCTTTACCAGTGCAACCACCTCATCGTCTTTTGAGAGTTGAAGGCTTGAGACGGCATTGGTAGTTATTAGAGCTGTAACAGCACCCAGGTCAGTTTCGACAAGTACTTTAGACAGAATTTTACCTTCTTCGATACTTTTTATCTTTCCAGGAATACGGTTTTGTTGACTTAGGAGTAATGGTTCTTTGCCAATGACTACTTCGCTTTCTTTGAAAATCACGTGCACCTGGTACCCCACTTTTAACAAAGGCAATGTTTCTGGCGTATCTATGATAACCGTGGTAAACAGAATGTACTTCACTTCAATCTTTACAAGAGAAAGTGAGCCTTTGGTATTTATTTCCTTAATAATGCCGGGGAATCTATTCATTGGCTATACCCGAATTTATTCAAAATTTCCTTTCCCCTGTCAGAAAGAAGAAAATTCCGAAAAGCGACTGCTTCTGTTTCATTTGAAGTTTTTAGAATGACTACAGCTTGAGCAATCGGTGAATATAGTTGTGGGTTTACGTCTCGACATGTACCTCCTTCTTTTTCAATAGACCCTTTCAATGATTTTGACAGAATTCCAACTTCTGCAGCCCCAGATTTTACGAATAAAGCAGCCTGACCAACACTCTCGCCACGAACCAGTTTGTCCTGGTAATTTGGATATACGTTGCGTAAAGCTTCTTGTGCGGCTCTGCCATAAGGTGCTACTTCTGGATTCGCGATGGCTATTCTTTCGACACCTGCAAGGTAGCTCTCAGAAAACAAGAGATCTTTATTGGATTCCATAGAACAAAGACACAGCTTCCCGTAAGCATAGATTTGAAGATTGTCAATGGTTAATTGCTCTTTGAATAATCGATAAGGACATATTGTATCTGCCGAAACAAATACATTGAAAGGGGCGCCATTTTGGATTTGAGTAGCCAGTTTTCTGGATGAAGCAACGGACAATTCAGACTCAATACCACTAGCTTCCTCAAATTCTTCGATAAGTCCTCGCATGGTGTCTTGCATGTTAGAGGCTGTTGCGATGAGTAATACCCTATCACTTTGTTTTTGACAGGATATTACTGATATTGCCAATGTTACAAAAATTAACCTACGGGGCATTTGGCTAAACTAATTGAAATCTTACTTTTAGCCTTGCTTTTTGGCTGAGCAGCTTAATTCATTTGATTTGCATTCACGGAAAGAATTGTATAAAAAATGGCATGAAGATCTTGCAAATTGGAAATGGGGACAATTTTATTGTAATCCGGAAGATCATAGAATCTTTCCTCCTAAACGGGAAAAAGTTGCGGGATGGACGATAAACTTTGCCAATTACAAATCTATTCTGGTTCATTTATTATTGCTCCTTGGACTGATCTGGCTGATTTCCCTGATTTAGTCTAGCAGTGAAACTACAACTACCTTCTCGTCTTTAATAATCCCATAAATAAGTTTTTTGTCTTCTACTACTTCAATTGCAATTCCCTGCCCCTCATTGGCAACTGGATACGTACCGACCCATTTCAACTTGTAACCCATTCTAGGGAATTCTAGTTGATAGAGTTTTTTTAGATCATGACCGGTAACATAGATTACTCCCCGATGTATGACACCGCCGGAGTTACTTCGTGTACCAAATTGGGTGATAAGCTCTTCTGGGAATATCCAAGATTCGATTTGACGCCATTCAGTATCAAACTTAACGAGTCTCGTCCAGGCGTTAGTTTTAGCTTCGGTACCACCTCTGCCTGTGTAGTGGGCAAATGCCACGTACCAATAATTCTCAAATCTGTCAATCCAGGTAGCTGAACCATTCATTATTCCAAAACTGTGGTTGCCTATATGAGATAAATCGTTGGGGTTAAATATTTCTATCGAACTTGCCATGGGCGATTTCGGATAGTTGGAATTAGCACAATAGAGCTTGTCGTCAATGATAATACCGCTGTTAAGGTGCTCAATAGCACCTGTTATGTCTTTCCATTGTAGTATTAATTCACCGTTCGTCTTTCTGTGTTTAGTAATGCTGGCGTTATTAATAACGTAGAAATGATGATCATCAACCGCTACCCCTTGCCTGGAGCTAGGAACCTCATATCTTCGAATTTCCTGGCTTAGAATAAAATTGGGCAGTAATAGAAATAGATAGAATAGGAGGTTTTTCATTTTTATAGGGGGTTAAGGATGTGCTGTCTCAAAAGGTAGAAAACTAATACTTGAGTCATTCTGACGAAGGAAGAATCTCACTTAGCTTTTCAAATAGATACTTTAAGCTTAGTAAGATCCTTCGCAAACTCAGGATGACCTACCTTTTGAGACAGCCACATCTCCTAAAAGAGTTATAGCTTAAATTCCAATCCTAATACGCCCCAGAAACCGTAGCTCTCGGTTTCATGCGTTCGACTTAGACTTTCCGAAGGTTCACCATTGACCTCTGTGTTAGCCTGGTTCGTCAGGTTGTTCATTTGTAGACGGACGCTAAAATTATCAGTAATTCTATAGGCCACGGAAAAATCGAGATGGAATGTTTCATCCAACCAAATGTTTTCATTGACTGGGTCTTCATCGGCGTTTTCAAACTTATCAAATACATAGTGTCTGTATACCCCACCAATCACAGCCGAAAGGCCAAGTTTGGGGTTATCATATAGAAATGAAAGATTAGCGGTATGTTTCGGACTTCGAGCCAGCGGAAGATCGTCACGGTCATCACCGAAGTCAGCCTCACTTTCCGTAAATGTATAATTCGCATTTATGGAGACCCACTTTAAACTTCCAATATTAAAGACGGACAAGTTCTGATTTAGAGCGGTTTCAAACCCGAAAACACTTGCTGAAGCACCATTCACAGGTGTGAAAACAGGAAGGCCATCCTCAGTGCCTACTTGATCAGTAACGATTTGGTTTTCAATCAATTTGGCAAAAACCCCGAAACCCAGAAAACCCAGTTTGTTATTGTATCGCTCAAACATGAGGTCAAAACTATTCGCTGTGATAGCTTCTAAATCAGCATTTCCGCGGTTGACCTCATCATCACCAAGAGATTCAAAGGGTACGAGAGATGTATAATTTGGACGACTAATACCTGTTGACCAAGCCGCACGTAACTGATTTCTGTCGTTGAACTTGTACGTTAGGTGAATAGAGGGTAGGACATTGACATAATCCCCGGATCCGCTCAGGTCATTATCCAGCGCTGAATAATCCGTCTCTGTTCTTTCAAATCTCACTCCCGCTAATGCAACAAAGTTCTCTGACCAGTTGGTCGTGTTCATGATGTAACCCGCTAATACATCCTCGGAAGCAGTGTAGCCATCCAAATCAGTACCAAGGTCTATATCCTCTGGTAAAAGGTCAAAACCTAGTGAGCGAAAGCCACCGTCCGTAAACTTAAGCCCAGGAAATCCGAATTGGCCGTCGGGTACGCCTGGAAGAGTCACTCCATCGTTCAGTTCAGGTCTAAATCCACCTTCGGTAAAGTCTCTTTCAAGTGATCGATACTTAAAACCTACTTTTATATGAGAGTTTTCAGATGCACTGATTGGAAAGATAACGTTCGCCCCAAATGTAGTATTAGTTTCTTCTGTAAATCTTGGTTCGAATTCTACAAGATTGAATTCCATGGGTGTTTGGAGGCCGAATGTCGTGTTTGCGGATAGGTTTCCCTGCTCTTCTCTAGTAAGATTTCCCAAGGCTTCAACGTTCCTTCTATATCGCCACTCTGTACGGTCTGGAAGATCCTCACTTCCACGTGAATAGGATGCAGAATAGTCTGCTGTTATCTTCCCAAACGTGTGCTCTCCAGTGAGTTGATAGAAAGTCAGTTCCTGATCCTCCAGCCGATTTCTGGTTCTTCTTTCTTCACGTGTATTATCGAAAGTGTATCGTGCCTGTAGACGTATCTCCTCATCTTTGTAACGGTTGTAGTTCGTTGTCAAGGCCCACTTGTGATTCGAATTAGGTCTGAAATCAAAGCTTCCTACAAAGCCGTAACGTTCACGATTAACATCATAGTCGGTGGTTCGTCTTCTCTGCAGCGTATTTTCGGCAATGTCAATGAAACGTGTAGAATTAAAAAGGGATCCACGGTCGGTATTAAAATAGCTTCCTGATACCAGTGCTCCAAACTTACCATCTGCGAAACGTTTGGCTCCGACACCTGCGAATGAAATTATGTCCTGACCAAAATCCTCAAATTCAGATTCTTGTTGATTATATCCGTAACCTGCATATATCTCGAGTTCCTGATCGGCTTTGGCTTCCCGCAGTTTAAAATCAACCATACCTCCGAGCGCGTCAGCATCCATATCCGGTGTAAGGGCTTTCGT
Organism: Bacteroidota bacterium; assembly: GCA_039025475.1. GTDB lineage: Bacteria > Bacteroidota > Bacteroidia > Cytophagales > Cyclobacteriaceae > Fulvivirga. The sequence goes on along the minus strand of JBCCOE010000002.1, from coordinate 76,697 downwards.
AACCGTAATAGTCTCTATCAGGTAAGATTGAACCAGGTCCAGGCCTACAGCGCGACCGGCATCCGGTTCCATACTAGGCATTCGCTGGCCGTTAACTGTCAATGCATTGAATTGCTCCGGCACACCTCTGATCTGCACAAACTCACCTTCACCTTGGTCCCTGGTAATAGAGATGCCCGGGAGTCTTTGCACAGTTTCCGCGGCAGAAACATCAGGATAACGGAGAAATTGCTCCTTGTCTACTACATTCTTGATGTTCAAAGCTTCTTTCTGATTATTTAACGCTTGTGCTTGACCACGGGTAAGCACCCCGTAAACCGTAACCTCATCAAGTTCTGAAATGTCCTCTTTTAAAGTAATTTCGATTGAGGTCTCTTGACCCGTACTTATCGTGATCTCCTGAGAGTTATCGATATATCCAAGATATCGAGTTATAAGCGTGTAACTTCCACTGGGCAAGACCAGATTAAATTTACCATCCGAGCCGGTCGAGGTTCCACGACCAAGGTCTTTCACACCTACAGTGGCAAAGGGAAGGATATTTCCTCCGGCATCAATCACTTTGCCTTGTATGCTCCCTTCAGACTGCTGTGATAAAGAGGGATAAGAAAACAAAGTGGTGAGTAACGCGATAAGCATCAAACGATACTTCCATCTTTTAAATAATGTTGACATAATGTGTTGGTTTTGAGTGTAATAAGTTTGCACTCAAGGTACTAATGTCATGCGCTAGAGATTGTGTTTCGCCCTTTATGCTTCAGTTATTTATTCTTGAAGCAGGCATTAATCCAAAGTGAAGGAATTGTGAAACGAATGAATTAATATAAAGAAATACTAACCTTTTGTTAATGCCCGATTACCTCATATAATGTAAGTCAGAATTTTTTAAATGATGGCGGGAAATTACCATTTGTTATACTCTATTGTCTGCTTCAAATGCCCTAAATGATGTTCACCGTGCCAGGCATAAATACCAACATTCACTTTCAAGGGAACTTCTTTTCCATGTTCAGGGTGGATAAACGCCTTGTTTAATTCTTCTTCCGTTAATGACTTGAGTAATGGGACCCACCGTGCATGAAGTATTTCCAAAAAGTCCAGTGATGTTTCTACAGGTACGGATCCGTAATCGGCAAGTTTCGCCCAGGCGGCCTCGTTATAAGCTTTAATAATAGGTGTATCCTCGGTTAGGGTCCATTTAAAGCGCACGTAACTATTCACGTGACTATCTGGAACATGGTGAATAACTTGTCTTAAAGTCCATCCCCCGGGGCGGTAGGGTGTGTCTAATTGTTTTTTGGTAAGCGGCTTAGCTAGTTTTCTGAATCGTGAGGGTAGCGTTTCGATTTGCTGAATCCATTGCTTTAAATTTTCCGTAGTTACTTTAGGAGGTTTTTGGAATTGGCCAATAGGGTAGCGTAGCTTCTCTAAATCACTCATGGAGTGAAAATACGTATTAGGATGCTCTTTTCTGCCTGAATTTCTTCAATAATCCCCTGGCCTGGTTTTGAACTTTATTCTTGAGAAAGCTACTCCAGCCGAGTAAAACTCCAGGGAGTCCCAGGGCCATTCTTGACCAGGTCCAAAAATCGAAATGATCGTCATGCTTCGCTATCAGGCCGTCTTTAAATGTGAAGGACGCATGTATTTTGTTATGCACCTTCCGGCCCGTTTTCGAGAAGTTGTAAACAGCCTCCCAGTAGGCTTTGCCCTCAGTTTCATTGGCTTGAACGTCACTATAAATAATAACGAGATTCTTTCCGCCTCTTTCTACCAGCATTCGCCACATATCACCGGCTTCCTGTCCCTTGAGTAAGCCAAATCCAGGGTCCCGAAATTCGATACTATCATGGTAACACGAGGCCATGGTTTCCGCGTCATGATTGGCGAAGGCATTGTAAAATTTTTGAATTAAAGCCTTGTGTGGTTCGTGCATAACTATTCAAGATAGCCAAGTTTTTTTATATCCTCTATCAACGGCTGCATCTTTTCTACTGTAACATGATCCATAATCACAGCCTTGTACCATTTTGGTGATTTATGATCATCTGGAACTAGTCCGTATTTTTCGGTAATTTCATTCGTTATTTGTTCAGCTTTAATAGTCACTATGTTTGAAGCCGTCTCCCTGAAATAACCAATGTCCAGACGATCTAGTTGATCACATAACCAATCCGTTCTGTTTAAGAGAACCAGGATCTTCTCATACCAACCATGGGGACCGTAGGTTGTTAAAATCATCCACACCGCTATGGCATTAGCACCTGATCGGCTTCCGATAACCGTAAAATCTTCACCTTCAACGTAACTCGCACTGGCCGTATTAGCATACCCTATTAAACCCTTGCGACATAAGAAAATACCTGTTCCGTAAGGAGCTTGAAGCATTTTATGTGCATCCAGCGTGACTGAGGAAACCTCCGGGTTTGAGAAGTTCAGATTGGTTTCTCCAGATGAGAAAGGATAGAAGAAGCCGCCGTAGGCACCGTCTACATGTATTTTAAAATCAACTTCAGCCTCTTTTAACGCTCTTGACAGGAGAGTTGGGTCATCCACACTGCCAAACATGGTAGTCATCATATTGGCTATTCCTATAAAGTACTTCTTTCCTTTTTCTTTTTCCTCAAGGATTACACGAAGGCAATCGTCATAACTAATTTTTCTGGTGTTATAATCTACCGGTACTTTGGCCAAATCCAGGTTTAATATATTAGCTGCCTTTGGACTAGAATAATGTGCATCTACAGAGCATAGTATTACGATCTCATTTATATCTGCAAGCTTATCTTGCATAAAGAAGTTTCTGTAGATCCAAATGGCTTGCATATTTGCTTCTGTGCCTCCGGAAGCTACGTAACCGTCAAACTCACCGTTTCCTTTTAAAATATCAATCACGCAGATGTCGATAAGCTCTCTTTCGATCTTTTGTGTGCCTTTGAAAAAGCTTTCTGATTTTCCTAACGTGTGGCAACCAATATGATTTGGATTGTGGATCAGAGTAGATAAATAAGGTGCATTATTCAAAAAAGGCGCGTTTTGATAAAAAACCTTATCGTCCAGGTGTGATGCCGGCACTCCTATGATATTTTCATCATAGTAGTTAACATTTTCTTTTAAAGCTCCAAAAACGCGATGCCTTATCGCTTCAGGCGATAATTTTTTCCAAGTGCTCATTGTAGTTCTATTATAGGATTAAACAATGCAGAAAGAAGTTCTGCGCTGCCTCCCTCATGCGGGTTAGGTGTGCCTTGCGAATATAGGAAAAGCTTTATAAATATTGATTCTTTACACTGATCACCTCTGCCATTATACTTAAAGCAATTTCCCGGGCAGTTTTGGCTTTGATATCTGCCCCAATTGGACCATGGATCCTACTGATTTGTTCTTCCGAAAAGCCATTATCCCTTAAGCGTTTTCTTCTCTTTTCCTGGTTCTTTCGACTTCCTAATGCCCCAATGTAAGCTACATCTGATTTTAACAGCACTTCCAAAGCGTTGTCATCTATTTTAGGATCGTGAGAGAGGATAGCGCAATACGTGTAGGCGTCAAGGTCGAATTTTAAAAGAACTTCAGACGGGTATTTATCGATGAGTTTATCAGGTGGGGTTTTAAAAACGGTTTTGTCTGTGAACGCTCTTCTTGGGTCTATCACAATAGTTTCAAAATGGTGATCGTTGGCGAGATAGACCAAATCAGCCGTAATATGTGCTGCACCTATGATAATGAGCTTGCTTCTTGGCGGAAAAGTATGAGCAAAGTAAGTCTTACCGCCTTTATGAAAGATTTCATGCTTTCTTTTTTTGAAGGCGTGTATGGCAGTTTCAATGACTTTTTCGTCTTGAGGACTCCCTAGTGCTTTATGATCAGTTTTATCCATCCTAAGCAAAGTTTCTTCTAAAGGTTCATCCAGGGTAGAAATCCATATTGCCGGATTTTCAACTTTAATAGATTTAACTAACTGATTGAAAAGATCGTTGTCGGATGCTGGTTGAATTAATACGTCCAACTGTCCGCCACAACTAAGCCCTACCTGCCAGGCCGATTCATCTGAAACCCCGAAATGCACGAGCTCGGTTTTTTTTGTCTTAATGATCTCCACCGTCTTTTTTACAACAGCACCTTCAACACAGCCTCCACTTACCGATCCCGCCATTTCACCATTAGCATTAACCAGCATTACTGAGCCAACCTGACGAGGTGCTGAGCCCCAGGTTTTGATTACTCGAGCGATTACATATGGTATCTGAGAATCTTTCCACTGATCAATGATTTCCAGGTATTCGGTCATGTATTGAAGAGGTTCAGTCGATTAGTTAAAGTAGTATTTCCTATTTCTAACTAATTTAAGCAACTCATGACAGACACAGTACTTATTGGGACGGCAAAAGGCCTTATTGAAGTTGAATTTGGTATGTATCCTACCATAACCCAGGTTCACTTTCAAGGATTTCCTGTAACCATGGTCTACGCAGACCCTCGTAATGGAAGATGGTGGGTCGGGATATCACACAAGCACTGGGGGCAAAAACTCCATTTTTCAGATGACAAAGGAAGTACATGGTTGGAAGCATCCGTCCCTTCGTTTGGGGACAGGTTAATGTCAAACATGAATAAGGCCGTATTGCATCAAATCTGGACAATGGCTAGTGGTGGAGAAGACCAACCAAATACATTATGGTTAGGTACAGAGCCTGGAGCACTTTTCGTAAGCCGAGACGGAGGTACCACATTCGAACTTGTCGAAGGTTTATGGAACGACCCCAGTAGAATAATAGAGACACAGTGGTTTGCTACGGGAAGTAAACATCCTTTTTTGCACACCATACAAATTGATCCTCAGGATAGTAGTCATTTGTACGTCGCTATTAGCTGTGCGGGAGTTTTCGAATCTATAGATGGCGGTATCACGTGGCAGCCGAAGAATAACGGACTGAAGTCGGCTTACCTACCTGAGCCCGATGTCGATATCGGTCATGACCCACATAACCTGTGGCTGCACCCCAAGAATGGAAATATTTTATGGCAACAAAATCATTGTGGTATCTTTTATTCCGATGATGGAGCTCGGCACTGGAAGGAGGTAAGTGATGATTCAGGTGTGCCTTCTTATGGTTTTGCGATGGTGATTGATGTGTTAGATCCGGCTAAAGCCTGGGTGATACCGGCCTTGAATGATGAACAACGTATCCCACCTGGTTTAAGTTTGAGTGTTTTTCATACAGATAATTTCGGAAAGAGTTGGTCAAGTATTAGTGAAGGGCTCCCAGACAAAAACTGCTTTGATATTGTTCTGAGGCAGTCTTTTGCCAGAAAAGGAGAAAAGATGGTTTTTGGTACCAATAGCGGCAATGTCTATTACAGATTGGATAACACGACTTCCTGGAGGTGCCTTACTAATAATTTGACTAAGGTAAATGTCACGGTTTTTGTTTGACATGTTTGGCTATTGACTACCCCAGGTTATTTGTTATATTCCGTATTACAATTAAGATTTATTCTGGAACGAAATTTGAACTATAAATTCAATAATCAGTTATCTTCTCACCTAAGCAGCACGCCGACGATGAAATACTTTTCAATGTTCAAACCCGTAGTCTTTTTTATAAGCTTGGCTTTTGGACAACTCCAAGCCCAGGTGACTACCTGGAAAATAACAGATGACTACACTATAAAATTTGCAGGTACGAAGGCAGAGGGAACATTTTCAGGTCTTTCTGGGCAGATACAGTTTGATCCCGATAAATTGAATGATTCAAAGTTTGACGTAGAACTGGAAGTAGCAACTATATCTACTGGTAATAAAACGAAAGATAAGCATGCTAGAGGGGCGAGTTGGTTCAACGCCCAAGATTTCCCTAAAATCTATTTTGTTTCAAAGAAGATTCGAGCGCTTCAGGTAGGCTTCGAGGCTATCGGGGATTTAAGAATCAAGGACGTCAAAAAAGAAGTAGTTCTTTCGTTCAGCTATTTTGATGAAGGTAATAAAGCTATGTTCGAGGGGGAAATGAAAGTGAATAGAGAAGAGTATAACATAGAAGGTAATCTATTTTCATTTATGGTGGGAGAGGAATTTGATGTAACTATTCAACTCACCGCTTCTAAAGAATAATTTATTCCACACGGTGTTTGATTTTCCGCTGGTGTAAAATCAGGCTTCTCAAGATTCTCAATCTGCTTCCTTTGCATTCATGCTAATGAGAGCATTACTGCTTTTGATCTTACTTACACCAGTAGTTTCACAAGCTCAATCAATAGAACTTAGACGAACAACTACCCCTATATCCATCGATGGGGTTCTGGATGAAACATGGACTGCGGCTGATTCGGCCTATGATTTTATGCAGTATTTTCCATTCGATAGCTCTTTTGCAGAAGCACAAACTACGGCCAAAATCTTATACGACGATAACTATATATATGTACTGGGAATTATGCAAAATAAACCCGGCGAACGTAGCTATGTGACCCCCTCTTTTAGAAGAGATTTTAGAGGTGAAGCTAATGACGGTTTTACCGTAATCTTCGACCCGTTTAAAGATCATACGAACGGCGTTGTATTTGGTATCAATCCGTTCGGTGTTCGAAGGGAAGGACTTATTGCAAACGGTGGAAGTGGGGGTGGATCATTTTCATTGGATTGGGACAATAAATGGATAGGTGAAGCGAGGCAGTACGATGGCTATTGGTTAGCTGAAATGGCCATTCCATTTAAAACATTGAGGTATTCGGAAGGACAGGATAGTTGGTATATTAATTTTTATCGTATCGATAGTGAATATGCCGAACGTTCGACCTGGAGTCCAATCCAGCGGAATTTTTCAATTGTAAATATGGCGACGCACCGTTTAATGGAATGGGACCAGCCTACTCAAAAGCCAGGAGTTAATGTTTCAGTAATTCCTTATGTGGCGGCTAATAGCGCCAGAAATTTCATAGAAGAAGGGCAAGACGAAGATGAGATTAACTTTGGTGCTGACCTTAAATATGCCGTAACCCCAGGTCTTAATCTTGATGTTACAATCAATCCTGATTTCTCTCAGGTGGAAGTAGACCAGCAAGTGACCAACCTGGATCGGTTTGAAATATTTTTTCCCGAGCGAAGGCAATTCTTCTTAGAGAATGCCGACCTTTTTTCAAATTTCGGCAATGGTGGTACCCGACCGTTCTTCACCAGAAGAATAGGGGTGGCGGTGGATACGGCTACGGGACAAAATATTCAAAATCAAATACCAATCGGTATGCGGTTGAGTGGAAAAGTGAATGACGAACTTCGCGTAGGAGTTCTTTCTATGCAGGCCGCTAAAGATGAGGCAAACGGACTTCCTTCCTATAATTTTTCCGTGCTTACGGCTCAGCAAAAAGTCTTTACCCGATCTAATATTAATTTCCTTTTTGTTAACAAGCAGACTTTTCAATCTTCTGAAGAATACGATGATATCAGTTTTTCCGAATACAATCGAACTGTTGGTGCGGATTTCAATTTGGCCAGCGCCGATAACCTTTGGAACGGCAAGGTATTTTATCATCGGTCTATTGAAGAGGAAGATGTTGATAAAGCATTTGCGACAGGGTTAATTCTTAATTACAGCAACTATAATATTTCTGTAGATGTATTTTCTCAAATAGTAGGAGAGGGTTATAATCCCGAGACAGGTTTCGTGAGGCGAACTGATATTCGCCAGTTAGCTTCGACCACACGTTATAGCTTTTTTCCGGAAAAAGGCAAGATTCAAAGCCATGGACCGGGTTTTGATTTTGATATGATTGGAAACAGCACATTTGGTTTCCTGGATTGGGATGTCAACTTGCTTTATGATATTCGCTTTAGGAACACAGCCAGGTTTAGCATGCGATTAAGAAGACAGTACACTTACCTTTTCGACCCTTTTGATCCCACCCGATTGGATGGTGTCGAATTACCCGCGGACACTGAATATTATAACTATCAGTTTATAGCCAGTTACAATTCTGATGCCAGGAAGAAGTTCTTTTATGAACTACGAACCCGATCGGGTCAATTCTTCAACGGTGAGCGATGGAACCTCAGCGGTTCATTAGGGTACCGCTATCAGCCCTATGGATTTACTACGATCGATTTCACACTGAATAGAATTATATTACCGGAGCCATACAATACCGCAACATTGTTGCTCATAGGACCACGAGTGGACTTAACACTGAGTAAAAAGCTTTTTCTCACTACTTTTTTCCAGTACAACAGTCAGATCGAAAACATGAATATCAATACGAGGTTGCAATGGCGTTTTGCGCCCGTGTCAGATCTGTTTCTTGTGTATACCGATAACTATTTTGCTTACCAAACCGATAACTTCATTCGAATAGGAGAATCAAAAACCAGGGCCATTACCTTTAAAATGACTTACTGGTTAAACCTCTAACCTCTAGTTCCATTAAAACTCCTTAATGAGGGTTATGATCTCCCTCGAGAGCGCCATCCTTGCAGCAGAAAGGTAGCTTTTCATAAGCAACTGAATCGCGTTGGAAGCTGTCCGCATGATAGCCTACCTTAGTTATTCTCTTTCGAATTTTATCAGCGTCCGTTTTTTTTGGATTGTACACTACGGTAACTACTTTGCTTGGCACATCAAGAACCGCACTTTTCACTCCTTTCTCGAAAGCCAGATCATATTCAATTGCCTCTTTGCACATGCTGCAAACTGCTGAAGTCTTAATCTCCACCTTATGGCCTCCCGCAACCTTTATGGGTTCTTTTTGGGCGGAAGTATGACCATATACAAGTATCAATACAGTAAGTATTATCAATAGCTTTAATGTCTTCATTTCTAATTATTTGCTCGTTTAATTTTATATCTAACTCCGGCATATACCATTCTGCCAACTATTGGCCCCCAGACTATGGAAGCGTCAAAATCTTCTCCAAAAGGGTTATTTGCGTCAATAATGGGATCGTCCTGCGTAAATCCGAGGAGGTTTTCTGAGCCCAGGTAAATACTTCCCCAACGATATCCGCGGCTTACCTGAGCGTTAATGTGAAAGTAATCAGGTGATTCTGCTTGTCTTTGAAGTTCTACCTGCTTGTCACCCGTATCTGGGAGTCGTTTTTGACCGTACCAATGTACGGTGATATCTGCCTTCCATTTGTCATACTTGGTTGCGTATGAGGCGTTCAGAAAAAAGCGGTCTCGTGATACAAAAGGTACTTCCTGAAGTCTGCCTGCAATGGTGGTTCTTACATTATAGAACTTATAGGCAGCTTTGACCTCTAAAAACTGGTTCAATGCATACTTAGCTTCGACTTGAAAGCTATGCGCATAGGAGTCTCCATTCAAGTTATAAATGAACAGGTTATCTGAACTTTGATCCATGTCGTAAATCAACTGGTTTTCGAAATTTGTATAGAAGTAATCAAAAACAAGATTTAAGTCCTCGTGTCCTAGCTTCAGATTCGTAACCAGGCTTCCACCCATGTTCCAGGATATTTCAGGTTCCGGGGCCTCCTGAACTACAAGTTGCCTACTTGAAATCAGGATGTTACTACTTTCAATTATTGGGTTAGCTACACGATATCCGCGTCCCGCGGCAAGCCGCAGGCTGGTTTTATCCGAAAGTTGGTATCGTGTGTGCAGCCTGGGACTATACAGATTACCATAAAGGTTGTGAAAGTCAATCCTCCCGCCCAAAATCAATGAGAATTTTTCACCAGGAAGATAGGAGTATTCATAATAAACACCCGGAACTACTTCTTGTCTGGAGAAAGCAGAATCAGCATAAACCTCCTCAAAATCGTCGATTAAAAAGCTGGCCCCAGCCTTGTATTGATGGAAAGAGTTGCTGAGTATATTTTGATAAATAGCATTTACGTACCCGGTTTTTTCGGTACCCAGATATTCATTTCTACCAAAACCTGCATTGATATCCGTGTAAGATCCGGAGTATATAAACCCCCAGCCTTTGTAGGGTTTTTGGGGAAATAGTAACCCGGTCTTTCCGAATACCTCTACACGTGTTGTGTTATTCATGAAACCATAAGGTGTAGAGTTTTGGAAGTCGTCACCAAATCCATACCCTAGTTGGCCTCCAGCTTTCTCATCCCTCATAACCTGGATGCCTATTTGATTTCTAAGCCGATCACCCATGAATTTATAACGATTCATGAGGTTGAACTGACGTGATTTTGGAAGGTCAAGAAACCCATCATTGTTATTGTCAATCTCATTGGAGAAGTAGTCTCCATGGAACAAGAAAGCCGTGCTCCATTTATCAGATAGGTCCCTGGCATGGTTGGCGTTTACCTCCATTCTTCCAAAGGAGTTTACATAAGCATTTAAGTACAAAGCTTCACTAGTTTCCGGTTTTTTGAGCTCCACATTGAGCTGCCCGGTCATAGATTCATAGCCATTAACTATCGATCCGCTTCCTTTTCCCACGTCAATAGATTGTATCCACGTGCCAGGAATATAACCCAGTCCATATCTTCCAATAAGGCCTCTGATATGTGGTGTATTTTCGCGGTTGATCTGGACATATCGCCCGTCCAGACCGAGCATACGAATAGTTTTAGCGCCACTGACCGCATCCGTATAGGAGACGTCTACGGAGGCGTTGGTTTCGAAACTTTCGGAAAGGTTGCAACAAGCCGCTTTGTTCAACTCAGCTTCAGTAATAATTTCAACATGTTTGGATTCCAACTGATCCATAAATGTAGGGCTGGAGGTTACTACCACTTCACCAAGCTCCGAAACATTTTCCGCCAGTGTAATCCGCATAGGCTCAGTTAAATTCGCGGCTACCGTGTCAGTTTTGAATCCAGTGAAGGATATAACCAGCTTGTTGATTTTCGTTCTTAGAGTAAGTTGGAAACGACCGTTGATATCTGTTACGCTGCCATTTCGAGTACCCAACTCCAGAATGGTTGCGCCGATTAGTGGCTCCAGCTCTTGATCCACTACTACACCGTTAACGCTTTGGCCAAAACCATTTGAACCAAACGCAAATGATATTATAAATACAAATAGTTTAAATTTCATAATTGCTTCAAGAATGAATTAATACAAGAATTCATCGATAGCGGATAAGCAACTTCTCTGTTGCTCAAAACCGCATCAGCAATTAAGTCTAAAGAAGGAAGGACTGAACCTGAACAGGTATGTTCCGCTCAATCAAAGGTGGTTTGTAATTTAAATAATCAGGTTTATCACTATTTGGCGCATATAGGCCATCAAGAATTACAACAAACTCAGCGGTTGAAATAAGATGAACATCCTGGCTAAAGTTGTAGTTGTGGTTAACTTTATTTAGGTCTTCTACTTTACATTCCTCTTGCTCGTATTCACAACAGTTTTTCGGGCATACTCTACCGTGATCGGCCAGGCAAGATTTCGCTTCATGGAAGACAGAAACACTTTTTAACCTACCCATACAGTAGTGTTTGTTGATAGTGACCCCTGTGGTAGCCATCAACAGCATTAAGGCGAGAAAATAGTGTCCTATGTTCTTGAGAGATCTCATTAACTCTTCAAAGATACGTAAACCTAAAACAATTGTTTAATGGCAAGCCTGATTGAACTTTTTCAATTTGTAATAATTGTAGGGCAAGGGTGTAATAAACCCAACGATCAAGGCCGGTACCAGTGCCAGCCAATACATTGGATCACTAAAGGCTGCTTTCCCACCAGTGATTATGAAGTCGGTACCAGTCATGGCGATCTCCATGGCCACCATTGAAATAAACGACATGCCAAAAGCTGTTTTTAAAGCCAGTGACCAACTAAAATGCTCTCTTTTTTTCAGCAGAACTGTTTCTAACGCTATTGAAGTGCAAAGCCCTGCTATAATGGCCAGCACCATTTGCAAGCCCATAGATGTTTCGGGGTAATAGGCCTGCAGGAAGAACACCATGCCAAAATCTCCTATGGAGCATCCTATCAAGCAGTTTAGAGTATTAAAAGAAGCTCTATTCCATTTAGGTAAATCCGTCCAGAAACCTGTAGAATCAATTACCGAATAACCTGCAGCTTGTAACAGCATATTAACGCTGGATACGGATACGTTGTCACCTTTTACGGTGAGGGTTTTAATGTCAGGCTCAAGATCAACCGACCATGTTTTAATATCACTATGTTGCTCCAATAGGGGAGAAACTTTATTCACACAGCCTTGGCAATGCAGGTCGGTTTTAAGGGTTAGTGTCCTCATTTTATTCGAAACAACCAATTAGTTTCGGTACAAAGAACGAGAAATCAAAGGTTTTCGCATTTACATAATTATAGAAAAGTGTTATAAAATTCCTCAATTAATGTTGGAATCAAACTTGATCTAATGGTTTACGCGGAGGGTTGTGCAGTTTCTTGAACTGACTCGGAGACATGCCTATGTTCTTCTTGAACTGATTAGACAGGTGATGGACGCTACTATATCCAGTTTGATATGCAATCTCACTCAATGAGAGCTCATCATAAATAAGAAGCTCTTTGACGCGCTCCAAGCGTTGTAAAATAATATACCGTTCTACAGTGACGCCCTCCACTGTTGAGAACATAGTACTTAATTGGTTGTAGTCTTTTCCAATACCCTTTTCTAGATAGCTCGAGTAGTTTGTAGTTAGCTTATTTGAATTCTGGATACTTTCTAATACAAGTGCCTTAATTTGTTCAATCACTTGACTCTTTTTATCTTCCAAAAGCTCAAAACCTCTTTTGTTTAAGTAATCTGATACTATTGACTTATTACTATCATCAAATATTTCGTTCAAGTCTACGTAACCAAGGCCGATATTAGAATATGTGATATCCAGCTTACGTAGTTCATCTTCAACGGCTTCAATGCAGCGATTGCAAACCATATTTTTTATGTAGAGTCTCATTTTATCCTTTTGGAAACCATACTGTGAATATAGTGCCCTTATTTAACTCACTCTCTACGGTTATTTCACCATTGTTTAGGTCAATAAGCTCTTTGCAAAGAACCAAACCTAAACCCGAGCCTTTTTCGCCAGCTGTTCCTGGCATAGATGCATTCTTCTCAAGATCAAATAGATGAATTAGCTGATCTTCATTCATTCCTGCTCCTGTGTCTTTGATACGCAGGTAATATTTGTCGCCCGCCAACGCACCGGTAATTGTAATTGAATCTTCCTTCTTAGAATATTTGATGGCGTTATTTAATAGGTTTCGAAGAATAGTTTTAAAACCATTGACGTCTGCATATAAGTAGGTATTATGGTCTGTACGATCTTCAATGGTGATACCTTTGGCTTTCGCTGAAGAAACAAAAATTCCAAGCACTTCGTTTAATGGACTGTCTAGTTTGAAAGACTCCGGTGAGTAAGGGAAAGAGCCTTGTTGTGCTAAGGCCCAATTTAGTAGATTGTCTAGTAAAGTGGCCAATCGATTAGAGGATTGATCCATCCGATCAATAAGCTCAGGGATCTGATCCTTATCACCTTGTTCCAAGTACATACGTGTTAATGCACTTAGACCTTGGAAAGCATTTACCGGTCCTCTGAGATCGTGGGAGATAATTCCGAAAAATCGATCTTTCGTACGATTTATTTCTTCAAGTTGGTTACGTTGCGCTTCTATTTCTTCCTTCTGTTCGGTCATTTTTATATGGGCTATGCGGTTTTGTTTGCTTCTATCCACTACAATCAATATCAGTGCAATCATTAAGACCAAAACTATACTTCCAGCGAGGATTATCGCATATTGGTTGTTTATAGTATTGCCATCTGCAAGAGCCGCAGTTCGTAACAACTGGTTTTCGTATTCCTTTTTCTTTGAGTCGTATTGAACGGTCATCTCGGCGAAGGCCTCAGCTTTCTCCTTCTCAAACAATTCGTTTTTAATCGCAAGTGTTGAGTTTAACAGTTTCAAGGCATCCATAGTATCCCTTAACATGATTTTAGCGTCTAAAAGATGCCGGTGTGCGTTTAATTTAGTTCTGCTCACAGGAAAAGTATCTATTACTTGGAGTGCAGCAAGACCGTAATCCTTGGCCTTTTGATAATCACCTAATTGTAGATAAATATCACTCAATATATTGTAAGCCAAGGTTAACGATTGCTGATCACCTAATTTAATTTTCCATTTTAGGTTTTTCTCGGCGTAAGGAATTGCCTTGTTGATCTTACCCAGTTTTATATAAACAGTTGCCATATTATTGTTATAAACAGCATTACCTCTTAGATCATCGCTGGCAATAAGTTCGTACGATTTATTGTAGTAGTGTATGGCCGAATCAAACTGTTTGAGATCTTGAAAGAGCAATCCAATATTCATGTATGATCTTTTGATATAACTATCTAAACCTGCTTGTTTCTCTTTTTCTAAACCTAATTTGAAGTGCCCAAGTGATTTTTCATATTCGTAAATAGAGCGGTAACTGAATGCCAGTTTTCTTAACGACTTAGCTTCATATTCCGGCCCGAATTTCTCGTGTATTTCCAGACCTTTCAGGATGAAATAAATAGCGGAGTCTGGTCTTGACGAATCATCATAAGCACGACCTAATTCGGTGTAAGCAGCGGCTTTGGTAGTATCATTATTGGCATGGAACAAACCTTGATTCAAATAGCGTATAGCAACGTTAAAATCATTCAGTTCATTGGACAGCATCCCTAGGTGCAGATAGGTAATAGCCAGCTGCCGATCATTTTTTGTCTGCTTCGCAAGTGTTAACGCCTTAAGTGCATATTTTAGGGAGCTGTCTGCCAGATATCCAGGAAGTTCCATGGCGATGCTATCGAGTTTGCGCCATTCTTCATCGGGGTTCTGTCCTGTAGTTTGACAGAACATGGAAAGCCCTAAGAGCAAAGTGAGTATGACTCTATTTATCAAGTGTTTATGTTAATTTTAAGGTACTTCAAGATGATTTATTTTAATTTTTTTTGCAAGTCAAAACCTCAAAACAAAACAGGATTATCATCAGTATTTTCGGTTGACTGACCTCTATTTCACTGCACTAAAAAATTGCGAATCTATATTGCAATACTAAAATGACTTCTGTTATATTTGCACTCCGATTTTGGACAACACCCGGAGAGGTGGGTGAGTGGCTGAAACCACATGTTTGCTAAACATGCGTGCGAGAAATCGTACCGGGGGTTCGAATCCCCCTCTCTCCGCCAAACTTCGCTTGAGCTACGTTTGGCAAGCCAAGTGAGGAGTAATAATGTGGTATGTATACATTATTAAAAGTATTGGATCAGAGTTTAGATACATCGGTTTTACCGGTGATCTAGATTTACGTTTACACTCTCATAATAAGAAGTTAAACAGATCGACTAAGGCATATGCGCCTTTTGAACTTGAAGTTTACATTGCCGTGAATTCCAAGAAAAAAGCCATTGCCTTAGAAAAGTACTTTAAGACTGGATCAGGTAAAGCCGTTTTGAAGAAAAGGTTCTTGAGCGATCCAGATTAGCTTGAGTGGATTTACAGGCTTAGCCTGCTTAGCGAAGCTTTAGCGTAGTTAAGGTTCCGTAGCTCAACTGGATAGAGCAACTGCCTTCTAAGCAGTAGGTTGAAGGTTCGAGTCCTTCCGGAATCACATAGTTCGGGGCGTAGCGCCATCCTACGTTATACTTCGGATGTCAGGTAGTCCGGTTTACCGGACGAAGCTTTGAAATTTGCGGATTAGAAAATGTTCTGGTTCAGATTGGGATAAATTTAGTTCGGGGCGTAGCGCAGTCCGGTTAGCGTACCTGCTTTGGGAGCAGGGGGTCGCAGGTTCGAATCCTGCCGCCCCGACAAGAATAAAAGGCTCAGGGTTTACTTCTGGGCTTTTTTCATTTTCAGGCATTTCTACTCAAGTTGAATAAGCTGTTCAAAATGAAAAAAGGAGTTAAGAAATAACTAAGCCTTTTATTCGGAATTTTCCGGGCGGCAGGATCACCGCTAGGTAATCCTTTATGAATTTTCTTAAGGTTTTTTATTGCCCATAAGTTTTGGTAGGATGAGAATCTTCAGGGTACGGGATCGAAATCGAAACGTAGTGAAGATTCACGAGGGGTTGCGCGGTATGGTTTTGCGTATGAGTAATGCTGCCGTCCCGACAAGAATGAAAGGCTCAGCTACTTTGACTTTTTTCATTTCTCTAGTTTCATGATTGTTGATTTCTGTTCTACAACTTAAATGTTATGGGCAATTGGATTCTTTGATAAACTGGAATGCCGTTTTGTTTTGCAGGTTTCCAGTTGGGTGCATTTCTCATAATTCGAACCGCTTCTTCATCACAACCATAGCCAATTCCACTAATAACATTTACCGCGTCTATGCTTCCATCCTTATTA
Organism: Bacteroidota bacterium; assembly: GCA_039025475.1. Taxonomy (GTDB): domain Bacteria; phylum Bacteroidota; class Bacteroidia; order Cytophagales; family Cyclobacteriaceae; genus Fulvivirga. The sequence continues at coordinate 60,427 of JBCCOE010000002.1, read as the reverse complement.
ATAACGAATTGTACATATACTTTACCTTCAATACGCTCTTTTCTAGCTTCTTTTGGATATCTCATCTTTCTGTTGACATATGAATAAAATCCAGCATAGCCACCTTTTGGTTCAGAACGTTCATCAACTAATTTAAATATTCCAGGTTCATCATACACTTTAATTTCAAGTGTTTCCCAATCCTTGATTTTCATAGAGCCATACCATCTTAAAGCTTCTTTGTAGGCTAGTTCAGATTTATTTGTGAATTCACTTCGTCGTGCAGAGTCCAATTCAGCTTGTTTCAAGAAACTTAAACTAGCCATTTTATACAATTCGAACCTCAGGTATGTTTTCAACTGACGCATTGAATCATAATAGTTAATTACCCTACCGTATTGTTCGTCGAGAAATTGAATTTTACATTTCTCATGCCCAAGATCTTCTTTTATCTCTTTTTCTGATCGCTCATAAATCTGGGCCGTTCCTGATAATGAAACCAAGGTTATAAGAATAAAAAAGCTGAATTTGAATTTCATAATACTATTAATAGATGTTGAGGTTTAATTTTTATCTAAACACCGGACTTTAAAATTACTATAAAAAGAAACTTATATCGGGGGTTTTTAATTCATAGCTAGCTTTCACTTTTATAAACTGCCAACTTAAGAGCATGGAAATGCTTATGAAATTGATTAGTTTGATTTTCGGTTTAGCAATTTTTGATTTTTGGATGCTTTAGCGCTGGGTTTTTGGGCTTTCGCGGAAATCTCCGGGATCTATATCTGAAAAAACTCGTATTGAACAGCTGTCTTGGTATTTTGCTATTAATGCTAATTATCGCGATACATAACTCTATTCAATAAGCAAACTCATATATTAGCTTCAATTCACCAGCCTATTACATATGATCAAAAAGATTTTTTTAGGATTTGTTCTGTTGAGCAGCTTATTTATTCAAGCCCAGAACGATGCCGAAATTACGCGTGAAACAGTATCCCGTAGCGCCATCGAAGGACACATCTACTTTCTCGCATCCGATGAGCTGAAAGGACGAGAGACGGGTTCTCCGGAAATCAACATTGCCGCAGAGTATTTGGCTACTTCACTACGCAGGTTCGGTGTAAAACCTGTACCGGGCGCTGAAGAAGGTTACTTTCAACCGGTAGAATTAGAAACCGTTCAACCCGCCACATCAAAACGTTTGACACTGGGAGAGTTTAACACCGAAAACATGATCATCTTGGCAGGATCTAATGGGCAAGATACAAGAGAAGCTGTTTTCGCTGGTTACGGCATGGAAGAGGATTATGAGGGTAAGAATGTCACTGACAAGTTCGTATTTGTTTTGGCCGGTAAAGAAGGTGAGGGCGATGCTAATTCTTCTTTCAGATTAGCAAGTAGTAAACGGGCTGTTGCAAAAAGTAAGGGTGCAGTTGGTCTGGTTGAGATAAATGCATTCGGAGCCAATATCTGGTATCGTTTTAGTAACTATTTTGGACGGGCTAGTACACAGGTAAAAGCTGAAAATACAAGTGACTTCATTCACCTTTGGGTACAAGATCCTGATGATAAATTGCTAACAGCAGCTAAAGAGAAAAATGCTTCTGCAAAAGTTGAGATCGACGGTATTGCCCGAACTCCAATACCTGCTAAAAACGTAGTTGGTATGGTAGAAGGTACTGACCCCAAATTGAAAGATGAGTTCGTCATTTATTCGGCTCATTACGATCATATCGGTGTAGGGCAAACCAATGCAGAAGGGGATTCAATTTACAACGGAGCTAGGGACAATGCTGTAGGTGCGGTAACCGTGTTGAGTGCAGCCGAGAATATTGCTAAATATCCTACGAAGCGTTCCGCACTATTTATTTTGTTCACTGCCGAAGAGAAAGGTTTACTGGGTAGTAAATGGTATGCCGATCACCCCTTGATTCCCCTTAATAAAATGGTGTATTGCTTCAATAGTGATAACGGGGGTTATAATGATACCTCAGTGGCCACTATAGTAGGACTAGGAAGGACTACCGCGGAAAAACATATTAAAATTGCGTGCCAGGAATTTGGGTTAGAGGCCATTGATGATCCCGCACCCGAGCAAGGCTTATTTGACCGTTCAGATAACGTTAGTTTTGCGGCCAAAGGGGTACCAGCACCAACCTTTAGCCTCGGTTTCCGTGCCTTTGACGCCGAAATAGGTAAATACTATCATCAAACTTCTGATAACCCGGATAACCTGGATTATGACTACCTGACCAAATTCTTTGGGGCCTATGTATTGGCGTGCAGACTAATTGCCGATGACCCTGTAACACCTTTTTGGGTAGAAGGTGATAAATATCATGCTGCAGGAGAAATGTTATATGCTGAAAAATAGAGTCTTCCTGCTTAACATTGCAGCATTAATGAATAAGTTATGAAAAGAATAGATTTAAAAATTCTCGCTTTTTTGTTCGTGGTGGCCTGTGCTCCAACGCCAGAGGAAAAGACTGCCGAGGTAGCTGTAGAAGCAGAAGTACCTGCCGAAGAGGTAGTACAACTCACTGGTAATTTTGGTGATGAGATTACCGAAGATGGAGCTATAAATACATTGGATCTCTTGGCTCAGCTCGATGGTGCTGATTCCATTAATGTAAAAGTGAAAAGTGAAATTCTGGCTACATGTGCTGTTAAAGGCTGCTGGATGAATGTTTCGCTAAAAGAAGAGGAGCACATGCGTGTAAGCTTTAAAGATTATGGATTCTTTGTTCCTAAGGAAGGTATCGAGGGAAAAAAAGTCATTGTGGAAGGTTATGCTAAAAAGGTAACCACGGACGTAGAGACCCTTCAACACTTTGCAAAAGATGCCGGAAAATCCCAGGAGGAGATCGATGCGATTACCGAGCCCAAAGAGGAAATCGCGTTCGTTGCCTCAGGGGTTATTATTAAGTGAGTTTAAGAATCTAAGAAAGAAATTAATACGGTATTCTTTCTTTTTTACTAAGATGAAGCCAAAAGATGGGTTATGAATAATAGCCTGTCTTTTTTTGTTTCCGAAACAAGGCTCGAAACATACTACCTGAAAGCGCTCCAAACCCACCTACCAGGGCACCTATTAGAACGGTAAACAATGTGAGCAAGGGGACACTACCATTTAAAGGTAAAACGAAAGCAATTTTACTACTCAAAATAGATGAGGTTTGGGTGTCGATGATCAACGCTACTATCGCCCAAAGGAGGCCTACCGCTAGAAAACCACTCAGGAATGAAGAAAATCCGTTTCCATCTGATAAGAAGCAAACTAAAAAAGCTATTATAGCTACCGACCAAAAAGGTAGGAAGAGTTGGATCGCAGCGCTGAAGCCAGCTGTTAAAATAAGTTTGATTATGAACTTCATGTTAGTTGTTATTTAACTTTTGGGTAAAGAATTGATCTGTCATTGCGTCGGCAGGCTGCATATAATTTAATTTAATATATTCGCCGTCTCGCCATAGGGGGATCATATTGTCAAACAATGGATTACCAGGATTACCTGACTGGCCACCTGGCAAAATAGCCCAAGCCTTAGGCGGACTTGACATTTCAACTACAATACGCTGACTGGGTCCATGATTTGGTTTTGTTGAATTGACAGCATCTGCCTCGCCATTCACCTGAATATTGTATGTACTAAAGGGTCTTAATCGAGAAAGATGAATTATAGAAGTCCCCTTATAATTCCCCCAGTTTGCATTCATATTTTTGCGTTCTTTCCATTTTTCAATTCGAAACATGGCCGAATCCAAACTCATTCGTAATAGCTCAGGTAGTAATTCAACTTTAGGGGTCTCTTTATGGTCAATATAAGCCGCAGGAAAATCGTTTTTCAACATCCAAAGTGTGTGATATTCACTCGGTGCAGAGAGAGGCAGATCATTCTTATAGAATTCATCCCAGAGCAACCAACGAAATTCCCTTGCCCAAGCTTCGAAATATGTTGGGGCCATAGCGTCGACATCATATACGTAATTCCATGATCGTAGTTCGTCAATTACTTTGGTATGAGATGTGGAGCCGACAGAATCAAGCATATATGGCAGATACTCTGAAGGGCGAATACCATAATTGTCATTTTGAAGCTCCATCATATTTTCAGGAGTAACGGAACCACTATCATAAGTGCTTAATACATCATTTATTCTGCGATTCCTGTAGTGTTCCATATTCTTCCACACCATTTCGTAGGGATAATTTTCATCTGCGGAATGCTGATTCGCTGAGCTAATGAACCCTCTAGACGGATTGTACTCTTGGGCATAATGCTCTGTTGGAATAAAATCACCCCATTCAAAGACCGGGTCTGAACCATCCATAATATAACGACCTTGATCATTGAAGTTAAGGGGTTGTAGTCCTTGAACACGAATGGCTACCTCTCCTTTGTTTGAGGCGAAGGCTACATGCTGAGCGGGTGCGTCCCATTTTTCTAAGGATTTAATATACCCCTGGTAGTTTTTAGCACGATTAAGTTCAATCAATGATTCTTGTACCCTTGAGGGGTAATGCCCAATCCATTTTAACGCCAGGTGGTCGCTTCCATTATTACTTAAAAAACTATCATCATACACAATAGGACCGTAGTGTGTGTACAGTACAGTATCTACAAAGGTTTCACCATCTCGAATATTGATGTATTCATTCACACTTTTAATCTCACGGGTTTGATTACCGTAGAAATATTCAGATTTAGATTCATCAGTGAACTTGATTTTATACCAGTCCTTATTATCCCGGGCTACATTGGTAAAGGCCCATGAAATATTCTCATTAAACCCTGAAACGATTCCTATATTACCAGTTAGCGTAAAACCCATTACGTTATACGAAGGGGAATGCAGTTGCATCAGAAACCATAAAGGTGGGGCATTAAGGCCGAGGTGCATGTCACTGGCCAGAATAGCATTTCCACTTTTAGACTTCCAACCTGCGATAGCCCAATTGTTACTGCCATTGTCTGCATCAGGCATATCATGCACTCTGGTCATCATGGTTTTTACTATTTCGATCGAATCAGGTACATTCCTGGTCAAAGGTTCATAGGATAGTTCTTCAGTTGTCCGAGCCACAGGTTCAATTCCAGCCGGCCATTGTGGGAAAAGCCTTTCAAATTCTTCCGCTCCTAGAAGATTATAAGCATTGGTGTTTTGCAGATCCTTATCATAACTTGTAAGATCATCAATCATTAATTGAAGTAATAGAGACGTTTTGATCAAACTCCATTCCTCAGGCTCATAAGCTAATAATTTATATTCAATGGGATAATCTCTATAGGATAAAGAATTGATGTAGACATTCACACCTTTGATATACGCTTCAAGGTATTCCTTAAGCTGCGGATTACTTTCCATTTGCTTCCGGGTATTATCAGCACCAAATAACATTCCTTTTCTTCGCTGGAGACGATCTAAATCTAAGGCAATATCTCCAACCAGCTCTGATAACCTGCCTGCGGCGGCGTAGGTTTGAAAATCCATTTGCCACAAGCGGTGTTGGGCTACAATATAGCCTTGCGCCATGAATAGATCATGATTATTTTGCGCGAAAATATGGGGAATACCAAATTCATCATAATGTACCTTAACGCTGTCGTTAAGCTCGGGTAGCAGAATATTTTCATCAAAAGGGATAGAATCGCTTTCTGCATTCTGCCAGAAACCGTGAAACGGGTCCAGCAATTTACCCAATGGAGGTATTGCTTGCCCCTGAATTAACAATCTGTTATTTAGAGCGTAAATGAGAGCTGTGGTTATGGCGATTGAGAGAATAAGTTTGATAAACTTCATGAATGGGTTCCTCCGATATTTCATTTGAAAGTAAACCAAAATGTTCGGATTAAGCAATTTTAAAACCGGTAGGAGAAGCACATGAGAAAATAATACTGCTATATTTGCTCGATTTTTCAAATGGAGAGTATTCTGAGAAAATATGATCAGGCTGTTATCGAAAAAGCCTCAAAAGTTAAACTATTGATTTTTGACGTTGATGGTGTACTCACCGATGGCAGAATCATATACACCAATAGTGGTGACGAGATAAAAGCGTTCAATGTCAAGGATGGTCAAATCATTCGATTTTTGAAAGAAGTAGGCATTAAAGTAGGGGTGATCACCGGCCGTAATTCGGCATTGGTTGAGCGTCGCTGTATTGAATTGAAGCTGGATTTCTTTCATCAGGGGGTTAAAGATAAATGGGCTGTAATTGAATCGGAGTTGGGTGATTGTAGTGAGCAAGAGGTCTGTTATATAGGGGATGACATCATCGACCTTAACGCCATGATAAACTGCGGTTTGGGAGTAGCTCCGGCTGATGGTGTTGAATATGTGAGGGATGAGGCTAATTTAGTGACAATTGCTAAAGGTGGGGAAGGAGTAGTTAGAGAAGTAGCAGATCTAATACTAGCAAGTCAGGGTAAAATGGATTTGGTTGTAAAGTAGAAGCTTGCATGATAAAAAAGTTTGAAAGAAGTGTTCAGGTTACCGATACCATACACTTAGGATCGGATAGAATGGTGCTGTTCGCAGGTCCATGTGCGGCGGAGAGTTATGACCTCTGTCTTGAGGTTGGAAAAACTATGCAAAGACTGTGCGAAAATTTGGATATTGACTACGTGTTTAAGGCGTCTTTCGACAAAGCCAACCGGACGGCGGTTACCTCTTATCGTGGGAGTGGCATAGATATGGGGTTGGAAATTCTCTCCATGATAAAGGATAAACTTCGTGTTCCAATAGTTACTGATATCCATGAATCATACCAAGCAAAGGAGGTAGGGGGGGTTGCAGATGTATTGCAAATTCCTGCGTATTTATGTCGTCAAACTGATTTATTGGTTGCTGCTGCTGAAACTGGAAGGGCTGTGAAAGTGAAAAGGGGTCAGTTTATGGCGCCTGAGGATATGAAATATGCAGTGGATAAAGTGAGATCAACGGGTAACCAAAATGTTTTCCTTACGGAGAGAGGGGCTTCTTTTGGTTATCATAACCTAGTGGTAGATATGAGGGCACTACCTACAATGCGACAGTTTAGCCCCGTAGTGTTTGACGTCACTCATAGTGTCCAACAACCCGGCGGGGCAGGAGGTAGTTCAGGTGGACAGCGCGAATTTGCCCCCTATTTAGCTAGAGCCGCTGCTGCTGCTGGTGTCGATGGTTTTTTTATTGAAACACATCCAGAGCCTTTAAAGGCTTTAAGTGATGGGCCAAATATGATTCCGTTGAATGAAATGGAAAGCTTTTTAAAGATGCTGAAGGAAGTTTGGCAAGTTGGCAGGGCTTATGTTATTTAGCAAGGTGATTTTTTAGACTTTATGTTTTCGAGATATTTAAGCGTCACTTTTTTAATGGGCGTGTTATTTTTTTGTTCATGTGTTCCGAATAGGAAGATTTTGTATTTACAAAGCAAAAATGAATTAGATCAGGATTTTAGGCCGGATACAGTTTTAAGATCGTATGACTTGCCACAGTTTGGCTATAGATTAAAGCCTGAGGATATCTTGAGCATAAGGGTGAATAGCTTGACAAAAGAGGAGTTTGATTTTTTCCAGGAAAATCAATCGGCTCAAATGCTCGGTAATCCCGCGGGATTAGCCATATCAGGTTATTTGATTGATGAAAATGGCGATATAGAATTTCCTGTTGTTGGTAATATTCAACTTTCCGGTTTAACTATTTTAGAGGCTCAGCATAAAATCCAACAAGCTGCACAAGATTTTTTGACTAATCCAGTTGTTAGGGTCCGGTTATTGAATTATAGAGTTACTATTCTCGGAGAAGTGAATCAAGAGGGAGTTATCGATATTTTTAATAATAGAGTTACAGTTACCGAAGTAATTGGCCGAGGTGGCGGATTTACTGATTTAGCTAATCGCTCAAATGTCAAAGTAATTCGACAAAATGACGAGATGGCAGAGGTGGCGTATGTCAATTTATTGGATGAACAACTGTTAACTTCACCTTATTATTACGTCCAAAGTAATGATATCATAATCGTTGAGCCATTGAAACAACGGTCTTTTAGACAATATTTTGGGCCAAATGTAGGTCTTCTGGTCTCGTCAATATCTGTGTTATTACTCACTTTAAATTTGTTAAATGAATGAATTTAGGAGCACAGCAAAGTGAATCGAGTTTTGACATAAAAAGAATAATCTTTCTAATACTTAAATATTGGTACTTCATTTTCTTTTCATTTTTTGTTGGTCTGGCGGTAACATATATGATAAATCGATATAAAATTCGCATTTATCCGGTTACAATGACTATACTTATTAAAGATGAACCAGAAAAAGATAATTCAATAGTTGAATTACTATATAATGGAAGAGGCTTCACACCAGGAAAAAATTATTACAATGAAGAGATTTTGCTAAAGTCATATCCCCTAATCAAAAAAGCAGTTGATAGTCTAGATTTTAATATTTCAATATGGAAAGAAGGTGATATTAAGACCACAGAGGTATATCCCCCCCCAATTGAAGTATTAGCTTATGACATAGATTGGAGCTCAATTGACAGAAAATCATTTAAGATCACTGTTTTAAATACAGATGAGTTTGAGTTAAGCTCGAGTGAAAATGATGGTTCTATAACAAGGAAGAATTTCAATGAAGATTTTTATTTCGAAGGTTTGCGATTTAAACTTTTACAGCCAGAAGGCTTGTTGAATGGTGACAAATTCGAGATAAAGTTGGTCAACAATAGTATAATAGCAAATTCTTACACTAAGCGCTTATCAATATCCTGGTTGCAAAAAGGGGCTTCCATCATAAAACTTGGACTTAATGGGTCAACACCAGCGAAAGAATCTGAATTTTTAATGCAGTTGGCAAAAACTTATCAACGTGACGACCTCTTGAATAAAAACGAAACTGCAACAAGAACTATCGAGTTTATTGATGAGCAGTTACAATCAATCAGAGACTCTTTAGTAACATTAGAATCTGCTCTTCAGCAATTTAAAGAACTGAACTATGTTACAGGTCTCAAGGATGAGGTAGTTAGATTCTACGATCAAATTGAAGCGCTTTCAAAAGAAGAGGCTGAACTTACCATTAAGAAAGAATATATAAAGTACTTGAAAGATTACCTGCAAGAGAAAGACAGTTATGATGAAATAATGGTGCCTGCAACCATTAATTTCAGTAACCCTTTACTTAATAATCAGATTCAACAACTTATTGATCTCCAACTCCAAAAGAATAGTCTTGAAAGAAACTCGAATGAGGATAATCCCTTTATTTTAGAAAGAAATAAACAATTATCGGATCTGAAAAGGTCATTGGGAGAGACATTAGTCTCACTTTCGGCGTCGCTAGAATTAGCAATGCATGCCACTAAAAATGAAATTAAACAAATAGAAAATCAACTTTCTGAGCTACCAAGAGCAGAAAGGGAATACGTTAGTCTAAATAGATTATTCAAACTAAGTGAGGATCTCTATTTAATTTTAATGGAGAAGAAGACTGAGGCTAGTATTACCCAAGCATCAAATACCTCGGACATTGCGATTGTAAATCCGCCGTCAATTGGCGGAGCTATCACTCCCAAAACAAGACAAAATTACTTACTTGCTTGTCTTGTAGGTCTAGGTCTACCAATTGGTCTAATTGTGCTTGTAGATTTATTGAATGATAGAATAAAGTTTAAAGAAGATATTGAAAAGTACACCTCGATTCCATTCATGGGAGTGATAGGTCATAATAAGAAAGATAAGAATCTTGTAGTTGAGGCTGCACCTAATTCGGCGATATCCGAATCTTTTCGCTCGGTGAGATCTAATCTCGACTTTTTTATAAATGAAGTGCCAAACAAGGTCATTTTAACGACTTCAGCTTTGAGCGGTGAAGGAAAGACTTTCTTTTCTAATAACCTGGCCGTTATCTATGCCTACAGTGGAAAGAAAACTATCCTGATAGGCGCTGATATGAGGAGACCAAAAATTTTACAGGATTTTGAGATTAGAAAAGATATCGGATTGAGTGATTTTTTAGCAGGGAATACTAAGTTGTCAGAAATAATTCAAGAAACGAGATTTGACGGCCTTCATATTATTAATAGTGGTACTGTGCCACCCAACCCATCCGAATTACTTATAAAAGCTGCAACTGCAGAACTTATTAAAATCCTAAAGAAGGAATACGATTATATAATAATTGATAGCCCACCAATTGGTCTTGTTACGGATGCCCTTATTTTATCTTCGTTTGTGGACCACACCATGTATGTCGTTAGGCAAGGTTTTACACCGGTCGCAACACTAAAAAATATTGATGAAATGCACGAAATGGGTAAATTCAGTAGCATAAGTATTATTTTCAATGACATTACTGTCAATAAATATGGTTACAGCTATGGCTACAGCTATGGTTATGGTTATGGTTATGGACAAGGAAACGGTTATGGGAGCTATTATGCGGATCAGGCACCTTCACAAAAATCAAGATGGAGATTATGGTGATTTGTCTGAGTCAAATTTCTTGGATTTAACCCCCATTGTCATAAATTTGAGTAGTTTTACTACTCAATATCAATGTGATTGAGGTGGCGAAGCTGTAGCTATCTCTATCTGATATACGTTAATTTGATCGAATCACTTATTACCTCTAAAACAAGAATTAAACTTCTATTAAAGTTTTTTCTTAACCCAACGACAACTGGTTACCTTAGGTCGCTTGAAAATGAATTTGGTGAATCCACTAACGCAATCAGAATAGAACTGAATAGACTTGAAAAGGCTAATATGTTAATCTCCCAATTTCAAGGTAATAAGAAAATATTTAGAGTAAACGAATCTCATCCCTTGTTTAAAGAGGTCAATGGTATAGTTAAGAAATATGTTGGAATTAATATTATCATCGACAACATTATTAAAAAGCTAGGTGATATAAGACAGGTCTTATTGACTGGTGACTTGGCTGATGGTAAAGATGCAGATGAAGTAGATATTATTATCGTAGGTGATGTGGATGAGCGGTATTTAGCTCGGTTAGTGACTAAAGCAGAGAAGTTGATTCGCAAGAAAATAAGATGTATTCCTATTACAAGCGAAGAATTTAAACCGTTAAGACAAGAATCTCTCAAGAACAGCTTACTAATTTGGAATAAATAATATTGTGAAAAAGTGGTTTGTTGTTTATACTAAACCTAGAAGTGAAAAGCTTGTTACCAAGCGCTTGATAGATCAGTCTGTTGAGGTGTTTTGCCCACTAATCAATACTGTTAGGCAATGGAGTGATCGAAAAAAAAAGGTTCAACTTCCTATGTTTACAGGCTATATTTTTGTCCATATTTCGGAGAAAGACCTGGCGCGGGTTAGAGAAGATAAGGGAGTGTTGAACTTCGTATACTGGCTGGGTAAACCAGCGGTTGTTAAAGATCAAGAGATTGAGGCAATTGCTAAGATTGCTGAAATAGGAAAAAGCATTCAAATCAAGAATATGGATCTTGATAAGGGTTCACCTGTTGTATTACCGGATGGCCCGTTTAAAGGGTGTGAAGGGTATGTTGACAGAATCGACAAAGGAAAGGTGTCAATCCATATACATCAGTTGGGATGTCTTGTTCATTTCAATCTTCAGTGATAACATCCTTTATATTCTAAAATTGAGCATAATTTAAATGTTCGTAGGTATGGATGCAATTATTAACCTATAGCAAGTAGACTTGGGAGCAATATATTTGACAACTCAATTAATTTAAGAGTTTTAATAACCGAGTAATCGCTCAGGTTCTAGTGTAAGAGGCAGATGAAAGATTTTTTTTAAACTTGTTATCAAATCTAATCTATTCATTCGGTAAAAATTTAGTCTATTAGTTTTGGTTATGAATGTACTTTACCTCGTAGTTAGTTATTTTACTGCGGTAAAAATTATTTGATGACGGTTTCGACTTCTTTCGATTCTATCGGTGTTAGAAGATTTTAGAGTAAATTAATTGAACAATGAAAAAATTATTAGTAACAGGCTCATCTGGGTTAGTAGGATCTGAAGTCTGTAGGCATTTTGATAATCTAGGATGGACAGTTGTAGGAATAGACTCGAACCAAAGAGCATTTTTTTTTGGCGAAAGAGGAGATACTCGATGGAATCAAAAACGTTTGGAAGGTGAACTCAATAATTTCCAACATATTGAATTGGACGTCAGAAATCGAGAAGGTATTTTGAAAACCGTGAAGGAAGTTGCTCCTGACGCTTTAGTTCATGCAGCCGCACAACCAAGCCATGACAAGGCAGCCGATATTCCATTTGAAGACTTTGATACTAATGCCGTTGGAACTTTTAATCTTTTAGAAGCCACTAGAAATTACTCTAGGGAGATTCCCTTTGTTCATCTTTCAACTAATAAGGTTTATGGAGATGCTCCTAACAGCATACCAATGATTGAATTAGAGACTAGGTGGGAATATGCAGATGAGAAATATTTAAATGGGATTCCTGAAAATTTCACCATAGATCAAAGTAAACATAGCTTGTTTGGTGCGTCGAAGGTTGCGGCGGACATATGTGTACAGGAATATGGTCGTTACTTCGATATGCCCACCTGTGTTCTGAGAGGTGGTTGTTTAACTGGTCCTAATCACAGTGGAGTTGAACTTCACGGATTTTTAAGCTATTTAGTTAAATGTAACCTTGAAGGCACCCGATATACAGTTTACGGCTATAAAGGAAAGCAGGTTAGAGATAACATCCATTCTTATGATATATCAAGATTTATTGAAGAGTTTATTAATAGCCCAAGAATATCAGAGGTTTACAATTTAGGGGGCGGTAAGGAGAATACTTGCTCTATATTAGAAGCCTTTAAGATTTCAGAAAAATTCTCGGGTAGAAAAATGAACTATACGTATAGCAAGAAAAACAGAGAAGGTGATCATATATGTTATTACAGTGATCTTCGTAAAATGAAATCTCACTATCCTAAATGGGAAGTAACTGTTTCCTTAGAGTCGACTATTTCACAAATAGTTGACTCTTGGAAAACAAGATTAGGTTCAGTTTGAAAAAGCTAATCTTAAAACTTATTGCTTCCAGCGTTATTTCATGGGTGTTTCTTAATTCCCTTGTAGACAAATTGGTATTAGTCCGTAACTATGTACGAAGTCAAAAAAATAGAGATATATACAGGGAGAAGGAGTTATTTGAAGCAGAAAGTTCCATTATTTCAAAGTCTCAAGTCTTAAATGGGCTTTTTAAACAGATGAAATATCCAAAGCTCAAAGAAAGCGATGGAAGATTTATTCATGGCAATGTAGTTCCCAAACTATTGGGTTCTTATGAAAATGAACTCCATGAAGTAATTACAAATTTACTAGAAAATTCGTATTCTGATTTACTTGTAATCGGATGTGCCGAGGGATACTATTCAATTGGTTTGCAATTAATAAAAGGCTTTAAGCGCAACATTTCCTTTGATATAGATCCACGTGCTAAAAAAAGATTTTGGGATTTAGCCAATGCAAATGGTTTAACTAGAGATCAATTAACATTTAAGGAGTTTTGTTCACCAGAATTTTTAGCAAACTATTCCTTTAGCGGTAAAGGTCTTGTTATATGCGATTGTGAGGGCTACGAAGTTGAGGTATTCAATGAATACAATATTTCAAATTTGGCTAATTGTGATCTAATTATTGAATTGCATGATTTTGTAAAAAGCGTTTCTGGTAAACTGATTAATCTGTTCTCTCATACTCACCAAATTGAATTTGTTAATTCATTGGCGCCAGCACATAAATTGAGAATATTAGATGAAAATAGTATTAAACATCTTCAGTTGGAAAACCAATTTGATTTGATTTCAGAAGACAGACCTCATCAAGAATGGATGATTTTAACCTCCCTTTAACTCAATGAAAATATTTATTACCGGGATTTGTGGTTTTGTTGGTTCCACTATTGCTAAAGAGCTAAAACGTCAGAATCCAAATTGGGAAATTTTTGGTATTGATAATTTTATTCGATCAGGAAGCTGGGTCAATCATATTCCCTTAATGGACCGAGATATAGCCGTTTACCGAGGAGATATAAGAAACATCAGTGACCTTGAAACAATACCTGCAGCTGATTATATGATTGACGCGGCAGCTAGTCCATCCGTATTGGCGGGTGTTGATGGGGTCACAAGTTCACGTCAACTCGTAGAACACAATCTGTGTGGTACTATCAACTTGCTTGAATACTGCAAAAAAAACCAAACAGGTTTCATTTTGCTTTCAACCAGCCGTGTATACAATATACCTGGCTTAGTTCGTCTCAAGATGTTAGAAAAACATGGAGCTTTTTACCCCGACCCTGAGCAAAAATTTCCTTACGGCCTATCACCGAGTGGAGTGAATGAAGAGTATAGTACTCACCCTCCGGTTTCCTTATACGGAAGCACTAAGGTTAATTCCGAACACCTTGCATTAGAATACGGTGCAACATTTAAGTTTCCAGTTTGGATCAATCGATGTGGAGTTATGGCGGGAGCTGGCCAGTTTGGTCACCCGTCTCAAGGTATTTTTGCGTTTTGGGTGCATAGTTTTCATGAAAGAAGACCTCTGAAATTTGTTGGATTTAATGGCAATGGCCATCAAGTTCGTGATTGCCTGCATCCAAATGATTTAACTAATCTTATTTTGAAACAAATCAAAGAGCCGGCCGGTTCTGATAAACCCAAGATAATTAACGTCAGCGGAGGGATAAAAAACTCAATTTCCCTGGCGCAACTTACTAAATGGTGTCAACAACATATTGGTCAAAATAATGTGGTTTCCACAAGTACTCAAAGACCTTTTGATATTCCCTGGATGGTACTTGATTCAAGTAAGGTTAGATTAATTTGGAATTGGAAGCCTCTATTGAAAACTAACTCTATTCTGGAGGAAATTTCATCATTTGCTAAATTAAAGACGAACTGGTGCGAGTTGAGTTCCAGATGAGATCTGTGCTAAAAAGACTTCTAAAACGCCATTTCTCTAATCTTTGGTTTTATCATCAATATCAAGGCGTGGGCATTCTGTTTATGCTCGTTATGAGCATGGTGGTTGGAATTCTTGACGGCTTTGGTTTGGCTATGTTTGTTCCTTTATTACAAGTTGTATCAGGCGATGACAGTTTTGTTTCACCAGAAGCTATTGGTAATTTAAAATTCTTAATTGACTGGACTACATATTTGGGGTTTGAGATTAACCTCGAAGTTGTGTTATTGTTAATAGCATTTTTTTTTACGTTGAAAGGTTGTGCTAAATGGTTTGAACAATTCTTAAAAGTGGTAAATAACCAAAAGTTAACGTTGAGAGCGCGCAAACAGCTATTGAACAATTTAAATAGGTTTCAATATTCCCGGTTTGTCAGTAACAGCTCTGGAAGACTTCAGAACGCATTGACCGGTGAAATAGGACGGTTGTCTCAATCTTTCTTCAGTTATAGTCAAATGTTTCAAAATCTGATTTTACTCATTACTTATTTGACTTTAGCTTTAGTAGCTAATCCAGCATTTGCTTTAATGGTTGTTATAGGAGGACTTCTAACAAATATATTGTTTAAAATTTTCTATAAAAAAACTAAGACATTTTCAGAAAATTTAGTCATTGAAACAAATGTTCTCCAAAGTCTTATAGTGCAGTTTGTAAGCGGTTTTAAATATTTGAAAGCTACGAACAGTTCTTATAAATACTCCTCGCACATTAAAGATCAAATCAATAAGGTCGAATCAACGAGAAGAAGTATTGGAGAAATTGAAAGCTTATCTACGGGATTAAGAGAACCGATAATGGTGTACATACTAGTATCAGCCCTTTGCATTCAAGCATTTTATATAGGGGGTAATATAGGATCAGTGACAGTAAGCTTATTATTCCTTTACAGAGGGCTGTCTTCAATAGTATTAATACAATCAGGTTACAACCGTTTTTTAAGTTTTGACGGCTCGATCAAAAACTTTGTGACTTTGAACGATGAAGTTTTTTCAAATGCCGAAAACTATTCTGGTCAACAAATCAATAGAATTAGCAAATCAATCGAGTTCAGAAATGTTTGTTTGGCGTATGATGGCAAAAAAATACTTAATAAAACATCCTTTATTTTTAAAAAAGAGGATTCCATTTGCATAATCGGGGAAAGTGGTTCTGGTAAAACAACTATTTTCAATCTAATTGCAGGACTTATAAGGCCAGATTCAGGGCAGATTCTTATTGACGGTAAGGAATTAGAGTCAATTAATATTTTGTATTATCAAAAGCGTGTTGGTTACATTACCCAGGAACCAATAATTTTCGAAGATACAATATTTAATAATGTGACTTTTTGGGATTTTAAAACAGAGGAAAATATCCGAAGATTTTACACAGCAATAGAAAAGGCCTCTCTCACGGAGTATGTGCACCTTTTAAAGTTAAAGGAAAATGAGCCTTTGGGAATAAATGCGTCTAATGTTAGTGGAGGACAGAGACAAAGGATTTCTATCGCCCGCGAACTATACAAAGATATTGATATACTGTTGTTAGACGAGGCTACTTCAGCATTGGATGTAGAAATACAAAACCAAATTATTGAAACTGTTTTGGGCTTACAATCTGAAATAATGGTAATTTTTATTACCCACAACAAAAACAGGATTCAAAATTTCAATAAGATTTATGAAATAAAGAATGGGCAAATTATTGAGCAGTATCGGTGATTAATTAATAATTGATTTTTGCATAGACCATTTAAAAAAGTAGAAAAACACTCAGATAAATGATTCCCGCACAAAAACGCATCTTTCTTCATCTGGGTATCCATAGAACGGGAAGTACAAGAATTCAAAAATGGTGTTTTCAAAACGATCAATTTTTACGGCGAAATGGTATCTATTATACACACAACGGTATACCCCGACGTGAATTTGGACACCACTTTATTGCTCAACATTTTGGGTCTTTTGTAAAATACTCAGATAAAATTTTAATGGAAAAAATACTAACAGAATTCGATGAATCGGAATGCTTGGATTTTATCATATCATCTGAAGATTTTAGCCTTTTTACAAAACAAAATGTGTCTGATTTTTTAGACTTTTTCAGAGGTTATCAAATTCTACCAATTGTTTTTAGAAGAAAAGATGTAGAATGGGTCATAAGCTCTTGGAAAAAGGTCATTGAATTGGGGCTGGAGTCTCAGTCACTTAGGAACTACGCCAGGCATAATTTATATAGAATTGATATGACTCAATATAAAAGAATTTGGGGGCCACTGCACAAAGTGTTGCAGTTTGAAGATACCGATCCACTAATAAACTTTTTAAAAATATTCAGTGTTTCTGATTACTCTCACAAACTGAATGATTTCAAAATTAATCGTTCAAGCGATATAAAGTATCTATTTGTAAAGAGGTTTTTTGGTGGCACATTTTTTTATCAACCTCTTCTTTTTCTCTGCAGATTTCATGTTGTAACCGCGATAGCCAGAATATGGTATCGACGGGAATACCATAACCTTATGAAATACTTAAAGAGTCGTTCGTTGTGATTTTTCAGTTTCTTAAGTAACCATGAAAAAGATATTGTATGTCAGTTCTGTTCTTCCTGATACAAGCTGCGGGGCAAGAATAGCGCTTTATCGACATTTTGTTTTAAAGCAAGATTTTCAGGTAGCTATATCTAGTTATAACCTATCCAACAAATACATACCCTTACAATATGAAATAAAGAGAGGGTTTTTTGGTAGGATTTTGCATAAAACAAGATTCGCTAAATTCTATTTCAATTTCGTTTTTGTTTATAACTGGTATTTTCTGCCTAAAGGATTACTGAGTTTTGCAAGCAATTTTAACCCGGATATCATAATGACTGTTCCAGATAATATTCACACTGGCTTTGCACTTAGTTTATCAAAAAAACTGCAAAAGCCTTTAATAGTGAACTTTCAGGATCTAGTTCCATTATCACAGTTCTTTCCTGATTATTGTCGACCATATAATTGGACTAGAAGGTTTCTAATGATGAAATACTTTAATCTAGACCGCGTAGCAAATTGCTCTCTTTACACAAGTGAAGGGATGCGTGATTATTTTGGGAACCAATCAAAAGGTAAGGTTATGTATCCGATAGGTGATTTTAACTATCCAAAGTTTGAAATAAATCAAAAAGACTCTGAAAACGACGTTTTTACACTAGTTTATGCAGGGAATTGTTACGGTTCTTATGGAAGAATGTTACTTCGTCTAGCCAAACGAATAATTAAGACAGAAGGAATCCATCTAAAAATATTTCCAGTGGGAAGGGATTGGGCTGAAGAAGAAATAGAACTCTTGAGGAAAGAAAACATTTATCAGTCGTTTCTCCCTTTTGAGCGGTTAAGAAAAGAACTCAGGAAAGCGGATGGATTTTTAACAGTTATGAGTTTTGAGGAAAATGATAAACCATTTGTTCAAACTAGCTTTACCACTAAATGGCTAGATTACGCACCTTATGGAAAACCAATCTTTGTGTGGGCACCTCCTTATTCTAGTGCAGCTGTTTTTGCATTGGAACACTCTTGTGGATGGGTGTGTTCTAAAAACGATGATAGTTTCTTTTTACAGGAATGCTTCAAGTTAATCGAAAATAAAAGCGATTTTGATATGCTTTCAAAAAATACAAAATCGGTTTCAATGACCATATTAAATCCTAATAATATCCATAATACTCTAAAAAGTAGCATCGAAGAAGCTATTAACCGTTAGAATGGATGTATCAGTAGTTATTATAAATTATAACACTTTTCATCTGACTAGCGTCTGCATAGAGTCCATTATTGAAAAGACTGAGGATATCTCCTACGAAATTATTTTGGTTGATAATGGTTCAACTGAATGTGAGGCCGTTTTATTCAAAACTAGATTTCCCGAGATTAAGCTTATAGAATCAAATTTAAATTTAGGGTTCTCTAAAGGTAATAACTTAGGATTGTCACATGCCATTGGAAATACACTTATACTTTTAAACAGTGATACAGTACTTATTAATAATGCTTTAAAAATTGCGCATAATCTATTAATTCGTGATCCATCTGTAGGAGTTCTGTGCGGTCAATTGTTAAATATGAATTATATAGTTCAACCGGCCGCAGGAAGATTTCCGTCATTGAAAAGAGAGCTTCTGGAATTGCTAAGAATACCGCATTTTTTTGATAAAGAAAAAAAAGCAAGATACTATTTGCATAAACACGCTGACTATAGCCGTCCTCTGGAAGCCGATTGGGTTTCCGGAGCTTTTTTTGTTTTTTCAAAAGATATTTTAAAATCCTTTCCGAATCACAAACTGCATGAGAATTTTTTTATGTATTATGAGGATGTTCAATGGTGTTATCATATTCGAAGGAGGTTAAAAAAAAAGGTAATATATGATCCGAGACCGCAAATCCATCAT
The DNA here is from genome assembly GCA_039025475.1 of Bacteroidota bacterium. Classification (GTDB taxonomy): domain Bacteria; phylum Bacteroidota; class Bacteroidia; order Cytophagales; family Cyclobacteriaceae; genus Fulvivirga. The sequence continues at coordinate 41,070 of JBCCOE010000002.1, read as the reverse complement.
ATTGAAGCTGCCAGTAGTTCAACAACTAATCAGATACTCAAGAACTTCAAAGTCATTGTACCAAACCAATATAAATGGATGTTGTTAGAAAAAGGACTGGTGTACACGAAGATCTTTTATGTAATCCGATCATTACACTACTTTTCATTAAGAGATTCTCATTCCATTCGAAAAGCGCTTATTTTTTTCTTATTGTCTTTGCATGGAATTGATTATTACGAGAATAGACTGCCGATAGAACAAATTCTTAATCCTGCCAATAGGGCGATAGTTCATGATTAGAGTTGTTCATTTAACCAAGGGTCTAAATGGTGGGGCAGGCCAGTATGTAACAAGACTGAACCAAGCTCTGATTGATGCAGGTTTGGATAGCAGAATTATAACTGCTGACTCAGAGAAAAAAAAAAACATCTTGATTAGACTTATCCGTCGCACTTTCTTTTCGCTAGTTAATAGAATTACTACAGATGTTTTTTATCAGAGCTGTGTGCCTTTTTACATATTGCCAAGAAGTCTCGCAAAGGCTGATATAATACATTTGCATAGTGTTAATGGTTGGATAGATCTTTCGCAGCTGGCAAAGTTTAAAAATAAGGTGACATGTTGGACATTACATGATATATGGCCGATTACTGGCGGATGCGTAGTCTACCGGGGATGTACTAAATATACTTCCGGATGTAACAAGTGTCCGATCTTTAACCATCCATTTAAGAACCTAGCAAGTTTCAACCTGATAAAAAAAAGAGATATTCTTTTAAAATCCGGATTGAAACTGATAGCAAACAGTCAGTGGACGCAAGGCAAGATTTATAATAGCCTTGTAGCACATAGTCAAAAGCATGTTCCTATTATTAGTCCATCAATAGGTGAAGATTATAATAATTTGAAAATTTCCGGATGCTACAAAGTATCTGAGCAAATTGTAATTGGTTTATCCGCAAGAAGTGTAAATGCGATTTATAAAGGTATTAGGCAATTTTTCCAATATTTAGAAGATAATGCCTATCCATGGCTTGATCGTGCTAAATTCCTTGTAGCAGGGGATGGAGAGATTTCCCATGCAAAAAATATGAATGTTGAATACTCGGGCACCGTATCAGACCAAAAGAGTGTAATAAATTTTTATAAAAGATGCCATCTATTTGTGTCTCCCTCATTAATGGAGACCTTTGGAATGACTTTGATTGAAGCTCAGGCATGCGGTAGACCTGTAGTTGCATTTGATGTTGGAGGAACACGAGAAACTATTATCCATAAGAAGACTGGATGGTTAGCGCCGCTTAGGGATTACAACCATTTATGTGAGGGCATCCAATGGTGTATATCGGAACTGGAAAACGAGACATTCGATGCTCGTTATTCCTCATCCAGAATAACTAAAGAATTCAGTATGAAAACTCAGGTTAGAGAACAAATATTATACTACAATCAGTTGTTATGTCATTAAATCGGAATCTTCTACAACATGGTATGTTTGTATCTAAACTACTCCATAATAGAGGCCGACTTAGAAATGCTTATTCGAAAGTAGTTACAAGTTATTATAAGAGAATATTTGAAAGGATAATGGCCGGTAGGATTTCCCTACCTATAAAAGATAAAAAAAGCGTATTTCCCGCCATTTCATTTACTACTTGGGAGCCTCGAATCCACGCCTTACCGCTAGTACTAATTAATCTAATCGAGCAAAGGCCAATGCCCTCTGTGATTTATGTTTGGCTTACACAACATGACTACGACAAGATAAATCCCGATGTAATACGTATATTTTCCAAGAGTATCGTTGAGTTCCTAATTACTGAGGATTTCGGACCACATAAAAAATGGTTTCCCTTAGTGGAATCTGGCTTCACGGATCCATTTGTCTTTTGTGATGATGATACATACTATCCTAATGGATGGTATAGGGCCTTATTAGAATCCGATGATAAAAACTCGTATGTTGGACATAACTGCCATTATATGAATAAGTCAAATGATGGCTTGCTGTTAGGTTATAACTTATGGGAGAAGAATATTCATACTAAAGGACTTGTTTCTCATAACATCTTTCCCGTGGGTTGTGGAGGTGTTTTATTATATCCTAACCGTATAGCACATGATTTCAGAAGCTCTGAACTAATTAGTGAATTATGTCCTATGGGCGATGATATTTGGCTAAAACTAGCTCATTTAGTAGCCGGTATTCCATGCAAAAAATCTGATTATCTCTTTCCCTACATTGAGTATCAGTCGACTCAGGGATTCTCTTTGATGAAAACTAACGTTGAACAAAATCAAAATGATGTTCAAATGAATGATGTAATTGAGTACTTTAATATTTCATTAGCAGATATTAATTGATGGACTACTGGATTGCAAAAAAGCCAGAACTTTTGCCAGATTTCATCATCGGTGGCGCTATGAAAAGCGGCACTACTACTATTCATCAGATACTTGCCACCCATCCAGATGTCTACATAGTTCCTGAAGAAGTTAATTTCTTTGACATTGACAATGTTTTGGAACACCCTGATTTTAGCTTTTTCCATAAGAAAAGTGAAGGATGGATCACGCAAAATATGGGTAGTGATTACGTTAAAATATGGCAATGGTATCGTAAGAAGTTTGAGAATAAAGAAGATTTTTTGAAAGGAGAAGATTCTACGACGTATTTGGCTTCTCCCATTGCCGCCGAGCGTATTGCACAACAAAAAAAAGCGATAAAGCTTGTTTTTATTTTGAGACAACCCTCAATGAGAGCCTTTTCGAATTACCTACATTTGTTACGTACAGGAAGGGCTACTCTCTCTTTTGAAGGCATGATTACCACCTATCCGCATGTCATTCTTAATCGAAGTATGTATTATACTCAACTGCAGGTTTATTACAACCTCTTTAAAAAGGAAAGAATACATATTGTGCTTTTTGAGGATTTAATAAATGATTCAAAGGTAGTCATTGATGGAATTATTGATTTTCTTTCCTTAGATAAAAACAAATTTGACTATGCTAACCTGAACATACACTCGAACAAGACAAAAGAGCCTTATTCATTACAGCTACAACTATTTAAGAATAAGATCTTTAGTAATTATGCTAAATTTAGCTACAAAGATAGTCTGCCAATAATGACTAGCAGAAACGGCATTTACGTGTATGATTTTTTTGAACGATTATATAGAAAAACTTTTTTCAAAAGTAGGAATAGAAATTTAAGGATTTCAGATGCTACCAAGTCTTTCTTAGATAATTTTTTTTACGATAATTTGAAAGGTATAGATCAGCTAACTGGCAGATCTATAATAGAAAAATGGTTTTAAATGCTTTTTAATTCTCTTGAGTTTGCAGTCTTTTTACCATTGGTATTTATGTTTTATTGGGCTCTTTCAGAAAATTGCAGGGCTCAAAATATATTACTATTAATCGTGAGTTACATATTTTACAGTTGGTGCGATTGGCGTTTTGCCTGTTGATAATTGCCAGTACTATCATAGACTATACAATTGGGCTACCGACAGGCAAACTTCGTAAGAATCACTATCATAGGAGACTGTTGTTATTAGTTAAGCTTGATATTCAATCTGGGTTTGTTAGGATACTTTAAATATTCAAACTTGAATTAGATTACTATAAGCATTTTGACGATTTAATGATTGAAATGGCACAGAACGAGAATTTTTATTTTAACTACTCGCATCTGAATTCATCGATGATTTATACCGATCGTAACCACTTGTCAAAAAGGTCATCAGTAGAGATGTCTAATATAATCCCCAAATCTATTAAATCATCCCAATCCTAATTTTTGAACTAGTGGTTTCCGTCATAATACCTGTTTACAATTGTGCGAATTATTTAGAAGAAGCCGTTCAGTCTGTACTGCCAAATCGGTTTGTTCAAGAAATAATTTTGGTCGAGGATAACTCCAGCGATAACTCACTCGAAATATGTAATGCGCTGCAAAATAAATACAGTGAAAAAGTAAAAGTATTTCAGCAGCCGCGTGGAAAAAATTTTGGGGCCGGCTTATCAAGAAACTTAGGTATCAGAAAAGCGAGAGGTATTTATATCTCTTTTTTGGATGGTGATGACGTTTTTCTCACAAATAGATTTGAGGTATCAGTTCCATTACTTGAAAATGATCGGTATCTCGACGGTGTTTATGAACCTACTGAGGTATGGTTTTTTGATCAAGAATATAAAAAAAGTGGAAAACTGGAAAGCGTCCGCTCAAATCAAGGACTTATTAGTGTGGGTGGAGACTTAAACCCTGAAAAATTGTTTCAAAACCTTGTGGTGAAGGGCGCAGGATCTATCCATTTAAATGGATTAACCTTAAGAAGGAAGTCTATCAATAATTTGAATTTTTCATCTCTTGAATTGAGTCAAGATATTGAATTTATTGTAAAGTTGTCATTAGTAAAAAGGCTTGCGGCGGGTCCCCAAAATGCTCCAGTGGCCAAATACAGGTTTCATGGCAAAAATAGAGCTGTTGATCATTTTAGGAAGACCATTTTTTTTCGAATTCAAATGTGGAAAAATTTGATAAAATGGTCTTCAAATAAAAAAGATGTGCGCTATGCAAACAAGGTTATTTTAAAATTAAGGTTGGTTTATGATGGATTAAGATACCTCAGATATAAGCCACTTAATATCTTCTCAATTATTCGTTATGGATTCCCTTTATTGTTTAGTCCTAAAGTCATTTGGAATTTCTATCGGATTAGATATACAAACAAATAATAACTCAATTCGGACTTGTCAGTTATCTTATCACATTCTGGTAAACAACATAGCTACCATGTGGCAAACGCTCTGAATCAATTAGGCCATTTAAACCGTTTCTTCACAAGTGGGTATGTTACGTGGCCTTTACTACAGAATTGGGCAGCCAAAAGACCTTCCCGTCTATTAAACAAAAGATTTCACAGACAACTTGATACTCAAAAAGTCTCTTCTCACTGGAGGTATGAGATAAAGGAACAACTTTTTTATCGGATTTATGGTGCTGGTGACAAGGTGCAAAGAGCTGTCTTTAATAGAGATAAATCATTTGATAGACTTATCTCAAAAAAGCTACCAAAATATCAATTTGACACTTTTTGGGGGTTTCAAGGTAGTTGCCTCAAAAGTATAAAATGTGCAAATAGTTTAGATAAATTATCAATTTGTGAACTGACTACAGCCCATGTTACTGCGGCTCAAAAGATTTTACTTGATGAGCAAAAGTTACATCCCAATTGGGCGGATAGTTTTGATAATCTTAATTTCCCTCTAGACTATCAAAGGAGGTTAGAAGAAGAGCCGTATGAGGCAAAAATGGTGTTAGCAGCATCTCAATTTACGAAGCAAACTTTATTGGACGCTGGGATCAAAAGTAATAAAATTCAAGTGCTGCCTTTGGGTTTTGATTCTACTTATATTACCTATAGACCGGATAAGATCGAACCTTACAAAAATAGACCTTTAAAACTTTTATATGTCGGACGCATTACGCAGCGGAAAGGTATTGCCTATCTTTTAGAGGCTATGAAGCACTTTAGAAGAGACGATGTAGAACTCGATATCATTGGTTATGTACATGGAGAAGGTAAGGGTTTGAAGAGCTACAAGGGTTTGTACAAACAGTTGCCATCTCTTGGTCAGCATGACTTATTTAGCAAGTACGGCGAATATGATGCACTTGTTTTACCTACCATCTTTGAGGGATTTGGGCTGGTTATAGTTGAGGCGCTAATGGCCGGCTTGCCAGTCATAACTACCTCTCATTCAATAGGCCCTGATGTAATTAATGATCATAAGAATGGTTACTTAGTTCCTATTAGAGATGTGCAAGCTCTGGTTCGTTCGATAGAAAAGCTCGCTTCTAAAGATGAAGACCAACTATTGTCAATGAAAAAGGCAGCTCACAATAGTGCTATGTCCTTTACCTGGGACAAATACGCTCAAAGGCTTGGATTGTTAATTGCCGAGTTGGAATTGTGATGTCAAAACGAATTCTATTGATTTGGGATAGGGTTGGCCATTATCATTTTGCCAGATGGCGTGCGTTACAGGATATTCTGAACCCTGAAAGTGTTCACTTAGCTAACCTCGGAATGACAGATCGACTATACTATTGGGAGACCTATGAAGATAAAAGAATTCATCAACTATCATTGCGACCAGTAGACCAATTTGATTTATTAAACCGTTGTATAAATTACTTTCATTTAGCTCGAGAATTTGATTTTTTGGCAATTCCAGGTTACGGCAGAGCAGAATACATCATTTTTTTAATTCTAGCCAGATTATTAAAAAAGAAAACTATTTTGTTTGCTGAATCATGGTATGTTAGTAACAGTTTAATTGATTATTTAAAAGGTATATTTCTAAGGCTCTTTGCAGATAGTTTATTTGTATCCGGAAGTAGAGCTGCGACACATTTTACCAATAGATTGAAAATTTCCACCAATCGAGTCTATAAAGGCTATTCAACAGTGGATAATGAACATTTTAATAACAAAATAAATAAAAGCGAAGTAGAAACTTCTGTTAAATCACCCTATCTACTTTGTGTAGCCCGCTACAGCCCTGAGAAGAATCTAGTTATGCTAATTGAAGCGTTTGCTAAATCACTGCTATATCAAAATTGGCAGCTAGTACTCATGGGGGACGGACCTCAAAAACAGATGCTCGTGCACTTAGTTAAGGGTAAAGATGAAAATATCAAGTTAATAGGTTGGAAGCAATATGATGAACTACCATGGTGGTATCAGAATGCAGAATATACAATTCTACCCAGTGTCTTTGAACCCTGGGGTCTGGTGGTAAATGAGTCTCTTGCGGCTGGCACTCCGGTATTGGCCTCTGAAGCTTGTGGATGTGTACCAGATTTAATTCCTGACAATGCGTTAATTTTCGATCCCCATAATATTCAAGAGCTGATTGCGGTATTGAATTCATTAGAAGATAGAAATGTCCAGCCGGTAAAAATTGATATTGATTGTAAAACTTGGGCCCAAACGGTTTCTATAATTTTAACCGAAGTCTAGATTAGATAGTATATGTTGACTACTGGAGAAGCTTTTTGGTTTTACTCATTGACAATTTTGATCATGATTATTCTGATCAAAAATACTTTGCATAAAGATTTTCTAGTAATGTGGTCCCCACTTTCTGTAGTCGCAATCATTTACCTGTACTATTGCGTAATTGGGCCGTATATAACTATTCAAGCGGGTGATACGTATTATCGCCTTCTCGATCATCGTCCTTATTATGAGATCGGATGGAAGGCTGGGTTTCTTTCATTATTAAGTATCTGCGTCGGTTTTGGAATTAAGGATACAAAAAAAGCTTCTGTTCATGCAAATACCAAGGTTCATCATGATTTACGGGAAAAGAGATTTCTGTTGTGGCTCGCTTTGATTGGTTCTTTTTTGACTTTTGGTTTATCCGGGTTTGGAGTTCTTGCTGGGGAAAACTTAAATATTACTGGTCTTGGTGGAAGTTTTAAGAATTATATATTTTACACGGTTAATATATTTATTCCTGTTTTGGCACTGATGTTCGTCGAGTATTTAACAAATAAAAGGCGGCTTTGGGTTTTTCTAGTATTGCTGATCTACGTTTTAACTCTTTTTCTAGCCCTTGGTTTTCGATATCGTCTTGTTATGCTAGTTGGGTCACTTTTTATGATCTACTACATTCATAAAAGACGTAAACCACAATGGATTGTGCTATTTTTTGGTTTGTTGGTATTTGTGGCGTTAATGGGCTTTATTGAAATCACTAGGCGCCTGCATGGAGGGCTAATTATTGACGAAAGTGTTGTTGAACTTGGTTTTGCAGATTTCCTTCTAATTGGGATGCGTGAGTCAGCTGTTTTTCAGTCAACTGGCTTGATGCTCACGGCCGTGCCTGATTATATTCCTTATCAGAATTTTCAGTTTGTATTAGAAACTCTTGCTATGCCCATCCCGAGAGAACTCTGGCCAGGAAAACCTTCTGGCGAGGAATTAAAACTAATACTTCAGGCATACGAAAGACAGACGGGTTTTGAAGAAGCTGGTATTGGCGCGGCTATTCTCAATTTTGGTGAAGCATTCATTGCGTTTGGTTGGGGAGGGTTACTGATTGTGTCTTTTATTTGGGGTTTGATATTTCGTAAGGCATGGAATTTCTTCAGATCAAATGCTAATAACATCTATGCTATTGTGCTGTTCACTTTGTTCAATTCCTTTATTTATGTAATAATTAGTAGGGGTTATCTGCCTCAGATTGCTCTTAATTTTTTCTTTACAGTTTATCCAATGTTTTGGATTTGGAGCAAAATAAGAAAGAGATTTGCACGCTATCAAATAAGAGATGAGTTCAAATCATAACAGAGTTATCCACTTGGTTGATTCGCTATCAAGAATAAACTTTGGCGTTTGGAACGCCATGTCCGTGAATTTTCAAATTTTGGGTATTACGAAACAAGAAATATGGACTTTCGATAATCCTGAGGGTTATTCAGATATTGTAGGAATAAAAGTTTTCCTGATAAGTAGCCGCAAAGAGATAAAAGATGTACCTGATGAAACAGTTACTATATCTCATGGTTGTTGGAAATCACCTACGGTTTTAGGGGAGCGTTTGAAAAAAGGTAATAAAAGTTGGATAGCTATACCGCAAGGTATGTTGGAACCCTGGAGTATGCAGCAAAAAAAGTGGAAAAAGGCAATCTACTTTCATCTAATTGAAAAAAAACGTTTAAAAAAAGCAGATGCGCTAGTTGCCGTTAGTTCAGTGGAAAAAGAAAATCTTAATAAACTATTTCCCAATCAAAAAGTGGTGCATATTCCTAATGCCATAATTACTCAGCATTACAAAAAAAAAGCGGAACGACCCATTAACTTTTTGTTCATGGCTCGGTTGCATCACAAAAAAGGTATTTTGCCTTTAGTAAAAGCATGGCTTCAGTCTAGTTTATTTGGCAATCCTAACTACCATCTTACAATAGCGGGTCCAGATCATGGAGAGAAGATTAAAATAGATCGCTTAATTCAACATCTAGATTTATCAAAGGCAAATCTAAATCTGATGGGTGCGGTTTACAGCGGCAAAAAAAGTGACGTATTGCATAGAGCTCATTTTTATATTCTACCTTCTTTCAGTGAAGGTTTCCCAAGTTCGTTGCTTGAAGCTGTTACACACGGTTGTGTTCCTATTTATACCGTGGGCTGTAATTTTCCTGAAGGAGTAGAAGCCGAAGTGGGTGTTTTAACTGGAAATAGTGAAATAGAACTAATTCAAAAATTGGATGAACTTGGCAAATGGACTATAGCGAAGATTAGACAAGAAAGCCTCATCGCAAAAGAGTTCGTTGACGAGCACTACAGTTCAGATTTAATTGGTGATAAATATGAGAAATTACTGAATATAAAATGAATACTGTTGAATTTTTTAAATATGATAATAGTCATTATAATCCCAATGGAAACTTTTTGAAAAGGTTCTTATGGTATTTGACTAACGTCCTATTCTTCACGAACAGATACAGCATTTTCAGCTCATTAAAGGTGAAGTTATTGAGATTATTTGGAGCAAAATTAGGAAAAGGTGTACGCATAAAGCCATCCGTTAATATTAAATATCCTTGGTTGTTGGAGATTGGAGATCATACGTGGATCGGTGAGAATGTATGGATTGATAATCTCGCAAAAGTCAAAATTGGATCAAATGTATGCATTTCTCAAGGCGCCATGCTTCTTACCGGCAATCACAATTATAAAAAGCCCACTTTTGATTTAATAACAGGTCAGATTGTCTTAGAAAATGGCACATGGATAAGCGCCAAAGCTGTTGTCTGTCCTGGTGTAATTTGTCATACTCACAGTGTTTTGGCTGTTGGTTCTGTAGCACAAAAGGATTTGGAGGCATATGCAATTTATGCCGGTAATCCGGCAGTCAAGGTTAGGAGCAGAATAATAACTGATTGAAAATATCCATAATTACCGTTTGTCGAAATAGTCAAAATACTATACAAGACTGTATAGATTCTGTTAGGGATCAGATATATCCAAATATTGAGCACGTCATTATCGATGGCAACTCCGATGATAAGACAGTCGATATTATCCAAAGTAATGCTCGTCAAGGGTTAGTTTGGGTCAGTGAGCCTGATAGAGGGATCTATGATGCCATGAATAAGGGTATTCTTATGTCTACAGGTGATGTTATTGGTATCTTAAACTCAGATGATTTTTATAGTTCGAAATTGATTTTAAATGAGATAGCCAATACCTTTGCAAAGAATAAATGTGAATCGGTGTTTGGTGACGTAGTTTTTGTTAAACCAGCCGATGTCAATAAGTCGGTAAGAACATATTCAGCAAAAAACTGGAGACCTGATAAATTTGCATGGGGTTACATGCCTCCTCATCCTTCATTCTTTGTCAAAAAAGAATGGTTTGATAAGTATGGCTTGTATAAAACTGATTATAGTATTGCTGCAGATTATGAACTCTTAATTCGTTATCTTTTCGTGCATAGGTTAAATTACATTTATGTCCCTATTGAAATGGTCAAAATGCGAGTAGGAGGGGTAAGCACAAAAAACTGGAAGAGTAATGTTATTTTAAATAAAGAAATAGCCAGAGCTTGTAAGGAAAATGGACTTTACACGAACTATCTCATGATTTACTCGAAATATTTTGCAAAAGTTTTCGAATATATATAAGCTCATTAAGAGTAAATACACCAAGGAAATACTCTTCGTAGTCAAGCTTCTTTCCATCTACTTTGTATTGAATCTTTTTTTTACGTTTATCACAGGTGTGACAATATCAGGAGGTTCATTATATAGTGAATTCATAGCTAAATATTTGAACATAGTTGATTTTAACACTAAAGTCATTCTACATCCCTCTAAATGGATATTGAAAATTTCCGGCTACCAGACCTATTTTTATGACAATGTACTCGGTATTGAGGGAGGTAATGGAATCAGGTTAATGCATGCTTGTTTAGGGTTTCAACTTGTAGGTGTTTTGGCAGCTTTGATTTTTTCGTTTCCCGCTGATCTTAGGTTCCAAGTTCGTTATTTCATACTTGGGACATTTTTAATTCAGTTTCTGAATGTAGTAAGAATAGTCGCTTTGATCTGGCTATATTCATTTGATGAGAATTCTAATATTCTTAGTTTAGATCAGCACGATCTTTTTAACGGTGTGGTTATGACGGTGATCCTATTCTATTTCGTGTACTTTTTAAAGAAAGTAAAGTCTACATGAAGGTCAACGTACTTCTTACTGGATCCTCAGGATTTATTGGACAGAATCTGCGAAATTATCTCGAGAAGAACCAGAAAATTCAGATTTCAATTTTTCGGCTTTTAAGAGATAATAACGCGATAAATTTTCCAGAAAGATCGATTACTTGGAACACTGTAGACGCAGCTTGGCTTGATTCATCTAAAATTGATGCTATTGTACATGTTGCTGGTATTGCACACGATTTTTCAGGTAAGTATTCAGAAGTAAACTATGATCAGGTTAACTTTCAATTGACTAAAAAACTTTATCAGGAGTTTTTAGGTTCAAGGCATACTTCAAAATTTATATTTATGAGTTCGGTAAAAGCTCTTTCCGATGAGCCTAAGGAATTACTTACCGAAGATGCTGTCCCATCGCCAAAAACGCCATACGGCAAGAGTAAATTAAAAGCTGAGCAGTTTATTCGATCAAATCAAGGCAATAATAAAAGCAGCTATATTCTAAGGCCAACCATGGTTTATGGACCTAAGAATAAGGGCAACCTTAACACTCTTTACAAATTCTTGAGTAAAGGTTACCCTTATCCATTTGGCAGTTTCAAGAATAAACGTAGTTTTTTATCTGTTAACAACTTAAACTTTATAATTCTACAAGTGCTTTTAGGTAGAGTTAATCCCGGGGATTATAATTGTGCTGATTCAACCGACTTGTCATCAGTAGAGCTAGTTAATCTGATTGGAAAGGCCATAAATAAGAAGCCCAGGGTGCTGAACTTAAGTACTTCTTTAATAAGGGGTCTGGCGTCCATAGGAAGTAAATTTAGCCTACCTTTTAACAAACAAGTGCTTGGTAAACTCACTGGAAGTTATTGCGTTTCTACAGAAAAAATTCTTCAAACACTCGCTATTAAAGAACTCCCTTATAATATTGAGGACGAATTGGTGAAAACCATCCGAACCTTTGAAGAACATTGACTACATTATCGTATTCGCTGGTCTGTTCATACTGGAATGGCTTTATGTAAAGCTTGCCCAAAGGACTGGAATAGTAGATAGGCCCAATCATCGCACTATGCATTCGGGAAATATTGCAAGAGGCGGTGGAGTTATTTTTCCCGTTGCCTATATTGTATATTATTTATGGTCGGGTTCTGAGGAAGCCTACCTGCTTGCAGGATTAATACTGATTTCAGTGATTAGTTATTCTGATGATTTAAGGAGTATACCTGGTTTTGTAAGATTACCGCTTCAGTTTTTAAGCGTATTTCTGATGTTCACGCAACTTGAAGTATTGAACGAATGGACTTGGCCACTAGCTCTTTTATCACTAATCATTTCTGCAGGCATTCTAAATGCCTTCAATTTTATGGACGGAATAAACGGGATAACCGCAGTGTATTCGGCCTCTGTTTTGGGGATTCTGGCTGTGGTCCAGATGTTCATTATTCGCTTTATAGATACGGATCTCATTATGGTCATGCTCTTAAGTTTGGCTGTGTTTTCATTCTTCAACTTTAGAAAAAAAGCCGTATGCTTTACAGGTGATGTGGGAAGTGTTTCGATCGGTTTCATTATTACCTATTTGATTTTGAAACTAATCTTGGTTACTGGTTCTTTCATTTGGGTTTTGTTACTATTAGTTTATGGTCTGGATGTTGTAATCACCCTCTTACAAAGGTTAAAGCGTGGAGATAACATCTTCGATGCGCACAGATTACATCTTTTTCAGTTGATTGTCGCGAACTTAAAGCTCTCTCACTTGAAGGTTTCGGTACTGTTCACTTTGGTGCAGGTAGCTATTAGCAGCTTTGTTATTGGTATTTATATATTGGCTCCTTCAGCGCAGTTGCTATTCAGTGTCCTTATTTTAGCGCTAGGAACAGGGATTTATTTATTTTTGAAAGCGAGAATAACGGGAAGTGTTTGGTTACCAGAAAAATATTAAGCGAGCAATAGATATACTGATGTCGGCCTTGTTATTGGTATTTTGTGTCCCAATAATGCTCTTTATTTATTTAATTGTTTTAATTACAGAGGGAAGGCCTGTTATTTTCTGTCAAAAACGCTTAGGCAAGCATAACAAACCTTTTGTTATGTTCAAATTTAGAACGTTGAAACTTAAAAAGTTCGAGAACTTCAGTTTTAGTGAAGGAGATTTAATCTTCCCAGGAAGATTCTTAAGGAGAACCGGGTTAGATGAATTACCCCAGCTTCTAAATGTGCTAAAAGGTGACATGTCACTTGTAGGCCCAAGACCCCTTCCAGTGGAGTATTTAAGCAGGCTCATTGATCATCCCAGGTCAACAGTTAGTCCAGGTTTAACAGGTGTCGTTCAAATATCAGGTGATAACGATTTGCCCTGGAATACGCGTTTTTTCCTTGATAGAATGTATATCAAGAACATTTGCCTTATTCAAGATGCTCGAATATTGTTTAGAACACTTTTAACGCCATTATGTCGTAAAAGATTAAAGGGTGCACCACTAAGTCTTAAATAGTTTGGACAAGAAGATTCTTTTGTCGCCACCATACTTTTCAGGAGAGGAAGAGCACTTCTTTAAATCAGCCGTCCAGAATGACTGGTCTGGAACGAATACCAACAGCACCGATCGCTTTGAGGCTGTGCTAAAAGCGTACCTCGAATGCGAATATGTGGTTGCACTTAATTCAGGAACTGCGGGCATCCATTTAGCTCTCAAAATTTTAGGAGTTAATAATGGGGATGAGGTCATTTGCAGTACGTTCACTTTTGTGGCTTCCTGTAACCCCATTGTTTATCAGGGAGCTACTCCAATTTTGGTTGATTCTGAAGAAGAGACCTGGAATATGGATCCCGAAATACTTGAATACGCCATTAGAGAGCGAATTGCAAAGGGGAAAAAGCCAAAAGCCATTGTTCTTGTGCACTTGTACGGTATGCCCGCTAAACTTGAAAAAATTTTATCCATAGCTAGCCGTTATGATATACCTATCATTGAAGATGCGGCTGAGGCGCTAGGTTCAGAATATCGTGGGCAAAAGCTCGGTACTTTTGGTGATATAGGTATATTTTCCTTCAATGAGAATAAGATCATTACAACGGGGGGAGGAGGCGCTCTGGTCTGTTCAAATGACGAATACGCGATCAAAGCGAGACACCTTTCTAACCAGGCTCGCGAACAAGCCCCACACTACGAACATTCTAAAATAGGGTACAACTACCGGATGAATAACCTTGCCGCAGCCGTAGGGTGTGCTCAAATGGCATTTTTGAAAAAGAGAATAGCACGAAAAAGAGAGATATTTCATTACTATAAAGAAAATCTTGGTAGCACAGGTCGTTATATCCTCCTTAACGAACCAAATCAATGCATCAGCAACCGTTGGTTATCTACAGTTATAGTCGATTCGGAAAAGAATGAAATAGACCCTGAAACTGTTCGGCTAAAATTGGCTGCAAGTGAAATTGAAAGCAGGCCCTTGTGTAAACCTATGCATTTGCAGCCTATATACAGAGATGTTCCCTATTATGGAAATGGGATTTCTGAAAGCTTATTCAACAAGGGATTATGCTTACCTTCAGGTGTTGGTCTTCTAAACAAAGAACTGAACAGGATCAATGAGCTTCTGGAAGCGATACTAATTGGGGTTACTTGAACTCCGGCATCGGTATTTATTTGTAAGTTTCATGTGACAATTACTTGATCTTATTTCTATTTTTGTATTTTGAACCCGAATTAAACAGTCCGCAATGAAGAAGATCGTATTTTTTGTAATTCTATCGGTTATCTCGGCTAGTACCTTCGCACAGACAACGCTACTCTCTGAGGATTTTGATGGTGTAACGGTTAATAATTTACCAAGTGGATGGTCAAATCTTACTTTGCTCGCGACACCCGCCAATGCATTTTGGGAAACGACAAGTTCGAATCCGAACTCTTCTCCGAACACGGCCGTTCTAAACGTCCCATCTGGTAATAGTGCAGACTTTCTTCCTACAATTGTAGCACTAAGCTCTACATCAGTTTCTACAACAGGTTTTAATTCTATTACAGTAAGTTGGGAAGGAAGAAATGATATAGGTACACAAGTGGCACTTCAATACTCGATTGATGGAGGTTTATCATTTCTTACGGATGCAACATATTCCCCTACGGCAACTTCTGGTTCGTATTTAACTCAAACCGCCACCTTACCCCAGGCTGATAATCAGAGTTCTTTGATTGTTAGATGGTTTATGAATACAACCGCTGATGGATCCGCTTACTATATTGATGATGTTCTAGTTGAAGGCACCGCTTCTACTTTTTCCGTATATTATTCGATTAACTCTTCGAATACTAACTTGGAAAATCTTTCAAGTTGGTCTAGTACTCAGGATGAAATGGGACTTAATCCACCGAATTTTACTGATACCGGAGTAACTTTTATAATAGATGATGCCGGTTCTACATTCGGATCCGATTGGCCTTCTTCTGGCTCACTAGAAAGAGTTTCCATTGAAAATGGTGCTGACCTAACGATTCCTAGCGGGTCAGTACTAAGCGGTACTGTTGATATAGAAAACGGGGGTGAGTTAATTTTAGAAAATTCCGTTTTACCCACGTTTGGGTCTATTGGTGTTTCTAGTACAGTCGCTTATAATCAAGGTGGTAGTATTACTGTAGTTAGAGAGGATTATGGCAACCTAACTATCTCAAATTCAGGAACTTATCAAGCGCATAATGCTACTCTTGTCAATGGTACTTTGAACTTACAATCTGGTACTTTAGTACTTCCTACAGGAACCACAGAATCCTTTACGATTAATGGTAATATTACTTCAACTACTGGTACAATCACGGGTTCAAGTACGTCTAATCTAACCTTAACCGGCACGGCAGATGTAGAGGCACTTATTTTTACATCAGGATCTCAACTTCTAAGGCAGCTTTCAATAACAAAATCCGGTGGTACAATAACGTTAGCTTCTGACTTAACTATCAATAATGACTTGAGTATCACGAGTGCTAATCTCGATGTTGGTTCTAACACACTTACATTAAACAGCAATACGAATGTATCAAGCGGAGCAATAGAAAGCAATGTTGATGGTACTGTCGTATTTAATCAGCCTTCCGACGGTCAAAACGTGCCTGCGGGAACCTACGGCAACCTGACTTTTGATAACTTCAATAAAACATTAGCATCCTCGGGCACTACTAGTGTCGCGGGTACCTTTATGCCTGGCACTGCTACCGGGCATACTATTACGGGTTCTACCATTCTATTTAATGGTACCGCACAAACCATTCCCGATTTTACTTATAATAATTTGACAATAAATGGAGGGACAAGCGTAACGGCTGGGGACTTCGACATTGAAGGGGATTTTACGAATAATGGAACGTTCGACGCGGGTTCCGGATTAGTTACTTTTGGCGGCTCCACGGCTCAGACGATTATAGGCACGGTAGGGTTCAATAATATCCAAATGGATAACAATGTTAACAATGACGGTGCCATGTCATTAGTGGGTATATTAACTTTAGGTAGTGCTGTGACATTTGACGCTGATGGCTCAACAGATATTGGAACCTTTACATTGTCTTCTACCGCCTCAGCCACAGCCATGGTAGCAACCATTCCCTCAGGATCAAGCGTTGTCGGAAATGTAACCTTCGAGCGATATATTCCGGCGTTTGATACTGACGACCGATTCAGAAACTTTGCTATTCCGTTAAATGGGATTACCGCTGCCCAGCTGGATGAATCAGATGATGTAAGATTGCTCTCTGAGCTTGATGGGCTTCCTAACGTTTTTAGATACAGAGAAGTCTTAATTGGAGGTGTTGATATTGGATGGCAGGCAGGTCTGGTAGGCTCATACAGTATGTCTCCATTGGAAGGTTACTCTGTTTACAGAGACTTAGATACTGAGGTTACGATAGATGCAACGGGCACTCTTAATCAAGGAAATGTTGATTTTGGGGTCACTTACACAGAATCTTCTCCTGCTGATCCCGGCGGCGATGGGTGGAATTTTTTGGGTAATCCTTATCCGGCTCCAATTGACTTTGATTTACTCACCCGAAATGGTAATGTTAATGCCACCGTTAGCGTTTGGGATGCGGAAAATAATCAGTACATAACCTATACGAATGAGTCGGGAGGTCTATTAACAGATGGTATAATTGCTTCTGGACAAAGCTTTTGGATACAGACTACAGGCGCAGCTCCATCTTTGACCGCGGCAGAATCTTCCAAAGTGGCGTCCACAACAGCCAGCTTTTACAGAAAAGCTGAAGATGAAATCGAAAAGTTAGAAATATTTCTAACTAACGCTGATTCAAGAGATCTTACTATAATCACATTTAACGATATGGCATCGGTTAATTTTGATTCGCAATATGACGGTCGAAAGTTGAGTAACGGGATTTTTAATTTATCAAGTGTAGTTAATGGTGAAGATTTTGTTGCAAATGCTTTGCCCAAAACATCCTGTGAGCAGCAAGTTCAGTTGAATATCACCAATATCCAGGAAGGTGATTACACTTTGAAATTCTCTAATTTTGAAAGTATATCAGGGCTGTCCGGTTTAAAACTTGTTGATACCTTTTTAGAAGAAGAAGTTATTTTAGAAAACCCAGGGGATGAGTACAACTTTACCGTCACTACTGACGCTAACTCCTTTAATACAAGATTTTCAGCAGTATTCGACTTCACCCCTGAACAACCTATAATAAATATAGGAGATGATAATGAGCTAAGTGTTACTGAAACATCGGGCTTGATTCAATGGTACCTAAATGATGAGCCTATTACCGGCGCCAATGATAATGTTTTCATGGCCAATGAAGAAGGATCCTACACTGTTTCTATTTCTTCTAATGATGGGTGTACTGTTTTCTCTGAAGCGAGGGTATTAAGTATAACTTCACTAGACGATTCCTTAGATTCTGACCTTCTAATTTATCCTAATCCTACCTCAGGAAATGTAAATATTAGATTCGGTACACGGATCGAGAGTGCTAATGTTGAGGTATATGATATCCACGGTAAACTAGTGTATTTCCAAAACGGTGTCAGGAATGATGAGTCACTCAGGGTGTCCTCCCTTCCAAAAGGTTATTATTTACTCAGAATATCATCAGGTAGAAATATCATAAACAGAAAGCTGATCAAGCGCTAAATTATCATGAAATTCAGAAATTTTTTATTCGCATTTATCTTATGCACGCTGCCCACCATAACTTGGGCACAGCCTGGGGGTGCTGGTCCCAGTGATAGGACTGTGCCCTTTGGAGCTGTGGAGTATTTACTAATAGCAGGAGCAGCTATTGGAGTATCAAGAATCTGGAAAAAGAAAAGGTAGGGCTTGGTAACCGAAACTATCTTAAAATTAAAAATTTTACCACGCTGGGTAATCATATTAATTGATGCCTCAATTGTTGCTTTCTCTACACTCCTGGGTTATTTATTAAGATTCAACTTCAATTGGGAAGCTGCTATTGATTACAACCTGATTTCAGGTATATGTCTTAGTCTTGTAGCCTTCATTGGATCCACTCTTCTTACGAAGAGTTATTCCGGAATTGTTAGGTATACGGGTGTACATGACGGTAAAAGGCTATTGACTATGCTTCTTGTTATGGCCATCGCTTTGTTTGGGGCAAATTACATATACTTAAGTTTTGAAGGACAGGTATTGTTACCGTTCTCAGTAGCTTTAATATCACTACTGGCGAATTTCTTATTTTTATTTCAATATCGTTTACTCATTAAGAACATATTCTCCTATTACCGAACCACCCAGCAAAGCAAAAAAAGTATTTGTATATATGGAGCAGGCGAACTGGGTATTCTGACTCAATCGATATTGCTGGCCTCTTCGGATACGAATTATAAGATAGAAGCTTTTTTTGAAGATGACCCCAGAAAAGTGGGTAAAGTAATAAACGGAGTGAAAATATTGAAGTTTCACAACTTCCTTTCAGGTCAATTAAGTAGCCGCATTGATGAATTGATCATTGCCACGAGCCGGTTATCACTTTCCAGGACGAATGATATTGTGGACGCTTGCCTGGATAGGGGAATTAAAGTGCGGTCGGCTCCATCTATTGATCAATGGGTGAAAGGTGAATTTAGCATTAAGGAGATTAAGAGTATCAATATCGAAGACTTACTGGGAAGGGAATCTATATCACTTAACAATGACGCCGTAGCTGAGGAAATCCAGTACCGTTGCGTTTGTGTTACAGGGGCCGCCGGATCAATAGGAAGTGAACTAGTACGTCAATTGATTAATTTTTCACCAAATAGACTGATTTTAATTGATCAGAACGAGTCGCCGCTCTACGAATTGCAAAGAGAAATAGAGGGGTCTTGTTTGGCACATGTCTATGTCGCGGACATTAAAGATTCTAGTAGGATTCGAAAAATCTTTAAAAAAGAGCTTCCTGCTATTGTTTTCCATGCAGCTGCGTATAAACACGTACCCCTAATGGAACATAATGTAATTGAGGCTATAAAAACTAATTTACTCGGTACCCGAAATTTGGCAAATATCTCAAACACTGTAGGTGTGAAAAAATTCGTTATGGTATCAACGGATAAGGCGGTAAAACCTACTAGCGTGATGGGTTGCTCCAAGCGACTGGCCGAAATGTATGTTCAGTCGTACAATAATTATCTGAGCTTATCTCATAACGAACATACTGTTTTTGTCACTACAAGGTTTGGTAACGTTTTGGGTTCTAATGGATCTGTTATTCCTTTTTTTAAAAAACAGATCAGTAATGGCGGTCCCATTACGGTCACCCATCCGGAAATAACCAGGTACTTCATGACTATTCCCGAAGCTTGTCAGCTTATCCTTGAGGCAGGTACCATGGGTAAGGGTGGAGAGATATTCATCTTCGATATGGGGCAAAGCGTAAAAATAGTTGATTTGGCGAAGAAGATGATTCAATTGTCAGGACTTGAATTGGGTAAAGATATTGAAATCATTTTTACGGGTTTGAGAGAAGGAGAGAAGTTGTATGAAGAATTGCTGGCTGATGGAGAAAATACCCTGCCCACACATCATAAAAAAATTATGATTGCCAAAGTCGCACAATACGATTACGAAGTTTTAGATGATGGACTGAGTAAATTAGTTGACCAGATAGACACCAAGACCGACTTTGATCTAATTGAAATTATGAAGGGCCTATTGCCAGAATATTCGCAGGTTTTAACAAAATGACCTCTTAACGTCTCCGAGGTCTGCGTGACCTTTTCCTTCGATTATATCTAGATTTCGAAGTACTTAAAACATTGGCTGGTATATAATATTCTAATTTGATATTTAGCAGAAAATAGCCATCATTATCATTTTCGTCTCCTCGTATTCGTCCGGCTTCAGCTGGAGGCAGGTCTAATAAATATCTTTTATCGGCCATCGCTTGCCTCAATGGCTCAGAAGCCAATGAAGCGTTGTCCAAATATCTTGTGCTTACATCGTCAAGATAATCGGTAAATGTTAATCGATATCCACCCTCTATACCTATATTGAAAAAGGGTCCGGCTTTAAACTTGATCCCCGCGCCCATTGGTATAACAATGGCTATACGACTGTAATCCACACCCTCAGTTTGAAGCGGCTGTAAAGCCACGAAATCGCCCGGACTTTCACCTAAATCTGCTCCGCCCCATCCTGAGGCCGGTACTTCTCCCTTAGGATTAAAATAGAGTAAACCTAGACCGGCAAAACCATACAAATTGACTGCTGGCCTTTGGTAAAAACGAGTACCATTTGAAAAGGCCTGAACTATGCCCACCACATTGAATTCGATATTATCTGACCTGAAAGAAAGATTTCTAACGGCTCTGCCTTCTGAGTCTGCCTCGGCATCGTCTCCTGATAACCTAAAATAAGTAGCTTCAGTACGAATAGCGATTCGGTCTGTGAAATAGTA
This sequence comes from Bacteroidota bacterium, assembly GCA_039025475.1. Taxonomy (GTDB): domain Bacteria; phylum Bacteroidota; class Bacteroidia; order Cytophagales; family Cyclobacteriaceae; genus Fulvivirga. The sequence goes on along the minus strand of JBCCOE010000002.1, from coordinate 19,929 downwards.
TTGCAGACCCAAGTTAAGGTTCAATTTTGTATCAATGATATCTCCCGGATTGTTTAAATCGCCAAAATAGCTGGAAGTACCGGTTCCAAACGTAGCTATGATATCTCTTCCGCGCCTAAAATTGTAAAAAGACTGTGCAGATAATTCCGAGATAAACAGAGCAAAAAGAGCGATTAAAGCCGTTTTTTTCATTTCATCATAATTTCAACCGTCAAGATACTAATTATCTCAATCTTTGAAAAGTTTAATTGTTTCATTCATTAAATGAAAAAAGGAGGACATTTGTTTGACCTCCTTTGAAAGTGCATCCGGAAGGATTTCCTGCCTGCCGTTTTTAGTGCGTCCGGAAGGATTCGAACCCTCAACCCCCAGAGCCGAAATCTGGTATTCTATCCAGTTGAACTACGGACGCAATAATCAATCACAAATATATTCTTTAATTCTTATTTAACTAACCGCATTCAGGCAGGGAAACCCTCAACTCCCAAAGCCGAAATCTGGTGTTCCCTGCCATGCCGGCAGGCCGGTATCCAGTTGAACTACGGACGCAGTTTTGTTCTATGCTAGGACTTGCTTTACCTTGGTTGCAGCGTCTTTCAACACGATAGCCGAGGTAACCTTAAGTCCTGACTCTTCAATTATTTTAGCTCCCTCTTCGGCATTAGTACCTTGAAGTCGCACAATAATCGGTATATCAATATTGCCAATTTTCTTGTAGGCTTCAACAACGCCATTAGCCACACGATCACAACGAACTATGCCACCGAAAATATTGATCAATATGGCTTTTACTTTTGGGTCTCTCAAAATAATTCTAAACCCAGTCTCAACGGTCTCTGCATTGGCACCACCTCCCACATCAAGGAAGTTAGCCGGCTCACCGCCAGAAAGTTTAATGATGTCCATGGTTGCCATAGCCAGACCCGCGCCATTGACCATACAGCCCACGTTTCCGTCTAAGTTAACATAACTTAAACCTGACTGACCCGCTTCAATTTCAGCAGGATCTTCTTCCGTTAAATCCCGAAGTTCGGCCAGGTCTTTATGACGAAAAATGGCATTATCATCTAGATTTACTTTAGCATCTACGGCTAATATTTTATTGTCTGAAGTTTTTAGGACCGGATTGATCTCGAACATGGAAGAATCTGTTGCCTCGTAAGCTTTATAAAGAGCAAAAACGAATTTTACCATTTCTTTGAAAGCATTCCCTTCAAGTCCGAGGGCAAAAGCGATTTTTCTCGCTTGAAAACCCTGAAGTCCGAGTGCCGGATCAATCCACTCTTTAATGATCTTTTCAGGTGTTTTTTCAGCTACTTCTTCTATATCCATACCGCCTTCTGTAGACGCCATTATTACATTGCACCCTTTTGAACGATCCAAAAGAATACTCAAGTAATACTCTTTAGGTTCTGACTCTCCAGGATAATAGACATCTTCGGCAATCAAAACTTTATTTACAGTTTTTCCTTCTTCCCCGGTCTGGTGGGTTACTAAGGTTCCACCAATTATAGCTTTGGCTTTCTCGGGTACTTCTTCCAGTGACTTGGCCAATACAACCCCGTTCGAGCCTGTCTGTTTTATTTTGCCCTTTCCTCGGCCGCCTGCGTGAATTTGAGCTTTAATAACGTACCAGCTTGTGCCTGTTTCTTTGTTAAGTTCTTTTGCGGCACTTAGCGCCTTATCCGGATTATCGGCAACAATACCGGTTTGAATCTGTACACCGAAACTTTTAAGTATGTCTTTGGCTTGGTATTCGTGTATATTCATCTGCTCAATTTTTGCACGAAAGTAGCTCAATTAACTTGATAATTCAAGATTCTAATGACATTATGCCATCCGAAATGAAGCCATTATTTAGCCTATTTCCCTATGTTTGAAAAGACTTTAAAAGATGACATTACTAAAAGCAAGTGGTATTACTAAATCCTATGGTAATTTGCCGGTTTTAAAAGGCGTTAACATGGAGATTCATAATAAAGAAGTGGTATCTATAGTGGGTGCCTCCGGTGCAGGTAAGAGTACCTTACTACATATTTTAGGCCTTCTAGATTCTCCGGATGGAGGATCAGTATCATTAAATAATACTGATCTAGAAGTCTTTACAGCCAGCGAAAAAGCCAAATTCAGAAACCAGCAGATTGGTTTCGTTTTTCAATTTCATAACCTCTTACCGGAGTTTACCGCATTAGAGAATGTGTGTATGCCGGGTTACATCAAAGGGGACGGCAAGACTGAAGTTGAAAGTAGGGGGGCAGATCTACTTAACCATTTGGGTCTTGAAGGTAGGGGGCAGCACAAACCATCGCAATTATCTGGTGGAGAGCAACAAAGAGTGGCTGTGGCCAGGGCGCTCATCAATAAGCCTTCCATTGTGTTTGCTGATGAACCTAGCGGTAATTTGGATTCAAAGAATGCCCAGGGGCTGCACGATATTTTTTTTGAACTACGAGATAGAACAGGGCAAACCTTCGTTATTGTAACCCATAATACAGAATTGGCGGATATGGCGGATAGAAAACTGGTTATGGAAGATGGCCAGCTTTTGGCTTAGTCGACTTTACTTTACTGATCATCTTCTTAATATGATTCTCAGCTCCCAGTAAATCGCTATAATTCGCCGCTATCTTTTTGTTTGCATCGATCAGGTAGGTGATTCGTTTTGCCATATTAAGAATAGGAACATGAGCCTTATATAACTTACACACCCTACCTGTTTGATCAGAAAGCAGCTCGAAGGGAAGAGCATGCGCTTCCTTAAATTTCATATGTTTAGAAATAGTATCCGTACTAATGCCGTAAACCTGAATATCGAGCCTCTTAAAAAAATCAAAGTTGTCTCTGAAAGAACACGCTTCTTTCGTGCATCCAGGAGTAAAATCTTTAGGATAGAAAAAGAGTATCAGTGGTTCTTGAATATCATTCAGGTTGAATTGCGTCCCATCAGTTGATGGAATGCTGAATAACGGTGCTGATTCTCCTGCCTTTAAAGCCATTCTGCGTTTTCTATTAAAAACAACGGAGACTTACAAATGTTAAACGTGAATCATTGAATTAATCTGATCGACTTCAATACGACCATAGGAGTTAATTTCTCTTAGACTAACCTCTTCTATTTCATTAATTCGCAATGGATCATATTTGGCAGCTACTTTGACGTAGTTGCTGGTAAAACCAAGCATCATACCCTCTTCCTGATCATTTTCCCAAAGTACAATATCATGGCGACCAAGATTCTCGCTGTAAAACTGATGTCTTTTTTTCTCGCTTAGTGATCTTAGCATTTTTGATCGCTTATGGCGCACATTTAGAGGAACCACATTGTCCATTGTTACGGCCTGTGTATTCGCTCGTTCGGAGTAAGTGAATACGTGTAAATAAGAGATGTTTAATTCATTAATGAAGTGATAAGTTTCTAGAAAATCGTCTTCTGTTTCGCCAGGAAACCCTACGATAACATCCACGCCAATACAGCATTCAGGCATCAGCTTCTTAATTGTATTAACCCGGTCGAGATATAATTCGCGCAAATAGCGCCTTTTCATCAGCCTCAAAATGCGATTTGAACCGGATTGAAGTGGAATATGAAAATGTGGGACAAACTTTTGCGAATTACTTACGAAATGAATGATTTCATCGGTTAGCAAGTTGGGCTCGATAGATGATATCCTGAATCGTTCTATGGGAACTTGTTGATCAAGTACTTTAATTAAATCGATAAAGCGGTTTTCTCTTCTCTCATTCCGAATGCCAAAGTCTCCGGTATTAACCCCTGTAAGTACGATTTCTTTTACTCCCGAGAGAGCAATGTTCTTAGCTGAATTAGTTATACTCTCTATAGTATCACTTCTACTTCTTCCACGCGCCAAGGGTATTGTGCAAAATGTGCAGCTGTAATTACAACCGTCTTGTACCTTCAAAAACGTTCGGGTTCTGTCACTTATGGAGTATGAAGAATGGTAAGTAGTAGCTTCTCTTATTTCAGTCGCCATAACTGTGGGCTTAGAGGGTCTCACAAAACCATCCAAGAGGTCGATAAGTTGGAACTTTTCTGCAGCGCCTAGCACGGCATCTACACCCGGGATTTCCGAGATCTCCTTCGGTTTAAGTTGAGCGTAACAGCCTATGATAGCGACGTAAGCTTCCGGCGAAATTTTACGAGCTTCATTTACTACTTTTCTACACTTTCTGTCTGCATTTTCCGTGACGGAACACGTATTAATGATGAAAATGTCAGGGTTGTCTGTAAAGTCCGTTTTCTTATACCCCTTTTCTTCAAACTTCCTCGAAATAGTAGAAGTCTCGGAAAAATTTAGTTTACAACCCAGGGTATAAAAAGCTACCTTCCTCATCAGATTTGCGAAGTTAGTTTAACTATTTACAACTAAAAAATCAGAGCAATCTTCTGTAATAGTTAATCTGACCCAAATGATAATTAAGATGGGAGTGCAGGTGGATCAGAAAGAAGCCTGTGGAAAATGATTTGCCCCACATTTCCAATGGGTATATTTGGTCTAAATCATCCTGAGTTAAGGTATTCAAAACCTGAATTACCACAGCGGTGGTTTCTTTAATTTGATTCTTTATCTCCGGATAAGGGACATTCTTGTCACTGAATTCTTTTTCGCGATGACGTATATAGTCAGTTTTTCCAATCACATGACCAACAAAGTGTTGCAGATTTCCACATAGATGTAGGAACAGATTACCAGCACAGTTATTTATGCCTTCAGGCCGCTTCCACAGTTCTTGCTCAGTTTTGAACTGTTCTAGTTCAACGATCAGTCGGTTTAAGTCTCGCTCGAAAAGTTCAACTAGCCATTGACTTTGAGAATCAGACACCTTTACCGACTAAGGTCATGTTTGATTGCAGTTATTAAATCATTTAAGTTTTTGGTTACTCTGTCATAGTCTTCCACACTTGAAAGTTCTTTATTCACGCTCACATAAAACTTTATCTTCGGTTCAGTACCCGAAGGACGTGCGGAAATCTTGTAACCATCTTCCGTGAAGAACTGCAAGACGTTGGACTTATCATAATCGATTTTTGTTTCTAGTCCGGATACAAGATTCTTTGATACACCTTCTTGATAATCAATAAGTTTTATAACTTTTGATCCAGCAAAAGTTGAAGGTGGATTGGTGCGAAAGTCGGTCATCATTCGCACAATCTCTTCTGCTCCTGATTTTCCGTTTTTAGTAATTGAAACGAGAGCCTCTTTGTAAAAACCAAAGCGTTGGTACATTTCAATCATCATGGAGTACAAGCTTAGATCCTTGCTCTTAGCATAGGCACACATTTCAGCAATCATAGCACTTGACGCCACCGCATCTTTGTCCCTTACAAAGTCGCTGATCATATAACCGTAACTTTCTTCGCCTCCTGCGATGTATTGCTTTTTACCTTCAAGAGACTTGATAAGCGCTGCAATGTATTTAAAACCTGTCAACGTGTCGAAATACTCTACTTGGTAAGCTTGTGCTATTCTCGCTATTAGATCTGAGGTAACTATAGTTTTAACTATAAATTCGTTACCCTTGAATTGATTGCGCTCCTTCCATCTCTCGAGTATGTAGTAGATAAGCAAGCTCCCGGTTTGATTGCCATTGAGCAATTCAAAATCACCGCGACTGTTTTTTACGGCTATACCTACACGATCTGCATCCGGATCGGTTGCGAGCACAAGGTCAGCATCGATCTCCGCTGCTTTATCTAATGCGATTGACAGGGCTTCTTTTTCTTCCGGGTTCGGATAAATAACAGTGGGAAAATTACCATCGGGCGTGGACTGGCTCTCAACCACGGTGACATTCGTGAACCCATAAGCTTTCAAGCTGGGTGGAACCAGCGTTACGCCTGTGCCATGAATAGGAGAGAATACAATTTTTAAGTCATGATGTTGCTTTACAGCTTCTGGGGATAGTGCCAGTTTCTTTATTTCTGCCAGGTAAATATCGTCAATTTCCTTTCCGATCGACTGGATTAAGTCAGGGTTGCCCTCGAAATTGACCTGATCTATTCCTGAAATTTTTTGTACTTCTATGATCACATTTTTATCATGTGGAGGTACAAGTTGCGCACCATCGTCCCAGTAAGCTTTATAGCCATTGTATTCCTTAGGGTTATGAGAAGCGGTGAGCACTACACCGCTTTGACATCCCAGATGTCTGATGGCGAAGGATAACTCCGGGGTGGGACGTAGATCTTCAAAAAGGTAAACATGAATGCCGTTAGCTGAGAATACATCAGCGGTTACCTCTGCAAAAAAACGGCTATTGTTTCGGCTGTCATGGGCAATAACCACTTTAACTTCTTGATCCGGAAAAGACTTCAGTAAATAATTAGATAACCCTTGCGTGGCCATACCTACTGTATATTTGTTCATACGATTTGACCCGACGCCCATGATTCCGCGCAGACCACCAGTACCAAACTCAAGATCCTTGTAAAAGGCATCGGTTAGTTCCTCTTCTTTTTCTAAGAGTTCGCTGATTTCTTCTTTAGATGCCTGATCAATGTTACTATTGAGCCATTTATTGGCTTTTTCAAGTATTTCCTGATTCATGGTGTTATAAGTTACCTCTTAATTCTTGCTCTCTTTCGATAGCCTCAAATAACGCTTTGAAGTTCCCTTTTCCAAATGATTTGGCCCCTTTTCTCTGGATAATTTCGAAGAATACGGTGGGTCTGTCTTGAAAAGGCTTCGTGAATATTTGCAGTAAATAACCTTCATCATCGCGATCCACTAAAATATTTAAATCTTTCAACGGCTGAATATCTTCGTCAATATTTCCAACGCGCTCCAACAAGTCGTCATAGTAATTGTCTGGAACATGAAGGAACTCAACGCCTCTGGATCTTAGCTCAGATACGGTATACAGTATGTTATCAGTAGCTATGGCTATATGTTGAACCCCAGAACCATTATAGAAATCTATGTATTCCTCAATTTGAGATTTCTTCTTCCCTTCAGCAGGCTCGTTAATGGGAAATTTAATGTAACCATTACCGTTAGATACTACCTTCGACATAAGGGCAGTATAATCCGTAGAAATGTCGCTATCGTCGAAAGTAATTAATAAGTTAAAACCCATTACTCTCTCATAAAAATCAACCCAGGTATTCATTTCTCCCCAGCCTACATTGCCTACACAATGATCGATATACTTAAGACCAATGGGTTTAATCTCGACACCCGCTTCTTTTTCTACATATCCTGGCAGGAAGACCCCATGGTAATCATTTCGTTCTACAAATGTATGGACAGTCTCACCGTACGTTTGTATGGTCGCCAGGGTAACTGAACCATGAGCATCAGACAATGTCTGTGGTTCTTTCACGGCTTTAGCACCGCGTTTGACAGTTTCCTCGAATGACTTTTTCGTATCATCAACCCAAAGTGCTAGCACTTTGACTCCATCACCATGTTTTTTGACGTGCTCAGAGATAGGGGAGTTTTCGTATAGTGCTGTTGTAAGTACTAGTCTGATCTTATCTTGTTTAAGTACATAGCTGGCTCGGTCTTTAACACCTGTCTCAGGACCTGCATAAGCGATCAATTCATAACCGAAGGCATATTGATAGTACAGGGCGGATTGCTTGGCGTTGCCTACATAAAATTCAACGTAATCCGTACCATTTATTGGTAAAAAGTCTTCAGGCATAATTCAATCGTTTGAAACGTAAAATTATCCATTCGCTAAACGAATTGAAATAAAAATGAAAACAGTGTTTTAAAAGATGAAAATATTTAAGATAATAGCTAGAGATTCAATGATAAGCAAGTAATGATCGATACCAAAAATCTGGATAATGATTTACTAAAGCTGATTGACAAAAAATCAGAATTGAATAACCTCGACTACAACCACTTAGAATATGACCTCTTGGAGGAGGAGGTTCACAAATTGGAAGATCAATTTCTGGTTCGATATGGTAACTATCTGGAGGAAGCCTTTCATGAGGTTCACGATGAATATTGTCCTGATAACGATGTTCTTCTACCAATAGCGTATGTACCGAATAAAGTGGTCAAAACCGGTGTAAATACATACGTGGCCGCCAAAGGTCAAGGGGTATATATCGAAGCCGATGACTTTGATAGCTCTGAAACCAAGCTCGCCCTATTACCCGGCCCTACCCGCATAGAGTTGCTTATTGATTCTGATCGCAGAGAAGTGGTTTGGACACCCACTTAAAAGCCAAGTTTCAACTTAACTTTCGCTAAAACCTCACGAGCAATCACACTAGCTTTTCGTTCACCTTCTATTAACCGGTTATTAATTTCCTCGGGGTTATTCATAAGATCATTAAACATATGGCGCTCAGTCTCATATTTATTGGTGATCAACTCAAATAAGGATTCTTTGGCATGTCCATAGCCGTAATTTCCACCAAGGTAATTCTTTCGCATCTGTTTGATTTGTTCGTCTGAAGCCAGGAGCTGATACAACGCAAAGACGTGGCATGTATCTGGGTTTTTCGGTTCTTCCAGAGGTGTACTATCTGTCAAGATCGACATGATCTGTTTTCTTAGCTTCTTATCGGGTAAAAAGATGTCGACTATATTGCCATACGACTTACTCATTTTCTGCCCGTCCGTCCCGGGTATGGTCATTACCGTCTCATCGATTCTGGCTTCAGGGATCACAAACGTCTCACCATAATGATGATTAAACCCACTAGCAATATCTCTAGTCATCTCTAGATGCTGCTTTTGGTCTTTTCCAACAGGCACAATATCTGCGTCATACAATATGATATCCGATGCCATCAATACCGGGTAGGTGAATAGTCCGGCGTTAACATCTGATAATCTCTCTGCTTTATCCTTGAAAGAATGGGCATTGGCTAACATGGGAAAGGGCGTAAAACAGTTTAAGAACCAGGTCAATTCTGTCACCTCCGGAATTCTTGATTGACGGTAGAATAAATTCTTGTCCGTATCGAACCCAAAGGCCAACCACGCTGCGGCAGTGGCATTGATATTTTCAATGCGGGTTTCGGCATCTTTAATTGTGGTTAGCGAATGCAGGTCGGCAATAAAAAAAAGAGATTCATTTTGATTGTCTCTTGAGAGTTCTATAGCCGGAATTATAGCACCCAATAAATTACCCAAATGAGGTCTGCCACTACTTTGTATTCCGGTGAGTATTCTTGCCATGGTATGGAATATGAATTTTTCGCAAAGATAAGATTCAAGTTGACAAAGGAGTATTTTGTTTGTGGCCTGAATTGCAACTTTCAGATGTTAATGAGGTGTTAAAGCTTTTTTGATATACTATTGAAAGCTTACTTTTGAAATATGATAGGTAGATATTTTTTGTTTACAGTCCTTTTGACGTCGTCATTTTTTACCGAAGCTCAGGTCATGGAGGCCTTATCCTTTAGTACAAAGAATTATGACTTTGGAAGGATTAAAGAGGTTGATGGCCCGGTTATACATGAGTTCAGTTTTATTAATAACGGACCGGATACAGTACAAATCACAAATGTAAAAGCGTCTTGCGGGTGCACTACTCCGGCCTGGACGAAGGAACCTGTGCTACCCGGTCAATCCGGTATTATTCAAGCACAATATAACCCAAAAAATAGACCCGGAACCTTCAATAAAAGCTTGACGGTAACAATGAACTCGTCGGCTGAGTTAGTAAGACTTTTTATCAAAGGTTATGTCGAACCTAAGCCCAAGTCGATAGAAGATGAATTCCCTGTTCAAATGGGTGCTATAAGAACGAAAAACAGGGCCTTTAACTTCGGCAGGGTTAAGGTGACCAATGATCCGGTTATTAAGGAGTTTGAAGTGATGAATGCAAGCGACTCAATCGTCATCTTTTCTGATTCCATTGCCAAGCCTCCTCATATACAGGTACAGTTTGACCCTCAATTGCTCCGTGCAAAGCAGAAAGGCAAAATTAAGTTGATCTATACCCCCGGTACGTTAAATGATCTGGGTTTTAGAAATGATAATGTGACTTTATACACCAGTGAGGAAGGTGATGCTTCAATTAAGAGTTATTCTGTTTATGCCACATTAGAAGAGTATTTTCCACCAATGACCCGTGAAGAGCTGGAATCTTCTCCAAGGTTATCTATTGCAGAACCTATGCACGATTTTGGTAAACTCGAAAATAAAGAAAAACAGGTTTTCGATTTTGTGCTGATGAATTCTGGTAAGAAACCACTTTCTATTCGATCTATAAAACCGAACTGCTCATGCGTCAAGGCAACGATCGAAAAAGACGTAATAGACGTTGGTGATAGTATTGATCTTAAGCTTGTTTTCGACCCATCGGGTCGAAGAGGAAACCAACAAAAATCGGTTACTATTTTTACTAATGACCCTACGGCAAGTGCCCAACGGGTGACGGTAAAGGCTTATATTGAGAGTGACTTATAAAGGTTGTAAGAAAGAATTTAGGAATTCAACATTCTCATCATCGTTCCACATCCTGGAACTAGTTTCTTTGAATACCAGGGATCCTGATGTATCGAATATATAGGTTGTTGGAAGCGCTGTGATATCTAGTTGTGCCAAAGAAGTTTTCTGTCGGACAAACTTTAGGTCTAATTTATGCCGTGTATTAAAACTATTGATCTTATCAAAGTTCTCTTCGGTAGCTAATAGGAATACAATGTTGTGGTCAGATAACAGTTCCTGAACCTGCTGTATAGAAGGCATTTCCTTGATACAAGGACCGCACCAGGTTGCCCAAAAATTCAGAAAAATGATTTTACCCTTGTACTGCTTCCAGTCTATAGTTAATCCTTCGTTGGTCAACAATTCAATTTGATCAATAGATTCAATCGTCGGGTACTCAGCCTCAAAATGCTTATCACCTGTCTTCTTCTGGCAGGAGAATAGCATAAAGTAAAAAATTATCAGTGCATAATACGTTCTAGGCATAGCTCGATATCTGTATGAAGCTGTAATTTTAGTCACAGTTAAAGCTTTTAGCAATGATTACTATTGTACTTTATGACCAAGCGCCGGAATTTCATTAAATCAATGATATGGGCTTCGGCATCATTAATTGGGTCGAAGATTGTGCATTCTTCCCGATTGCCTGTTGGATACCGTCCATTGGCTTTGGACAACGATATTCCATTTGGTAAGCATAAGGATATGCATGTACTTAATGACAGACCATGGAACATCGAAGCGCAAGCACATCTTCTTGATGATGATATCACTCCCCAAGAGAAGATGTTCGTGCGAAACAACGGAATTATTCCGCAAGAAATAGACCTTGAAAATTGGGAACTGCTCATTGATGGAGAAGCCATTTCAGCTTCTAAAAAGTATACTTTAGAAGATCTTAAGAAAAAATTTAAACCTCATAGTTATCAATTAACTCTAGAATGTGGGGGAAATGGAAGAAGTGAGTTTGACCCTCCTGCCAAGGGAAATCAATGGACAACTGGTGCAGTTTCATGCGCCGTATGGACAGGGGTCAGGTTAAAGGATATCTTAAGTGATGTAGTCCTTAAAGACAATGCAGTTTATGTGGGATACTATGGTACAGATACCCATTTAAGTGGTGATTCGGATAAAGATGCTATTTCCAGGGGCATCCCAATAGCCAAAGCCATGATGGAGGAAACTTTACTGGCTTATCAAATGAATGGGAAAGACATACCACTAGCACATGGGCATCCACTACGATTAGTAGCGGGAGGTTGGCCCGCTTCTGCATCAGGTAAGTGGATTAATCGATTGGCGGTAAGAAACAAAGTTCACGATGGTGCTAAGATGGGAGGCAGTAGCTACCGGGTACCTTGTGAAGCGGTAGCCCCGGGGAGTGAAGTAGAAGCGGAAGATATGTGCATTATAGAGTCCATGCCGGTTAAGTCTATTATCACTTATCCCCGGTCGGGTGCAATTGTGGATAACACACAATCTTTCGAAATAAGAGGACATGCCTGGGCTGGCGAGCGTGGAGTTCAAGCCGTAGATATTTCAGTGGATTTTGGTGCAACGTGGATATCCTGTAACCTGGAAAAACCTGTTAATCGTCTAGCGTGGCAGCACTGGAAAATAGCACTGGAATTGCCTGAAAAAGGTTATTATGAAGTCTGGGCACGTGCTTCCGATGACGTTGGAAAAATGCAACCCATGGTAGTGCCGGGCTGGAACCCCAAAGGCTATTTAAATAACGCGTGTCATCGCATAGCGGTAAAAAGTGTTTGATGGATAAACGCTTCTATCAATTCATTAATCTTTTAATCCGACTCACAAGCGTCGTTCTAATCCTGACGTTAGTGATAGTAGCGGCTTTTATTTATGTGCTCAATTTTAGCCCTCCACCTAAGAGTGAGGTAGTTGAATTAGCAAGAGAAGAAGCGGTTGTAACGGACTTTATCATTGACGAGGGTTATGAGCTCGTAGTTCAGAATTGTACCGGCTGTCATTCATCCAAACTTGTAACCCAAAATAGGGCTACCTCAGAAGGTTGGAGAAATACTATTAAATGGATGCAGGAGACACAAAATTTAGGGGATCTGGGAGGCAGGGAAGATGAGATAGTCGCTTATCTAGCCAAAAACTACGCTCCGGCTAAACAAGGTCGGAGGAAGAATTTAGAAGGTATAAAGTGGTACGTATTAGAACCATAGTTTAGCATATGTGTTATTTATAAATCAATGGAATACCTTTTAGATGCGTGGCAAGCCTCAGTGAATACGGCTAATTGGGTTTGGAATTCGATCTTTTTTGAGATACCCTGGTACACCAATTATTTTTGGGGTCTAATATTAATATCAACCGTCGTTTGGCTGGCTGAATTACTATTCCCCTGGAGAAAGAGTCAGAAGGTATTTAGAAAGGATTTTTGGCTGGATGCTTTCTACATGTTCTTTAACTTCTTCATTTTTTCAATCGTGGTAAGTGCTGTTTATGCGTTTATCGAATCGGTTGCTTCAAGTTTAGGTTTGGACATGACCTCACTATCCTTAATTGACTTATCCGTACTTTCTCCTGTGATGCAGTTGATCGTTTTCTTCGTACTTCTTGATTTTGTCCAATGGTTAACTCACGTTGCACTCCATCGCTGGTCGTTGCTTTGGCAATTTCATAAGGTACACCACTCGGTTCAGGAGATGGGTTTCGCAGCACATTTGAGGTACCATTGGATGGAAAACATACTTTATAAACCATTAAAAACGATAGGAGTGATGTTACTCGGTGGGTTTGAGCCTACACAAGCCTATGTTGTTCATTTCCTGGCCATAACGATTGGACATTTGAACCACGCCAATGTTAAGATAAGCTGGGGGCTATTTAAATATGTATTTAATAATCCTGTCATGCACCTCTGGCACCATGCCAAAAACTTACCTGAAGACCGAAATTATGGGGTAAACTATGGTATTAGCTTGAGTTTATGGGATTACCTGTTTAAAACGAATTATGTGCCCAGTCAAGATGGTAATATCGAACTTGGTTTTAAAGATGTTGACAAATTTCCGAAAACCTTTTGGAGACAGTTGATTTACGGATTCGGAAGAGTACGAAAAGAATAAATGCAAAGTTCTCGCTAATACCTAAGTCGTCTATCGATCTAGTTTCTGTAATGTTAACACGACTTTTTCGATTTGTTTAATCTCATTATACTCGACTTTTAATTAAGGTTGACTACTTTTAATGTATGAGGGGAAGGTTGCCTATATTCTTCATTATTTTGTACGGTTTTGGTTTGTTGAGACCGTTGGCTCCCCTTATTGATTTTGAGCTGAATAAGGGGTACATCCAAGATTTCTTATGTATAAATCGGGATAAACCCGTTACCGTTTGCGGCGGTAAGTGTTATCTGACTAAACAGCTAAAAAAAGCTATTGACTTTGAAAGTAAATCAGCAACAGTCCCCTCGATCAATTTAGCCGATTATCCTATTGGCTTTGTGTATTTGTACAGGTTGCAAACCCAACTCAGTGGAATGGAGATTATTAGAATAGGCATGTATTCTTTCATTTATTCGTTCCAATTTATTCATACTCCATTTCACCCCCCGGAAAAAGTAATGTTCACCTGATCGATCAATTCGATCCGAAATTTTTTATGAACCTTACTTTAAAAAAAAATGCAGATATTTAAAATAACTGTGGTATTGCTCTTATGCCCATTTATCAATTTAAGAGCTCAAAAAGTGTCAAGGCCAGATGCCCATGCGCCAATAGGTGTCATGGGAGATCATACTCACAAGAAAGGCGAATTCATGTTTTCATATCGCTATATGCGTATGGCTATGCAGGATAATTTGTCAGGGGCAAGTAATATTTCTGAAGACGAGATAGCGACATCAATACCTAATATTTTTTTTGGTGCCGAAGGGCAACCGCCTACCCTCAGAGTTGTGCCTACAATAATGACTATGAATATGCACATGATCGGGATGATGTATGCGCCTTCCGATCGAATTACATTAATGGCTATGGGTATGTTCGTTTCAAACGAAATGGATCATACTACCTATCAGGGTGGCATGGGAACATCAGTGTTGGGTGAATTTACTACTGAATCGAACGGTATTGGAGATACCCGTTTAACTGCGCTGATTAAAGTCACAGAAAAATTACATTTTAACGCGGGCGTTAGTATTCCAACAGGAAGTATAGAGAAGGATGATGACGTGCTTACTCCTATGAACATGCGACCTACACTTAGATTACCATATCCCATGCAAGTAGGCTCAGGTACATGGGATTTTCTTCCTGGGTTAACATTCACCACGCTTTCTGAAAAATGGGGGTGGGGAACTCAAGTGAATGGTACCATTCGTACAGGAGAAAATAATAACGACTTTAGGTATGGTCATCAATTAACTGCTACCATCTGGGGGAGCTATTTAGTCTGTTCGTGGTTGAGTTCTTCACTTAGGGTCAGTTCTATTAACATTGGTGAAGTCGATGGGCGCGATCCGGAAATATTGGCGCCTGTGCAAACGGCTAACCCCGACTTTCAAGGTGGTAAGCGCGTTGATGTCAGTGCAGGTGTAAACCTTATAGGGAAGTCGGGTTTTGTACAAAATCAAAGAATCGCATTCGAATTTGCGTTGCCTTTATATCAAGATCTTAACGGACCGCAACTGTCGATGTCCAGTACTTTAACAGTAGGTTGGCAATATTCCTTTTAGCAATAATTGAGGATGAGAGGCCTACTTCGGTAGGTCTTCTTATTAAAAAAACCTAATTTCATGAACTGAATAAATGTATGTGCGTTTTACAAGTATGAAAAGGTTTTTTGGAATTCTTGCGCTAGTGGGTGTTTTAAGCTGCTCAAATGACGATGAAAACGCTTTGGATGAGCTTACAGGAAGTGAATTAGTTTATAATTTGTCTCAATCATCAGATTTTCCTATCTCGGGGACTGTTACTTTTCAAGAGCGAAATGATAATGCCGTTCAGGTCAAAGTCGAACTAGAGGGAACCGAAGGAGACATTTTCCACCCGGTTCATTTACATTTTGGCGATCTATCCGTTCCGGACGCAGATATTGCATTTTTATTGAATGATCTGAAGGGAAATGAGGGAACCAGCACTACGATAGTAACCATATTATCAGATGAATCTCCCTTTACGTTCTCAGATGTGGATAACTTCAACGGAAGTATCAAGGTCCATCTCGGTGCTAACGGTGCTGATAGGGATGTAATCTTAGCTGCGGGAAATATCGGAGTTAATACAAATACCACAGGCCGTCAAAAAGTGGCTGTTTGCAAAAGCTATTAACTACTTTATTTCAAAAACCACTCGAAATTCTGATTTGATATCTATAGACCTGAATTCCAGGTTTGACTGATAGCTCTTTGAAGACTCTACTGCGTCGAAGGTTCTTGCTCGGGTATAAACAGGTGATTCGTAGCCATAATTCACTTCTTGAATTTCAATGGCTGAACCCAGCGTTTCGTCAATAGCTTCTAAAAGGAATTTAGCTTTCTCTTTCGCATTCTTCAATGCTTCAGCCTTAAGCTCTAAACGTATTTCATCAATCTGTGAGTGACTTACCTTCGCCACGTTTATGCTGTTCAGTCCCTCTTGATCAAGTCTTTCAATAAGGTCATTAACCATTTTTACATCGCTTAATTTTAAGCTGAAGCTTTTTGTCGCCAGATACTCTTCGGCTTTCTTCTTCTTCCAGTTCCAATTGTAGCCATAGATGTTGTCTATAGTGAGATTATTGCGATCTATTTTCATTTTTTTCAGTGTGCTAACCAAATTAGATTCGAGCGTATTCATATTTACTACGGAGCTCCCTGATTTGTACTCTTTGAGCGTGATGCGAAGAAAGATTTCATCCGGGGTAACGGTACGCTCCGCTTTTCCCTGTACTTCAATGGATTTTGGCTTTTGATTTTGAGTATGTCCGATTAACGTAGCCATTATTAAGGCAAATGCAAATAGATATTTCATGGTTTCATTTTTTGTTCAGTATTTAGGATTCGCCAAGACCGTCAATTCCATACGGATTAAAATAAATTTTAATATTCGAAGGAACACATGGCGGTTTATGCGTTATAAATATATAACGAATTGAAGTATGGCAACTACCAAATCCCCTAGTCAGAAGAATAAAAGAAGTTCAACTAACTTAAACGATAAGATAACTAAAGCCTACAGAGAGTACATCTTGACCCATGGTCATGAGCCTCCTTCTGTTTTTCAATTTATGAAAGGGCTAAAAGTGGCTGAGGATGAGTTTTACAAGCATTACGCCTCTTTCGAATCGGTTAAGAAACACGTCTGGAAGCACTATGTGGCGGATACTATTCAGGTACTCCACCAGGATAAAGCCTATTCCGAATATAGTGTCAGAGAAAAACTACTTTCCTTCTATTACACGCTCATGGAGGTGTTAAAGAAAGATAGAAGTTACGTTTTGGTAAGTCTTAAAGAATTGAAAAAGACAGACCTTTCACCGAAATTCCTTTCAGCCTTCAAAACAGAATTTAAAGAGTATATTGACGGTCTTGTGGCTGAAGGTTTGGAAACCGAAGAGATTGTAAAACGTCCGTTAATCACAGACAGATATTATGATGGCTTGTGGTTGCAACTCATGTTTGTCATTAATTTTTGGATCAAGGACGATTCGGCGAATTTCGAAAAGACGGATGCAGCCATAGAAAAGTCAGTTAACCTTTCCTTCGAGCTAATGGGTAAAGGTCCTTTAGATACGATGGTCGATTTCGCAAAGTTTTTATATCAAAACCGGTAGATGAAAGAGCAAATTTCAATACCTACTTCCAAAGTACAACGAGCCTCTAAATTTGTTAAAACAGGGGCCAAGGTGGGAGGTAATTATATCAAACATTATAGCAAGAAACTGTTTGATCCTTCCCGATCACGGGATGAACTGGATGCTGATAACGCGGAAGATATCTATAATTCACTCAGCGTACTCAAAGGCAGCGCTTTAAAAGTCGCTCAAATGTTGAGTATGGATAAAAATGTACTTCCTACTCCCTACCAGGACAAGTTTTCACTATCACAGTACAGTGCCCCGCCTTTGTCATACCCGTTAGTAGTGAAAACCTTTAACAAGTATTTTAGCAAAGCCCCGGAGGATATATTTGATTCTTTCAGTAAAAAAGCGGTGAATGCTGCCTCCATAGGCCAGGTGCATCAGGCAACGATCAATGGAAAAAAATTAGCGGTTAAGATCCAATATCCGGGTGTGGCAGAGAGTATTTCCTCGGATCTTAAAATAGTGAAACCTATTGCGGCTCAAATGTTTAAAGTAAGTACGGCTGAACTGAACCAGTATATTGGCGAGGTGGAAGAGAAGCTCATCGAAGAGACCAATTACTCGTTAGAGCTGGAACGGTCTATTGATTTAACAGAACGTAGCTCACATATTAAGGGAATTGTGTTCCCTGGTTATTATCCCGAGTTTAGCTCGGAACGTATTTTGGTCATGGACTGGATTGATGGCGATCATATTAAGGAGTGGCTGAGTTCAAATCCAGACCAGGAAACTCGAAACCGAATAGGTCAGGCGCTCTGGGATTTTTACGATCAGCAAATTCATACCTTGCAGCAAGTGCATGCCGATCCGCATCCGGGAAATTTTATTATCACTGAAAATAATGAGTTAGGCATCATCGACTTCGGTTGCGTAAAAGTGATTCCCGAAGACTTTTATGAACAGTACTTCAAGTTGATGAGACATGATATTCTAGACGAAAATTACGATCTGGAGACTTTATTCCTGCAGCTAGGATTTCTTACGGATCAAGATACGCGCAAAGAGCGGGACTTCTTCATGAAAATCTTTAAAGAAATGATTGAGCTGTTGGGACGACCGTTCAGAGCTAAAAATTTTGATTTTGGCGATGACAGCTACTTTAATCAGATCTATGAAGTAGGAGAGAGGGTCTCAAAGATGAAGGAAATTCGTAACTCCAAATCAGCCCGGGGAAATAAGCATGGTTTGTATATTAATCGTACGTATTTTGGATTGTATAACCTATTGAACGAATTGAAAGCGGAGGTAAAAACAGGGCAATTAACGACGGTTTAATCCGTCATTAACACTTTTGCACATATTGAATATATTGATCTGGACCACCTGTCAAAGCTATGTCTACGGTGGTAATTTTTAGTTGATTGAGGTCTGTTATTAGTGCCAAAAAAAGTGCCAACAAGTAACTTATTGATAATTTCGATGGGTGTTTGTACTCCATCAATTAATACTGTATCCCTTTTTACGTCTTCAGGGTGATTACGAAGCCATTTAGCATATTCTTTAGCAATGTATATTCGATCCTTTTCTTCATATAACCACTCGAAAGCCAAAAAGAACTCGTCATCTTCAATTTGAATATTATGTTTTGATAGGTCGAATGTAAGCCAGCCCTTTTTAATGCTCGATGTCAGTATAATACTTTCGCTTATGAGATCATCTGAAGGTAAACCAGTTTCCTCGTCCTTACCGAGGAATCTAAGTCTAATCTTAAACTCGGGTAAAGTATTTTTTATTATGAGGAGCTTTGCTTTTTTCACATATTTCAATCCTTCCTCGTTTTCAATAAGAATCGAACGAATAGCACCTGCAGAAGTGCTATCATAATTCATGATACTGCCTGAAATGATAGGCCTCTTTGTATTACCTAACCATTTTACTTTTTGCTTCTTATCCGCTACAATGTCTATGTTTTTCAGAATGCCAATCTTAGGAACTAGTTTGACATAACCTTCTCGAGTGAGCCTGTTAACAGCTAACTCCTGCCGTTCATAGCCAATAGCTGAGAAGATGACTCTCTGAGATGATAAGGAATCTGGTACAACGATTTTATAAGATCCATCAGCATTGGAAACTGTCCCCGTTTTAGTATTTAGAATTCCTATGTTGGCATATGGTATCGCCCTTTTAGACTCAGCATCAATCACGGAACCCTGAACAGAAATTTGTGCGTGTAACGGGTTAATTAATGTTATTGCTAAAAACAAAAGTCCTGCTCTTAGTATCATTTTTATCGAGATAATGAAGTTAAGTTATCCGGTGATTCCAACAGTTATATCTTAACGGTCTTGGGTTTTGTCATTTGAACTGAACTGCGACTCCAACGAAATTTTAGCCTCCAAATCAGCGATAAGCTTTGACTCCAGGGGTGTTTCCTGGATAATATTGAAGTTCTCCCAAAACTCTTTGTCATAGTCATAAGATTTACTTGATAAGGATCTGGGTACTCGTATGGCTTCGTCCCGTTCAATTTTTGTCGGAGAATCTATCTCTAGGTTATTGATGATCATGTCTTGCATAATCCTGAAATTGAAGAACTTTTCTTCATGATGAAAATAGTCTTGGTTACTGTCGAATTTTAGGTAGTTGAGATAGTATTTACCTCGATATTCCTTAAAGTCAATGACGACTTCACGCTTTTTCACTACCACATCTATGTCAAGCGTATCATGTTCTAATTTCCATCCTTTAG
>JBCCOE010000001.1:0-142964 GCA_039025475.1 Bacteroidota bacterium | reverse complement strand
TATCAAGTCATTATTCACGGTTTTGACATGATCACCCCGTTTATTAAATACGATAATGTTTCTCGAAGTTAAGTCCGTAAAAGTAACCAGTGAGTCGGTAATTTTTTTAGGAGTTATAACATAACTAACGGGCCATTCTTCCTCTTTCAGTTTTACAGAATCAAACAAAATTATTTTCTTTCCTTGCCAAGAGTCGCTCGAATAATCGGCTGAACAAGAGAAGGCTAAAAACAAATTGAGTACTATCAAATACCTGTTCATAAAATGAAAGAAAGGGCTCAATAATTATTGAACCCATGGGTGAAAGTGTCTGCAATAATTTTGATTATTTAATTATTACCTCTTTAAAAACATATACAACACCATGCTCACCGCAATCATAAACCTTATAAAATTCGGTCTCATCCACCACATCACATCCCGCTTTAATCGAACTAGATGACGCAAAAGTAAAACCTAAACATAACAAAACACTTAATAAAACTTTTTTAACTTTTTTCATGGTAATTAATTTTAATTTAACCTACTCAGTTTTACACAGAATGGGAGTGGGGGAGCAAATTAATCTTAACTCAAAACTTACTATTACTTCTTGATGAAAAATATGATTATTAAAATATTAACTACTAATAACCAAGTGTTTATATTTTTAAAATGGGTAAAAGAACCACTAAAACTTACATGACCTCTGCCTCAAATCAGGAAAAAGCTTGGTGCCCCGCTTATATTTAGGGCTAAGCGAAGTTCGATTTTCTGTTTTACGGCCTCATGTTTTACTGACTACAACTAGAACTAAATTCATTCTTAATTTGTGCGGCGGGAGATTTTTTCAGTTATCTTCTAGGGCAGTTAGAGCCACGGGGTAGTTTGTAGGTGCTTTATATGTAAATTCTTGTAAAAAGTTAGTCGGATATTTGAATCTTGGCATCATGCGCTAACTGCAAGTTATTTTCTGTAATGACTTGCATACCTTCCTCAAGCCCTTGTAGTACTTCAACTTCTTCTCCATTAGTAACCCCTGAAGTAATATAATGCCATTTAGCCTGTCCATCCTCGTGTACAAACACTACTTCACGGCCGGAGCGTATGACTAGTGCCTCTTTTGGGATAGCCAGGGTTTTATTTTGTGTTAGCGCAAATTTTATCTGTACGTTCATGCCAGGAGAAACTGAGCATCGATCAAATATACATCACCTTCTTAGCAGTTTTTTGTGTTATTATTCCAAAAGTTTAAAACTTTTAATTAGATCAGATTTACAATAAGATTTTTTACATTTTTAATGCAACCCGCATTTGTTTTGGTAAACAAACACTTTAGTTTAAGGAATGTCCCTTGGACAAGGAATCAAGTATTCTATCAATGTTTTTTGAATTTAAGGTCACACTGTTTAAGAGTCCTTGTTGATTTATGTAGATAATTGTAGGGTAAATTTCACTTATTTCTGGTTTAATTCTTAACAGACGATTTTTGTAATCTAAATGATAAGTTTCAGAGCATGTCCAGTCCCTTTCAATTCTTAACCGCATATCTTTATCGGATGTGTACCCAGTAATAAAATAGTCGAATTCTCTACTTTGAGGTGATTCTTGACAAAAGGAAACTACTTTTTTAAAACAGCCTGGACATCCATTAATTGGTAAGATAAACGAAGTGTTCTTTAGTGTGTTAGTTTGATTTTGGCAACTTAATATAGTTATTAAAAGACATAGAAAGAGAAACCTCATTTTTCTGTAAGCTCAAAAATATCAAAACCTAATAAATCTTCTTCAATTCCCATCATGGAAGGTTTAAGCACCGGTTTTGAAATAAATAAACCTTTGGGAGAGACAAATGACATTATGGGGAAGTATTCATATGGAGGAAGAGCTACCTCGCCAATTTTGATAAAATCTTCAGACAATATAATAATTGATGGTACTTTACTAACCATACGTTCATCATTCTCTTCAATAGCTCGGGTATTTTCAATTTCAACAAATCTGTAGTAAACATTTCTATAGGGGTCATGCAATATCATGAAATAAGACGGGTTGAAATAGTAATGTTCTTGCCTTGTTTTAAAATCGTATAAACCGTTGTTTATGGGATTTATTGAACTAACAAATTGACTGCCCGCATATTGTTTAGTTATTTGATTAGGACCTCGCATAACCAAGATACTGTCACTTACTGGTGGACTGACAATAAATTGATTAATAGCTCTATTGAATGTCCAGTAATACATTAAATATTGATTTGGCCATGGGCCATTTTTATAATTATCTGTATAAATGGATTTTGCTGTAATTGATGAATCCTCAATACTGAGGGTATAATAGTTTTTAGCCTTTTGAAAGAAAGTACTGCTTGTTGGAGATACGTCAGGTACTCCTAATATATGCAGATGTTTTTGTCCATAAATCATAGAGTTTCCTGTAAATCCTAATGCCTTCGCAGAGTTTAAACCGACACTATCAGTTAGTAGAGAAAACTTTTGTCTCTTTAAATCACCTCTAAAAAGGTTTGTTATTAAGTTGATTTTATATTGATTTGAAGCTAGCAGGAATATTGAATCAACATTATGTACAAGAAAACCAGTAATGCTGCCAACTCCCTTTGGGCCCTCCATCGGAAATCTTACTACCTTTCGTCTTAAACTTTCCAGATTGTAAAAATATAATGAATTATTATTCGTGTTGAGAAAAACTAGATAGGATGAGTCATTGCTATTATTGTGGTAATACTGCAAGTGTTCTGATATTAAGCCAGTGTATTTATCGAGCTCAAATCGAATTTTATCTTTTGAGGTTAGAGTTAATGAATCATTGAAGTCAATTTTTGACCTTTTAATTGGTTCAGGGTAGCAGGAGACCAGTACGATAAGCAAAATAAAAAATCTGAACATTTTTTTGATTAGATAAGCCACATCAATGGATTAACCACATTGATGCAGCTTTTAATAATGGAATGGTTATCCTTCAATTACAACATCGTCCATACAGTTTCCATCGACTGTCCAGCATGAATATACTTCTGAAATTTTCCACCAAAGAAAGTAATATTCTAATATTCTGTCACAACAAAATTTCTGTCAAAAGCCTCTGCCTTTGTTGGTGCGAACAAACCTAGTGAAACTGTTAAGATAACTGCTCCAAGCATAGAAGTTGCAATTGTTTTTAATACTTTTTTCATAATAACTGTGTTTAAATAAATATGTAAATAAAAACAAATTAAAATCGAACATTATAAAAAAAATTCTAACAATAACTTCTAGGTACAGGTATTCAAGAATAGACATCAATAAGCATTTTTTTTAAAATGAAAAAACAGTCTAATCTTGCATATTTCAACTGCATGAAGAAAAGTTTATTCTTGAATTTTTATAATTGCGTCATGCGCCAACTGCAAGTTGTTTTCCGTAACTACCTGCATACTCTCCTCTAGCCCTTTTAATACTTCCACTTCTTCGCCGTTAGTAACCCCGGTAGTAACGTAATGCCATTTGGCCAGACCACCTTCATGTACGAACACCACTTCACGGCCAGAGCGTATTACCAAGGCCTCCTTTGGGATAACCAGGGTTTCATTTTGTGTTAACGCAAACTTTATTTGTACATTCATACCGGGTGCTAAACTTGCAGTATTCAACAAGTTCAGCTTTACATCCACCATACCCGTTGGGTCTACTATCGGGTTTACTTCAATAACCCTTGCAGAGAACTTTTTACCTGGCATTGATAAAGCGGTTACTTCAGCCTCAGTACCTAGTTCTATTTTAGAAAGATCACTTTCCAGCACTTTAGTTACTACCTGCAGATGGGTTAAGTCAATAATGTCGCATAACTTTTCCCCGGAATTGACATATACCAGTCCTAAATCCTCGGCATTGGCTATAGTGCCGGAAATGTATGCTTTCACCTCAGTATTCGCTAAGCGTATTTTTGCTTCGTCATACCCTATTTCGGCATCCACCAGCCCTGTACTATGCCGGATACTTTCAATGATAGTCTTACCTTGTTCAGTGTCAAGTTCTTTCTGAGAGTAGCTGAGCATTTGGCTTTGGTAATCATATTTCTTCGACTCGAGCAAAGCTTCTGCTTTTCTGAGCGCTATTCGCTCTTCACCGTCATCTAGTTTGGCCAGTAGCTGTCCTTTTTTAACGCGTTGCCCGTTTTTAATTTTATTTTCAAGAAGCCTCCCGCTTTGCTCAAACTTTACTTCTGATCTACGTACAGCTTCAACCACTCCATTGCAGGTAATATAAAAGTTAAAAGGCTTGATCTCTGCCTTGATGACCTTTACCAAAGTCGGTTCTTGTTGTGGTCTTAGTGATTGCGGGTCGGGCTCTTCCACGTTTTGGGTTTGACTGCAACCAATCACCAAAATGGTTAATACAAGCAGGAGATTTTTCATGCCACTCAAAAGTAGTACATGCTCATGGTACAAGACAAAAAATGATTGTAAGTTGTTTTGGAAAATCGGTTGTACCCTAAACCCTAAAGGGAACCCGATTTTCCTCGATTCACCCTTTAGGGTCGGGGTTAGAAAATCGAGGAAATCCATGATAATTGTTTTGTCTTGTACTGTAGCACATGCTAAAGAAGATGAAAATAATTGTAAGTTTTATTACAAATAAGCATCCTTTTTTCGTGCATTGCATAGTTTAGGATGATGAAGTATAGCTTCAAGTGGGTAGTAGTATTTATAGTACTGGCTATTTTGGGAATAGCGGTGATCCCCCTGCTAAATGTAGACCTTAACCCCCAGCCCAATGATTTTAGCTTCACCATCAGATATACGCTGCCTGAGTCATCTCCACAGCAAGTGGAGCATGAGGCCACCTCGCCTCTGGAAAACACATTTTCCCGACTAGCGGGATTAAGCAAGATATATTCAATATCTAACTACGGCAGGGGAGCTATCGAGTTAACTTTCCAAAAAGACGTAGACCTGGATTTTAAGCGTTTTGAAATTAGCGCTTTGCTCCGGCAGGTGTATCCACAGTTGAATCAAAAGTTGAGCTACCCTACGATAGCCGCAGGTAACCGTGAAACAGACCGTCCTCCACTCGCCGTGTATCAATTCAAAAGTACCTTACCTAAGGAAGAGGCATCTAGGTTGGTAAAACAAGACGTGGTAACCGCATTATCTCAAATTAAGGGTATCGAAGAGGTTTTTGTGAATGGTGCCCAGGGTCAACAAATAACGATCAACCTAGACGATGTAAAACTTCGGCATTTTGGTTTAACGGCAAAACAGTTGACCGAAGTTTTGCGGAAACGGTTTTTGATTCAATATCCTGGCGCACAACGGCTACTCTCCGGTCAGTACCTGACCCTTCAAGTTGGCGAGTCGTTAAATTCGTTGCAGCAAATGAAGAGCTGTATAGTAGGTCAAAATGATGGGCAGGCTATTCGACTCTTGGATTTAGGTGATATATATCTGGAAGCCGCTGAGCCCAATCGATATTTTAGGGTAGATGGACAAAATACATTAGTACTTACGCTTTCTGCGGAAGAGGATCAGAACCGCATCAGATTGATGGACCAAGTAAAAGATAGATTGGTAGCTATAAAAGCGTCTTTACCCAATGGCTTCGAGATTATCAAAGACTACGATGATACGGAGTACTTACGCACCGAGCTGTCGAAGATCTATCGGCGCGCCGGTTTTTCTATTTTGATCCTTTCTCTCTTTATCTTTTTGATTAATAGGAATCTTAAATACCTGTTTGTCTTATTCTCGGGTATCCTTCTAACCATATGCCTGACCAGTTTATGCGCCTGGTTTTTATCCATTGATATACACATTTATAGTATTGCCGGTTTGACTATTGCATTTGGACTCGTGGTGGATAATTCTATCGTTATGCTGGATCATTTGCACAAGAAAAATGATTTACAGGTTTTTAAAGCGTTGTTGGGTGCTTCCCTTACCACCATTGCAGCCGTTTTGCTGGTTTTTTTTCTGCCAGACGAGCAAAAAAAAGACCTGTTTGAATTTGGTCAGATTATAGCGGTAAGCCTGTTTTTATCCTTACTGGTAGCTCTGTTTTATACACCTGCCTTATTCAACTTATTACATATTGGGACACTTGCCGATAAAAGAAAAAAACTAAGAAGATGGCACGTTAAGTTTTTCAAAGGATATGAACAATTTATATCGATTTTAGCAAAACGAAGAAAATGGGTAGTAATCGTACTGGTGATTTCTTTTGGCTTACCCGTATTCCTATTGCCCACACAATGGAAAGGCCACGATTGGTACAATGCCACTATAGGTAGTGAACTTTATCAGGAGTCCATAAGACCTTATTCTGATAGAGTTTTAGGTGGAGCCCTTAGATTGTTCGTGAGGAACGTCTTTGAAAAGTCTGGCTACCGGACTCCTGACAAAACACGACTTTATGTGAATGCTTCCATGCCTTATGGCAGTACCGTACACCGACTCAATGAAATTTTAACTAAAGTAGAAAGCTACCTGTCTAGCGTAAATGGGATAAGCAAATTTGTTACGCGTGTTTCCAGCAGCCAACAAGGAAATATAACTATTGAATTTGAGCCTAACTATGAGCATGGAGCGCTGCCTTACCAGCTTAAGAGCCGATTGATAGCCCGGTCACTGGATTGGGGCGGTGTAGAATGGAATATTTATGGTGTAGGTCGTGGATTTAGTAATGCTAGCAATGATGCATTACCCTCTTTTCGCGTTCTGATGAAGGGATATAATTATGACGAACTCGAAAACCAATCTAACCAATTAGCTAAGAGGCTTCTTACCCATAAACGTATACAAAAGGTAAATACGAATGAACGCTTGAGCTGGTCAGAGGAAAGCAGGGAAGAATACCTTTGGAAGCCTGACCTGTACGCACTAGCTAAAAGTGATGTATCCGCCTTACTTGTTATGGAGCATTTGGATTTCCTTTCTAAAAGTACTCAACCTTCATTCTTTATTCCTTTTTCAAACCTGAACCTGCCCGTTTATGTCAAAGAAAATGAAAGCGATCATTTTTCATTATTCAATCTTGAAAATCATCGACTACAGATAGATTCAGTTCTATTGGATTTACACCAAACAGGTAAACTTGAGCTTACACAAACGGTTAATGCCATACATAAAGAGAACAGACAATACTTACGAGTAGTGGGGTTTGAATATTTTGGCAGTTATAAGTTTGGGAATCAGTACCTGGATGAAACGCTGGCTATCCAAAAACAAGAAATGCCACTCGGCTATTCTACGCAGAAATTAACTTGGGAATGGAATTGGGGAAAGGTAAAAAGACAGTATGGTTTATTGATCATATTGGTTATTGCGATCTACTTCATTTGCTCAATCTTATTCGAAAACTTGAAGCAGCCCCTTTTTATCATTTTCTGTATTCCTATTTCCCTGATCGGCCTGTTTCTTACTTTTGCGATGTTTGATTTTTATTTTGATCAAGGCGGTTATGCCGCTTTTGTTTTGTTGGGGGGTTTAGTCGTGAACGCTGCCATTTTCGTGGTAAATGACTTAAATAATTTAAAGAAAGGAAAGTACAACAGAAATATCCTAAAAGCTGTAGCTTACAAGGCGCAACCTATCATACTCACGATCCTTTCTACTTGTTTCGGCTTGATACCGTTTTTAATTGAAGGTCAAAATGAGGTTTTTTGGTTTTCCCTTGCGGTGGGAACTATTGGAGGTCTTGTATTTTCAATAGTAGCGATATTTATTGCTCTTCCTATATTCTTGTTTAAAGCTAATTGAGCAGAAGACAGCTACCGTTTCTTGGATGTGTTTAACCTACCTAGTCATTTGAATTAATATTGTACAATAACAGGATTTTCCAAATCGTCTATCCTCTCCCAAACTGCTTTATCCTTTTTATTCAAAACATCTTCGTTAATATAGTATTGTAAATTCTCAGCCATCACACATGAATAAACACCCTTATCATTATCAATGAAATCAATGAGATCAGGGCTGCACCTTCTTTAAATTTTTTTGCGATGCGGTAGGTTCTATCTTTTTTATTGTAAAGCATTAGATTGTAGGAGCTATTATAAAATGGTGAAGTTATTGGCGAAAAGGGGATATTGCGGGCAACCAATAACGGTACTTCATGTAATTTTTGAATTACTTCATTCTTGGAGCGCGAATATAGCTATAATCTGTTTTCGGTATATTCTGAGAATAAAACGATTATGTCTTCTAATACAACTTCAAAGAAGAGTACAGAACGTACGTCGGAGCCTGCTGAAAATCTTTTGATGAATTCGACATCCTTAGTGTAAACTAACATTACTCCATCTACTTGCAGTAGTTCTAAATTACCCGTAAACGTATTGAATTGAAAATCATCTTTAAAGATATTATTTATTTCTCTTTCCGGTAGAATTAAATTAATTCTGAAAAAAACTTCTTCCATTTTATACTCACAAATTAAGTCTACATCGACAGGGATGGTTTACTTATCTGTTGACTCCTTAATTGTACTACATAAAACAAAAAGTAAGTTGATATAGAAGATGATAATTGAACCAAATGTCTTTACTTTCATGACCCATTAAACCTAGCGTTGAAGTTTTGACATAAGACACAATTAGGCGCTTGTGATAAAAGCATCGTCAACCCTTAATTATACATCCAATCGGTCTGCCTCCAGAAGATGGGGAAGCATTATTTAGCAATGATTCTATGTTTTTCTTAAGGTATTGCTCTTTCACGTCGCTTGCCACTTGAGGATTATTATCAATCGCTCCTTTGTAAAAGACTGAAAATTTGCCGTTGTTATTCTTTAGTAAAAATGCCTCAGGACTTTTTCGGGCTCCGAAAGTACTTTTTACTTTTTGATCTTTGTCAGACAAGTAGGGAATATCTAAACCCCAAGTGGAAATTTTGTTCGCCATTTCTTCTTCGGATTCTTTAGCTTCTCCATGGCTATTGATCAGCAGAAACTGTATCCCCTTGGAATTGTAATCGGCTACAAGTTGCGTAATGCGACCTTCATAATATACGGCATAGGGACAAATGTTACTGGTAAATATAACAGCTACTCCTTTTGAATCCCCAAACTGAGATAGACTTACCTCGTCTCCATCTTGTACATTTGTTAGCCTGAAGTCTTTTACCTGGCTAAATCCGGAAACCGCAGAAATCATCAATATAAAAGTAAAAACGTGTTTCATGCCTTGTTTTATCTAGCTTCAAACATTGTAAACAAGCACAAAGCCCTGTTTTACATTGTATTGTAAGTTATACTTTTTTTCGACCTTGTTTACAATTATACTGCCAGAGATGACCCCGTCACTGCTCAACTCAAAAGGTCTGATCAGAAGATTCTCTTTGAAAATCAACCCACGTTTGCCATATATTTTATATAAAGCCTCTTTTGCACACCAGTAAATACACAATTTGGTAATGTTTCCACCTACGTAATTTCTTTCTGAATCGCTCAAAAATTTCTTGGCAATCAGCTTCAATTTAGGTGTAGGTTGCTCAAGATCAACGCCTACTTCGGTTTGCCGGTCATAGATGGCAGCCACATATGGGTAGGAGTGTGAGAGTGAGATTTCCCCATTGTTTTGTTCTAAATAAGGTTTCCCAAACTCATTTTTAGATACACCTTTATAATTCAAGCCCATTGAAACGGCTAGCTCTCTAATAGCCAACCTACCTGTTAGCCATTCTTTTTGTTTAATCTCATTCTTGATTGATTTAAGTGTCCCTTTTTCTGCTGCATTCAATGAGATCATATCCAATAGGTGATCAAGGCTTTCGGTCATATTCCAGAGTACCAGAGATCTGGTAGCGCTTAGGGTCTTTATTTCAAGAATGGGCATTTGAATCCTGTAATTAAATCCTGCTTCTTTGTGTTTAGAATAGCTTGAAGTTTGACCGGTAGCAAAGTAAAGGTATCTAAGTTAAAGAGCCTAACAGGCCATAATGACTGCGTTTATGCACTAGAAAGGTCGCAGTTTCCTAGTGTTTTTTTTTCCGGGGCGGGTGATGGCATGGTAGTAAGTTGGGACTTGAAAGAGCCAGAAAATGGCCAATTAATAGCAAAATTGCCTAATTCGATTTATGGACTTCATTACATGATAAATGAGGATGTATTACTTGTAGGCCATAATTATGACGGGATCCATATTATCGATTGGCAGGAGAAAAAAGAGCTTGGGTCTCTCAATATGACTAAAGCTGCAATATTTGATATTAAAACCTCAAATGGCAGTGCATTTATTGGTGATGCTTCTGGTTTATTAACAGAGGTAAGCGTCAATGGACTCAGCGTCATAAAGACAACAAAAGAGGTTGATGCAAGCCTGAGAACGATAGATATAAATGAGCAAAAAAATGAACTTGCGGCTGGCTATAGTGATAATAAAATCAGGATATTCGAGAAAGATTCTTTAAGGCTTAAGTATGTACTTGAGGGACATACGAACTCTGTTTTTACGTTAAAGTATAGTCCCGATGGACAAATACTTATCTCGGCGGGTAGAGATGCACATATTAGAGCTTGGGACGTACAGGCCGGTTATCTAAACATACAGGATATTGCAGCTCACATGTTTGCCATTAATAATATTGATTATAGTCCGGATGGTAAACATTTTGTAACTTGTAGCATGGATAAATCGATAAAAGTATGGGACAGTCATACTTTTAAATTGTTAAAGGTTATCGATAAAGCCAGGCACGCAGGTCATGGAACTTCAGTAAATAAATTGTTATGGTCTTCTCATGAACACCTATTAGTTAGTGCAAGCGACGACAGGGCAATATCCATCTGGAATTTAGAGTTTACCTAGTAGTCGTTGTTGGTTAATTTTTTAAGCTATGAAAATCACTCCGTTAGACATTCGTCAAAAAACATTTGAAAAGGCTTTTCGAGGACTCGATAAGGAAGAAGTTACTGCTTTTTTAGTTACGCTGTCTCAAGAATGGGAGAAACTCATGGATGAGAACAAGGAACTTACTATAAAGCTGAATTCTTCTGAGAGGGAAGTAGAAAAGTTAAGAGAAGTCGAGAATTCACTTTTTAAGACTCTAAAAACAGCTGAAGATACTGGGGCCAATATGATTGATCAGGCCACAAAAACTGCGGAGCTGCATATGCGGGAAACCCAAATAAAGTCTGAGGCGATGATCAATGATGCTAAGGCTAAAGCTAAGGATATGATTGAAGAAGCTGAGCTTAGATCCAAGGGCGCTACTGAGGAGATGGAAGATCGTGTAAGAGCATTGGCTCAGGTTTACAGGAACCTTGAGAATTTAAGGGATGACCTGCTATCTGACATTCGAAGCTTTGCCAGTGACGCTGTTGAAAAAGTGGAGCGAGTTAAGTCACAAATTAAAGCTGTCGATATTGAAGCGGAGCTACTGAAGATCAAACGGGAAAGCATAGATCTATCAAGTTCTAAAAAAAAGAAGCAAGAGATTGAAGCCAGGCCGGTTGAAAATGATGAACTTAACGGCCATCATCAAGAAAAATCGGAAGCCAAGCAAAATAACAAAGTAGAAATCTCAGGATCCACTTCCTTTTTTGACGACATAGAGTAAATGGGTAAGATCTCTTTGAAAGGCCTAAGATTCAAGGCCTATCACGGATATTATGATAGAGAGCGCGAGCAAGGCAATATCTTCTTAGTTGATATAAGCGTTAAAGCTGATTTTCATAAAGCTGCCGTCAATGACGAGCTTAAGCATACCGTGAATTACGAATATCTATATGATATCATAGAAAGTGAAATGGCCAAATCATCTAAACTTCTTGAATATGTTGTGGAATCTATTGTAAATCGAGTTATTAGCGAAATAGCAGACGTCATATGGGTGGAGGTAAAGCTTTCTAAACTAAACCCACCTATAAAAGGGGAATGTGAAAGAGCGGTGGTTGAGCTAAAGAAAAAGAGAAATAGTTAGACGATTAACTCTTCTTAGTAAAGGTAAATCCTTTGGCATCACTCCCTTCGTAAAAGTCAACTTCTAAGTCAAGCAGGTACATCGTGTGTTTCTTTTCTACGTAAACCATAATTCCATCAACCTCAAAACTGATATCCGAATCCTTCTTTTTATCAAAACCCAACAGGTAATTAAAACCAGAACAACCCCCACTTCCTTTGATGCCAATTCTCAGCCCATAATCATCAGGAATATTTTTATTTTCCATTATATGCCTGACTTCATTTGCCGCTTTAGGGCTTAATGATACCGGTATTAATATATCACTAGTCATACATCTATTAACTCAAAAATACTTTAAGCAGTTCAAAGTTAATTGACTAAATGCCGTCTTCAAGAAAATGTATCCCTAAGTGAAAGACTTTTTTTAATTTAAAGCCGTTAAAAGAGGCAATAAAAGAATGGAGATATTGATTGAATTCGGCAAAATCTTGCTGCCTTCGACGGCAGTTCTATATGCTATGTTTCTTGTAGTCAAGTCATTTTTAGACAAAGAGCTAGAGAAACAAGCTTTGCAGGTACGAGGGAAAAGTATAGAAACGGTCCTTCCTAATCGTCTTCATGCCTATGAACGCATTTGCCTTTTTTTGGAACGTATCAGTCCAAATAACCTTGTAGTAAGGTTAAATAATGGTGATTATACAGCCAGGGAATTTCAACATATTATGTTAAAAGAAGTTCGAGAAGAATATAACCATAATGTTTCACAACAAGTATATATGAGTGATGAGGTCTGGGATTTGGTGAAAACCGCTAAAGAAGAACTTATAGTATCAATAAATGAATCGGCAATGGGATTAGATGAGAAAGCGACTGGGTTAGATCTTTCAAAAAGACTCTTTGATACGGCCATGGAACGAGATTTTGATCCAATACAAAAGGCATTAGTTGCTGTAAAAGCCGAAATACGTACTACTTTCTAAAATGGGAGAAGTAGAAAAAAATCAATTCTTCAAACGAGCTATCAAAAAAGCTTCGGAAATTCTTAAGAGTAATCCTAGGCTACGCAGTGTCGTGGACAAAGCTTCGCATAAAATCAATGATTTTAGCGCTGATAATATCAAAACATCAGGATTTGTATCCAGGTTGAATATATTCATACGTATGGTGAAGGCTTACGCAAAAGGTGAATACCGAGAAATCGAATGGCAAAATATTGTTCTTGTGGTAGCAGCGCTTTTATATTTTATCACGCCATTAGACTTTATACCAGACTTTATACCAGTGACAGGTTTTGTTGATGATTTCACCGTACTGGTTTGGGTTTATAACAAGATACAGAATGAAATTGACAGTTTTCAGACCTGGGAGAGCAACGAGGCAACAGACGTCAAACCGGTGGAATAGTTTTCGACTGTTCTTGTTATTGAGTTTAGCTTCGTGTTCATCTGAAGATAATGTATCTGATTCACTTACAAGTATTGGATACTATGTCTTATATTGTTGCGGGATCGTACTAATTCTGCTTATAGTTTCAATACTGATATATCTTTTCTTAAAAAAGAAGAAAGTTTCTTAAAAAATGTTAAAATGATTTAAATAGCGACTGAACTCACTTCTTACAAAGCAACATTATGTGACAGTAACCTGTTGGTGACTATAACTATGTTTCGTTTCTTACTACCACTTTTTACTATTTCTTCGATAACCGCAGCCCAAACCATAAAGGGAAAAATTACAGAGTTTGGTACTGGCGAACCCGTTCAGTTCGCTAATGTGTATTTTGCCAGTACAATGATTGGTACAACGTCAAATCCTGATGGCACCTTTATTTTAAAGAACTTTTCAGAAGGAAAGTACGATTTAACAGTCTCTTTCGTGGGGTATAATACCTATTCAAGATCTATCGAAGTGATGTCCAAAAAAGTAATAGAAATTAATATTGAATTGACACCCGAGGTCATGAGTCTTCCTGAGGTATTTGTTATGGCGGATACCTCGAATTGGAAAAGGGATTTTCAAGACTTTCGAAGCTACTTTCTGGGAACCACTCCTGCCAGTAGCAAGACCGAGATTTTGAACAAAAAAAAATTAGCGTTTTACAATGATAATGGTCAACAAACTCTCTATGCGCACGCTCGTGAGCCCCTTGTAATTAAGAATGATTGGTTGGGCTATGAGGTCACCTATGATATGATCTCTTTTCAAATGGAATATCGCAAAGGTAAACTAGCCTATTATGGTGTTCCGAGGTTTAGTTTCCTCGAGCCAAAGAATAGGGGCACTCAAAAAAAATGGGAAAGAAATAGAAAAAAAGAATATGAAGGCTCTCTACTGCATTTTTTTAGGTCTATGTCACAGGGAAATTTTGAAAAAGATAAGTTCATTGTATTCGAGATATTCAAAATCCCAAATCCTAACCGGCTACCAGACAAATTAATCAATGAGAGAATAGCTAGATACCGAGGTAAAATGAGTGAGTTTTCGGGGGGATCCGTTGTTTTTAGCGTAAATGGCTCGGGGAATTTAAAACCTGGCGACAGTCTTTCTTACTATCTCAGAGAGCGTCGAAAACCTAAATTGATTGACAGTCTTGGCAGGCAGTTTAAAACGGGTAGTGAGCTTATGAACGGAGACATAGTCGATTTTAACGGGATGCTACAGGTTGTATATAAAGGTGCTAAAGAGGCCCAAGAGTATCCGTTTAAATCAAGATCTACTCCTGGTTGGCAGGAGTCAAGGTTGCATATAAGAGATACTTTGAAACTCTATGATAATGGATACTACGAGGATGTAAGATCGACGTATGTAGAAGGCTATTGGAGTTGGATTGGAACAATGGCAAGTATATTACCCATGGATTATATTCCTCCAGAAAAATAGCCCTAAATGATTGCTTTGGTTCAGAGAGTTTCGGAGGCTTCGGTTGAAATAATCGGTAAAGCAAAAGAAAGTATAGATCGTGGAGTTCTGGTTCTTTTGGGAATAGAAGATGCTGATGATGAGGAAGATATTAAATGGTTGAGCAACAAGATAGTGAATTTAAGGATATTTAACGATGCAGAGGGTGTTATGAATGAAAGCCTGATCAAGACAGGTGGCGATGTACTTATTGTAAGTCAGTTCACACTTCATGCGAGCACAAAAAAAGGGAACCGGCCTTCATATATTAAAGCAGCCCGACCGGAAGTAGCTACACCACTTTATCAACGATTCATAGATCAAGTTACTTTGGATTTAGGAAGGCCTGTGAAGACCGGGGAGTTTGGTGCGGATATGAAAGTGGGGCTGGTCAATGATGGGCCAGTTACAATAATTATTGACACAAAAAATAAGAAATGACCATTAAAGAAGCGCAGGAGATCGTTGATCAATGGATTAATACTACCGGTGTGCGTTATTTCAACGAATTGACAAACACAGCGATTTTAACTGAGGAGGTGGGTGAAGTTGCCAGGATAATGGCCAGACGTTACGGGGAACAGTCTGAAAAAGAAAGTGATAAAAATAAGGATCTAGGGGATGAAATGGCAGATGTGTTATGGGTTTTGATTTGTTTGGCTAATCAAACTGGGATTGATTTGACCGAGGCATTTGAAAAGAATCTTACAAAAAAATCCATTCGCGATAAGGATCGGCATAAAAACAATAAAAAACTAGGTTAATACCAATTTCCCATCTACCAATTGCGGAACTACCTCAAATTCATTGAATCTCATGCAGTATTCAATGTCTTTATGTACGTTAAGCCTGTTTAATCTCTTAGCGTGCGATGAGTTCTTAACAAATCCTACGAGGTCATGTTTCATGCTTTGATAAGCGGACTGTACCAACAGTGGAGAATCACATTCATTGGCAAAATCATCTTGCAGTAATTCTATCAAGGCGCCTGCAAAAAGTGAATCTTCAAGATTCACCTTCCCTTTCCACCCTGCACAAAAGACTATTACACTTTCTTCCTTGTCTTTTAGAAAAGTAGCTACGGCATCAATATTTAGAAAAGCTCCAATAATTATATTTTTTGCCCCTTTGGATTTCTCAATGGCAACAGTTCCATTGGTGGTTGTTGTGGCTATCCGTTTGCCCATCAAGCTCTTATCCATGTAGTCAAATGGTGAGTTTCCCAGATCAAACCCTTCTACTTTCTCTCCACCTCTCTCACCAGCAATTAAATACCCACCTGTTTTCATTTTTTGACTTTGTTCCAATTTGGCAAAGGGTATAATATGCTCTACCCCGCTAGCTAGGCCAGAAACCATACATGATGTAGCTCTTAAAATATCCACAATCACAACGTTCTTATTCTCAAGATCATGAAGGTGGATCAGATCAGGACTGAGACAAACGTCTATAGTCTTCATTAAATCAAAGGCAGTTTACTCACTTTAGCTTTTAAGGCTTTGTCCCGAATGGATATATAGATATCAGTTTCTGGTATGGTATACTCTTTTTCTACGTAACCCAATCCAATGCCAATTGAAAGTGTCGGAGACATAGTTCCTGATGTCACTTTACCTATGGTGATACCGTCACTATTTTTTATTTCATACCCCTGGCGTGGTATGCCTCTCACATCCATTTTAAAACCAACCAATTTTTTAGTAACACCGGCTTCTTTCTGACCTTTAAGGTTTTCGCTATTTACGAAGTCTTTGGTAAACTTGGTTATCCAGCCAAGCCCCGCTTCTAAAGGGGACGTTGTGTCATCAATATCGTTACCATAAAGGCAATATCCCATTTCCATTCTTAACGTGTCCCGTGCGCCAAGACCTATGGGTTTGATACCGAATTCCTCCCCGGCTGCAAGTATCTTACTCCATATTTTCTCAGCGTCTCTGTTGTGAAGGTATATTTCAAAACCTCCTGCCCCGGTGTAGCCAGTAGCCGAAAGAATAACATAGTCAGCTCCCGCAAAATCTCCTACCTCGAAAGTATAAAACTTGATTGCCGATAAATCAACGGAGGTCAGTTTCTGAAGTGTTTCTTCAGCTTTAGGCCCTTGAACTGCAAATAGGGAAAAGTCATCAGAGATATTCCGCATCTGGGCACCAATTGAATCGTTATGTTTTGATATCCATGCCCAGTCTTTCTCAATATTGGAGGCATTCACCACCAGCATGTATTCCTCATCTTTGATTTGATATACGAGCAAATCATCTACTATCCCACCCTGATCATTGGGCAAGCAGCTATATTGAGCCTTTCCTATAGTGAGTTTAGAAGCATCATTGCTGGTCACTCTTTGAATTAACTCCAAAGCCTTTGGTCCTGAAATAAGAAATTCACCCATGTGGGAAACGTCAAAAATGCCAACTGCCTCTCGAACGGTATTGTGTTCCTGTTTATCAGAACTATATCTTACGGGCATATTGTATCCGGCGAAAGGTACCATCTTGGCTCCCAGTTTTTCATGAGTGCTTTGGAGTTGTACATTTTTTAAATCCATATGTCCATTTTTTTGTGTCTGCAAATGTATATCAATTAATAGAAAGTCAATGTTTTTGGCTTATTTAGCTACCTTGTCATTCATATGACAGTATTCGTCAAACCTGATTTAAGAAATAATGTTTTTATCTTTAACCTAACTCTAATTCTATTTCTATGCGCACATTGTTGACTTTAATTTTATTGCTACCCTTTATAGCCTATTCTCAGACCGAGGCGGATACACTTAAATACTGTACTTATGATGGTCATGTTGGTTTAGGAGGCTACGACCCTATTGGATATTTTGATCAAAATAAAGCGGTTCCCGGGAACGAGGATATTTCAACAGATTATGAGGGCATAACCTATTATTTCTCAAGTGAGTCACATAAAACCAAATTTTTGCTTTCTCCGAATAAATACCTGCCTGCATATGGAGGTTGGTGTTCTATGACCTTGGCTATGGGAAGGGCTACAACACCCAAGTATGATAATTTCCTAATTGAGAATGGCCAATTGTATTTATTTGAACGTACACTTTCAGTTAATGGGAAAGAACTTTGGGAACGTAATCCTGATGTACATAAGAAATCAGCTAAGAATAACTACGAGCAATACACAAAAACCGGAAGGATAAAGTGAAAAAGCTCGTTCTGTTTATCCTACTTACTAACTTCCTGCTAGTGGGATGTGGAAAGAAGCAAATAGAACTACGTATTTCAGCAGATTATCTAGAGCCTCAGAACCGCTTATCCAAGCAAATTGCCGCTATTCTTAACGAACACACGAAATACGATTTTCGGATTATTGATGGTATACACACAGGCTCAGGCTTGGACTCCGTTAAGTCGGGTGCGATTGATTTTAGTGTTGTCGATAATTATGCTGTAGTTTCTGAGGATGTAAGATCGGTAATGCCACTCTACCCTCAGATTTTACATGTTTTACATAAAAGGGATCAGGAATATTCGACTATCGAGGAACTTATAAAAGGAAAAAAGATTTATGCAGGTGCCCCCGGTTCAGGTACCTATAGGTTTCTGACAGATCTAATGCGAGATTATGGTATTCGAAGTAGGGAGGTAACTTTCTTATCGGATCTTGAGCTATTTGAAGCGGACGTGTTATTTACATTCACTGATCTGCTAGGAAATGACGAATTGAGAGACTTAAGTGATTACAAGCTCTTTAGTTTTGATGATGTTGAATCTTTGGGTAAGGGCTCCTTAGTTGAAGGTATATGTACCAGGTACCCACAGTTTAGTCCCTTTGTGATAGCAAAAGATGTGTATGGGGATTATACAGAAGAGGCAGTTTTAACCCTAGAAATTGAAGCGATTCTTATTACTAATAAAAAACTTGACAGAGAGCTGGTTTTTGATGTTATAAAAGCTTTGGACCAAAACAAGCAAGTTATTAATACCATAAACCCTCTATTTCATAATTTTTCTGGAAGTTTCGACCCCGACGTGCTTAATATTAGACTTCACCAAGGTACAAGAGATTATTTAGAGAGGTATGAGCCTACGTTCTTAGAGAAGTATGCGGAGGTGTTTAGCGTGATCATATCAATTTTTGTTGCTCTGGCTAGTACCGTTTACTCCGTATCCCGGTGGCAGGAAACGAGAAAAAAAAATAAGATTGATGTTTATTATAACAAACTTATGGATATCCGCAGAAAAGTTAATTCACTAACTTGTTCGAAGGATGGTGATGATCTACTGGAGGAGGTGAAAGCAATACAGGAAGAAACGGTCGAGTTGGTAGTCCACGAAAAATTAATGGCTGATGAATCCTTTTCTATCTTTTTAAACCTTTCAAAAATAATTACGGAGGAGATAGTAAGCAGTTGCGAATGTTATAAATCTCAAGAGTCCGTGCTTTAGAAATTTTCGGCCTCCCATACTATTTTAGCTGTCAATTCATCATAAGCATTCCTGACTTTATCGAACTCAGCCTTGTTAACCAATCCGGAAAGCTCTTCTAAACTATTTTCGGCATAGGTGTTTAATTCCACTCTCGCGCATTGCATAATGTATGCTTTTAACAGTTTAATGGAGTTTGGATTGACCTCAAGCGCACTAAGTAAAATCTTGTAAGCTTCGAGGCCGTCTCGAAGGCTTATAAATTCAGCGCAATGGATAACCGCCTCTTCAAAAAAAGGATTCATATACGCTATCAGCTCGTAGGTCTGACGTGCGGTGGCGGTATCACCAGATGCTTCCACTAATAAACTTGTATAAAAGTGCTTCTCAAGGGAACGCTTGCTATCAAACTCAATTCCTTGATTGATTTTTTGTGCTAGTTGGCGAATTTTCTTGTTATAGGCCAGCATTTTTAGCTCGTGCCACTGTGCCTCTTCATAAAGTCGTTTATCAGTTATTTCAAGATCACCCAACTTTTGATAAACTAATATGGCTTCATCCAACTGGTCGTGCTTCCATAACTTTTTACTTAGGTCTAAATAGGCTTGCCCCCTATAATTCATGTCCGATATTATCGAGATAAGATCACTGAAAAGTGAACTATCATCGATGGTCATCTGATATCTGATAACCAGATATTTTTGATAGTCTTCCAGTTGAGAAAGAGTTGATAGATCGGCGGTCAATATGTTCAGCATTGTGTTGGCAATCTTTTTAGCCTCCAAGTCACTACTTCGGGCAATTTCTTTCCATACCGCTATGGCTTCTTCAAGGTTGCTATTTTCGCTTAAGGCAATGGCTTTGTTGAATGTAGCTTCATCCCAATTTTTGTCTTCTGCCCATTCAAAGTATTGCGTTGCTACGTCAGGTGCGTTTTGTTCCAAGGCCCAAGTGCCAATTAGATTAAAAAATTTACCACCGTTTGAGATGCTTGCGTTAGCGGCCCAGTTAAGACCCCTAAACGCTTTGTTAATATTGTGGTTTTTATAAAGGTTCAAGTAGGCTACGTACTCGAGTTGTTCTCTAGTTCCAGCATTTACTGGCTTATAAGCAAGGTCAAATATTTTCTGGGTTTCTAGTGAATCATCGGCAAACAACTGGTTGAATGACTTATTGAATAAAATGGAGGCGTCCAAGAAATTTAAAGTTGTGTCCTTTACCACATATTCATGCTTCAGCGCTTTGGCAGAATTATTATAAAGCACGTAGTTATTGTTTACAGATATCGGATCCTCATCTATCGTGTAATAAGCAAGAACAGAGTCGGCGTCTAGTTGGAAGTCACTCCGAGCCACCAGAGCCAGAATATTACTTGATGCGGTGTTATTCTTTGAATTTGAATAAGCCCTATCAAGGTGATATATCGAACTATCTAGAATACCGGTTTTACCATATAACAAACCTAGATTATTTTGAACTTGGGTATTATCCGGAAAAACTTGTATACCCTCTTTTAGAATGAAAAGTGCATCAAAAAAACGATCATCATCTAAATACAGGTTGCTAAGATTAACGTACGCCTGCGGTGAGGGCCATTTGGCAAGGGCATCTTTGTATCTCACTGCGGCTTTTTCGGTTTGATCCTTGTCAGAATAGAAACTTGCTAGTGAGAAATTAGATTTATGATTATTGAGTCCGTATCGTGCGGCCTCTTCATAATAACTTTCGGCTAATAGTTGCTCTTTATTGGCCAGATGTAAATCTCCCAAACCATTGAAGAAAGTGGATATGCCCTGATTCATCGGAACTGCCCAATTTGATCTTACCATTAAGGCAACGAAAGCTATTAAACCTGCCAAACGATAGGTAAAGTAGGGCATACTTATGGGGGCATAAAGCACCTTGTAAACCTTCATATCATCTTTTAAGGGCTGGACAAAATTTGAAATAATATAGAGAATAAAAATAGCTCCGTACCCTATATGTCCGTTAAGTGTAAAATCCCTGAAAATCTCAAGACCTGGATCATTAGCAGTACTGTGTAAATGCGCAATAGTCGTGAAACAGCAGATCGCCATAGCGGCATAAAACAGTCCGCCAAAAGGTAAGAATGGAAAGAGATAGCGATATTGAGTTTCACGATATTTGTAAAGCCAAATTCCTAAACCTGCCGAAACGGTAAGTAAGAGAAAAGGATTGATATAAACCAAATCCCAATCGATCATTCTGGTTTCTCGCAGATAGGCTAGAACTACATTGACCAAATAGATTAACGTTATAATTGAGAAGTGGATAAGTGTGTTTTTGGAAGTAGAAGTATTAGATCTGGTAAGTAACAGAATAACTCCACCAATGATCTCGTGTGCCACTAACAAAGTGAAAATCAAACCAATAGCAATAGGATTCAGAATGCTTGCCGCTGCCACATAAAAAAAAGGTTGTTCAACCCGAGCGCCAAAATAGATTATGAGCGCCAATATTGTAAATAGACTAAAGAAAGTGGCAAGTCTGGTAAAGAAAGAAAGATCTCCTCTTATTCGATTAAAATAGTATGCCGTAGGAAGGAATAAAACGATACCAATGATAAGACCCACTTTTTCTTCCCGGCCAAAAAGATAAAGTAACTCAAGTTTGAGGTTCATCAAATAGAGTACAATAAAACCTGCACCAACGTAAAAAGAGAACCTGGGTAGAGTTGATATAATGGTAATTAAAATGCAGGCACACAGTGTGGTAATGACAAGAAACAGATAGTATGACCAAGTGTTAGGGGATGGTGCTGAACTGGCAAATCGCTGAGTGTAAATGGTATTTTCGGCACTATTTGTCAAATTGAAAGGGCCAACTTGAACAGTTTGTATGTTGATTTCGGTTTTATCAGATCGCCCTTGTATTTGCCATTCGAGCAAGGTTTCATTGCCTTGAAATAGAGCATAACAAAACCACATTAAAACCGCTATAAACAAAATGAATAGCAGAGTGTATAATGCTTTATAAGGACGAGCCCAGTTCGCCCAAAACAAAAGTGATTGCATATTATTCGATTACTTTTGGCACTCTGAAAAAATCGGCATCCCTTTTCGGGGCATTTTTCAGTGCACGTTCATGACTTAAATGGTTTTTTACTTCATCCTCCCGTAACGCATTTATTTCATGAGACATGGTAGTAAGCGGCTCTACTCCATTTGTATCTACGTGTTCTAGTTTCTCAACCCATGAAATGATCTTATTCATATCTGCGATCATTTCTGCGGCAGTGCTGTCATCAAATTCAAGACGAGCTAAGTGGGCTATTTTATACAAGTGGTCCTT
Organism: Bacteroidota bacterium; assembly: GCA_039025475.1. Classification (GTDB taxonomy): domain Bacteria; phylum Bacteroidota; class Bacteroidia; order Cytophagales; family Cyclobacteriaceae; genus Fulvivirga. The sequence continues at coordinate 120,488 of JBCCOE010000001.1, read as the reverse complement.
ATCAATTTTCATTTAAATGCCGTTCTAATTCAGCATTGATTACATCGAAAGTTTGTTGTTTTAGTTTTGATGTATCTTTTAACGTTAAACCTTCAGTATTTATTGGTTTGTGAAAAACCACTTTTAATTTGTGTAGTCTTGGCAACAAACTCTCATCGGGTAAAATTATCCAATTAAAAGGAATGGTAACGGGTACAATAGGAATTTGTTTTTCAATGGCAATTCGAAAAGCTCCATCCTTAAATCGATGCATTTCGGGCATTTTTTGAGATACAATACCTCCTTCGGGAAATATCATAAGGCTTTTACCTTCGTCAATAGCCTTGCTCGATTTTACTACAGTGGCATATCTGCTTTTGAAGCTTTCACGATCAACTGTAATGTGAAGGTTTTTATACATGAAGCCAAAAAGCGGTATCCTTTCCATATCATTTTTTCCAACAAAGATTGAGTTCACAGGGTTAAGGCCCATAGTTGGTATGTCTAAATAGGAGAAGTGGTTAGGACAAAAGATGTATTGGTTCTTTCTGACTATTTCCGGATGCACTAACACTGTTTTAGGGAAAAAGGTCAATGTGAAAAAGATATGCGCCCACCAGCGATTAAAAACTCCAATCAACTGATATTTTTTTTTAAATATTATCGGGATGAGGAGTAAGGGAAGAAAAACTGCAAAAAGAATTGTGAAACACAGTAGAATGTAAATAGCGTGAAAAGCACGTAGTATTTTCATTAGAGATCATTCTCCATTGAAGAGATTTTCATTTCAACTACTCGTTATTAGAAATTCTTGGGATCAGCAAAAACTTTTTTTGCCTTCCATCGATATAGTTTACACCGCTCTCATCAAAGTAGGCCTCTTCCTCCAGCATAATTCTAATTTCCTTGTTCCATTCTTTAATAAAGGTGGAAGCGTTTAGTTCAATTGAATAGGCCGTATTGTAGTGTAACGGGTAATCCCCGGTAACAGGAACACCATCTTGCTGATCCCACATACCAAGTGTTGTTCCTGCGGCATGACCATGATACCCTATCGGATGACTGTAAATTGAAGGTTTGATACCTTCTGCGATGGCTTGGGTTCGAGATTCCTTCAGCACCTGATTACCTGTTTTGCCCAAAGCGAAGTTTTTAGTGAAAATGTCCTGCAGCCGGTTGCCTCTGGACAAAGCGGCCTTCAAATACTTGGGGGCATCTCGCTCACCTGACCTAAGAATATAGGCATGTTGTTGAGTGTCTGTATTTAGTCGTAAGTACGTAATTCCAAAATCAACATGAATCAGGTCGCCAGGTTGAATAATATTGGTTCCAGGACGCTTCGAAAAAGACCTTAAGTGATCAAATGACTCGGGGTCCTCTCGCTGAATAGAAACTGTAGGATGAAACCATGTTATCAGTTTTAATTCTCTGACCTTTTCGCGCATCCACCATACCACGTCATCTGTGCTGGTGACTCCTGGTTGAATCACTTTTTCCGATAGCGCCTCATTAATTACGTCATGGGCAATTCTGCATACCTGAGGATAAATTGCCATTTCAGAAGGTGTGCGTGTTTCTAGCCAACCAATGGCAAGTTTTTCTGCTGATATGATTCTATTTTTGTATTTATGCTGCAAAGCCTGATTTAGGCCTTCTAGATCAGTTGCCGTAATACCGTCAGCCAGTCCAAAGGCCTCTGACTTGTTGATACCAATTTTTTTTGGATCCCTTTCCTGTATAATCTCCGAAAGCCGTTTCCATTGATCCGGTTCTCTCTCTCTATCCCAGGCTTTGGTAAAAGTTTTACCTACATCATACCGAGCTACGGCCAGTGCTTCTACCCCTTCTTTTATTCCTTTATCATACATAACCAGAATAGTTCTTCTCCTGGCAGCCAGCCAGGTAGAGGGTAAAAGGGTTTCAATTACCGGGTCCTCATTATATTCCCGGGATATGACTATCCACATATCAATTCCCTCCCTACGCATTAGCTGAGGTAAGACTGTTTGAATCTTTTCTGCCAGTAGTTGATCAATAACAGCGGCCCTCTGCTTCATTGGAAGAATTAAGGGGTATTTATTTTGAGCTGATAGCAAGCAAGTTGAAAAGAACAGCAACGTTAATACTCCAAAGGTTTTCATGACTATACCGACAATTAGACAATCGAAGATGTAATATCCTATCCTTCCAAGTTAACTATACATCGTTGTCCTTTCAAAATATCTAAGGCTTGATTTAGCTCTAATTTGATTTTAGCCTCATCCATTTTGGCGTTAAATGAAAGCTTTAGCTCCTTTCTTTTCATAGCCTCAACAAAGCGTCTTACCTCGTCTTTAGTTTCCATGATCAGTGGAGGAACCTGAGTTGGGCTATCATCCTCACCTTTGGCCACCATTGTTACATAACTTGTATTGGTATGCTTAACACTACCTAGCTTAACATTTTCGGATACTACTTTTATGCCTACGACTAATGATGATCTACCTACATAATTAACTGAAGCATGGAGCGATACCAACTCACCTACTTCTACAGGTTGAAGGAACTCTACATCATCTATTGACACAGTTACACAATACGTACCCGCATGTTTACTCGCACACGCGTAAGCTACTTTGTCAATAAGAGAAAGTAGAATACCCCCATGAATTTTACCTCCAAAATTCGCGTATGAAGGTATCATGAGCTCAGTGATAGTAGTTTTAGAAGAGGATACGGACTTTCCTTGATATTCCATTTTGGAATATAAGGATAATTATGTACCGATCACAAGTATTAATCTATGCAGCTTTCTTCACCTCCATAGGTACAAGTTGTTTTTCTTTAGCAAGCTGTATTATACCTAATCTATTAAACAACCTAATCATTAGATAGGTAGGATCAATTTCATGCCACCTAAAACCTCCGAAATTTGCGCGGTTACCATACTTGTGATGGTTATTGTGATAGCTTTCGCCCATCATTAAAAAGTCGAATGGCAAGAAGTTTTTAGATGTGTCCTTAACTTCAAAATTTCTGTAGCCATACTTATGAGCAAACCAGTTTATTATAGCTCCATGAATTGGAGATAATAAAAATTGTATGGGCAATAAGAACCAAAGCCACCATTCCGTAGCAAATACCCAATAGACTGCAACATAAGCGGCACCCCACATCAGCCTTGACACCCACGAACGTGCGAAGGCGTCGAAGGCAGTCCATTCAGGTACGTTTTGAGTGAATCTTGGGTCGACTTTCATTTGTTTGCTGGTAATAGCGGAATAAATTGTCTTGGTTTTCCACATCATTTTAAAAAGACTCTCGTCATACTTAGGAGAATGAGGGTCATCAGGGGTATCGGCAAAAGCATGATGCATTCGGTGCATGATTCCATAGCCATAAGCACTGAGGTAGTTCGATCCCTGAAAAATCCAGGTTAATACGAAGAACACCTTTTCCCACCCTTTACTCATGGTGAATGCAGCATGAGACGCATACCTATGAAGAAAGAACGTCTGGAAAAAAAGAGAAAGGTACCAGTGGGCTATGAAAAAAATAAATATTACTTCCATTTTAATTTTATATGATGTCGTTAGTCTGAATCCTTATGACAGATCAGTACTCTCTTTGTGACAACAAACTCCGATTATTTTAGTTTTTTTTTAATCGTGCAGAAATGTCATTACCCAGATGTTGGATAAAATCACTTATCTGACCTAGGTCACTGGCGTTCTTGAAACTTTGAAGATAAGAGGTGGGGTTAGGTACCGGAATCTTGATTTTGGCGCTTTCATTGCTCAACTTTTCCTTGGCTCTACAAAAGAGCTGTCGGCAATTCTCTTTCTTCTTATCAAAGAGATGTTGTAATTCTTCATATTCGAAATTAAATACCTCTCTTAACAGAAAAATAGCTTTTTCCAGCGGCTCTAATTTTTTATGGAGTATATTAAGTGCGTAAGAGACATCGTGATCAAGGTCCATTTTTTTCACTTCGGCAATGAAATGCCAATCGATCATTTCGGAAGGCTTTACATTTTCAATGTACTCATTCTTTCTACGCTTTAGTGAAGCCAGATGATTTAAGCAATTGTTAGTTACTGCCCTTACTAAGTACGCCTTAGTATTATTGATTTTCTCTTTTTCAAGCGTAAGCCATTTCAGGAATGTTTCTTGGACTATGTCTTCTGCATCATGCAATGAGCCTACTATTTTCATTGCAATAGATTGCAAAAGAGGTCGGTAAAGCGCTATCGTTTGTGAATGACTAATACGGCAAAGGTAACAGCTAAAGATTGGAAACTAGTGCTTTTGTAAGTTTATTAAACCTAATGGTCATTGCTATGGCTACTAATGTAAGTCCGATTAGTAGACCGTACCAAATACCTTCAGCTCCTAAGCCGAGCTTAAATCCGAGCCCATAGCCTGCAGGTAGAGCAATCACCCAGTAGGCGATGAATGTCAATGCGGTTGGTATTTTTACATCTTCGAGACCTCGTAGAGCTCCTAAGCTTACTACTTGTATTCCGTCGGAAAGTTGGAAAAATCCGGCAATAACCACTAATGAAGAAGCAATCTGAACGACTTCTAAATCGTCAATATAGAGAGAAGGAAGGAAATAACGACCAATAAAGAATACTATCGCACAGGCCAGCATAAAAGTGATTACCATACCATAGAGAGTGAAGGCCGCGGCCCTGAGAGTAAATATATCGTTTCTTCCTAACTGATTACCTACTCTTATCGTGGCTGCGGCAGATAACCCAGAGGCTGCCATATAACTCACAGCTGCAAGATTTACAGCTATCTGATGTGCCGCTAGTGCTTCTGTGCTTATCCATCCCATCATGATAACGGCGAAGCCAAAAGCACCTACCTCGAAGATGAATTGTAATCCTGCAGGTAAGCCGATGCCAGCCAGACGTTGTATAAGTGCTTTGCTATAGCCCTTAATTGCAAATCCTGGTCGATACTTGCTAAAACGAGGACTGAAGTAAATATATAGTATTATCCAACTGGCAAGTATTACCCTGGAAATAAAGGAAGCCCATCCCGCTCCGTTTAGACCTAGTGCGGGGAAACCTGCTTTCCCATAAATAAGAAGATAATTTAACCCAATATTTATGAGATTGGAGGCAATAACGATGAACATAGCTTGTCTCGTCTGAGAAAGCCCCTCGGCAAATTGCCGAAAAGTTTGAAATACCATCAAAGGAATGAGAGATAGGGTTATTATATTCAAATACGGGACTGCGGCAGTTACTACATTTTTTGGTTGATCCAAGTATGAGAGTATAGGGCTTCCCGCGAAAACCAGAATGAAAAGTAAAAAACCAGTGATCACATTTAATAGGAATCCATTCTTCAAAACCTGTGCTGCAAATGAATGATTGCCTTCGCCATCGGCCGTAGCCACCAAGGGTGTTATTGCATAGGATAAGCCGATACCAAAAGTCATAAGAAGGTGAAAGATCACATTTGCGAGAGAAGCTCCAGCCAGTGGTAGAGCTCCGAGCTTCCCGACCATTACGCTATCCGCCACATTTACCATCATATGGCCTACTTGGCTGATCATAACCGGATAGGCGAGAAGAAGATTTTTTTTCAAATGTGCTTTGTAGTCCTGCATGAACCAGATTTACCAGTTTTGTTAGTATGCAAAGGGCATGTAGATTTTATAAATTCAAAATTCTGGCAACTTTGAGTAAACCAGCCACGCTCATGCTGTCGGTTATTTTTTGATCCATTACCATTGCTATGGCATCGGATAGTGGGATTTTCTTGGCTACCAAGTCTGCCTCCGATTCTTCAAACTCAGTAGGGCCTTGATCCAGGTTTCGGGCTAGAAAAATGTGGCCAACCTCATCTGTCACAGAATTCGAAGTATGGAAACGCATTACATATTGCCAATCCTTTGCGAGCAAGCCTGTTTCTTCCTTCAATTCCCGTTTTGCCCCTTCTAACGGAGTTTCACCACAAGGAGCCCCTCCTTCGGGAATTTCCCATGAATATTCGTCCAATGTATACCGATATTGACCTACAAGCCAGGTATTGAAATCATTATCAACGGGTATTATTCCTATGGCTTGGTTTTTAAAATGTACCTTCCCGTAAATGCCTCTGCCTCCACCAGGATTGATAACTTGGTTCTCGACCACTTCTATCCATTTATTATCATACAGTGGTTTAGATGTTAGTGTTTTCCACGGATTCTTAGTCTTAGTCATGGTGGTAAAGCTAGTGTTTTAAACGACGTGTAAGAAGCTAAGCTCTCATTTGTAATTGACTATCGAAAAACTACATTTGTCGTGTGCTAAAAGCATCATTTACAAATAACAAAATAGAAGCAGGTTGCGATGAAGCAGGACGAGGGTGTCTGGCTGGTCCGGTGGTGGCTGCGGCTGTAATTCTACCACGGAAATATCGAAACAAGCGATTAGATGATAGTAAGAAACTCTCAAAAAAAATAAGGGAGGAGCTTAGGGATGAAATAGAAAAGGAGGCGTTACATTGGGCGGTTGGATTTGTTGATAATCGCAAGATTGATGAGATCAATATATTAAATGCGAGTTACCTTGCCATGCATCGGGCTATCGATCAGTTAAGCAAACCTCCCGAACTACTACTGATAGATGGCAACCGATATAAACCTCATAATGACATTCCGTTTGAATGTATCATTAAGGGTGACGGCAAATACCTCCCGATTGCGGCTGCATCCATCTTGGCGAAGACTTACAGGGATGAGTACATGGAAAAGATTGGGTTAGATTATCCGGAATACAGCTGGAAAACCAACGTAGGATATCCAACCCGAGTACATAGAGATACCATTAGGAACTTAGGGGCCACGCCTTTTCATCGAATGTCGTTTCAGCTACTTCCTGCACAATTAGAACTATTTCCGGAATGAGTATCTAAGCCGTCCACTATCTTTACAGAATGTGTTTGATTCTTTTCTCCTATCAAAATCATCCAAAGTACAAGTTGGTGATTGCCGCCAACCGCGATGAGTTTTATCAGCGTCCAACCGAACCAGCTAAATTTTGGAAAGACGAGCCACATGTTTTGGCTGGTAAAGATGTAGAAGCAGGAGGCACCTGGATGGGAATTTCTAGATCAGGAAAGATCAGTATGCTTACGAATTACCGAGATCCTCAAAATATTAAAATATCAGCTCCTTCAAGAGGCCATTTGGTAAGCCATTATTTGGTAAGTCAGAAAGCTCCGGATGAATACCTTAAGGAAGTTGAAAATGTAGGTGGGAAGTATAATGGGTTTAACTTAGTTTGTGGAACCCTGGATGACATGCATTATTACGGCAACTACCAAGCTGGGGTACGTCAACTAAAACCTGGGATATACGGACTCAGTAATGCTCTTTTGGATACACCTTGGCCTAAGGTCAAAAAGGGTAGGGATGGTCTAAAGGATGTTCTGAAAAAAGAGGTAATAGAGGCAGAATCACTGTTTAATATTCTATATGACGATACCAAAGCTAACCAATCTGATCTGCCCAGCACGGGAGTAAGTTTAGAACAGGAAGAAATGCTATCACCGATGTTCATAAAGAGTTCGAACTACGGTTCTCGTTGTTCTACTGTTGTTCTATTAACGCATGCCAATGAGGTTTATTTTGCTGAGCGCACTTACAACATTTCAGATTTTACGAGCTCGACCGTTAGTTTTCAATTTGTAATTTGATGATCTTTTATTTTTACTATCTTTGAGAGACCAACCGGTCGGTACCTATGAAGAAAGGAACAGATACAAGAGAAAAAATAATTACAAAGTCGGCTGAACTTTTCAATTTCTATGGATATCATGGATGTTCCCTGAGTGATATTATGACAGCTACACAGCTTCAAAAAGGGGGGATTTACAACCACTTCAGAAATAAGGACGAAATAGCAACAGAAGCATTCGACTATAATTACAATAGAGTAATAAAGCGATTTCGTAAGCTTCTTGGTGAGGCAAATACTCCTTTGGAAAAGCTCTACACTGTGATAGATGCACTGGCCTCTTTTGTCAATGATCCTGTGGTTAAGGGTGGGGGCTGTCCGATTTTTAATACTGCAATGGACTCGACGAACACCCACCCTGAACTAAAACGCAAAGCAAGATTGGGTATAGAAGGGCTGGTAACTTATGTGGAAATCAAGCTTCAGGAAGGAATAAACGCCGGTGTATTCAAAAAGGATGTAAACGTGAAGCATTTTGCTTCATTATTGATTATGACTCTGGAGGGGGCTTTGGTCATGTCTAGGGTTCAGGATGATGACCTATGTGTTAAGATAGCATCCGACTTTCTGAAAAAACATATACGAAATGAGCTATTGATGAATTTAGGTAGTAGCAAGGTGGTCTAAGTTTAACAGGTTAAAATTTTTTGAACAAAAAAAGACCGAATGGTCTGTATCATGGTTAAAAAATATTCAACAGAATTTGAAGTGAAATGGGCAGATGTTGACCCGAATTTACATTTGAGGCATACAGTTTATCTTGATTATGGAGACCAGACAAGAATTCGTTTTTTCGATGATAACAATCTGTCATTCAACAAACTAATGCAATCTGGAATCGCGCCAATTCTATTTGGAACCCAGACTAATTTTATCAGGGAAGTCCTTTTGAGTGAGCGAGTTAGCATAGACTGTGAGCTTCTAGAGATAACTGATGATGGCAGAAAGTGGTCGATAAAGCATCTTGTTCATAAAAGTAGCGGAGAAGTAGCGGCAGAAATGATTTATCGTGGAGCCTGGTTCGATTTAAAAGAGCGAAAAGTTATTGCTCCGCCAAATCGTGTCAAGGAAGTAATGCTTTCCATTAATGATTATAAGCATGGCAAAGAAGAGAATTAAGGTACCGTTAAAGCTGGTTTTTGTTGGTTTGTTCTTTTCAAAAGTAGAACGTGTCTGGCCTTGGTTAGCCCACAGGTGGTTTGTAAGGATCTTTTTTTCTACGGCACGTTTCGAAGTGCCGCAGCCTGAGAAGGACAGCATCGACCGCGCAGTACGGTCAACTATTGAATTCCAGAATAAAAAAGTACAAGTGTACAAGTGGGGGGAGGGAACTCCGGTACTCTTTGTTCATGGATGGATGGGAAGAGCCGTACAATTCCATAAGTTCATCCCGGCTTTCAATAAAGCTGGCTACAGCGTCATCTCCTTTGACTCAACGGGCCATGGTTTGTCCGAAGGGAGCAAATCTCACCTTATGGAATTTGCGGGGGTTATAAAGTTACTTTCTGACGAGTACGGAAAGTTCAGAATGGTGGTTGGGCATTCTCTTGGTGGGGTGGCGTCACTACATGCTGTAAAAGACTTTGACGTGACTGATAAACTTGTCATGATTACGAGTCCAGCTATTGCGGAAGAAATTGTATACGAGTTCAGAAAGAAAATAGGTGCTTCCGAAAAATGTGAACCTTATTTTGAGAAATACATTTTGGAAACATATGGGAAACGATTTGAGGAGTATTCAGCCAGTCAAATAGTTACTGAAGTTGAAAATGCTGATCTATTCCTTATTTATGACAAGAATGATCGAGAAGTTTCTATGCAGAATGCCGAAGTAATGCAACGTAACTGCCCGGATGCAAGGTTTATGATAACACAAGGCCTTGGACATAACCGTATTTTGAAAGACAAGGAAGTCATTACGAGCACATTGGAGTTTCTTCAAAGATCAGAACCCATCATGGCCTAGTTAATCCTTCGACCTAAACACTTAGTTTTCTTTTTAACCGCTTAAGGAATAAAGCCTGGTGCATTTCACTCTAAGTGCGTTATTAACAATAAAAATTGACTATTTTTGATTAAATAACAACAATTTAAGGTCATGACAAAAATTATAGAAACAAGCGAGATTGCAAAGGTTTACAAAATGGGTAACCAAACAGTAGAGGCCTTGAAATCTGTATCTATTGAAATTAACAAAGGTGAATATGTGGCTTTCATGGGGCCTTCAGGATCGGGTAAGTCAACCCTCATGAATATTATAGGATGCCTTGACACGCCATCTGCGGGTACTTACATCTTAAATGACAATGACGTAAGTGACCTGACTGAGAACGAATTAGCTGAAATTAGGAACAAAGAGATTGGATTTGTTTTTCAGACGTTCAACCTTTTACCCAGAGCGACATCTTTGGAAAATGTGGCACTCCCCTTGATTTATGCCGGTTACGGTAAGGATGATCGCGATGATATGGCTTTACAGGCGCTTGAAAATGTTGGATTGGGAGACAGGGCTGATCATAAGCCCAATGAATTATCGGGTGGACAGCGTCAGCGTGTAGCTATAGCACGGGCATTGGTGAATAACCCATCCATTATTTTGGCAGATGAACCTACAGGAAATCTTGATACAAAGACTTCATATGATATCATGGATCTCTTTCAGCAACTGCATGACAAGGGTAACACTATTATTATGGTAACTCATGAGGACGACATCGCACATTATGCACACCGTATCATTCGACTCCGTGATGGATTAGTTGAAAAAGACGAGATCAATAAAAACGTTACTCGAAGCGAACTTCCTGCAGAGGCTTAAAGAATGAAGGTATACACCAAGACCGGTGATAAAGGTACAACTTCATTATTTGGAGGATCAAGGGTTAGCAAGTCACATATTAGAATTGATTCATATGGAACAGTTGATGAGTTGAACTCTTACGTTGGCTTGTTGAGAGATCAATCAATAAATGCGAATAAAATAGATTTATTGATCAAGATTCAAGATCGTCTTTTCACTATAGGCTCTATTCTGGCTACTGAACCAGGTAATAACAAAGTTAAAGTACCTGAACTACTCTCATCCGATGTGGAAGACCTTGAACGAGCCATGGATGAAATGGATGCCTTACTTCCTGAGATGAAAAGTTTTGTTTTGCCAGGAGGACATCAATCAGTATCCTTTTGTCATATAGCTAGGTGTGTTTGTCGCAGAGCGGAACGCCTGGTTATTGAGCTTTCCCAGAATGAGGTAGTAGATAACCTGGTTGTACAATACTTGAACAGACTTTCAGATTACCTGTTTGTCTTATCAAGACTAATGGCTCAGGAACTAAAAATTGTAGAAACTCCGTGGGTGCCGAAAATGTAGAAGTCACCCTATTTGGTTAAATTTGCAATCAGGTTTAGCAGACCAATTGATCACTTTCAAACTAATTTAAGGCTATGGTAGAGACGTTGAATATCGCAATTAATAATAACCCAAATTCTAAAATAGATCAGGTCGATTTTGACAACATCCAGTTTGGGAAAGTCTACACCGACCATCTATTTGTTTCAGACTATAAAAATGGTTTGTGGGAGAATTCTAGAATTGACCCTTACCAAGACCTGCGAATAAGTCCAGCAAGCCCATCTATTCATTACGGGATTTCAATTTTTGAAGGTTTAAAAGCCTATAAAAGTGCAGATGGCGAAATATTGGTATTCAGACCTGATAAGAATTTGGAGCGGATGAATATCTCTGCCGAAAGAATGTGCATGCCACTAATACCGGAACAACTGTACTACGAAGGGCTTAATACTCTTCTGAACATAGATGCAGACTGGGTTCCCTCACAGATTGGAAGTTCACTTTACATTAGGCCTTTTCTTTTCTCTGACGATGACTTTATCGGTATACGCCCTTCTGAGGATTTCAGGTTTATGATCATTACTTGTCCGGTAGGAGCTTATTATTCCAAACCCGTTAAGGTGAAGATTGAAGATCATTTTGTTAGAGCGATAGAAGGGGGGAGTGGTTTTTGCAAAACAGGATGCAACTATGGACCCGCTATTTATCCTGCCAAGTTAGCTCAGGAAAAAGGATATGACCAGCTAATATGGACTGACGGCAAAGAGCACAAGTATATTGAGGAATCCGGCACTATGAACATCATGTTTATTATGGATAACAAGTTGGTAACTCCAGAGCTCGGCGATACCATACTTAATGGAATTACGCGGGATAGTGTACTTACTATTGCACGCGATTGGGGAATCGAGGTTGAGGAAAGAAAAATTGAAGTGGCAGAAGTCGTTTCTGCTGCTAAAGAAGGTCGAATACAAGAAGCTTTTGGTGCAGGGACTGCCGCTACTATTGCCCAAATCGAGTTAATTGGTCACGATGGTACAGACTATCAACTACCTGAAGTGGCAAATAGAGAATTCTCGCATAAGGTATTGAAGGCGTTGGATGACATCAAGTACGGTCGAATTGACGATAAATTCGGTTGGATACATAAAGTATAGATTAACAAGATCATAGAGCCATTTGCCTTTTAGTAGATGGCTTTTTTTGTATGAGTATGAAAGGTGTCTTTTTGCTTTTATTTATTTTGCTGTTTGTATCACCTCTTTCAGCTCAGTATTACCTCCAGCTTAAAAAAAGAAACAAAGTCATTCATACCTATTCTTCAGGCGATAATATCATTTTCAGATTAAAAGACGATAAGTTCTATTATGATCAGATGATTATGGGAGTAACTGATACCACAATTAAGTTTAGACTTTACGACGTATCCATTCAGGATATAGAATTGGTAAAGGTACCTAGTCGGTCGAGTTATGGCTTAGATCTATTATCAAGTGCCACATTAACTGCCGGTATATTTTTCTTAGCTATTGATCAGGCAAATCAGCTTTTTGTTCAAGACGAAGGATTAGGTCCGAGTGATGAGGTACTGATCATAAGTGGGGTTCTGGTCGGTTCGGGTTTATTCATCAAACTGCTTAAAAAAAAGAAGTTTAGCTTTAAAAACCAGAAATACCGATTGACCTCTACCGATTTTCTCCCTGAGGGATAGTTTTGATGATTTGAAAAGCATTTTCGTGCTAATTAAATTGCCAGAATAGGATTGAGCTGTAAGTAGAAAAGTTGAATTTCGATTTTTAGAATAATGAACGATTACCTCAACGAATCCATTAGATTTGCGATCTAAATAATTAATTCATGACTACAGACGAGTTGAAAGACTTGAAGGCACGTGTAGAGGCCTTAAGGAGGTATCTTTGACTACGATAAGAAAGTAGAAGAGGTACAAGAAGAAGAGTTGGTTACTGCTCAAACCGGATTTTGGGATGATCCAAAAGAGGCGGAGAAAGTCCTTAAAGGCATTCGCTTAAAAAAAGTTTGGACGGATAGTTTTTCAAACGTTAAGTCCTTATTCGATGATCTTGAAACTCTTTATGAGTTTTATGAAGGGGGAGAGGTCGAAGCGGAAGAATTAGACGGAGAATATCAAAAAACCGGTAAGGCCATAGAAGAGCTTGAGTTCAAGAAGATGCTCAGCGGCGAGGAAGATCAATTTGGCGCTATTCTGGAGATCAATCCGGGAGCTGGTGGTACTGAAAGTCAGGATTGGTCTGATATGCTAAACCGAATGTATATCATGTGGGGTGAGAGCCACGGATACTCAGTAAAGCAGATCAACTATCAAGCGGGCGATACCGCAGGTATTAAATCAGCTACACTAGAGCTTGATGGCCCTTTTGCTTATGGAAATCTGAAGTCTGAAATTGGAGTACATAGGCTGGTTAGAATATCTCCTTTCGATTCCGGTGGGAGAAGGCATACTTCGTTTGCTTCGGTATACGCGTCTCCTATTGTAGACGACGACATTGAAATTGATATTAATCCTGCTGATGTGGAGCTTCAAACCTCCCGTTCAGGCGGAGCTGGGGGCCAGAATGTAAATAAAGTAGAGACTAAAGTTCAGCTTACGCATAAGCCTACAGGAATCGTGGTAGTGTGCCAGGTAGAGCGATCGCAATTAGCTAACCGTGAAAGGGCAATGAAAATGCTTAAATCACGCCTTTATCAGTTAGAGCTCGAAAAGCGAAATGCGGAACGAGATAAAGTAGAGGCGGGTAAAATGAAAATTGATTTCGGCTCTCAGATTCGAAACTACGTACTTCACCCTTATAAACTTATCAAAGATGCTCGCACGGGTGTAGAACGAACTGATGTGCAAAACGTACTTGATGGAGATTTAGATGACTACATAAAAGCCTTCCTCTTAGGTTATCAAGAGCAGGTTGAGGAGAATTAATTGCTATTTTTTTAATACTTAAAAAACACCCAGTAGCCTATTTAGGTTATTGGGTTTACTTTTTATGGCACAAAAACAAAAGATCTATACTTTACAATTCTGGCTGTTGGCACTAAGCTCTTTTTTGTTTTTTGCTTCATTTAATATGGTGCTTCCCGAATTGCCTGACTTTATGCGATCTTTTGGAGGTGAGCAATACATAGGTCTACACATAACTTTTTTCACCATTACCGCACTTATCTCCCGGCCCTTCAGTGGTAAACTTACAGATACTTGGGGCAGAATTCCGGTGATGGTTGTGGGTGCAGCCGTCACAGCCATAGTCTCTCTATTTTATCCTTTTTTTCTGAATATTTACGCTTTTCTGTTCATTCGTTTTCTGCATGGTTTTTCTACTGGCTTCAAGCCTACCGGAACTTCTGCCTATGTAGCAGATATCATTCCACCAAATAAACGTGGTGAAGGCATGGGTATCTTAAGTTTCTTTGGAATGACTGGAATGGGCTTTGGCAATTATGTTGGTGGAGAGATGGTTCTGCATTTTTCTATTGAAACACTATTCTACACTAGTGCCGCTGTGGCCATATCTTCAGTTATCGTTCTTCTAGGTATGAAGGAGACTCTCGAGAATAAGCAGAGATTTTCGGTATCATTACTTAGGATAGACTTTGCTGATATCTATGAACCTTCGGTAATCGTGCCTACGGTGGTCATGTTGTTGGTAACTTTTTCTTTTGGCGTAGCAGTTAGCCTTGCACCAGATCACAGCAAGGCTCTTGGTGTAGATAACAAAGGGCTTTTCTTTGTTTATTTCACTATTACCTCGTTGTTGGCTCGCGTAGCCGGGGGTTATTTCTCTGATCGATTAGGTCGAAGATCTGTATTACTTTTGGCTACACTCATTATTGCTTCAGGTTCGGTTTACATTGGCTTGGCTAAGTCACCTTTTCACCTTTTTGCGGGCGCACTACTATTCGGTGCTGGCTATGGTTTATCCGGGCCTTCTATTTTTGCCTGGGCTACAGATCTGGCACCCGAAAAGTTCAGAGGTAGGGCTTTTTCAACTGTATTTATGGCATTGGAAATAGGGATTGGTATGGGAGCTTTTCTGGGAGGACAGATTTACGCCGGAAAGGCAGAAGACTTACCTCTTGCCTTTATCGGTTCGGGTGCCATGGCTTTTATTGGCTTTATTTATCTGATACTCAAAAAGTAAGGCCGTTATATTGACGGCCTGACCTAGTTTGACTAAATACGTCTTAACTTTCCGCTACCAGAGCTATGACTATTTACTTTTCTTGCACCCCCTTTATAATGGACACTTCCACTCCCGCTTATGCGAGCATCTATAGATTCCTCAGCATGAATATAGCAGCTTCCCGATCCTGAAATTCGTATCTTATGGTCGTCGGCAACAAAATCTTCTGCATCGATCTTTCCAGAGCCACTGATGGAGATATCAGAAACCTCGCCTTTGCCTTCAAGAGTAACTCGTCCAGAGCCAGAAACCGAAATATCTACTTCTCTTGCATCTGCTTGTAGTTCCATTTTACCGGATCCACTTACGTCCAGGTCTAGAAACTTGGTAGTGAATTTGCTTTCCCCATATACCCTACCAGACCCTGAAACACTTACACCATTAAGTTCCTTCATTGTAATGTAGATCTCTATGCGATTATTATTTTTCCAGTTGAACCAGCCATTTGATCGGTTTTTAATAATTAGACGGCCGCCTCTTACCTCGGTTCTTATTTCTTCCAGATCTTCCCGATCACCTTTAAGTTCTACTTTCTGCGTATTCCCTTGTTTAAGGTACACTGTGCCGTCAGTGGCGAAAGCAATCTCATCGAAGGTATCCAAGTCTCGAGTTTCGGTTTTTTGTGCCCAAACTGCAGACGACATAAAAAGGGTGAATAAAAGTATCTTGATTGATCTCATAGTATGTTGCTAATGTTTATTTGAGTTAATACATGTAAAGACTTGTTTCTTTTTTATAGGTTGCCTTTTAGACGCAATTTTTAACGCAATGGTTGCAGTACGATACACTTTGTTAAATTTATGATAACCGAATTTCTAACGGTAGCCATGGATTCAGAAAGTCTTTACAAAGTAAAAGGCAGCAAGTTCATAGGTCTCGTTTTTCCTGTATCTACCACCGAAGAAATACGAAGGAGGCTAGGTAAGGTTCGACAGGATTATCATGACGCACACCATTATTGCTATGCTTACGTGCTCGGAGCCGAGAAATTAGACTATAGAGTAAATGATGACGGCGAACCCAATCATTCTGCAGGTGATCCTATCCTTGGACAGGTCAGGGCTAATAATCTGACTAATGTCCTCGTAATCGTCGTTCGCTATTTTGTGGGTGCTAAACTTGGGGTAAGGGGGCTAATAAACGCTTATCGCGCGGCAGCAGCAGAAGCCCTTAATAATGCTATGTTTAAAACAGAGGAGATAACAAAAAAAGTCGTTATTTACTACAACTACTCATCGACTAACAGCATAATGAGATTGATTGATGATTTTAAACTAGTAGTCATAGATCAAACTTTTGATTCTAGATGTAAGTTGATCGCGCAAGTGAAGCTTGGTAATAAGGCTGCAGTAGAGGCAAAATTAAATCTACTGAAAGAGACAGGTTACGACCTGTATTTTGAAAAATAACTTTCATAATCAACCTTATTTCCATCCAAGGTATTAATAATCGTTTGAACTGTACAATAGGTGCATCTAAAGATTAAGCTTACAAAGAGGGTCAGCAACCCAATAACTTTACGTCATTAAAATAACTGTAGGTATGAAAAACACTATTCTATTATTGTTCGTCTTGGCTTTTATGATCATGGTAAGTTGTGTTTCACAAGAGGAACATGCGCAATTAAAAAACGAGTTAGATTCAATACAATTCGAGCTTGATGCGGCTCAAAAGGCAGTTAGCACGTTGGAAGAAGTTGGAGTACTCATGGATTCTGTAGATGCCGCTAGAAATCAGTTAAGCATGAATATGGAGATGGGAACGAATTATAGTGATTATAGTACGCGTATGCAACATATTAAAGATTACATCAGTCAAACTGAGGCAAAACTTGATCAACTACAAGTTGACCTGGCAAATTCCGATGCTAATCGGGCCGCTTATGCTAAAACGGTTAAAAAATTAAGACAAGATTTAGCAAATCGCGGAAAAGAAATAGCTGAACTACAAATACAGGTAGAGACTTATAAAGTTGAAAATCAAGATTTGATAACCACAATAGATTTAAAAGACAATAAGTTGGAGGATAAAACGAAGGAGATAGAGCGAAAAAAGGAAGAACTTGTGCTGATTGAGGCAAGAATCCAAGAGCTTATGAAAAGTTCTAAGGTGAGCGAGGCCGATGCTTACTTTGCGCGAGCGGTTGCGGTTGAAGAAGCAGCAAATCGAACAAAGCTGGCACCAAAAAAGAAGAAAGAGACTTATATGGAGGCTATAGATTTATACAAAGAAGCAGTCGCTCTGGGTCACTCTGGTGCTCAGGAGAAAGTGGATGCCCTTTCAAAAAAGATATAATTCTTGATATTGGAGGAGGTCAGCTACCCTCCTCCAAATTGCTATACTCAATAAATCCTCGACTAACGAGTTTGTTGTACATTTGATAACAAACCCAGGCGTCCGTAGCAGCGTAAGACATCTGTTTTTTAGATAATACCGCGCTCTCCCAATTAGAAGTTTGGGCGCTTTTAGAGATTCTAAAGCCAAGGATAATAGCTGTCAGTTTTCTTAATCCATTACTTTCGATCCCGAGATCTTTGACAACATGGTTTAATTCAACAAAATTTGACGGATCAAAGGGTCGCAAGCGTTGTAAATCTTTAATATCATCTCGAAGCGCTACACCTATTTTAACTACTTTCTTCGACTCAAATATGGAGATGAGTCCATCGGTAAGTCCTGTTTTATTCACTCTGATCAAAAATACTTCTTTGGGAGTAGCGAACTGAATGAGAGAAACCTCATTGATCTCCCCCTTCCTAAAAGCGGGCTTTGTTTCTGTATCGAATCCGATGTATGGATATTTAAGTATTAGCTTAATGACCGATTTAAGTATACCTCGATCTTCTATGAGCCTAATGGGTCCCTCATAACTTTTTAGTTCCAGCTCATTGACTTCTGGATTGGTAATTGACTTTACGAACACTACGCTTTTACCCGTTTTCTTATCTTGATATTGAAATACGCAAACGTGATTGTCATCAACGGGCTTATTAAATTAAAAAAACAGTATGGAAGGTAGATTAAGGTAGCCACTCCTAATACCGAAGATTGATAGGCACCACATGTATTCCAGGGGATAAGAACTGAAGTAACCGTTCCTGAATCCTCCAAAGTCCGACTCAGATTTTCTGGAGCTAATCCTCGCTCTCGATATGTATTACTAAACATACGTCCTGGAACTACAATAGCAATATATTGATCGGAAGCTGTAACGTTAAATGTAATGCAGGTCGCAGCTGTTGAGGCTACCAAAGACCCGGTTGAACTTGCAAGCTTGATTATTTCATTTGCCATTCTTCTTAACATTCCGGCACCTTCTAGCACACCACCAAAAACCATTGCTGAAAGAATGAGCCAAATTGTATTCAACATTCCGGCCATACCTCCTGAAGAAAGTAATTCATCTACAGTTGCGTTTCCTGTGGTCACACTCACATCAGCGAACATAGCTTTAAGAACGGCTCCATATGATGATTTGAGTTGGTCGCCTGTGATTCCTGAAATGCTATCAATGAGATGGGGTTGAAAAATTAGCGAAAAAACACCCCCAAGTAGCGAGCCAACCAGTAGTGCGGGCAGCGCAGGTACTTTTTTTACGATCATAAATATGACAGTCGCTGGTACTAAGAACAGTGCTATATTAATGTTGAACTTATCATTTATCGCCTGCTGAACACTTGATACTTGGACTAGGTCTGCTGAAGTATCCAATGTAAACCCCCAAATTAGAAATATGATCAAGGCGATTACAATGGATGGGCCAGTAGTATAGCTCATATATCTGATGTGAGTGAATAAATCCGTACCTGCCATAGCCGGGGCCAGATTGGTAGTATCGGATAAGGGAGACATTTTATCACCAAAATAAGCACCCGAAATTATGGCTCCGGCCACAATACCGTCATGAATACCCATGGCCTTGCCAATACCTATCAATGCAATACCAACCGTAGCAGCCGTTGACCAGCTACTTCCTGTTGCTAAAGAAACCACAGCACTGACTATACAGGCAGCGAAGAGAAAAACGGTTGGATTTAAAATTTCGAGACCATAATAAATCATAGCAGGTACAATACCACTTATCAGCCAAGTCCCAGAGAGAGCGCCTATCATCAACAAAATCAGAATAGCCGCCATAGCTGAACTAATACTTTTAACTATTGCCTTTTCTATTTCAGGCCATTTAAAACCTATCTTGAGAGATAATACACCTGCAAAGGCAGCTGATAGTAGCAACGCAATCTGGTTAGGACCATATGAAGAATCGCCTCCGTAAATTATTACGTTAATAACCAGAAGCAGAATTAAAAAAAGGATGGGTAGAAGTGAAAGAATAAAAGAGGGGTCCTTTTTGTCGGTCATTAGTTTGAAAGTAAGGGTTTAAGTTAAAGAAAGATTTTTAAACCTAGTCTGCTAAGGCCATAGAAGCCAGGTTGTGACCTAATTCGCTACCAATGGCAACACCCATGCCACCTAGTCGGGCGCCTACGAGTATATTTTCTGACTTCCAGTGAATTATAGGTTGTTTGTTATCTCCAAAAGCCATTATCCCCGCCCAGGCCATGTCTATAGCATACTCGACACCAGGTAGAATGATATTATCTAATTTCGATTTAAGTATTTTTAGAATATTCTCATTAATATCAAAAGTAGTAGTGCTTTCTTCACTAAGAAATTCGTTTCTGCCACCACCAAAAATCACTCTATTTTCAAAATCCCTGAAGTAGTAATAGCCTTGATCAATGTGAAATGTTCCTTTAAACTTAAGGTCATTAATAGGTCGGGTTACTAAAACCAGGCCTCTACCTGGCACTAGATTCTCTTCTGGAATAATCTCTGCCGTAAAAGCATTGGTACAGACAATTACTCTGCTACCGTACATTGATAGGGTTGTATTATTCGACTTTACCTTTACCTTAACAGGAGAGTTTTCTTCAATGCCTAAAACCTCTGTCCCTGTATATATTTTGATATTATTTTCCGAGGCCAGTTTGAATAGACTTTGCATCATTTTTCCGGTATTTAACTGACCTTCATGCGGGTTGAAAACCATATTACCAACTGAATTGAAACCAAACTTTTGAATCAATTCAGGTTTTAAATGAAAAACTTGATCACCGAGTAGCGGTTTTAGTAAATCGTTAATGTAGTCGAGTTGCTCAATTTCCTCATACCCATTACGTTTTATCAGCTCGTATCCACCGTTTTGTTGATAATCGAGATTGTGGTCGCCAACTCGTTTTCTGAGTCTTTTGAGCCCGTTAAGTCTCGTCTCAACAAGCTCGATCGCAGCTTGTTCTCCCATGGAGTTCACATCCGCCAAAAGTTCGGTCAAGCTCCCAAAACATGCGAAACCCGCATTTTTAGTACTGGCCCCATTTGGAAGTATGCCCTTCTCTATTATTGCAATTGATACTTTCTGATTCCTATCGCGGATTGAAAGTGCTGTAGATAGTCCTACTATTCCGGCACCAATAATGACGAAGTCATAATTAATAAAGGATTCGCGTTCCCAGAAACTGATCATACGAATGTGAATTAACGATTTTTCAATCCATCAAACCAGTTTGAAACCTTCATTATTGGTATTTTGCAAATAATATGAACACTAAGAAACTCGTAGAAAAAGCCCAATACTCTAAATTTCACCGATGGTTACTAAATCAAGGGCTATTTCGTATGATTCCCTTTAATAGACCGCATGGATTTAAGGTATCTGAAATCTCAGAATCAAAGATAAAGACCAGCTTACCTTACCGAAAAAGTAATTTTAATCATATAAAAGGTATCCATGCTTGTGCCATGGCCACTGTCTCTGAGTTTGCTACCGGTTTTCTCCTCTTGTCAAGGTTAGACCCTAAGAAATACCGTATAATAATGCAAACCTTACAGATGGACTACCATTACCAGGGGAAAATGGATGCTTTTGCAGAGTTCGAGCTGACGGATGAATGGTTAAATACCAATGTTTATATCCCATTACAAAATTCCGATCGTGTAGTTGTAATTTGCGAAGTAAAGATTATGGATATTGCTGGTAATCATTTATCAACCGGGATGGTACACTGGCAGGTAAAACCATGGGATAAGGTGAAAACGAAATTAGATTAGTACCTTGGATGGTTTTTCTGTAGAAAGATTTCCCTTTAAACACGGGTACCATGGCGCTGTATTGTACAACCGAAAAAAATACCTGGCTCAAAATGAAACGAAAAACCTGATAAGGTTCAATTGGCTCCTGAATGGAGAGGTAGTTATTAGTTGCAATTTATATATGCTAGGTTCAAGGCTCAATAACGCTATATACTCTTCATTTGGAGGTCTCGAGGTTTCGAACGTAGGATTATCTGCTCTAGATAAATTCATAGATGCCTTGGCTCTATGGTGCTCTCGTAATGGAATTTTTGAAATCGAATTAAAGTGCTCCGGTAATTTTTATCAAGGGTCGAGTATGGACCTACTTAGTGGGATTTTGTCTAAAGGCTTTGTATCAGTAATCAAGGAAACTAACCAACATATAAAGATTCAGAAACAATGTTACACGGAAATCATTGAAGCTGATGAAAGAAGAAAACTTAGAAAATGCAAGGAAGCTAAATTCGATTTCCAATTACTAGAGCCATGGTTATTGCCGGACTCCTACGAATTAATTGCTGATACCAGAATAAGAAAAAACTATCCAGTAAGTATGACTTTGCTTGCTTTGGAAAACATGTTCAAATCATTATCGGATCATTATTTTCTCTTTGGCGTTTATGACTCAAATAAACTTATTGCGACATCAGTAAGTATTAAGGTGACTGAACACATACTCTACAATTTTTACGTGGGGGATGATGTAGCTTATAGAAACTACAGTCCGGTTGTGATGCTTTTAAAAGGCATTTATGAGTACTGTCAAACGAATGGTTTTGACTACATGGATTTGGGGATTTCATCTTATCGAGGGGAATTGAATCAAGGACTGTTTCAATTCAAAAAAAATTGTGGTGCTCAGGCAAGCGATAAGTATGTACTTAAATTGAAAATTTGAATTAAGAAATGACGTTCGGAAATAAAAGCTTGGTGACTATTATTTGTCTCTGTTATAATCAGGCTAAATATGTCCGAGAAGCCCTAGAATCAGCTTTAAACCAGACGTATAAAAATATCCAACTCATAGTTGTGGATGATGGCAGTACTGACGACAGCAAAATAGTCATAAACGAACTGGTTCGTTTATCAGATGCAATTCAATTTATTTCATTATCCGAAAATCTGGGAAATTGCAAGGCATTTAATAAAGCTTTGGAGCTGTCTGAAGGTGAATTTGTAATAGATTTAGCAGCTGACGATATCCTTTTACCTTCACGGGTTGAGAGAGGTGTTCATGAGCTCATTAGACGTGGAAAAACATACGGTGTAAATTTCACAAATGCTGACATCATATCCCAACAGGGTCATCATCTGAATTACTTTTATCCAATCGACGAAAATGGTAAAAGTAAGAATCCTGTTAGCCAAGGGGATTTGTTCGTTGACCTTGTAAAGAGATACTTCATTTGCTCTCCGACAATGATGTTTACCCGGGAAGTTCTGGATGAATTGGGGGGCTATGATGAAGAACTTTCTTATGAAGACTTTGATTTTTGGATCAGATCCTCGAGAAAATTCAAGTATTGTTATACGGATGAGGTTTTGGTAAAAAAGAGACTTGTAGCGAGCTCTAAATCAAGTGGTCAATTTAAATTTCGAAGTGCTGATGTCAAGACTACTTATAATGTAATTAAAAAGATCTTTTCATTGACTAAAACAGAAGACGAGTTAAAGGCCTTCAGACGGAGAACTATTTATGAGCTGTTGATGGCATTAAGACATTTTAATTTTAGAACTGCCTTTAAGTATTTGACCTTGTTATCAATAAACAAATGATTAGGAAATGGCTTAATATTCAACTTTATCAAAAGGTCCATTCCCGAGCGCTTTTTGGTCTTTTTGGGACGGTTATTAAGGAGTTACGCGTGTCTCCGGTTCAATTCCTGTCGTGGAACCCCCTCTCTGTAATACGTACATCATGGCTAATGATTTTATCCATCTCAAAACTTACAAGCGGCAGGAGTAGGCGCATTTCATATTCATTTACCGGCGAAGATATGATTATGAGTTCGCTGTTGAAGAAATCAATTACTGACAATGGGTTTTATGTAGATGTGGGCTGTAACCACCCTATTCATTTGTCTAACAGCTATTCTTTTTACAGGCTGGGTTGGAGAGGTATTTGTATAGATGCGAATCGTGAATTAATAAAGAAGTACAAATGGTATAGACCACGGGATAAGGCTATTTTTAGTCTAGTATCCAACAGTCAAGAGCAGCTGTTATATTACCATTTAACTAACGATGTTTTGTCAACAGTAAACAGGCAGAATCTGGAGAGTTTCTTAAGTCAAGGACAAAAAATTGTTAAAAAAGAATTGATTCAACCCCAAAGCCTCAATTCCATTTTGAAAAAGGCTGATTGTCCCGAGGAATTTGATTTTCTATCCATTGATGTTGAAAATCATGACTGGAGTGTGATCCAATCCATAGATTTAAATCTTTTTAAACCCAAATTAATCATAATTGAATTGGATCCCGAGCGCTATTTGATAGAATTCCTAACCAAATATGGATATGTGCTTAAGGGGTCGGTTCTGAAGAATTCCTACTTTTGGAGAGAATAGCTTACCTACGATTATCCCGACCCTCTAACATGCTTACATAGTTGTGATATCTTGATTCGGCTATTTGACCCTCTTCAAGAGCAATTTTCACAGTGCATCCTGGTTCATTCAGATGAAGGCAATTGTGAAACTTGCAGCCATGGCTTATTTCTCGCATTTCGGGAAAATAGTCAGAGATCTCCTGCCTTTTCATATCGATAAGACCGAGTTCCTTAATGCCGGGGGTATCAATGATAAAGCTATGATCATTTAATCTGAACATTTCAGCATTGGTAGTGGTGTGAACACCTTTATTGGCGAAATCGGATATCTCATTGGTTTTCTGATCTATATCGGTAGAGATCAAGTTTATAAGACTCGATTTTCCAACTCCGGAATGGCCCGAGATCAAAGTGGTTTGTCCTTCAAGTAGATTCTTAAGATCTCCAATACCCGCTCTATTTAAAGCTGACGTTTCGATACATCGCACATTTAGTTTCTTGTATATCTGTATTTTCTGCTTCTCTATGTACAAATGTTCTTCGTTGAGTAGATCTCTTTTGTTAAAGACTAGCGCTTGTGGAATTCTAAATGATTCAGCAGTTACCAGAAATCGATCAATAAACCCTAAGGAGGTCTTTGGATGTACTTCTGTTACGACCAATAACGCCAGATCAATGTTTGCTGCTATGATATGAGCGTGGCTGGCCCTTTTAATTGCTTTGCGTATAATGTAGTTTCTCCTCGGCAACAGCTCCTCAATGATTCCCAATTTTTGACTCTCATTTTCTACTGATACCAAAACTTCGTCACCGACGGCAATAGGATTTGTCGTTTTCAGTCCTTTTATTCTTAATTTGCCTCTGACTCGGCATCTATAACTTTCATTGTTATTAACTATAACAATGTACCATGAGCCTGTCGATTTAGATACAATGCCCTTCACTGACCTAACCGCGTGTTAATGAATTTCATAATCGAGTCGGTGGCACCAAGGTTTTCTCTCACAAAATTCCCTGAAATATCTCCAGCTGATGAGTCTAATTTGTCAAATTGCTCTTGTAAAGCTTTATAACTGTCGATTGGAAAAGCTCCTCCTAATTCAGCTAGACGAAAGGCCTCATCAAATTTTTTATAGTTTTTATTTCCAAAGAAAATGGGTAAACCAAAGGCGGCAGCTTCCAATATATTATGAAGGCCTTTGCCGAATGCTCCACCGATATAGGCATAGTCACCATATTGGTACAATTGCGATAATAGACCAATGTTGTCAATAATCAATACCTGTTTTTCGACCCATCGAAATGGCCCATCTGAGTATCGCGCACTTGAAACATTCAATCTCTCAACAAGGGTACTGATCTCCTTGCGGTTAATTTCATGGGGAGCAATAATAAATTTTAGCGGGTTTTTCTGGATAAAAGGAAGTAGAATTTCCATATCCTCCGGCCAACTGCTACCAATCACCATAACTTTTGAAGAACCAATAAATTTTTCAATATCCTTAATAGCACTGGCATCTTGGCAAGTAGAAAATACTCGATCAAATCGTGTATCGCCGCTTACCGTAACGGAGTTAATATTAATCTGATTGAGAAGCGATTTACTTTTTTCGTTTTGAACAAAAAAATGATCTATCAGCCGCAATGTGCTTCGTTGAAAGGCCCCATAACTTTTAAAAAAGATCTGATTGTTTCTAAAAATACTAGATACTGATATTACAGGAATATGTCTCTCAGATAAGAACTTGAGATAGTTATGCCAGAATTCGTACTTTATAAAAATAGCCAAACTAGGTTTGGTAATTTCAATGAATCTAAGAGCACTTTTAGGGCTGTCCAGTGGCAGGTAGTAAACATAGTCCGCCTTATCATAGTTTTTGCGAACCTCATATCCCGAGGGCGAAAAAAAGGTTAAGAGGATTTTGAAATCGGGGTAATACTGCTTTAGCCGTTCCACAATGGGCCGTCCTTGTTCGAATTCCCCCAAAGAGGCACAATGTACCCAAACTAAGGGTGACCCATCTGTCCGAAAGTCATTGCTCAGCCTTTCGAATAAGTTTTTTCTTCCCTTAAGAAATAATAGGGCCTTTTCATTGAAAGGTGCTGCCAGACGAATGGATAGGTAGTAGAACCAAAGTGAAAGTTGGTATAACAAGCGACCCATAGGGTGTAAAAGTAAAAAGCCCACCCGGATTAGGTAGGCTTTTTTCGATTTAATGAGCACCACACGTGCTCATTAATTTTAATCTTCTATTATAAATCAGGAAGTTCAACTACTTGGGTTCCAACTACCGAAGAAATAAGACTCACTCTAAGACGAGTATTGACCGAACCATTCACTGAACCAATCGCTCTAGCGGTGATTTCGCTTATATTTCCGTTATCAAGTAAATCTGCTAGCCGATTTCTTAGGGCAATAACTCCGTCCCTATTAAGGTCTGTTACCGAAACGACTCCATCTTCAATGTCAAAGGATTGATTTGATAAAAGTGGTATAAAACTTTGGCCGTCCAATGAAAATTCAACGACGCCAATTTCTACAGAAGTAGCGCTTGATTGGTTATCAATAATCTCTACCTCAATTTCCTCAATACTTACTTTCTTAAATCCAGCTAACAGATCGCCATCAAGATCATTTAATATATCTTGCAAATCATTATCCGTAACCACATCTTCCACGTTAAAGTCTCCTGTTCCTGTGGTATTCAACTCAAACTCATAGTCGTTAGACAAAGCAGCCACCAAATCTATGTCCTTCTCTTCTGTACATGCAGTACCTATTAGCAAAAGAGCTACCGCAACCGATAAAACTGATCTTTTCATATTTTTAAATTTTAACACTTTTTGTTATAAAACACCTGGTTTTGGAATGCCGAAACCAAACCCTAGGCCTAAACTGAATACATTGGTATTTCCTATATTGTAATCTGCATTTAGCTTAAACGGCCCTAAGTTGAGCATGAAGCCTGCTGTAAACCGTAAAGAATTTTCACCTTCTAATTCAAAACGAATCTCTGTAGGGTCTTCTCCAGCTACTTCTGCGTCATACTGTATATCCATAGTAGAGAATTCGTAACCGACGGCTCCGTAAAAATCTACTAAAGCCACTCGTTTCCCGGCCTGTGCCATGATTATGCGGGCATTTGCATCTACAAACTCACCCAGTTCGAATGATTGATTGTAAAAAGCTAAAGAAATATCTACCGGCATTAATTTAAAGTATTGCGAAATTGAATGTCGGATTCCCCAACCTATTACATCTAATTGCCCTATGTCATCACCGATGTCTATAGAAAACCATCTAACAGATAATTCAGTACCAAAGAGTCCCCCCACACTTACTTGTGGAACAGCTAATGGCAAAAGACCATAGTCGACACCTCCGGGAAAATTCTCTTCTAGGCCGTTAGGCCCTTCATTAACCGCAGCTTCTGTAGAACCAAATATCGTCGGTGCCGTAACTGTTCCGCCGTAGATGGAGTTGGCCTCAAACGTTTGTTGCTCGTCTTTAATTAGAGCCCCTGTAGTTACGAGCCCTATATAAAACTGGAATTTCTTTTTATTTACTTTCGCATGTCTAAACCAACCGCTGTTCATATTAGCACCAAACACATCTGAAAGAGGTTGCAAGTAGCCACTACCATTATCATCTGTATACTTGGAAACAAAATCCTCCAGGTCTTGTGCAGAGGTAGTGCCGTATGTAACAGCAGAGATAATTAGGAGGTATAAAATTCTTTTCATGTACAGTTAAGTTTTGGTTTTTATACCCTAAAAGTAAAAAATGTAAGCCGGAATTACTTTTTTTATTTATTTACCTTGATAATGGGGTGTTCTCTTTTCAATAAACGCACTCATACCTTCACTTTGATCTTCAGAAGCAAAAGTCATATAGAAGTTCTTACGTTCGAAATAGAGTCCTTCATGAAGGTGCGTCTCAAAGGAGCGGTTTACCGCTTCTTTAGCTAGTTGTGCCGCAACCGGAGACATTGACGCAATCTCTTTGGCAAGAGACATGGTCTCGTACATGTACATTTCCACCGGTACTACCTTGTTTACCAACCCGTATTTTAGCGCTTCTACAGCGGAAATGAATCTTCCGGTTAGTACTAATTCCATTGCTTTTGCCTTGCCCACCGCTTTTGTTAGTCTTTGGGTGCCTCCTGCGCCTGGCATGACTCCAATTTTTATTTCGGGCTGTCCGAATTTGGCTGACTCCGATGCTACAATCATATCACATATCATAGCTAACTCACAACCACCACCTAAGGCAAAACCTGATACCGCAGCTATCAATGGCTTTTTGGTCTTTCTTATTTGATCCCAAGTACTAAACTGATCGATCTTTAACATGTCGATAGCTGTTTTGTCCGCCATTTGCTTAATGTCGGCACCCGCAGCAAATGCACGTTCATTTCCGGTTAAGATAATAACACGTACAGTATCGTCTTCTTCTAGCTCTTTTAGAGTATCTCTAAGTTCGCTCATAAGCTGGAGGTTCAGAGCGTTTAACTCTTTGGGCCTGTTAAGTTCGATAAGCGCAATAAAAGGTTCTTTATTCTTGGTTAACTTGATGAATTCCATGGTTTGGTTTTTCTTCAAAAATATAAAAGAAAAGCCGCCTTTGCGTAAAAGACGGCTTAACTAACCATACTAAACAGGTGAGTAAAAAGTGCTACGTATAAAGTAATACCGTAATCAACAGATTTGTAACCAAGTAATCTAATTTTTTTATTTGCACTGGACTTTTTGATTAAATTCTAAGATAATGAAAAGAGTTTTGTTCGTGTGCTTGGGTAATATTTGTAGGTCACCTTTGGCTGAAGGGATACTGAATTATCGTCTCGCCAAAAGTGAAAATTTATCAGTTCAAGTAGATTCCTGCGGGACAAGTAGATACCACATTGGGGAGCAACCTGACCCCAGGACCAGAAAAAATGCTCAAAATAATGGTATTAAACTTTATCATAAAGCAAGGCAGTTAGAACCTCATGACTTTAAAGATTTTGATTATTTGCTGGCTATGGATAAATCCAATCTTGAAAACATGAAAAGAGTGGGTGGCTTCTTTGAACATGAAGATAAGATCTTTTTGTTGAGGGATTTTGATCCTCATTTTCCTGGGGCGGATGTACCAGACCCTTATTTTGGAGGAGAGCGTGGTTTTCAGGAAGTTTTTGAAATTATCGAGCGAAGTGTAATCAATTTTTGCAATAGTCATTTAATCTAATTTGGCCATTAACGATCGGTAATTGTTTCGTGAAGTCTGCTCAAGCAGTATGCGGTTCCCTTTTTGATATTTCTGAATCAATTTATTGGTGTAGTTTTTAATAGTTAATAAATGGAGCCCGGTATTGTATCGAATTTGGAAGTCACTTTTAAGTCTTCCGACTAAAGCCTCCACTTTAGTCAGATTATTATCAACCACAATGGAGAATGATACAGCGGAGTTTTGCATCATACTGATCTGAATATCTGCTGTAGCTAGTTCTCGAAATATAACACTTAGGTTGTGCTCATTAATAAAAGAGTAGTCAATTACTTTGAATGAGATTAAACACTGATTGTCTTTGATGATAATAGTGGGTAGAGGTTTAAAACTGCAATCGTGTATAATTGTACCCGATGCTGCGGGATCAGAAAAGCTTTTGACGTACAGCGGTATATTTTGATTTGCTAAAGGTTTGATAGTTTTTGGGTGAATTACGGATGCGCCGTAATATGTCATCTCAGCGGCTTCTTTATAAGGTAATTCATCAAATTTTTCAGTATTACTAATTTTTTTTGGATCACCGTTAAGTATTCCTGGCACATCCTTCCAAACCGTAACCGAATCGACCTCCAAACATGTCGCAAATATAGCCGCAGTAAAATCTGAACCTTCACGGCCAAGTGTCGTGCTTTCACCATTGTCCGTACTTCCAATGAAACCTTGTGTGACCACAATTCCATTCGTTTGCTTCAAGTCTGATACAATTAATTTTTGTGTTTTATCCCAATTTATATTCGCGTTTTGATGATGTTCATCTGTTTTAATATAGTCTCGCGCATCAACCCAAGAGGCATTAACAAATTCAGCTACAATCATCGAGGACAGCAATTCACCATAGACGACAACATTGTCGTAAAGTTTACTTGGCTCTAAATCTTGCTCGATTTTACTTTTAAGTTCGATGAGCATGGTGCGGATTTTGTCCTTAACACCGGCATTTGCTTTAAATAAATCGTTGGTCATTTGGCTATGGAAGTTCTCGAATTCGTCAAAAAGGGTTTGATAGTCTGCTGATTGCAGTTTTTTTCTTACTATGTATTCCAACAAATTTGTGTTTTTAGCCATGGCGGAAACCACAATAATTAAGGACTCCCCGGCGTACTCTTCAATAATACTAGCCATGTTCTCAACCGCTTCTGAATTCTTTAAAGAAGCCCCACCAAATTTGAACACTTTCATGTCTTGTAAACGTTTGAATGATCTTTATTTTTGCGACAAATTAGCGTTTAATATTTTTCATCTAAAAGCTCATCTTGGTTTATGGAAGATTCACGGATTGCATTACCTATAGGTACCACTTTAGACCGATTTATTAAGAATAAACAGGACGAGTTTCAGTATGCAACAGGTGAGTTATCACAGTTATTGAGAGATATTGCTTTGGCCGGTAAGGTGGTTAACCGAGAAATTAATAAGGCGGGATTAATCAATATTGTGGGTGGGATTGGTACGCAGAATGTGCAAGGTGAGGATCAACAAAAACTGGACATACTCGCCAATATACGTTTTATCAGGGCACTGACTAAAGGAGGGGAAGCCTGTGCAATAGTTTCGGAAGAGGACGAGGATATTACTGATCTTGAAAATGACGGTAGGTACGTAATAGCCATTGATCCCTTGGACGGTTCTTCAAACATTGATGTAAATGTTTCAATTGGTACGATATTCTCAGTTTACCGAAGAACTACCCCCGTAGGAATGCCTATTAAGAAAGAAGACGCTCTACAAAAGGGTATAGAACAGGTAGCAGCAGGTTACCTGTTATACGGTTCATCCACTATGCTAGTTTATACCACAGGTCATGGCGTAAACGGGTTTACATATGAGCCGTCTTTGGGAGAATATTTTCTTTCTCATCCTGATATGATTATACCTGATGAGGGTAAAATATATTCTATAAATGAAGGTTCATACGATAGTTTTTCCAACGAGGTTAAAGAATATTTAAACCACTGCAGAAAGAGTAATTACTCAGCTAGATATATAGGTTCCTTGGTTGCAGATTTTCATAGAAACCTTCTTAAAGGTGGAATATACATATATCCTCCCACAGACAAGGATCCAAACGGTAAGCTTCGCCTATTGTATGAATGTAATGCTTTGGCGTTTATAATAGAACAAGCAGGAGGCCGTGCTTCAACTGGGAAAGAACGCGTTCTGGAAATCCAACCTAATGAGTTTCACCAGCGTGTTCCGTTGTTTATTGGATCAAGGCAAATGGTGGAAAAGGCGGAGTCCTATTATTGATTACCATAGGAACTTTCCTCTTGTTTCTTTTCTTTTATGTTGATGTAATACAAGTAATTCTGAGACCTGATAGAGATATCTTGTGGTCAAGATAATACGCAATACTTAATTTAATCACTTTTTTGGTTCTTTCTGGCCATCTTCCTTAGGTTGCTCCTTTAAAAGCTTCGGTACATTTTCATAAATATGATTGTACCACGTTACAAGCTTTTTAATATCACTTACGTAAACCCTTTCTTGGTCATATTCCGGAAGTATATGTTTTAAAAACGATTTTAACTCGTCTGCATCGGAATTGGATGTTACACCCATGTCGCCCTCAAATTCTTTGAATATTTTTTTGAATACCTTATCCAACGGTGTAGATCCTTCCTGGTTAGTGGTATAAATACTAATATCGCTAAGAACGGAAACACGCTGTGTAGCACCCGCTATCAACTTTTTCTTGGTTGCATCTAAAGATTCCAGTATTACTCCAGTTCGTGTGGGTTTTACGATTTTGAAGAGTCCGCCTCTACCAGAAACTGAGGCGATATCGCTGTATTTCATAAAAAATTTAATCAAGTAACATCCAAAACTAGAATAATCATGAACTAGATAAAAGCCCACCTATAAAATTTAGTAAAGTTTCTTTGCCTTCCTTTTTGAAGGACGAAGTAGTAAAAATAGGGGGGAGTTCTTCCCAATACTTTTTGAGAAATTTACGATATCTGGCGATATTGGATTCCGTTTTGTTCTTTGACTGTTTATCTGCTTTAGTAAAAACAATGGAAAAAGGAATTCCTTTTTGACCTAACCAATTAATGAATTCCACATCAATTTTTTGTGGTTCAAGTCGGGAGTCCAAAAGCACAAATAGGTTCACAAGGTTTTCACGTTCTAAGAGATAATCATGTATCATTACTCCCCATTTTACCTTTTCGGTTTTGGATACTTTGGCCCAACCATATCCAGGTAAATCAACTAAATACCAGCCTTCATTTATCATAAAATGGTTGATCAATTGGGTCTTACCAGGCCTGGAAGATACTTTTGCTAAAGACTTACGGTCCGTGACCATATTGATGAGTGAGGATTTGCCTACATTAGATCGGCCGATAAAAGCGAACTCCGGAAGTTCGGGTTTAGGACACTGACCGATGTTCGCACTACTAGTAATAAATTCAGATTTTATTATGTTCATTCTTCAGTTGTGCAAATTGTGATAGTCCAAAACAATACCTATATTTAGCTCGTTAATCGCAGTTATTAGACTTTTTAGCTTAAAGTTTTACTTGAGGTTAAGTATTGATAGATTCGAGTAAAGTTGGCTCTTACTATTTTTTAAACTTAGACGTACGACTGCAAATATCTTGAAAATGTACAAAAGGTATAGGATTTTATTTACTGTTGCTCTTTCTGTAGCAATCAGAGCCAGTTCATTCTCTCAAGACGGAGGAGGCAGGGAGCTCGCACAACAGTTGATACTCATCGCGGAACAAATCATGGAAGAAACTCAGGCGATGGATCAAGCAAGGGAAACATATGTGCAAGCCGTTGAAGCTGATCCCGAAAACATAGTTGCCAACTATAGAGCAGGAGATTTCCATATGAAGACGGTTGGAAAGGACAGGGCGGTGAATTATTTCTTAAAAGTACTGGAACTGGATCCAGAATATAGGTTTGATATTACCTATTGGATTGGTAGAAGTTATCAATACGGAATGGAGTTTGATAAAGCTCTAGCCTATTACAATAGGTACAAGTCAAAGTTAACAGAAAAGGACGGCTATAGAGGCCGTGATCGGACTGAGTTGCCAGATGTTGAGCGCAGAATTTACGAGTGCAATAACGCAATAGAGTATGTTGCTAATCCTGCTAATTTTTCAATTGTAAATGTAGGCGGGGCCATTAACTCGGAGTTTGACGATTTTGCTCCTGTAGTGAACGAGGATGAGACTCTTATGATCTTCACAACCCGGCGACGGGATGGCAACCTAAACGAAAACGTTTTTTCTGATAATAAACCTTACGAGGATATTTTTTATACAGAAAAGAAAAATGGCGTTTGGTCGCCAGCACAAAACATAGGAGAAATAATCAATACAGAGTTCCATGATTCTAATCTGGCCCTTTCAGCCGATGGTAAACAGTTATTTTTATATAAGGATGATAATAATGGAGATATCTATGAGTCGTATCGCAAGGACGATGGAACGTGGTCTTACCCACAATCGATGAGCGAGAATATCAATTCTGAAGGGTTTAAGGAAAGTTCGATTTCAATTTCTCCTGACGGAAGTATATTATTCTTTTCTTCAGATAGACCAGGAGGGCAAGGGGGTATTGATATCTACTACAGTGCGAAGGATGATAATGGTGAGTGGACACGTTCTAGGAATCTAGGACCAATAATCAATACGGAGTTTGATGATGATGGGCCATTTATCGATTACGATGGTAAAACGTTGTATTTCAGCAGCCAAGGAAGAAAGGGTATGGGAGGATATGATATTTTTAAATCCGAGTATGACAGTGCTGAGAGTAAATGGACAGAACCCGTAAATGTTGGTTTCCCAATCAATACCCCAGACGATGACGTATATTTTGTTAGTACAAAGGATGGCAAGCGAGGCTACTATGCTTCAGTGCGGGAAGATGGTCAGGGATTTACAGATATTTATCAAGTGAGTGTTCTTCGAGATGATGAAGCAGGAGAAACTCTAGCTTCAAAAGGGCTAGATGATGAAAAAACGGACGCCGAAACCCCAGATACGACCGATCCTGAAAAAGTAGAGGTAGATGCCACGAGCGATTTACAGCCAGTTACACTCACTGTGACTGTTGTAGATGACAAGGGGGCAAATATAGACGCTAAAATTAGCTTGTCTAACAAAGCTGATGGACGTATGGCTGGGAAGTCCACGAAAGGAACAGGTGTCTACGTATTTACAGTAACGATACCGGAGAGCATGGAATACAATCTGTCTGTAGAAAAGTCAGGTTACGTTTTTCAAAACGTTGACATATCAGTACCGGCAGCTACGTCAAAAGGACAAGATATATCAAGGAAAGTGACACTTCGCCCCTTACAGGTGGGTACACGCAAAATACTTCGTAATATTTATTTTGATTTCGATAAAGCTACATTTAAAGATGATTCTTATACGGAACTAAATAAGCTTGAAGCCATGGTCGCTCAAAATCCTGGTATGACTATAGAAATATCTGGCCATACAGATAATATTGGAGCTAAAGCGTATAACAAGAGCCTTTCTCAAAGAAGAGCTAACGCGGTTAAGAATTACTTAATTAACAAAGGGATTGATGCGCGTCGGATTACGTCAATTGGTTATGGGGAAGAAAGACCATTAGCCAGTAATGATGACGAGCGTGAAGGTCGCGAATTGAACAGAAGGGTCGAATTCAAGGTTATCGGAAAATAGTGTTTCTAAGAATAGATGGTTTTTAGGAATACCTATTTCTTAACTTCATCTTTACGCTTTCAAAACTCTTGGTGTATTTACGGGTTTAATTTATTAAAAGCTTAGCATGGAGGTACTTCCTTACAAGGAGAAGAAGGCAGACAAGAAAGAACAGGTTGCCGAAATGTTCAATAATATAAGTAAGAGATATGATTTTCTGAATCATTTTTTAAGCTTAGGTATTGACATAAGATGGAGAAAAAAAGCGATTAAACTCCTTAAACAAGATAATCCTAGACATATTCTGGATATTGCGACGGGTACCGCTGATTTTGCCATTGAATCTTTAGCATTAAATCCTGAAAAGGTCACTGGAGTTGACATCTCGGAAGGTATGCTTGAGGTGGGCAGAGAAAAGCTCAGGAAAAGGAAGCTAGATCACGTTGTTCAGTTAGAGTTAGGAGACTCTGAAAAGCTCCTCTTCGAGGATAATAAATTTGATTCTGTAATCGTTTCTTTTGGTGTACGTAATTTCGCTAATCTTGAAAAGGGCCTTGCCGATATGTTTAGGGTCTTAAAACCAGGTGGAAAAACTGTTATCATCGAGTTCTCTAAACCATCAAGGTTTCCTTTCAAGAATATTTATAATTTTTACTTTAAGGCGATTTTACCTAAAATTGGTAAGCTAGTATCTAAGGATCAGTCGGCTTATACCTACCTACCGGAGTCAGTACAGGTATTTCCTGATGGATCCGATTTTGTTAAGGTACTTGAGCGAGTAGGATTTAAAAACACAAGATGTATACCTCTCACCTTTGGCATAAGTTCAATATATTTAGGAGAAAAGTAGTATTTACGCTAATCGTTCTAACAATTTCATCGATTGCCGTTTTTGGTCAGAGAAAGGTGGGAATGAATAATCCAAACTACGACAATAGATTTCTTAGTTATGGTTTTCTGATTGGGTTGCATACCAGCACATACCAACTTAAGTACTCAGATCGTTTTGTTTCCCGAGATTTGGATAACATATACTCAATATCGCCAAGATGGTCACCAGGGTTTTCATTAGGTTTTATAGTGAACCTCAAGTTGGCTGATTTCCTGGATTTTCGTGTCTTACCAAAAGTTGCATTTTATGAACATGAGTTGGAATATCGTTTTCTTGATGATACACCAACGGCAAGAGAGCTTGTAGAGACTACCGTAGTCGAGTTCCCTGTTGTTTTTAAATATAAATCCGAGCGCAGAGGTA
This sequence comes from Bacteroidota bacterium, assembly GCA_039025475.1. Lineage (GTDB taxonomy): Bacteria > Bacteroidota > Bacteroidia > Cytophagales > Cyclobacteriaceae > Fulvivirga. The sequence continues at coordinate 84,361 of JBCCOE010000001.1, read as the reverse complement.
ATAATAGGATGTATTTTGTCGGAGGCGTTAAACCTGGTTTTGAAGCTTCGGGGAAAAATGATTTAGAAGCTGTAGGAGATGATAATCTCCCTATTAATGAATTTAATTTTTCGGCTGAGCTGGGCTTTGGTCTTGATATCTATTATCCATTATTCAAGTTCTCTCCTGAAATCAGATTTTCTAAGGGCTTGACTAACATGTTAGGCTCGGATATAAACGGATTAAGCGAAGGTATAGACCGATTGAATACTAATACGGTCACACTCTATTTATTATTTCAATAATGAGTAAAATTGCTTTAGTTACCGGAGCAACTTCCGGCATCGGTTTAGCCACAGCCCGAACTCTGATCAAAAATGATTATAAGGTCATAATTTGTGGTAGGCGGAAGGGCCTTCTTGATAAGTTTTTTTCTGAATATGCAGCTAAGGTCTATCCGTTGGTTTTTGATGTAAGAGACCGGCAAAAGGTAGAGGAACTCATTGACTGCTTACCAAAAGATTGGAAAGGAGTAGACGTACTGGTAAACAATGCTGGCAATGCGCATGGCCTAGCGCCTGTTGAAAGCGGATCAGTTGATGATTGGGATGCCATGATAGATATCAATGTAAAGGGTTTGCTTTATGTATCTAAGGCGATTATACCTGGTATGACACAAAGGAAATCAGGACATATTATAAACATTGGTTCGATTGCCGGTAAGGAAGTATACCCAAATGGAAATGTTTATTGTGCTTCTAAACACGCTGTCGATGCCATTAATAATGGTATGCGTTTAGACTTGAATCAGTATGGGATAAAGGTCTCTGCCATAAATCCAGGATTAGTGGAGACTGAGTTTTCAAAAGTAAGGTTCAAGGGTGACGAAGAAAAAGCGGCGACAGTTTACAAAGGCTTTACGCCATTGAAAGCACAGGACATTGCGGATATAATTCTATTTACTATCAGTCTACCTGACCATGTAAATATTAGTGATATGATAGTTCTTCCGACGGCACAAGCGAGTGCTACAATGGTCAAGAAAGGCTAACGGCTTGTATCAGTGCGTTTTTGTTAATGTCATGATCACCGTCAAACTGTATAATACGGGGCTTTACACTTAATTGATCAGATAGACTTTGCATTTCAGTAAATTTCTTATCACTAAGAAATGGGTCTCGTGTACCATAGACAAAAGTGAAGGTTTTACCCATAAACTTCTTGCCGGCTTTTTCGAAGTCCATATCAGGTGGAAAGATACCCGCCCAGAGAATTAGGTTATGAAATTTCATTTGACTGTCAGCGACCCATCTTGAAGCAGTAGCAGCACCTTGTGAAAAGCCAATAATATAAATATCGGGTTGGTCGACGTTTTCTACAACTGAGGAATAAATACGGTTGAGATAGGTGATGTAGTTTTTGATATCAGTGAGCCGGTCTTCTTTGGTCATCCAGGTAGCTCCGACCCTACCGGTATATCCCTCGAGATAATACCTGGAAAGACCCTCCGGTGCTATGACACAATGACCTTCTTCGAACAAGGGGTGAAATTTCTTTATAAAGTACTTTGCCTGCTGACCATGCCCATGTAAGACAAAAAATACTTTTCGAGTATTTTCGTTGAGTTCGCCTTCCTGAAAATAACGTGCTTCAAATCTAAAATTGAGACTTTTCTGTGTCATTTTGGGAAATAAAAAAGCAGGCTCCGGGTGAAAGAAGCCTGCTTTTATTGAGTTGTCTTTGTCTTATCTTTTGAAACCTAATGCACTTCCACCACAGAATTGAGTACTTTCATCAAAGGTATATTGGATGTAATATATACCTGTAGTATTGCACGGATATGCAATGGCTGAGATGTATTGATCGTTTACCTTACTACTAACTACTTTGTTTCTATTGCTATCAAAAAGGGAAACCACGATACCGTCGGTGCTTTCGCCCGTAGCGCATACATTAATCATATACTGCGTGCCTTTTGTAAATACATAAGAATACTCCACTTTGGTTTTACTTCCCCCCTGACCGTCTATTTTGTAGCTTTTTAGGAAGTTAAAGCCTGATGCAAGCTTAGGAATACAACCAGAGGTATAGGGCTCTGAATCGCATTGAGCGTTGGAAGGTAGCACGGTGGCCATTAAAAATCCAACTATCAATATCGAATAAATTATTTTTTTCATATTATTAAATCTTTTCTTCTAGCTTATTACTTTACTTCTAATAGATCCAATCAGATTTTTGATGTTTACAATATTCTGATCGGTGATCTTTATCTCACTCGAACTATTATCTTTGATCACCATTACTCCGTCAACAATTTCGAATGTAGATTCTTCATAAGTAGTTACAATCTCTATTGTCTCATATTCTGCCTGCAACTCTTGCATGTCTTTCAAAAGTGATGCCATATTTTGATCTACTTGCTGATAGAATGATAGTAGCAATACAATATTTTCAAGAATTATCTTTTGTGATCCGATGGTTTCCTGAAGCTCTTTATTATTTGGATCTGATGCCGCAACCTGACAAGTAATGTGCATAGCCTCTAACCAACCTCCGGCCAGAAGCAGAACACTCAGATTCGCCCTACCTTGCTCTTGTAAATATTGGTTAATGCTATTAAAATTTTGGGTAGTTATTAACAACAATGAGTCAAGGTTCTTACTATTTGTGGCCAACCTGCCTATGGTTTCTATATCAAAGAATTGTCCTATGCTTAAGCCATCCGCCAAATCTTTGATGGAGCCCATATAATCCAGACCATCCTGATTTTGCTCATAAATGTTAGTGTAGCCTAAGTCCGTTCCATAAATACCTAGATTAAGGGCTTTATGGTAGTTACTATTGTATTTAGAAATATTATCAGGGCTATTAAGTAATTGCTTGTCATACTTAGTTCCTGACTCCTTCAGTAATACAGAAATCTCTAGGGGAGATGGTATTTGTTGTAGTACGCTGCTTATTACCTCCTCGGAGATTTCAGGTCCTTCAACCGCAGTAGAATCTAATGATTCCAGGAATGCTTGCTCATCCTGTTTATTACCAGAACCACATGCAGCTAATAAGGCTAACGCAACCGCAAAAGTTAAATTCCTCATGTCTAGTATTAAATGATTTTAACAAAAATATAAATAAGAACATCTATAACAAACATATCTCTTCTTTCAGCTTTATAGAGAGATAAATGCCATTATTTCTTGCCAAATTTGATCTTGCCAAAGGCCTCCAAACCTTTTCTAAGAAGTTCAAAGTATAAGGTAAGATAAAGTACTAAGGTCATCAGCCAAATCACAATAATATTAAATCCAAAAGTTCCGAAATAAGAACCTGCGAAGTACTTCTGTGGAGCAAAAAAATGAGTGCGATAGTCAAGAATATGCTTTGGCTCCGGGTCATTGAAGATGGGATTGTACTGTTGAATTAGTTCGCCGTTAAACTCAATGATTCGATCGGTTTCAGTTACATTTTGAACCAGATCGGCCAGGCTTTCATTAAAGTATTTGTTTTTGTGTTCATTCAGGTTGTAAGATTCATCCTCTCCAAGCTGAAACATTTTTTGCTCTTTGGCGGATACAATTTTGTTGTAAACACCTTGGTAGTGTTTTTTTAATTGTTGTAAGTAGTTTGATAACTGATTATTGATTTCCGCCGAGTAGGTCTCTACGCTAAGAGCAGGAAGATCAAAATTTTCTAAACCGTCTTTATAGTCAAGCTTGCTAATTTCATTTTTTACAACACCAAGATCAGATGAAGCACTACTAATGAGCTCAGGATCGCTGCTTTGGTAGTTTTTAGAAACATTTTCCTGTTTTCTTTTTAATTCTTCCGCTATATAGGCCGCCTTGAAATCGGCTTGAGATTCGTACTTATCGAAGTTAAAAAATGGATCTTCAAACGAGTTGTTTTTAAATTGATACACCGCCATAGCCTCATAGGCCCATCGAGATGCCATGAAATCAGCCACGATAGGAACTTTTCCCTTAGTGCTAAGTACATTGTTCAACTTATCGAAACTAAATAACAAACCACTTAATATCATCTGAGGTATGAGCAGGAGGGGTATCATAACATATACCGTAACTGCACTATTGAAAGCACTGGAAATATTAAGCCCTAGAACGTTGGCAAGGCAAGAGCATGTAAACAAAACAAGCCAGAAGGCAAAAGTCATTTCTCGTATCTCTAAAATGAGGTGACCCACTATCACAAAAGATAGGGTTTGAACGGCTGACAACAAAAACAGGATACACAACTTGGAGATTAGGTAGGAGTTCCAACTGAGGTTAAGAAAGCTTTCTCTTTTAAGGATTTTTCGATCCCTAATTATCTCTTCTGCACTTACAGTAAGGCCCATAAAAAGCGCGACTATAATACTCATAAGCATGAAGGCGGGTATATTTTCATTGAATCTGAAAATATACTCGTCGTCGTAGGGCGAACTTTTGTACCTGATTATAAATGCAAGGATCAAAGCTAGAAGTGGGGCTTCTAATAAGTTAATGAGAAGATATTGCTTATTACTTATTTTAGAGATAAGATCTCGAGTAATAAAAATCAGTGATTGCCTTACTTTATTAGGTATATCCAATGATTGCGGAGGCTCCTCATTAATATGAGGGACTTCTTCAATATTGAAATTCTCGGTAAAGCTCTCATTCCAACCTTTTGGATTTACCTTTCTTTTGCTGGTGAGTTGGCCATATTCATCTACTACTTTCGCTTCTATAATGTTGAATATCTGCTCCGGATTAACGTTACCACAAGTCTCACATTGACCCCTTTCACTATCCACCTGATTGGTAGCTCTTTTGAAATACGTTACTGCCTCAACAGGATTACCATAATAAACGGGAAAACCTCCGGTGTCCATAATATACATCTTGTCGAACATCTTATAAATGTCGGAGGATGGTTGATGAATGACTACAAAAATTAGCTTACCTTTTAAGGATAGCTCTTTGAGTAGATCAATTACATTTTCAGAATCACGGGATGATAAACCTGAAGTGGGTTCATCTACAAACATGACGGCAGGTTCCCGAATTAGCTCAAGAGCAATGTTTAAACGCTTTCGTTGCCCTCCACTTATGGTTTTGTCTAAAACGCTTCCCACCTTTAGGCCTTTTCTTTGATCGAGACCAAGGCTTTCCAGAACATCCATGACACGCTTATCCAACTCTTCTTCTGAAAAGTCCGCAAAACATAGCTTGGCGTTGTAGTAGAGGTTTTGGTAAACAGTTAGTTCTTCAATTAACAAGTCGTCCTGAGCAACATATCCTATAACTCCATGGATATTATCTTTTTCAAGATTGGTATCGAATCCATTAATCTTGATGCTTCCTTTTGTGGGCGTTTCGATACCGGCAAGAACATTAAGAAGTGTCGTTTTACCTGCTCCACTTGCTCCCATTATACCAATGAGTTTCCCCGGGCCTTCGGAAATCTTTACGTCTCTCAGCCCTAGTGCACCATTGGGAAAACGAAACTCCTCAATGTGAGCGTTGAAAGACAACTTAGTAGTTCGGAGCTCTTCATTAAATATAGTAATTAGATCGCTGTAGTAGATGGCCGACCCAAGAGGTGTTTTTACAGTGCTCCCATGCGAAAACAGGTAAACCCTGTTTGGAATCATGATAAAGGTGTTCAAAACGATATTGTCTTCCCCTATGTACTTGGTAAAGTACATATCTACACTATTCACTTTCAAGAAAATGAGGTTGCCATTTATATCACTTTTATAGTGCTTAGAATTTTCATGATTTGATTCTTCTTGAGCGGTTACAATTAAAACATCCGCGAAATCAAGGTCGTAAGCTTTATCTTGAATAACGAAGCTTTCGATTAGCTTATACTCATCTTTTACAATATTAAATACCGTACTTATTGTATCGATTATTTCCATCCTTTGAGGAGTGAAATTTTTATCGGAACCAACCAATTCCAATATTTTAATCAATACAACAACCTTCTGTTTTTGGGTAAGGGTTTTATTAATTTTCTTACATAAAGCGAGTGTCTTAACCGAGTCACGGACTGAAGTCAGTTTTCGTTTAGTGACTGGTTTTTTTTCTTCCGTTGTTTCAGAAGAATAACCAGAATACTTATCATATAATTCAAGGTATTCGTTTACAGTTTCTTGGTCAAGCTCCTGTTTAAAGAAACTAATAACAAATTGCCTTTCTTTCTCTGTAACACCACCATCCTGTTTTGTAATGATGGCAAAAAGTTGAGTCAGTGCCTTAAGGATTTCCTCACTCATGCGTTATTAAGGGCTTTATGAACCCATTAGTTAAAAAAATGATGTATAACTCTCAATAAGTTTTAAATTCGAAGGGTATCTCAACAAGTTCTGAAAACTCTTCTCCTGCTTCTTCCATGTCCTCATCATCCTCATGGAAGTACCACATAATAGTGGTTCCGTCAATATCTTCTAATGCGGATAAAACATCAAGTATTAGCTTCGAAGAAGCAGTATTAAAATATTCAAGCTTAAATACAAACTCCGTCGAAGGATTTGCGCCACCAGCATATTCCTCTATCCAATCCAAAACGGGTTGATAGAATTCTGCTGAATCTTCAGGAAGGGATCTTCCAGAGATTTCGAAAATACCGTTCCCTTTATCCAGAATTATTTTTGGGGTGTCTTCGGTTCCTTCTAGATTTAGTATATCCATTATAGTCTTATTTTTAAAAGTGGGATGTTCAGTTTTACTATATTCTTGATATGGAGGCTTTTAGACAGAAGAAAAATGTCCCATCTTCAGAATCAATGAAATCGTAACCTAAAGGGTTTCCAGATTTCCTCGCCATATCTACAAAGCCCAGGCCCGCACCTCCTTTATCGGAGATTTCGGTATTTCTGATGATCTCTTTATAAAGACCCTTAAGTCCGTCCTTATCAAGGCTGTTGATCTGTTCTAGTTTACCCCGCAACTTATCAGCATCTGCGCTTTCAATTGGGTTGCCTGAAACAATGACATATTCATTTTCATGTTTGCCCATTATAAATATGGCTGCATTTTTATTTTGAACATCTCCTGCATGCTTAACTATGTTTTGAAGGCATTCTACCATTACATTGAATACCTTTCTTTTGACTGTTGATTCTTCACCAGATGAATCCATATTTCGTTCGGCCATCGCTAATATGGATTTCGTGATTTCTTGCGTGAATTCGCCTTCATAAACCAGTATCAGATTGTGATCCAATAAGGTTTTGTGCAAATCAAAAATATACTGCATAAGTCTCTTTATATTATTATTAAATACTCTTTGAGATGTATTGAGGTATGATAAAACTTGATGTTACCTCCAAAATACACATTTAATCACTATGTCTAAAATTTTATACCTATTAATAAAACGTCATCAGTTTGTTTTTCATCTGCTTTCCATCCTTCCCATTCTTTATCGAATATCTGGTAGGCCTCTCCCATAGATTTTTCATGTATTTCTTGAATTAATTCACGTGTTCTTTTGGGGCCGAATTTACGATTATCGGGACCTCCAAACTGATCTGGAAAGCCATCTGAGCAGAAATAAATGGAATCGCCTTTACTTAACTTAGTTGAGTACGTAGTGAAATTAGTTTGATTCTTATAGATACCACCACCAATAGCAAACTTGTTGCCCTTTACCTCCTCCATTTCTCCTTTTTTCATCATATATAAAGGTCTATGTGCACCCGCATATTCGATAGTTCGTTTATCCGCGTTTATTTTACATAGCGCAATATCCATCCCATCCTTTGTCTTCGAATCATCTTGATCTTGGCGGAGAGTGGTGGTAACACCTTCATCCAATTGATCAAGTATCAGGCCAGGGTCCGATATTTTTCGACTGCGTACAATATCATTCAATAAGAAATATCCAATTAGAGATAGTAGTGCACCCGGCACACCATGACCAGTGCAATCAACCGCCGCCATAAATATATCATCTCCCATTTGTACATACCAAGGGAAATCGCCACTTACCACATCCTTGGGTTTGTATAGAATAAAAGAATCAGGCAGAACCCTGTTGATCACATTGTTATTAGGTAGAATAGCATTTTGAATACGTTTAGCATAGTTGATACTATCCGCGATCTTCTTGTTTTTGTTTTGAATCTCAAGTTCAATGATCTTACGATCTGTGATGTCATGAGAAACTACCAGCACTGATTCAAGGGTTTCTTGTTCGTCGAATTCTGGAATTGCATTTACTTGCATCACCCGATCTCCCATTTCGGAGGGGAAATCCATTTCTGTTGACACCTTTGCACTATTTGCGTTTACTTCTTCTACAATCTCCAGCCATCTGTCAAGAATCGTTTTATTTAAGTCTAAAGCATCAAAACTTTGATTCAAGTATGAATCAGGCGCGTTTCCGGTATAGTCTTCGATCACAGGATTGATATACGAGATTGACTTGTCCTCCAGTCTTGTGATTAGGTCAGGCGAGTTTTCGGAAAGTGCCTGCATTTTACTTCTCATGCGCTGTTCCTGCTCGGCTCTTCTGCGCTCAGTAATATCCGTTGAGTTCACTATCAATCCATGTATTGCGGGGTTTGACATGAAGTTAGTTCCAGTGGATTCGATCCAAATAAAATCTCCTTCTTTCGTTTTATACTCATACTGAATGGTGACTTGCTCATCGGGATTCTCCTTAAGCTTAGAAAACATTTTATGAAAAGTATCTTTAAACTCATCTCCCACTTTGTCAAGATCACTTTTACCCATCATTTCTTTCTGAGTGTAACCTAAAATGGGTTCGACGGATGGACTGATGTAGCGAACTGTTTCGTCTTCTTCGTATATTGTAATAACTTCCGAAGCATTTTCAAGCAACAGCTGCATTCTCTTTTGAGTACGATTTACCTCCTCAATTTGCTCTTCCAGTTTGGTGTTGGATTTTTGAAGCTCCTCTTGAGTCGCCTGCATTTCTTCCGCATTCTGCCTGAGGATCTCCTGTTTCTCCTGCAGTTCGGAACTCATGGTCTGTGACTCTGAAAGCAGTTGTCTGGTCCGTTCATTGACTTTAATGTTAAATACCGTTCGGGCCAGAATTACACTCAGCTCTTCTACAAACTTAACCATACTGGCATTGAACTCTTTTAAGCCTGCAAACTCCAATACTCCATACACCTTTTCCTGAGTGATTAAGGGAACAATAAGAATGGCTGTGGGGCGCCGGTCTCCTAGTATTCCAGAGGTAATAGTAATGTAATCCTCCGGTATTTCTGTTCTAAGCACAGTATCCATTTCAGCAGCGGCCTGGCCTACAAGGCCTTCGGCAAATTTGAAGCTAACTTCAATGTGTTTCTTCCGGTTGTAGGCGTAGCTTGCTTTCATAGTTAGATGAGGATCATTTTCATCATCATCAATAACATAGAAAGCCCCCTGTACAGCGTCTATTTTTCCAATGATATATTGAATTACTTCATCCCCTAATGTATCTATACTATTATGTGCGCGTAAAATTTCACCGATTTCTGCTACGCCGGTCACGATCCAGTTTCGTTCCTTATCTTTTTTTTCACCCTCTATCAGATTATCTCGCATACCTACGAGTGCATTACCTAAGGCGTCATCGTTGCTGATCGGTTTGAAATTTGCATCGAAATTACCCTCACCAATTTGTTGGGCAAAACCAGCCGTTTTCTTGAGGGTCTGAACCAGATAGTCTAAACTATGAGCCATTAACCCAATTTCGTCACTTGAGGTTTTGTCTACCTTGTGTGGTAATATCCCATTTCCAACCAGTTCTAAGGTTGATTTTAGTGAATCTAACGATCGAGTCAGGTATTTAGAGAATAGTAACGACGCTGCTACGGTCAGAGCCAATAATATAACTCCTGTCAAAAGGAACTGCTGAGTAAGGCCGTTTACTTCTGAGAGTACTTCATCATCGTCAATTTTAGCTATTAAATTCCAACCGGCGGAAGGGACATACATCCATGCTGCCATTACAGGTAAATTACGATAATCCACGCCTAACATAGACCCCGTTTGTATGTCAAAGGAAGAAACAATCAGCCCTGCTTCTCGACTGTTTTCATCAAACCATTTTAATGAATTGGTAGAATCATTTCTTACCAGGTTTTGAAAATGTACGGTCTTTTTGATCGTATCTCGTTGTACCAGCATGACCTCACCACTTTTACCAAGGGCCACTGTGTCTTCTGTAATACTGAAGATTTCATTCACCGGTATCTTTATTACTAGCAAAAGGTTAGTGCCTTCGCTGGTCTTAATAGTTGTCCCTGCGTAGGATACGTACTCGTTTCCTTGTTTAACAATATTACCAATGAAAGTATTCTTCTGTATTTCGGATATTGTTCGACCGTCAGGGTCTTTGAAATTACTCCCTTCTCCTAATAAACTGTTGGTAGAAAACTTAATGACACCGTTGGTTTCAGTTATAAAAATATCATCGTAGCCTAGTGACTCCTTAACAGAATTTAGAAATCCTGAGACATCATATGTGGGGCCAGATTCCTCCAGAACTCCAAAATCAAAGTCACTTGGAGCCTCTTCTTCAACGCCGAGTTGGTTAAGTGATTCTGTTAATGGTTGGGTAGAGGTTGCTTTAGGCATACTGCCTTCTACAATGATCTGGTTCGTACTTAAAAATTTTAAGTCCCCGATGACTTGATTGAAGTAATAGTCTAGCTTATTGGCACGTTGTTGGGCAGTAATAAGAAGGTTGTTATTAAAGCGCTCCCGAACGTCTCGCTTATTCATATTGTATGATATGTATCCCACGGCGAACAGGGAAATAACAACCATAGTAATAACAAGACCCGTTATTTTTGTACTTATTTTAATTCGTCTAAACATTGATCTTGAATTTACTCCGCTTTACTTTTTTTGATTGAACCCTTTGGCATTTTAGAATCGATTAATTGGTTCATCATAATTTCAAATGCCTTTTCAATACTGCTTACCATGCTGCTATTAAAAGTGACAAATGATGCGATTTCTGCTACTCCGTATATAGTTCCTTTTTTGAATACAGGAACAATGAGTAGATAGCGAGGCTCCGCCTTGCCAAGGCCGCTAACCACCTTCAGATACCCTTCAGGTACCTCGTCAATATTTATTAACTTCTTTTCGCTCGCTACCTGTCCAACTAAACCTTCACCAAATTCAAAGGAAGGCCTATTAGTTTCACCTAATGAAAGGGCATAAGTCGCCGACATGTTCAGCATATTAATACCCTTCACCTTATCAGCTTTGTAAAATGCACCTAACCCTGCCTTCAATTCATTGCAAATCTCAACTAGTGTGGTTTGTACTAACTCGGCTTCATTTCCCTTCCTTGATTGTGCAAGTTTCCTGATTTTTCCGATATCTAAGTCGGTAAATTTTTGATCTTCTTCGGCTTGCTGATCATCCTGACTCTTCTCTTCTTTTTTCTCGACATAAACTAGTTCAACGGTCTTGTTATTCAGCAAATAATACAAACCCCCTAACCCGAAAAGTAAGGTTCCCACTACGGCAATTAAGAGTCTTGTGAATATCCCCTGCCCCAATTCTACGCTGTGCAATCCAACTGCACCACTTTCTATTAAATTATCGGCAAGGCTAAAGGCAATAAAAATAGTGATGATAGTACAAATAAGGTAAAGCAGCATCAATAATAAACCCAACCCCTGTCTGTCGAACTTCATTTTTTATATAATTTATGTAATTCGTTCAATAATTGCACAATTTGCTCAATTCTGAGCACATGATCAATGCTTGTAAAACTCATAGCAGCTTTAGGCATGGTATCTATCATACATTCAGACGGTTCTTGGACGACAGTTAAGCCGCCTTTATCCTTAATGTATTTCATACCTAAACCTCCATCTTTATTCGCACCGGAGAGTAAAATGCCTATTAATTTATCTCTGTAGACATATGCACAACTTCCAAGCGTAATATCTATAGCCGGTCTGGAGTTATTGATCATTTCTTCCGTACTTAAACTAAAGTAGTTACCTAACTCCACAGACATGTGATAGTTAGCCGGGGCCAGATAAACTTGCCCTTTTTTTATATTCTGCTTATCAAAAGGCTCGGTCACCTCCACAATACTCTTAATAGAAAGTGCCTCGACAAAACCATTCCGCACATGTTTCAATCGGTGTAAGCACATAACTATCGGGAGAGGAAAGTCTTTGGGGATATTAGATAATATCTTTACAATGCCCTGAAAACTACCTGCAGATCCCCCAATAACAACGGCCTTATATCTGTTATGTAAATTGAATGTAGACATACTTAAACGATGCGGCCTTAATCTTTTATTTTTTTGTAAACCTTTTCTTCGTTGTTTACAACTATGAATTTGTTAGAAATATCACACCAAATGAGTGATTCCTTAGAGCCAATGGCCAAATACCCATACTTAAACAAGCTTTCGTGAAATTTTTTAAGAACCTCGTTTTGTAACGTTTGATTGAAGTAGATCATAACATTTCTGCAGAGTATTAAATCAAATTTGTTGAAGATACTTCCTTTGACCAGATCATGATTTCGCCATGACACGTCTTTTACTAATGACTTATCAAGCACTGCTTTTCCATTGGCCTCTTTGTAATAATCTTTGAGGGATTTAGCGCCTTGAAAACGAATATAGTTTTTCTCATTGAGCTCCATATTTTTTACACCGTATTCTCCTCTTTTCGCCCTTTCGAGAATATTAGTATCAAGGTCTGTGGCTATGATCTGCGCATTATTTAAAAGATCCATTTCCTTAAGAAGAATTGCCATGGAAAAAACTTCCTCTCCTGAGGAGCAGCCAGCATGCCAAATTCTTATTTTTTGATGGTTGAGGAGAATTGCCGGAATAATGTCATCCCTTAAAACTCTCCAAAAAGAGGGATCTCTGAACATCTCAGTAACGTTTACCGTAATTTCATTCAGAAACTCCTGCGCAAATGGTCGGTCCTGGAGTTTTCTTAACAACCCCTCTACATTGAGATTATACAACTCAAGCACTCTAACAATTCGTCTTTTGAATGATGACATGGCGTAATTGGTGAAGTCATAACCATGTTTTGTCTTGACCAAATCAGTGATGCGCCTTAAATCCGCTATATCTACATCTTTCATCTATTAGTTCAGTTTAGAAAGGCTCATGTTCAAATTAATTCCAATGTACCAAATACTCATGTTCATCAGCTAAGCTGGCGATAAAAACATCTGCTTCTATCGTGTCACCTTCATAAGTTTCTAAATATTGCCGACCGCTTTTATTTTGGAATGCTTTGAATACTTCTTTGACATTTTTACCCACTATTTCTTTTCTAGCTTTGGACACAAAGTCTGCAGCTTTTTGGTTAATATTTTTGACTTGAAGCTGGTCATTTAGGGTTAAGACATAAGAGGAGCCAGATAGGGCTTTTGCCTTTTCCACATATACTTTGAGACTTTCGTCCAACTTTGCTTGTGTTATATCGAGCGCTTCAAGCTGGATTTGCAACATTTCCCCCAAATCATTAACATGAATTTCATTCGATGGAATTTCTCCGGTCTTTAGCGATAGTTCTACCGTTTTTTGCTCGCCATCGATCTCTGACCTGCGGAATATGGAATACGTATTCATAGAATGAGAACCGCTAGTTTTATCTATGTAACCCTCAAATTCGTTATCAATGACTTTTCCGAATAAAGAAAGCATGTTCAAGCTTTGTGCCTTTTCCGTTGAAAGACCGAGTTGGCGGTTATACTCATCATTGCTGTAGATCAGATCTCCTGTGGAGTTAAATTCTGCAATACCAATATTTTCATCTATAGCGCTCTGCTGGGCAAACCTTTCATTTTCTCCGCGAGCCATCTCCTCCTGAGTTGCCGTGAGTTCCTCCATGTTTTGTCGCATCTCTTCTTCCTGGGCCTGCATCTGCTCTGTGAGTTGTTGAGATTCTTCTAACAATTGCTTGGTTCGTTGATTGATTTTTACGCCTGAAATGGTAGAGGCGATGCTTTCACAAAGTTTCTCGATAAAATCAATTTCATGCTGTTCATATTCTTTGAAAGAAGCGATCTCAAGTATCCCATATATGTTGTCATTGACGATCAGAGGGACAATAAGTATGGCTTTAGGATTTGCACCACCTAAACCTGAGACGATGTCGATATAGTCATTCGGGATTTCAAGTAGGTATGTTGTTTTTCTTTCCAAAAAAGTCTGACCTACTAAACCTTCCCCTACACGAATTGTACGTTCTTCGTATTTCTTATTACTAAAAGCGTACAGTGCTATAAGTTCAAGTACAGGTGACTCTTCGTCATCATTGTATAAGTAAATACCACCTTGATTAGAGTTAGTGTATTCGACTAGTTTGGAAATAATTTTGTCTCCTAGCTCTTTAACGTCGGAATCAGTGGCTCTGAGAATTTCAACAAACTGAGCAAGGCCCTCTGTAGCCCACTTGCGTTGTGTCTCATCTTCACTCACCTTAAGCATTTCATCACGCATTGCGACTAAAGCTCCTTCCAGCCCATTGGATACAGCTTGATCTTCAAAGCCGCTGATTTCTGCTTTTAGGTTACCGCTGCCGATCTCCTTGACAAAATCGGTAACATTCTGCAGTTTAATGGAAAGACGATTTAATGCCTCCTGTACGACTTCTATTTCGTTTTTATCAGTTGTTTTTAAAATATCACTCACATTCTCTCCATGGCCCAATTTATCAGTTGCAGTGGAGAGTTTTCTAAGAGGACTGATGACATAGTTAAGAATAGTAACGACCAATAAAATCAGAATTAGCATCTCTATCATAAAAAAGATTAGAGCAATGGAATTGAGCCTTTCTTGAAATTGATTCAATTCAAACTTTACATCGTCCGCAAGGTTCTCTAAACTCAAAATATAGTTTCTCGCTTGATTGTTTATAAGTTTGATAGCCCCTGCAGCATTACCCGCGATGAGACCATTAGTGGATTTCAAATAAAGACTATCTACTTCAATTTCACCATCCAGTAAAACGCTGATATTAGCTTTAAGCGGTAACCACTGGATATTTGATTTTTTAAGACTTTTCAGTAATTCATCTGAGGCCGCATCAATCCTATGGTAATTGAACTTTCCTCCAAACTCTAAGGTGTACAATTGATTTTGATGACGACCAACGATGTTTTTTAGCTCTGATCTCTTTTCGGGCCAATGAGCATCTGAAGCCATTGGCGATACTGACATCATCGCATAGGTGTTTTTACTTAGTTCATTTACTAGTTCTACAGATTGCCCTCTCGAAGCTACTTGAGAATTTATATGCGTTGTAAATAAAAAATGCGTGAAAGAAATTATCGCCAGTAATCCGAAAGCAAAATAAAGGAGAGTTTTTAAGCTAAAATTCCGAAGATCAAATTTCATTCAAGCCACCTAAAATAAGATTTCAAATTTACCATTTTATACATAAATAGTCGTATCATAAATTGTCTTGAGCAAAACTAAAAGGTAACATAACCTCGGCATTTTTAGTCACCACCCAGCGCCCGTCACTTGCCTGCATAATGACTCGAATTGGAGCTTTTTGACGTAACTCAAATTCGAGCATT
Source organism: Bacteroidota bacterium (assembly GCA_039025475.1). GTDB lineage: Bacteria > Bacteroidota > Bacteroidia > Cytophagales > Cyclobacteriaceae > Fulvivirga. The sequence goes on along the minus strand of JBCCOE010000001.1, from coordinate 68,852 downwards.
ACCTGCCTGCAAATGCCGCAAGGCGAGACCGGTCTAAAGTCCGTTTCATAAGCACGTCTTGCCACTGTGGCAATACTTTCAATTTCTTTATCGGGATAAGTGGCGGTGATGTGAAAGAGAGCCACACGTTCAGCACATAAACCTGCTGGATACGAGGCATTTTCCTGGTTTGATCCTACAATTATTTGGTCGTCTTGAAGTCTTACAGCCGCTCCTACCATATAATTTGAATAGGGAGAGTAGCTACTTCCCGAGGCTTTTTGAGCATTTTGAATTAACTCCCGATCCTTCAGGTCTAAATCAGAAATGCTTGAATAAAACTGGAAATTCTCCATAAGTAATACAAAACGGACATGCAATATACGCCTACATTTTACACCCCGAAATTTTATTACCGCTATTTGATGCTTTGACTTGGCTTTTCTACTAACTTGGCCGCATTACTGACATTTTTTGATGAAAAAGATCCTGATTTTGGGAGCTGGCAGATCAGCAACCACTCTTATTGACTATCTTTTAAAAAATTCTAGAAAGCAAAATTGGTCTATTCGTATCGGTGATTTTAATCCTGACCTCGCCAAGGACAAGTGCATGGAGTATGAAAACGCTGAGGCCTTTGCGTTTGATATCAATAATGCGAAACAAAGACGATCTGAAATTGAAAGTACAGATCTGGTAATATCCATGTTACCAGCCCGTTTCCATCCATTGGTAGCTGAAGTTTGTTTATCACATTCTGTTAATCTCGTTACAGCTTCTTATGTATCGTCTGAGATAAAAGCTCTAGATGAAGAGGCTCGTGCCAAAGGTATTATTTTGTTGAACGAGTGTGGTTTAGACCCTGGAATAGACCATATGTCCGCTATGAAGGTAATTGATAAGATCAGAAATGAAGGCCATAAGCTTACCGCTTTTGAAACCTTTACTGGAGGGTTACTTTCTCCGGATCAGTCAGATGATAATCCTTGGGAATATAAATTTACATGGAACCCTAGAAACGTAGTACTAGCGGGTCAAGGTATCGTTAAGTTTATTCAAGAAGGTAAATACAAGTTCATACCCTATCACAAGCTTTTCAGAAGAACAGAACAGGTACATATTCCGGGTTACGGTTACTTCGAAGGTTATGCGAATCGTGATTCTTTGAAATACCTGGACGTGTATGGCCTAAGAGGAATTAATACTATTTATAGAGGAACTTTCAGAAAACCCGGTTTTTGCCGGGCCTGGGATGTATTCGTTCAACTTGGTGCCACAGATGATACCTACCATATGGAGAATGTTGGAGAAATGACCCATAGGGATTTCATCAACTCCTTTTTGAGCTATAATCCTCATGACTCTGTTGAATTGAAATTGGCTCATTACATGGGTTTGGATATTGATGGGCCCGAAATGCATCGTTTAAAATGGATAGGTATTTTTGAGAATGAACTCATCGGTTTGGAAAAGGGTACCCCGGCTCAAATTCTGGAACATATATTAAAGAAAAGATGGACGTTAAATGACTATGATCGCGATATGATCGTAATGTGGCACAAGTTTGAATATATCGAAAATGGTAAGGCTAGGGAGATTAATAGCACTTTAATTGCCAAAGGAGATGATCCTGTTAATACTGCAATGTCAAAAACGGTAGGGTTACCCGTAGGTATAGCTGCTAAACTTATTTTAAATGGAAAAATTAATTTGAAAGGTGTTCAGATCCCCATAAGACGCGAGATATACGAACCTATTTTAAAAGAACTAGAAGAGTTAGGCTTCGTAATGAAAGAGGAGCAGGTTCATTAGACCTACTTTCGAAGTTTATTCAAAATCTTAGTCCCACGGTTCCGAAATCCGGCTGAACCATAAGGTATTTGATCTTCGATAATCAAAGCCAATTCATTTTTTAGATCAGGTTCCTTTTCACAGATATTAGCAAGCACGGTCATAGCAAACACTTTAACCGCAATTGGAGTTTCGTTGGATTCCATAAGTCCAAAGCAGATGTCAGCTACATCACCCATAAGATTATCCGGAATATTGACTTCTTGCAATAGACGGATTGTATTGCGTACCACAGCTACGTGGACATTATTCCTTAAGTTTTGTACCAGTCTATCTAAATGAGGGCTGAGTAAATTAGGATTTCGATCTACGGTATGGCTTAGCGCCATAGCAGCCCTTTGAGATACACGATACTCATGATCGAGCAGGCAATCAATGAGCTTGGTAAACCTCAATGGATCATTGCCTATATAGTTGGCAATTTTTTCTGCTTGCTGTTTCGAATGTTCTTTAAGAAGTTCATTTTTGATGTTCACGTTTCAATAGTATCAAATGATGGACATAGTTTTAATGATCCTGGCGGGAATTTTAATGTTTATGGGAATCATTGGTTGTTTTCTTCCCATCGTTCCCGGACCTCCTTTGAGTTATGGAGGCCTCTTACTTTTACAGTTTCTGTCAGAAGCGCCGTTCACTACAAAATTCATGATTATCTGGCTTGTAATCACTGTATTAGTTACAGGGCTTGACTATGTTATCCCGGCCTATGGTACCAGGCGATACGGCGGCAGCCGCCTTGGAGTGATAGGAACTTTCGTAGGTTTGATTGTTGGATTATTTTTCATTCCGGTAGGAATTATAGCGGGTCCTTTGCTCGGGGCCCTGTTAGGAGAATATCTCGCTGGTAAAGAGTCTAAGGAGGCAATGAGAGCTGCCTGGGGATCGTTTTTAGGGTTCTTAGTTGGGACTTTAATCAAGTTGGTAGCGAGTATTTTTATGACCTTTTACTACATTACTTCTCTTTAACTTGAACGACCCGCAAGTTTTTTAAAGGCTTGGCATCTAATGCTTAGAATCAAAATTTTAAAGTCATGAAAAACTCAAAAGTATTAGTAAGTGCTATGTCACTTTTAATGATGTTATCGGTACTCTCATTTGGTCAAAATAGAGGTGAACAAAAGAAGGGAATGGAACCAAGGTCTGAAATGCGACACGATCCCATTGATCGAATTCCTAATTTGACAGAAGAACAAAAAGAGAAGATCAAAGGGTTGCGAACAGAAAATCAAAATCAGGTGCTTCCTTTAAGGAATACGTTGGGCGAAAAAGAGGCTCGTTTAAAAACTCTCTCGACCGCAGAAAAAGCAGATATGAAAAGTATCAATGCTATGATCGAAGAAATTGGTGAATTGAAAACTGAGATTGCAAAGTTAAGAGCTTCTACACATCAAAAAGTAAGGGCAGAATTGAACGATGAGCAGCGTTTATTCCTTGATACTCATGTTGGCAAAGGGCAAGGTATGAGACAAGCTAGAAGAATGCATCGTGGGAAATAAATGATTTGAACCTTCACTAGATTTGGACGAAAAAGAGCTCATAAGTGGCCTAAAAAATCGAGATGAGGAGTCGTTTAAAATTCTGGTGGAGGTTCACAAAGACAGAATTTATAACCTGTGTTTTGGTTATGTAAGAAATGCTAATGAGGCTGAAGATTTAGCTCAGGAGGTGTTTATAGCGATTTATAATTCCATTGAAAAATTTAATTCAAGCTCGTCATTGGAGACCTGGGTTTACAGAATAGCTATAAATGAAGCGCTTCAATTCATTAGAAAACAAAAGGCTCAAAAACGTTTTGGATTCTTGTATTCATTATTTGGGCAAGAGGATAAACTAGGGGGCTATTATAAAGAGGAGGTTCATCCGGGAGTGGCATTAGAAAATAAAGAGAGGTCCAAAGTACTTTTTGGAGCAATTGATAGATTATCTGAAAATCAACAAACTGCATTTTTACTTAGCAAAGTTGAAGGTAAAAGCTATGAGGAAGTTGCTGAAATCATGAAAAATTCAGTTTCGGCAGTTGAGTCATTATTACATCGTGCGAAATCGAATCTTAAAAAGAATCTGGCTAATTACTACAAAAACAAAGAGTTATGACTAAGCAAGAGGATATTGAAATTAAGAGAACACTGGAAAGTTTGGATAGCCTGGGACACGCATCTTTGGATGCCTATTTCTACACGAGATTAAAAGCTAGAATGGAAGAAGATTCTCAAACTAGGGCAGCTTGGAAATGGGGCCTTGCAGGTACTTTTCTAGTCATCGTTTTAAACGTTATGTTTTTTGTGCCCTATTTATCTGGCAATACATCTGACATAGAAATGATTGAAGAACTGGCTGTTCAATATAACTCAGAATGGCCTTCGATCTACAATAACGAAATGCTTTATGAAAACGAATAAAATACTTGCCATTTTGGTGGTCATTTTAATTGCGGTAAATATCGCCACAGTATCTTTTCTATGGTTTAAAGATAGTCCTTATAAGAAAAGAATGCGTTCAAACAGACCTCCAAAAGTAGAGGGATTCCTAAAACGAAAGTTGAATTTAGATGACGAGCAACAGCGCTTGTTTCAGGAAGCAAGAAAAGCACATTTTGAGGAATCCAAAAAACTGATGGATGAAATGAAGGTTTTCAGGAAGCAATTGCTGATCTCAACCGAAACTAACGAAACAGCTATTACGGATAGTTTATTTTCAGGGCTCTCCCTGGTTCAGTCAGATTTTGAACATCTTAATTTCGAACATATACGAACGCTGAGAGGCTACTGTAACGAAAAGCAACAAATTGCTTTCGATTCTGTTATGGGTTTGATGTTTGAACATTTAAGTAATCCTGAACGACGCAGATTGAGAAAAAGGAGAGGCCAATAGACATGATCAGAACTTTAACGCTGACTTTGCTTTGCTTATCGAGCATAGCACTTGCACAGCAGGGCAAGAAGAACTATTCAAAAAAGCTTATTGGTAGGGTAATTGACGTAGATACTAAAAATGCGTTAGAGTATGCCAGTATAAGTATTTTCAGCAGCAAAGATTCAAGCCTGGTCACTGGAGGAATTACCGATGCTAATGGAGAGTTCGCTATACAGCTGAGTACCGGCAGCTATTATGCTTCTCTACAATTCATTTCTTACCGTGAAAGAACAATTGAAAACATTCAGGTTATAAAAAGTGAGTCTCGGGTCGATTTAGGTACAATATCTCTGAGCCCTGATGTTGAAACTCTCTCTGAAGTTGTAGTGACGGCGGAGAAGGATCAAATGGAAATGACGCTGGATAAACGTGTATTCAACGTTGGTAAAGATTTAAGTAATGCCGGAAGAACCGCGGCAGATATTTTGGATAACGTTCCGAGTGTAGCGGTTGACCAAGAAGGGAATGTGAGTTTAAGAGGTAGTGAAAACGTCAGGATATTGATTGATGGTAAGCCCTCGGGACTCATTGGTATTAGTGGTACAGACGGCTTACGCCAACTTCAAGGTGATATTATTGAAAACATAGAAGTGGTTACTAACCCTTCCGCACGTTATGATGCAGAAGGTAATGCTGGTATCATCAATATAATTTTAAAAAAGAAAAGGGAAACTGGTTTCAATGGAGCTATTACTCTGGACACGGGTTATCCGGATAACCACGGAGCTTCTGTAAATTTCAACTATAGAAAAGATAAACTTAATTTCTTCGGCAACTATGCCTTTAGGTATCGTGATGTTCCAGGTTTTGGGAATAGTTTTCAGAAGTTTTTTACTGATGAAGCTATCTTGATCACCGATCAAGAAATTGACTTCGAGCGCGGCGGTATTTCTAATAATTTTAGATTGGGTACGGAATGGCTTATTGACGATAATAATACGTTAACTGCCTCCTTTTTGTATAGAGTTTCGGATGGGGTCAATGATCGCGAGACCTTTTACCGTGATTTTGGTGCCAACTCAGATATGACGTTGGAAACGCTACGCTTGGAAGAAGAAGACGAAGAGGATATAAATAATGAATTTGCAATTTCTTACAGCCGGAATTTTGAGAAAACAGGTGCTAAGCTAACCGCCGATATTCAATACAGAGACAACACGGAGATTGAGAAAGCTGATATAACGGAATCTATACTATTTGCTCTGGATGAGGATTTTGAGACTATATCCGACCAAAGATCAGATAATCGTGAAAGTGAAGGCAGTTGGCTTCTGCAAATGGATTATATCCATCCTTTAGGCAATGATGCCAAATTCGAAGTGGGTTATCGGGGAAATTTAAGAGATCTTGCCAATGATTATCTGGTAGAGAGCTTTATTGACGATGTCTGGGTAAATGAAACTGCGTTAAGTAATAACTTCAGGTACGATGAAGATGTTCATGCAGGTTATGCTATTTACAGCAATAAACTCAACAAAATTTCTTATCAGCTAGGGTTGCGAATGGAAACAACAGCAATTGATATCGAACTTTTACAGACGAACGAGTCATTTCCTAAGAACTACACTAACTTTTTTCCAAGTGCTTTCTTTACTTACGAAGTAAAAGAAGGAGCATCTTTACAATCAAGCTACAGTCGTAGAATTAGACGTCCCAGGTCGAGAAACCTAAATCCATTTCCATTCACCATTGGCGACAATAGAAATTTACGCACAGGTAATCCAGATCTTGACCCCACTTTTACGGATTCATATGAGATCGGATTTTTAAAGACATGGAAGAAAGCTACCTTGTTCTCAAGCGTTTATTACAGAAGAACAGATGGTGTAGTTCAAAGAATTACAACACGGATAGATTCAGTCAATATTTCAAGACCGGTGAACCTATCTTTGGAAAATGCTTTTGGTTTTGAGTTTAACTACTCGCATGACTTGACTGATTGGTGGAGAATTAATGCCAACGCTAACTTATATCGATCGGTGATAATCGGGGAATTCTCAGACCAGAACTTTGACGCTGAGACTTACACTCTTAGCACGCGCTTTAACTCACGTATGACCCTATTAAAGAAATTGGAATTTCAAACAAACTTCAGATACCGTGCACCGGAAAACAGGGCTCAAGGTGATAGGGAATCGTATTATCAGCTTGATCTGGGATTGAGTAAGCAAATTATGAGAAAGAAGGGCACCTTGGTATTCAATGTACGCGACGTATTTAACTCCGGAGTTTACAGGTTTAATACGATTGACGAGAATTTTGAATTTGATTCAGAATGGCAGAGTAGACCACGTTCTTACACCTTAAGTTTCACCTATCGTATTAATCAGAAGGATTTTAGAAATAGGAACCAGCGTGAACGCGGTGGTGATGATTTCGATGACGACTTTTAAAATCTTACCAATGGGCTGAAGATCACTTTAACAAAGTTACTTCATCCATGCCCTTAACATCCATAGAGTTTTTTCCTGTTGATCAAGAAAGTCTGACATCAGATCTTCGGTGCCATCGTCACCTATTTCTATGGCTATGGCTTTGATTTGTTTTTCTAATTGTAGTATGGCTGTCATGTCCGATATGATACCCCTTACTGCTCCTTCTCCATCATGAATGTTCTTTTTTGCTTCTATTTCAGCAGTACGCAAGTAATCTTCAAAAGTGTGTAGAGGCCTTCCGTCAATAGTAAGTATTCTTTCGGCAATTTCATCTATTTTGACCGTGGCGTCATTGTAAAGTTCTTCAAACTTAGCATGGAGCTCAAAGAAGTGCTTGCCCTGAATATTCCAGTGAAGCCCGCGTAAGTTTTGATAATGGATCTGGTAGTTAGCTAACAATAAATTCAGTTTATCTACTATTTCATTTTTCATATTATTCTATTTTAGTTTTAGTCAAATATCCTTCATTTTCAAACGAATGAACTCATTTTTCAATTGCTTGTTACAATGACTAGATAACTTAAAATGATCGTAACAAGTGCTTAAATAAAGCTATGAAGTTGTTGAGCACTGGGCTATCTTTGATAATTATGGAACATGCAACGACCTCCGGTTTTGGGGAGATTTTGATATTTGTGATAGGTGGGGTTCTGTTTCTATGTGGCGGGTTATTTACCGCTTGGATAGTAAGGCCCTCCAGGCCAAATGAAGAAAAGCTTACTACGTATGAAAGTGGAGAGCAACCCTTAGGGAACGCCTGGGGTCGGATTAATATTCGATTTTATCTGGTGGCTTTAATATTTCTACTTTTCGAAGTTGAAATTATTTTTCTTTTCCCATGGGCCACGGTTTTTGGCAGTAGAGAACTTATCGAGTCAACTAATGGAAGTTGGGGATGGTTTGCATTCATTGAAATGTTTGTTTTTTTGGCCATACTAGCTGTTGGATTGGCCTACGCCTGGGCAAAAGGGTTTTTAGACTGGCCAAAGCCTAATGTGGAAAAGAGTGAATCATATACACCCGTGCCTAACGAAATGTACGAACAAATTAATAGCAAATACAGCGCCTGATGGGGTTACTCGATCAAAAATTCAATAGTGGTGGTGTAATGGTTACTAAGTTAGACGACCTTATTAATTGGGCGCGACTATCATCCATGTGGCCAATGACCTTTGGCTTGGCGTGCTGCGCTATAGAATTTATGAGTGCCGGTGCCTCCATTTATGACCTGGATCGCTTTGGAATGGCGCCATTTGCCAGCCCTAGGCAGTCAGATGTAATGATTGTGGCAGGAACCGTAACCTTCAAAATGGCCGATAGGGTACGCAGACTTTATGAGCAAATGGCTGAGCCCAGATATGTAGTTTCTATGGGGTCTTGTTCGAATTGTGGTGGTCCTTATTGGGAACATGGTTATCATGTAGTTAAGGGGGTGGATCGTATTATTCCCGTTGATGTCTATGTCCCCGGTTGTCCACCAAGACCGGAGGCGTTGATAGGAGGGTTACTGAAGCTCCAAGAAAAGATTCGTGGAGAATCATTGATGGCTCCAGCTGCTATTGAACGCATGCTGGCTGAAAAGGCGTAAGATGGATTTGGACAAGATAATAACGCTACTTAGGGATGAACTTGGAGATCGAGCGTCCGTTGAAGCTGCTGAAAACTGCTTTCCCGAAGCATTAATTGTTTCGCCCAAGACATTGAAAAGTGTTTGTGAAATTCTTTATCGAAATGAGAGCTGCTATTTCGATATGCTTTCTTGCATTACAGGCTTGGATAATGGTCCGGAAGCTAACACTATGGAGGTTATTTATAACCTTTATTCCATTCCGTTTGATAAGTCATTAATGCTGAAGGTCATTTTGGAACGTGAAAAAGCTGAAATTGACTCTTTGACCAATATTTGGCGCACTGCGGATTGGCACGAACGTGAGGCTTTTGATCTTTATGGAATTCAATTTGTTGGGCATCCTGATCTAAGAAGAATTCTACTCCCGGCGGACTGGGAAGGGCATCCTTTAAAAAAGGATTACGAACATCAGGAGTATTACAGGGGAATAAAGGTTGAATACTGATGGCGAATGAAATTCAGTACAAATACCACCCTGATAACCTCGTTCTATCTGAACCGAACAAATACAAAGAGAGTGAATTAAAGTCCACGGAAATGGTGCTTAACTTGGGACCCCAGCATCCTTCCACACACGGCGTTCTTAGGTTAGAGGTATTAACCGAAGGTGAGATCATCAAAGAAATTATTCCACACTTGGGTTATTTACACAGGTGTTTTGAAAAACACGCTGAAGCACTGCCTTATAATCAAATCATTCCTTTTGTTGATAGAATGGATTATATCGCCGCCATGAATTCTGAACATGCCTATGCCATTGGTGTAGAAAAGATGTTGGGGATTACCGATAAGATTCCTAAGCGAGTAGAGTATATCAGGGTTTTAGTCGCAGAACTCAACCGTCTGGCCTCACATTTTGTCGCCATTGGAACCTATGCTATGGATATTGGCGCCTTTACACCTTTCTTCTGGATGATCCGTGATCGTGAACATATACTAAGGCTGTTAGAGTGGGTGTCCGGGGCGAGGATGCTATACAATTACATTTGGATAGGAGGACTTTTCTATGACCTGCCTGTAGGCTTTGAAGAGCGTTGCGGTCAGTTTGTTGACTATCTACGCCCCAAGCTTAATGAGCTTGATGACGTGGTTATCAATAATAAGATTTTCGTAGATCGAACAGCAAATGTCGGAGTGCTGTCTAGAGATATGGCTATCAATTACGGGGTCACAGGTCCGATGCTCAGAGCTTCCGGTTTGCGTTTAGACCTTCGTAAAGTTGATGGTTACAGTGTTTATCCGGAGTTGGATTTTTCAATACCGATTGGCGAAGGTAAGATGGGTGCTGTTGGCGACTGTTGGGATCGTAACTATGTGAGGGTACAGGAGATACATGAATCATTGAAAATTATTGAACAATGTCTGAAACAACTCACAACTGATCATAAACGCACAAGGGACTTCGACCCACAAGAAGTGGTTCCTAAGAAGATAAGGCCCAAGGCTGGTGACTTTTACGTTAGAGCTGAGAATCCAAAGGGAGAACTGGGCTTTTTCTTCAGGGCAGATGGGCGAAATGATATTCCCTTTCGCTGCAAAGCCAGAGCATGCTCTTTTGTGAATTTATCAGTGCTGAATGAGCTGTCCAAAGGTAGCCTCATAGCAGATTTAATAGCGATTCTTGGATCCATAGATATAGTACTAGGTGAAGTAGATCGATGAAGATCCTTTCGGCAGAACAGACTCGAAGAGCAGATCAGTATACAATTGAGAATGAGCCAATATCTTCAATTGACCTTATGGAAAGGGCTTCAGTGGCTTTTTCTGTATCTTTTCAGTCGAAGTTCAATAATGACCACTCAATCCACATTTTTTGTGGCACAGGGAATAATGGTGGTGATGGGCTAGCCGTCGGACGGATTCTTGAAACTAACGGTTACGATGTTGATATTTACGTTATTGGAAGTACTGAGAAAGGTTCTGCCGATTTTAATACCAATTTAATAAGGTTAGGTTCAGACCACCATAGACTACACTCGCAAGAACAGTTTCCCGAACTAGGACCAAGCGACGTTATCATTGATGCCATATTTGGGTCTGGATTAACTCGTGAACTTGGTGGATTACACGCTAAACTAATTGACCATTTGAATAATCAAAAAGCTTCCCGAGTATCTCTTGATGTTCCTTCGGGTCTTTTTGCCGATCAAGCATCTTCAGGTGTTATTTTTAAGGCGGATCATAGCGTTTCTTTCCAACTACCAAATTTAGCCTTCATGTTTCCAGAGAATCACCAGTACGTTGGTGATTGGGAAATAGCTGATATTGGATTAAGTACCGAGTTTATTGAGCGCGAGCTGACTGCAACTTATTTTGTCGATATCATAGAAGTAGAAAGCCGGATCCAATCAAGAAGTAAGTTTGATCATAAAGGCACTTTTGGAAAAGCATTGATAGTGGCAGGTAGCCGCGGTAAGATGGGAGCGGCTGTACTTAGCGGAGGCGCAGCACTTCGCTCAGGTTTGGGCTTACTTACTATGCATGTGCCTGTTTGCGGACTAAATATTATGCAAACCAGCCTTCCCGAAGCTATGGTAAACGTAGATAATAGCGATTATGCCATTTCAAACTTAGTAGGCGTAGATAACTACTCTGTTGTAGGAATGGGTCCAGGACTTGGTAAGGATAAAGTCACTTGCCAAATGCTTGCAAAGTTTCTTGAGAGTTATCAGGGATCTCTTGTATTGGATGCTGATGCACTCAATATCATTTCAGAAAATCGACAATTACTTCAGTTACTACCTGAAAATACAATAATGACTCCTCATCCTGCCGAGTTCAAAAGACTGGTAGGAGACTGGTCTGACGATTTTGATAGATTAGAAAAACAAAAAGAATTCTCGTCGGATTTTAAGGTCATTATTGTTCTGAAAGGAGCCCACTCTGCTATAACGAGTCCAGAAGGGAAAGTTTTTTTTAATTCTACCGGAAACCCTGGTATGGGAACGGCTGGCTCGGGAGATGTGTTGACCGGAGTAATTACCGCCTTAGCAGCTGGTCAATATTCTCCTTTGGACGCGGCTATTATTGGAACATTCATGCATGGTCTTGCTGGTGACCTGTCTGCTGAGGAAATGGGTCAAACCGGATTGATCGCGGGTGATATTATTGACTACCTTCCTAAAGCATTTAAAATTTTTGACAAATAAATAACACCAATTACACAACAATTCGAAGGTGCGTCCGTAACCAATAAGATATTCGGTAACGTTAGGCCCCTTAAAAAATTGTAAAGTTTGGACTAATTTTTGTTGTGAAACATAAAATGAAACGACTCAAATTCATAGCTCTTCTATCACTATGCGCCTTGGCCAGTGGCTCAACTTTGGCACAAACTGGGGAATTAAACAGATTTTCCAATGAGGAGTTGGAGACGGTCAATTCTGTTCAGCTTTTCCCAAACCCAGCTGTTGACATCATTAAAGTTAGGATCAAGAACTCGACTCTTAAGTCTCCTAAGCTAGTCGTACATAATATTATTGGCAGCGAAATTGAAGTAGAGATTAATAAGGTCAGTGAAGAGGAATTCTCTTTGAATATTGAAAATCTTAATCCGGGCTATTATTTAGTAGCCATTCGCGATGACGAAGGCCATTTTAGGGAAACCTATAAATTTCTTAAACGATAACTAAAACTCAGAGCTGTCTGGTGTTCTTGGGAATGGGATAACATCCCTTATATTGCCCATACCTGTCACAAATTGTATTAGTCTTTCGAATCCAAGACCAAATCCGCTGTGCGGTGCAGTCCCAAACTTTCTTAAGTCCATATACCACCAAAGATCTTCTTCAGGGATTCCCATTTCGTCAATACGTGCCTTAAGCGGCTCCAATCTTTCCTCTCTTTGAGAGCCTCCTATTATCTCACCAATACCCGGGAATAGCACATCCATGGCTGCAACGGTTTTTCCGTCATCGTTTTGACGCATGTAAAACGCTTTGATCCCCTGAGGGTAATTGTACACAATAACGGGTTTTTTAAAGTGCTTTTCTACTAAGAAGCGTTCATGTTCAGATTGCAGATCAGCACCCCACTCATTGATTAGAAATTGAAACTTCTTTTTCTTATTTGGTTTTGAGTTACGTAAAATATCGATGGCTTCGGTATATGTAATTTTTTTGAAATCGTTATTGACCACGAATTCCAGTCGTTCGATCAAGCTCAGCTCACTTCGTTCTATTTGGGGTTTGTTTTTGTCTTCGTCGAGTGCTCGCTTATTCAGGAATTCCAAATCTTTGCGACAGTGCTCAAGGGCATAGGACAACAAATATTTCACGAATTCCTCAGCTAAATCCATGGTGTCTATGATATCATAAAAGGCCATTTCAGGCTCTATCATCCAGAATTCGGCAAGGTGTCTTGAAGTGTTGGAGTTTTCTGCCCTAAACGTTGGCCCGAACGTGTAGACTTGACATAACGCCATACAAGCGGTTTCCACCTCGAGTTGACCTGATACAGTCAGGTTAGTCTCTTTTCCAAAAAAGTCTTGAGTGTAATCTACTTTGCCTTCTGCTGTTCTAGGTGTATTATCAGGATCAAGAGTGGTGACCCTGAACATATCGCCTGCACCTTCAGCATCGGAGCCCGTAATAATGGGAGTATGTATATTGTAAAACCCTTTATCTGTAAAGAATTTATGAACGGCGAACATCATTGCATGCTTGACCCTGTAAATAGCGCTAAAGGTGTTCGTCCTTACTCTCAAATGTGATATTTCCCTAAGAAATTCAAGAGAATGACGTTTCGGTTGTAAAGGATATTTTTCTGCATCGGCATCTCCAAGAATCTCAATTTGATCAGCAACAATCTCAACGGATTGTCCTTTACCTTTGGATTCAACAAGCTCCCCTTCAACTGCCACACAAGCTCCGGTATTGATGCGCTTTAAAAGGCTTTGATCCGTGGTACTGAAATCAACAACGGCTTGAATATTTTCAATAGTAGAACCGTCATTCAATGCAATAAACTGATTGTTTCTAAAGGTACGTACCCATCCCTTTGCGATAACCCTTTCTCCTAGTTTACCTGTGTTCAGCAGGTCCTTGATCTTAATTCGTTTTCCTTGTATCACAGCCCTAATTTGTGAGATAATATTTACCAGATTTATGTGGTAAAATAAGGCGCAAAAAAACGTTATTCTGGCTTTTTATCAAAGAATGGCTGAAATATAATATCTTTAGCACATCTTTAAAGTAAGGTATTTTTTAACGAAAATCAGCGAATGCAAAAACTTGGTTTAACCCAAAGTTTACAACAAAAATTATCTCCTCAGCAGATTCAATTCATTAAGCTTTTGCAGATCCCTACTGCCGAGCTGGAGACGCGAGTCGAAGAGGAGTTGGAAGATAATCCTGCCCTGGAAGAAGGAATGGAAGAGCCTGAAGATACCACCGAAGAGTTTGGGGACGAGGAAGCTACGGATAAAGATGATATAGATGTAGAGGATTATCTACGTGATGATGATTTCAGTGGCTACAAGATGCAGGGGGATGGAGACAACGAAGATAAAGAGATGCCTATCGCCATGCATTCCACACTTAACGAAAGATTATTGGACCAATTGGGGTTTTTGAAATTGGATGACCGCCAAACAGCGATAGGAGAACAGCTATTAGGGAGTATAGAAAGTGATGGTTATATACGACGCGACCTTGATGCTATCATCAATGATTTAGCCTTTTCTCAGAATATTGAAACTGACATCGATGAAGTTGAAGAGATACTTCGTAAAATTCAAACCTTTGACCCGCCGGGTATAGGAGCTCGCACCCTGCAAGAGTGCCTATTGCTTCAGTTGGAACGTCGTCAGGACGAGCAGAGCATAGACGTGTACGTAGCTACAAAGATCCTTGAGGAATGCTTTGATGAGTTCACCAAAAAGCATTATTCCAAGATCATGAAGAAACTGGATATTGAGGATGAGGATTTTGTGAAAGACGCTATTGAGCTTATCCGAAAATTGAATCCGAAGCCAGGAGGAAGCTCAGCCGGTCTGGTTAGAACGCAGTTTTTAATACCAGACTTCATTCTCACCAATAGTAATGGAGAGCTGGAAATCACACTGAACAGCAGGAATGCTCCAGAACTCAGAGTGAGTCGCTCATATAGTGAAATGTTCAAAGCATACGACAAGAGCGACAAAAAGGATAAAAAGCTAAAGGAGACGGTCACCTTTGTAAAGCAAAAGCTCGATGCTGCCAAGTGGTTTATTGATGCAATTAAGCAGCGCCAAAATACTTTGTTAAATACAATGCGTGCTATTGTAGATTTTCAGTATGACTATTTTCAGGAGGGTGATGAAAGTAAGCTTCGTCCTATGATATTGAAGGATATCGCCAATATCATTAATATGGATATCTCTACGGTTTCGAGGGTGGCAAATAGTAAATCGGTCCAAACTGATTTTGGTATTTTCCCTCTGAAATATTTCTTCTCAGAAGGTATAGCTACCGATTCGGGTGAAGACGTGAGTAGCCGCGAGGTTAAAAATGAGCTAAAAATAATTATTGATGGCGAAGACAAGTCCAAACCACTCTCAGACGATAAACTAGAGAAATTACTTAAGGCCAAAGGTTACAATATTGCCAGAAGAACAGTGGCAAAGTATAGAGAACAGTTAAACATACCCGTAGCCCGGCTTAGAAAGGAACTATAGTGACAAAGAGGCTAGCTGAGCTTATCTCGTATGTTTTTCATCCGTTGTTGCTTTCAACGATCTTGCTTGTTGTTTTATTTTTCTTTTCTCCAAATGCCTTAAGACCGATTACCGAAGCTAATTTTATGCCTATTCTGGCTGTCGTTTTTGCGCTTACTTTTTTCATTCCGGCCGTGAGTATAGGAATGCTAAAAATGACCTCTACTATTACCAGTTTTAAGCTTGAGGACAGGCGAGAACGTATCATGCCCTTTATTTTTATTTCGCTTTATTATGGCCTAGCGGTGTATATGTTTGGTTATCAATTGGGTTTAGGTCAAACCATGGTGATACTTTTTGGAACAGTCACTGCGGTTGTAGTCTTGATCACCATAATCACTTTTTTCTATAAAATAAGCGTACACTCGGCAGGAATCTGGGGTGTATTAGGCAGTATGGTTGCCATACAGAACAAGTATCCCGATAGTTTACTGTTCTGGCCCATCATCATTACCTTGTTGTTAGCAGGGATGGTGAATTCCGCAAGATTGTATTTGAGCGCCCATAGCTCGGGGCAAGTAAATTGGGGTGCGCTATTGGGATTTTTAGTCTGCTTTATTTCGGTTTATCTATTTAGTTAAAATATTATGTACAAATTTCTTGAATTCGATAAAAATGAGGGGGTTGCTACCATTACGCTCAACAGACCGGAAGTATATAACGCCTTAAATGACGAAATCACTTTTGAACTTCAGGACGCATTTAAAGCGGTCTCCCGTGATATTGAAATCAGGGTGGTTATATTAACTGGAAATGGGAAGGCGTTTTGTTCAGGACAGGACCTAAAGGCTTCTGAGGCCGGAGCCAGATCTTTTATGGACTCGTTGCATAAACGCTATAACCCGATTATTCGAGCGATGCGTAACTTACCTAAGCCTATAATCTGTAGGCTTAATGGAGTAGCTGCCGGAGCTGGTTGCTCCATAGCCTTAGCTTGTGATGTTATAGTTGCCGCTGAAGAAGCCATGCTGACTGAGGTTTTTATTAATATAGGTCTAGTCCTTGATTCGGGATCCTCTTACTTTTTACCCCGATTAGTGGGTTCAGCAAAGGCCTTTGAACTGGCCACCATGGGTAATCGAATTAAAGGGAAGGAGGCTTATGCCATGGGACTCGTGAACAAGACAGTACCGCTTGATGAGCTGGATGGAGCGGTAAGCAGGTATGCCAGTTATTATGCCACCGCACCCACCAAGGCCATTGGGCTGATAAAAAAAATGCTCAATAAGTCAGGACATGCGTCTTTGGATGATATGCTGGATTATGAAGCGTACTGTCAGGAAATAGCGGGAAGCACTCATGACTACCTTGAAGGTGTAGCCGCATTTAAAGAAAAAAGGAAGGCGGCTTTTAAAGGAAACTAAAAACCAATAAAAGAAAGCCCGACGGTTACATGATGAACATCACTATTCAAAGGACCTTCATTTTTTTCATAGAGATCTTGAAGACTGTAATAGTAGAATAGGTTAAAACCTCCTATACCTATTCTACCGGTAACCCCGTACCTGAATCTTCTCAAACCAAAATCGTCTTTTATCTTATTTTTTTCTATGCCATCGTTATCCACCTTAGTTTTAGTAAATGAATCAAATAATATACCTGCCTTGAATCCTACACCAGCTTTAAAACTTTTTCTTTTATCGTTTGGATTGGAGTAAAATCTGACTTCTAATGGAATGTCTATATAATTCGAGATGATCATGGATTTTTGAACATCACCCTCTAAGTCAACCACATCAACGAATTCGTTTCCATTCCCGTCCAGTGAATTAGCTAACGTAATATCATCCTCAAATTTGAACCTATCCAAACCCAGTCCGATTCCGGGCATTAGTTCAAGGCGGCCACCGGCAAAGGGTAATTCTATGTTGTAGAAATAATAAAGATTGACAGTTCTAGATCCGAGAAGTGTATTATCTAACTCGCTAGGGCTACTCATTTGAACGTTCCACCCTAATTCAACCAAAAAAGTACCCGGAATATCTGGTCTGGCTTTCCGATCTCTGATCTTTAGTGTCCCCCATTTTACTTTAGATTTATCTTTTTCATCGTCGCCACCAGTGGCAAAAGTAGTTAGCGCTAATCCTAGAATTAAAAGTGATAAAATGAGCTTTTTGACCATACTATATTAACCTTTTCCAGTGCTTTTTATTGTGGCGGGCAAATATAAGGTTTTTTAAAAAAGTACCTTTTTTTCAGTGGATGAATTCTATAACTTTGCAGTTCATTTGAAATGGCCTTGTAGCTCAACTGAATAGAGCACCTGATTACGGCTCAGGAGGTTTCAGGTTTGAATCCTGACAAGGTCACAAAAATGGTATTCAATGAATGCCGATGAAATAGAAAAGCCCTTTAACTGATGTTCGAGGGCTTTTTTAGTTTCGAGGAATTTAATATTTTAAATCGGCCTTCGATTAGAAGATTGTGACATCGTACCATATTTCAATTCTGGGTAGGAACACATCATAATTTTTTCATAAGAGTTTGATGATAGTATTAATCAGGAGTAAGCGTACAAGCTAAAGTGTAAAGGCTGTTGAAGCTACTTATTGAACCATTCATCTTAGCCCCACTTCAGTACTAAGCCGCTCACGAGCGGCTCAAGCCGTTAGCTTTTTTGGTCAGGCTATTGTTTAATCAGATATTAAACATTAAAATAATAGAGGTATTAATTTTTATTTGCTTGTATACATCATTGTCATGCCCTACATTCAAAGTAAACATTAAAAATTGATAAAAATTAATGTTTATACCTGAACAAGCATTAAAGAGAAAACATCTCCTACGGCAATCAGCCCAGGAAGATCATTACTATCTAAATCTTGAACTTTACAGAATCTTATCTGAATAATAGAATTGAAGGTTTAGTTGTTATCGAAGGGGAATTCAGTTTAAGCGGTATTAATCGCATAGAACTTCGATTTAGAAAGTTTTAGACGTATCCTGAACCATTCTTAAACCGTCCGGCCCTTTTTACAATTAGCGGCTAAAAAGCTCTTATGACTTTCTTTTAAGCTATTCTTCTAATACCAACTTAATTCCACTCCTTAATTAAGGCGCTCTCTAGCGACTGAAGCCTCATGCCAGATTTATCATCTTAAAACCTGCATCAAATCCTCGAAGACATAAACTTTATTTCGTTCTTTACCTGTTATTTCTTTCAAGATTTTATCTCGTTCAAACTTGTGAAGAAGGTTATAGATGGTCTGGTAACTGTTGGTTTTAATTTGTTTTTTGATTAAAGTAAATGACACAACTGGCGTTTCAAATATGATATCGAGTAGTTCAATACCATACTGAGAATTGAAAACCGATAATTGATCTTTTGTGTGCTTATAAAGATCGAGCATATCTTTCACTTTTGATTGTGTATCTTCCGCTTGAACTTTTATGCTCTTAAGAAAATACCTTATCCAGGATTCCCAATCATTTTCATCGTCGACTAATCTTAAAAATCCATAGTATTCGTCCCTTTTGTTTTCAAAATATTCGCTCACGTAGAGTAATGGATAGGACAATATTTTACGGTCATAAAGAGAAATGGGAATAAGCAGTCTTCCAATTCTTCCATTACCATCGAGGAAAGGGTGAATAGCCTCAAATTGATAATGGGCCACTGCAGTTTGAACTAATGGATCCAGAATCTCTTCACTATTAACATACTTTTCCCAATTAGAAATTAGCTCATCTACTTGCCCCGCTGAAGGAGGTATATAGATGGCATTATCAATGGTAGCACCTGGGTTGCCAATATAGACCGGAACTTTTCGAAAGTTTCCACGGTCTTTATTTTCTCCTCTTACGGAGTTGAGAAGAATAGCATGAAGCTGTTTGATAAAGTTAGACCCAATTGCTCTTTTATTGAGAAGTTCGATAGCTTCCCGAATGGCCATTCTATAGTTAATGATTTCACGTACGTCTTGTTCTTTAGAATCGTTTTGCGATTGTTTTCCTTCCGCTTCATATTTAAATACATCCTCTATTGTGGCTTGCGTACCTTCAATTTTAGAACTGGCCACCGCCTCTTTTGTTAAAAGGGGTGTTGTTAGAAGGTCAGGGTTAGGAATATTAGCAAGTAATCCTTTAAGCTCTCCCAATGCTCTATTTGCTTCTCCTATTTCTTTAATTAGTTTAGAATAGTCAATCTCAGGAGGGAGCATTGCTAATTGATGTTCTTTTGGCATGTTGTTATTCCATTGGATTAGAATAAAAAAATTATTATTCCAATGTTATGCATATAATTGGAATAAAGTAAATGTTAATCCAATTGACTGGAATAAAATTCGTCACAAAAACTTTTAAAATGTTGCATAGAACTATTAAAAAGGCTTTTTCTGAATCCTGACAAGGTCACGAGGAGAACAAAGCCTCGGACATTCGTTCGAGACTTTGTTGTTCCTGTTAGAAAATGAATTCTATAGATTTTTAATCTTATGCAGGAACAAAAAGCAGGTTCTCAACCTAGCTAGGTCATCAGAATTTAAGCCTTCGAATTTTATCAGACCATGCTTTACGGAAACATTAAAAATCAAAAAATTTATGTGAATACCCTGGTGCAACTTATCTTACTAGAACTTTCATAAGGACAATATATTTCGACTTCTAACACAGAAATCTATCTACCTTCGCCCATTATGGTTGAGCTTTCTGATCCGCTAAGTACGTCGTAAGGTGTGACGAATGAAAGTCACTTTTTCTTCTTTTTTTTCTTCTTTTTTTTGCCTTCGGGCGCACCAAAAAGCTCGTCATCATCTATAATGGTAGCAATGATGGACGTCTTACCTTCATCCATTCGGGTCCAAACCGTGGCAATACGGCCATCATGAGCAGAGATATTGGTATAATCTCCAAAGAAATAGTCAGCATCTGGAGCAAATGGGGATTCACTAATTTTTACATTTTCAAATGTTGCACCACCGTTATTAGAATATGCCAGATAAACATCAGTTTGATTATCATCGTACGCCCTACGATCATAATATAAAATGTACAAATAACCGGTGGTAAAGTCTTGCGCCATCCAACTGAAGAACTGGTGTTTACCACCTTCATCGTCGTTCACCTTCTTGGGTATAGTCCAGGTATCACCGCCATTGGACGAACGGGCAAACCAAATATCGGTGTCATTATCACCATTTTTCTGATCCGCCCAATTTAGATATAACATTCCTCGATATTGAGAAGGGCTATTATCAGCAATTAATACCGGCATACCGTTCGTTCGGTTAATACCAGGAATATCAAAGGCCCACCCTCCAGGTTGATCACGGACCATAATGTCATTTCGCAGCCAGGTCTTTCCTTTGTCATATGACCGGTCTAAGTAGATCTTTTCATCAAATGCCCAAGCCACGTAGATATAACCCTGCGGTCCTACAGCCGGCACTGCCCCCTCTGTAGTCTTGTCATCATCGACACAGTCTCCAGGAAATTGGTTAAGCTGAATGGGCTCCGACCATTTTTTCCCTCCGCTGGACATGGAAAGCAAAATGTTACTTTGGCAATTGGGATCCTTGGAACCATAGTCGTCAAACTGGGTCCAGGTAACATATAAATTTCCGGTTTTTTGGTCTATAGCAGCCCATTCTTTGTCCTGGTCTTTTGGGTGATTAAAACCAATGGAAGCACCATCATCCCACGTTAAACCCCCATCACTTGATTTCTGGCTTACAATCCGGTCCAAGATCTCCTCGCTCTGCCAGTTCGTGCCCGCAGGATCTGATAAGTGAAAATAATAAAAATCACCTTTCTTATCCGAGATCACCACGGGATCTCCCCATACGCCCATAGAAGATTCTAGCTTTTTCGTAGTCCAGGTTTCACCACCGTCCTCAGTGATATAAACCTTGTCTAAAATGGCACCTGCCACGATATTATCCCTATCCTTTAAACTGATAGCTATACTTGGCTCCGAGGGAGCACGTTCACCTTCTTTTTGTACATCAAGTACAATATTTTTGAATTGAGCAGATGTAGAGTCATATGCAATTAAAATAGAAAGGAATACAAGCAGCTTCTTCATGCATCAGGTGTTTCATACAAATATAAACGGGGGACCCGATTGAGCACTGTAAGACGGTGATTTTATTACTAATGAAGGACTTGTCGTTAATTACTGAATAAGTACAAAATGATAATCCAATAAACAAAGCTAGTTCATGGCGATCTACCTCGAAGGAGTACCTTGTTCAAACTAAAAATTTGCAACCAAATCCCAAGTACCTCGTTATTAGTTATAATTTTGTATGTTATACAATGTATATAAAATACTTGGAATGAAAAACAAGGGCTTAGGTGAGTTTGAAGAACTCGTGTTACTTGCGGTTTGTATTTTAAAAGGTGAAGCTTACGGTGTTTCTGTAAAACGGGAAATAGAGAGCCATACCAGACGGAGCATATTACTCGGCGCGGTACATATTACACTGTATAGATTGCAAGATAAAGGATGGTTAGAATCCGAGATGGGAGGAAATACAAGTAAACGCGGTGATCGAAAAAAAAGACTATTTAAAATCACAGCTTCCGGTCTAAATCAGCTTCAAACAAGTCAGGACGTCCGGCTGAGTATGTGGAAGCTCATACCCCAAATGAAAGCAAGTAACTAATGGCGAATTTCAGAACTCCAAAATTTGCCAATCGACTACTTTCTAAATTTATCTCCAACACCTATTTGGAGGAGTTTCTAGGGGACCTGCAAGAGGTGTATATCGAAAGACTTGAAAATAAAGGAAAAATATACGCCTGGCTCATGTATTGGGTAGACACAGTACACTTAGTATTTGGTTTTTCTTCAACTCAAAAATTCCACACCAGTAATCACAACTTTATGATAGCTTACCACTTAAAATTCGCACTTCGCAACATACGTCTTAATTTCGCTTTTTCAATTATTAATATCGCTGGTTTAGCGATAGGGTTAGCCTCCTGTTTGATTATTGCCCAATATCTTTCACATGAATGGAGCTATGATCAGTTTCATAGCGGCTACGAAAAGGTCTACAGAATCCGCCAAAGTACTCATCAAGGTACTGACTTCATAACAAGGGCAAATACGTTTTCGCGTTTAGCCTACGAGATGAATCAAACCCTTCCAGCAGTAGAAACTGCATGCAGACTACATAAAGCTGAAGGTAATATTACAGTGAAGGTGGGTGAATCGCTTTTCCGCGAAGAAAGTGTTATGGGCAGTGACCCCAATTTTTTTGAAATATTTGAATTTGAATTCATTTATGGATCCCCGGAAACTGCATTAGCAGAGCCCAAGTCCATTATACTGACTAGAGATCTTGCAGAAAAGTACTTTGGATATGCGAATCCAATAGGGCAGGAATTAGAAATTAACGGAGCCTACGGATTTTGGAATAAAAATGGCTACCAAAGCACCATTACCCACATAGTAACCGGTGTTATTGAAAACCTTCCATCAAATACTCATCTGGATTTTGACATGTTAATTTCCTTTAGTCTTTACCAGAACATAGAGCAGGAATTGAATAATTGGGGTAGCTCATTTTACACCTATTTCAAATTAAATGATGCATCTCAAATCAGTCTTATCTACAATCAGCTACCTATGATAGCTGAGAAATATCGTCCTGATCAAGGCATTGCACTTGATATCCAAAAATTGAGTGAAATTCATCTCAACTCAAATATGGTTGATGAGATCAAGAAGAATGGTGACAAAAAAGTAAACTGGTTACTGTCAGGCGTTGCTATACTCATTTTGCTAATTGCCGGTACCAACTATATAAACTTCTCAACAGCAAAAGCAATCAGCAGACACAAGGAAGTAGGTATTCGTAAGATCTATTGGGCCAATTCATCGCAGCTATTTTATCAACTACTTACTGAAGCCTTTGTAATAAACTGCTTATCTATGGTAATTGGAATAGCCTTGATAGTAGTCAGTCAGTCCTTTCTAACAGCCTTTTTAGGTTTTAATCCGGTTTCAGAGGTCTTTAACCTTTCAACACTTATTCTAATCGTTTTTCTAATTGGCTCAGGTACGATTGCTTCTGGCGCTTATCCGGCTTTTTACATATCAAGGTTAAAGCCTGCCAGAACAATTCAAGCAAACCCCAAGCAAGACTCTTCAAAATCAACATTTCGAAAGACTTTGATTACCTTCCAGTTTACCGTATCAATCCTCGTTATAGGATGTACTATAATTCTGTATAGCCAGCTAAATTTCATGAAGACCAAGGAACTTGGGCTCGATATTGATAATTCGCTGGTTATTAATGGCCCTAGAATCGGTTTTGATGCCGACTCTATCTACCAGTCACGTCTAACCCATTTTAAAGCTGAAGCGCTTCGTTTATTTAATATAGCTGGTATTACAATTGCCAACTTTATTCCAGGAAAGGACATAAGAGGTAGAGCCGCGGGCTACGTGAGAAAGATCAATGATCGTGAGGAATCCGCCAATACCTATTATTTTTCTCAAGTAGACTATAATTTTATGTCCTATTTTCAAATTAATCTTATTAGTGGAAGGACATTTAATGAAGAAAGTGGTTCGGATACACGTTCGGTAGTAATAAATAGAGAGTCGCTATACCTACTGGGTTTTGAATCTGCTGAAGAAGCTATCGGTGAAAAGATCGTTTACCGCATGAATTCAACTCCGGAAATTATAGGAGTTGTTGAGAACTTTCATCAATACTCATTACAGCGCGACTTTCAACCGATTATTTTTGAAGTGCGAAATGCCCCAAAGGCCTATTTTTATTTAAAAACTGAGGGTAAAATAGACCCTAGCAATGTAGGTCGGCTCAGAAAGCTTTGGACAGATATATTTCCCGGCAACGCATTCAATTATTTTTATCTTGAGGATTTCTACGCCAACCAATATGCCAATGATGACCAATACATGAGGGCATTTACCTTATTCTCACTTCTGGCTGTATTTGTGGCCTCCATGGGCCTGGTTGGTTTGGCGTATTACCTGGCTGCTCATAGAATCAAAGAGATAGGTATTCGAAAGACACTTGGTGCAGAACTAGTGGACATATTTTATCTTTTAAGTAGAGGTTTTGCCGGAATAATTCTAGCTGCATCCATCATTAGCGTACCGCTTATATACTTTATAGGAAATAGCTGGCTTATGGCCTATGCTTTTAGGATTGAGATTACATGGTGGATGCCAGCTACTGCCATATTGATACTTATATGTATAACCATTAGTATCATAACTTCACAAACTATTAAATCCTATAAATCTAATCCGGTAATATCACTGAGAAAAAATGACTAACCCACAGAAGCTAAAGATATGAAGTGCCTAAGTTTCGATTCAATAAAAAAGGCTGACAACAGCCAGCCTCTTCCAATCAACAACCGAAACCACAACACTACCTCATGGAAGGCGGTAAAATGACCTGATCAATTACGTGAACCACACCATTTTTTGCCTTGACATCTGCTGCAACAACTTTGGCATTGTCAATTTTTACCTCCCCACTGCTAATTGAAACTTTAATCTTCTCGCCCTGAACAGTAGCTGCACTCTGCCCATTGGATAAATCCGTGGACATAATTTTTCCTGCCACTACATGATACTTTAAAATGGCCACGAGTTTATCCTTGTTTTCAGGCTTCAATAACGATTCAAGAGTACCGGCTGGTAAAGCAGCAAAGGCGTCATCTGTAGGCGCAAATACCGTAAAGGGACCATCGCTTTTCAGTACATCAACCAGATCACCCGCCTTTACGGCTGCGACTAGTGTTTTCAAGTTCTCATTACCAACAGCCAGATCAACGATATCTTTAGACTGGGATTGAGCTGTTGTTCCCACAGCAAAAAAAAGCGCTATAAAGCCGAGTACAAATACTTTCAATTTTTGAGTTTTCATAATTAGAATGTTTTATTTGATTCACCCTAATTACGACTCTAACGGGTCTCTTGGATTTCAGGAAGTCAACTTTTTTCTAAAACCCCCTTAACGTAGGTTTTTTCAACCGTAGCGTACGGCGTGCCGCCCTCTTTTTCCAAGGTTACTGCAAAGGCCAGAACGTCACCTTGGATTATCTTAAGCTCTTGTACCAGATTGTTATGATCAAAAATGCCAGCATCAATAGGTGGTTGTCCATCTTTAATAGCCCAAAGTTGATACTGGTGTCCATGAGGAGGCGCAGGTAAATTGTCTACACTTATAAAAACGGCATTTGACTTCTTATTCCAAAATACGTTAGCATAGGAATCAGGGGAAAGTGGCAGTCCTTCCATTCGCACATGAATATTGTCTTTATTTAAAAAATGAGCTATACGTAAGTTAGCATACTCTAACTTTTGAGAGGTAGTTTCCACCTGTTGAGCAATTGCGCTTTTCTCAATAATTAAATCGTCCAGTTCCTTTTGGCTTTGATTTAACTCTGAAGCAAAATAAATGTTGAACCCAATACTCACTAACAATAGCACAGATGCCGCTACGGCCCAAAACGGAACTTTACTCGGTTCGTTGAAAACAGCTTCTGTTTCACGTTTTACAGGTTGATCAAAGACACCATCTAATATTTCTTCACTGGGTAGGTTACCAGATGCTTTGGCATAGTTATGAATAGAGGCTCTTATTTTTTCAATCTCAATTTGTATTTCCGGGTACTTCATAGCTACCTCATCCACCTTTTGCATTTCTTCTTCGCTCAACTCTCCCATAATGTAAGCCTCCAAAATACCCGATGATATGTACTCTTGTACCTCCACTAGTTTAAATAATCGACCGCAAAGACTTCAGCGCCATCCTAATCCTGGTTTTAACTGTACCTAGTGGCATTCTTAGATTATCCGCTATTTCTCTTTGGGTGTATCCCTGAAAATATGCCAGATCTATTAAATCACGTTGATTAGAAGGCAACTGATCGATGAGTTGCCTCATATACATTTTATTAAGTTCATTATCTTCACTCTCCTTTTCTACAGTTACGAGTTCAGGAGACATTCTGGATTCACGCACAAGTCTGAAATCTTTACTTCTTGTCTTATCAATGGCTGTATTTCTGCAAATGGTCACAAGCCATGTAAAGAGACTTCCTTTCGAACGATTATAACTACTGGCATGATGCCATATTTTCAACAAAGACTCTTGGAGTACGTCCTCCGCTATCGTCTTATCTTTTACAATGCGTAAAATGACATTCAGGAGATTTACCGAATAATTGTCAAAAATAATTCTCAAACCCCGTTTTTCTTTGTTCTTTAAAAGAGCAAGTATCTCATCCTCTTGGGAAGTAAGAGTATCAATATGGTCTAACTGAACTACCACCTCGTAACTTATAAAGCAACAGGCTGATTAAGTTATTGTTTAACGATCTATATCTTTTTAGCCGATCGATTAAACAAATATTGAAATAAAAAAGCCTCAAAAAGAGGCTCTTATTAATAATAACTCATTTTGAAGATTAGTTTGACAATGGCTGGTAATCTTTGAACGGAGAAAGTTCTGCCTTCTCAGCTTCTTCTCTAAACTTAGGCCAATCATTTTTATAGAATTGATTCACTGCGTCAATAGCTTCCTTTAACTTGGCTTCTGCCTGCTCTACTAGTCTTAGTTGAGTAGGACCCGGAACTGATAAAGATGAGCTAACGTAATAACTTGCTGTGCCAAATCTGCGCGATATAGAAGGTTCAGGTGACCGAATAATGCCCTGCTTTTTACTATTATCAGCGCCTACGAAAGGCACCATAAGTTGTTCAATGGAATCTTTTACGGTTTTCAATTGATCAATAAGGTCCTTGAAACCCTCCTTATCTTTCTCATTCATTTTCTTAATATACCCATCGGCTATCTCCTTGGATTCTACAAGACGTTGCATCGCTACTCCTGCCAGACCTCGGCCCTGCTCGATTCTTTTAAGCATAGCTCGTTGAGAAGAAAGTGTAGAACCATTCATATCCACTCTTGGATCAAACCTAACATTTATCGTAGTTGAGTCGCTCATCTCTCCAAACGTAAGCCGTAGTTTATAGACGCCAGGCAAGACCATAATCCCTCTTGGCTCTGCCGCTCCGGCTTTTACTTTTCTACGACTAGGACCACGCCTTCCTCTTTCTTCCAAGCCCCAATACATGCGTTGGACACCAGCATCCTTAGGAGATTTTCTTTTTATTGTACGAATTAAATCCCCGGAAGCATTAAAAATCTCCAGAGTTAATGAATCATAGCTTATCTTGTCTTCCTCATCTTTTTTGTTTTCTGACACCTCAGGTTCAGGAGTTGGCTCCGAAGCTTTCTTTTTCTTTTTACCCTTCTTTGTAGGTTCTTCGACGGGTTCCTCATTTTTCTTCTCAGGCTTATTCACAACGTATGAGATCATTGCGCCTCGTCTTTTATTTTCGCCATTGTAAATGGCATCCGCGCCAAATCGAGTGCCTGAAGGTTGCTGATTCAACGTAATATAAGCATCTGGTGCTTCAAAAAGTTTTACCTGTTTTTCTAGCATGCTCAACCCACCTTGTGCTAGCTCTCTCAGGGGTTGAATATCATCAAGAACATAAGCAGCACGGCCGAAAGTGCCTAAGACTAAATCATGTTCTCTGGGGTGAATAACCATATCCATCGTGGACACATTCGGATAATTATCACCCCACAGTGTCCAGTTTTTACCTGCATCGATACTTACAAAAAGACCACCATCTGACCCCAGGAACATTAAATTGGGCTCGACTGGGTCTTGAACAAAGCTTAACGTATAGGTCCAAACCTGATTTTCATTCACCAAACTTCGCCATGTCTTCCCGTAGTCATTCGTATGGAACAAATAAGGTTTGAAATCAAAATTTCGATAATTGTTAACCACGGCAAAGGCTTCCCCGGCATTGTACGTAGAAGCTTTGATCTGGGCCACCCAACTTTCTCGAGGCATACCTAGTATATTATCGGTAAGGTCGACCCAAGATTGTCCGCCGTCCCGGGTAATATGAATAAGGCCATCGTCCGTACCTACCCAAAGTAACCCTTTTTCAAGAGGGCTAGGGGCAATGGCCAAAATAGTGGTATTATTTTCAGCTCCGGTAGCGTCCATCGTGAGACCTCCACTCTTATCCTGCTTTTGCTTCTCTGGATCATTGGTCGTAAGATCTTTAGAAATTATCGACCAAGTAGCTCCTTTGTCTGTACTCTTATGCACAAATTGAGAACCAAAATAAACTGTGGAATTATCAAAGGGATCCTGGGCAATAGCTGCGTTCCAGTTAAACCTTAGTCGCATATCGGGATCAGGATGTGTAGGACGCACTGTGGTTGTATGCCCAGTAACCCGATCGTAACGTACAACACTACCTTGCTGCGACATTGAATAACCATACCTGGAATTATCAGGATCTGGGATTACATCAAACCCATCGCCAAAAGAAAGCTCTTGCCAGTAAGCGTTTCTGATACCTTGTGATTTCCAGACATAGGCCGGACCTCCCCAAGAACCATTATCTTGCATCCCTCCATAAACATTATATGGATACTCCATGTCCACATTTATATGATAGAATTGTGCCAGAGGCAGATTTTCAACAAATCGCCATGATTTCCCCCTGTCACGAGTTATATTCAATCCACCGTCATTACCTTCAATCATAAAACTGGGATCCTCGGGATTGATCCACCAAGCATGATGATCGGGATGAACGCCATTATCAACGCCATAGGCAGGCATAAGTTGTTTGAATGATTTTCCTCCATCTTCACTGACATTCACATACGTAAACACTGTGTAAATCCGGTTTTCATTTTTGGGATCAACGTAGATCTCAGAGTAATAAAAAGGCCTGTTACCTATCTCGCTACCCTTGTCGTTGACCTTTTTCCAGGTGTATCCACCATCATCAGAGCGGTAAAATGCGTTCTTTTTAGATTCTACAAGTGCGTAAACACGCTTTGGATCACTCCCGGATACGGCTACGCCAATCCTTCCTAAATCCCCTTTTGGGAACCCATCTTCTTCACTAATCTTTTTCCAATTCTCGCCCCCATCCACGGTCACATACAGACCCGAGCCTGGACCGCCGGAATTAAAAGTCCACGGTTTCCGCCTGTGTTCCCACATTGCAGCAAATAGTTTATTAGGGTTAGTTGGATCCGCAACAAGATCAGCTACTCCCGTCTTATTATCCACAAATAATACCTTACTCCAGGTTTTTCCACCATCAGAAGTCTTAAAAACACCACGTTCAGGATGCTCACCCCAAGGTGAACCGATAGCTCCAACATATACAACATCTGGATTGTCCTTGTTAATAATAATACGATGGATATTCCTTGTTTTTTCAAGGCCCATCAGCTTCCAACTTTTACCACCATCGAGGCTTTTATATAAACCATAACCCCCGTTCAGGCTATTTCTTGGGTTGCCTTCACCAGTTCCCGCCCAAACGACGTCAGGATTACTCTGTTGAATAGCTACGGCTCCAATAGAAAGCACTTTTTCTTTATCAAAGACGGGCTTCCAATCGATACCTCCACTTTCAGATTTCCAAAGCCCACCTGAAGCGGTACCCACATAAATCAAATCCGGTTTAGTATGTTGTGCATCGATTGCAGTTACTCGACCACTCATCCCCGCGGGCCCTATACTCCTGGGCCTCATGCCCTTTAGAAGCTCCATCTCTAGAGCCTGAGAGAAAAGATCAGTCGAAATGCTAAATAATATGAGGATAAAAAAGAAAAAATTCCGAATTGATGTGGTCATAAATAACAGATTTAAGAATGTAAACTGGTTTAGATGGAGGCAGAAACAAACAACTTGTACTCTAGTGTCCTATTCTTTCCATGAGTGGTAATAGAATTAATCAAATAGAAACTGAATCTCTTTGAAATCATATGATCTCAACTTATTCTTATGATCAATTACAATACGACCGTCATCCATCACGTCCCTGATCACGCCATTAAATATAGCACCGTCATCAAATTGCCTTTCCTGTCCATAACCCAAAAGTGATCTTAAATAGTCTTTTTTCATTTGATCATATTCGCCTCTCTTCAATTGAAGATATCTTTTCTCGACAGAGCAACACAAATCCTCCAGAACGGTTGGCAATACCATGGTTTTACCAAGTATTGACCTCATAGAAATAGCCCTGGGGATGCTAAAATGAAGTTGGTTCACATTAAGCCCTATACCAATAATTGACTGTTCCAAAGCATCGCGACTGATCGAGTTTTGGATAAGGATACCAGCCAGTTTATTATTCTTGCAGTACAGGTCATTAGGCCATTTTACTTGAAAAACATTAGAAAGGCTGTTGAGATAGTCTACCAAACCCAAGGATATACATATATTTAGTCTAAACTGATGATTCAACTGGACGAACATCGGCTTTAGTAGTATTGAGAATGTAAGATTCTGTCCTTGTTCCGACTCCCACCTATTACCCATTTGTCCACGACCTGCCACTTGCTCATTGGTGATTACAATAGTTCCTTCGATAAAATTTGAAGACCTAGCAAGTTCGCGGGCACTCTCGTTGGTAGAATGACAAGATGGCAGATAAACGACCCTTTTGCCCAGAATTAAAGTTTTGGCAAGAATTTTATACAACTTATTTGTGTAGTTTTGAAGGATACAACCAAATATACTTAATGGATGTAAATACCAATTTGACACCTTCCGAAAAGTTGAGTCAGGCAGTTGTGAGAGGCATGCAGGAGAAGAAAGCTTCCGACATTGTTTTAATGGATTTAAGAAATGTTAAAAATGCAGTAGCAGATTTTTTTGTGCTCTGCACAGGTTCATCAGATACACAGATAGATGCTATTACTGAATCTGTGGATGAGCAGGTTTTAAAAGATACAAACGAAAACCCGTGGCATCAAGAAGGCAAGGAAAATAAGGAATGGATGTTAATGGATTACGTAAATGTGGTAGCACACATTTTCAAGAAAGAAACCAGACAGTTTTATGGGCTGGAAACCTTATGGGGTGATGCTCTTGTTCATTCATATGAAGAAACTGTTTGATCTAGGAACATAAACAAGAATAAGCCGTTTAAAAAGAGATTAATTCAGTAGAGGAAGATGCCAGATAAGAAGAAGATAATACCTAAATCACCCAAACCAAATTACCAGATCTGGATTATAGCTATCCTAATCGCGTTAATTTTTGGGGTGACCTATTTCAACGGTTCCAATTCGTTGCCAGTTGTCAGCAGTAACAGGTTAGAGAACATGCTTTTAAGCAACGATGTCAGAAGGGTCGTTTTAATAAGAAATCAAAACTATGTGGAAATTACGCTCAAGACGGAGGCGTTAGAAAACGCCAAATACCGTTCCGAGCTTGAGTCAAAAAATACTTTTGGCGTTGGCAGTGGTCCACATTTCAAATGCAAGTTTGGTGATGTTGCCAAATTTGAAAACGATTTTGACGATTGGAATGAAAGCCTGCCAAGGGAGCAACAAGTTTCTCTTGAATATGACGACAGATCAGACTTTACCAGCATATTTTGGCAGTGGGGTTTCTTAGCGTTCATCTTATTTGGATTTTGGTTCCTAATGCGCCGAATGACCGGTGGTGGTGGTCCTGGAGGTCAAATATTTAATATAGGTAAATCTAAAGCAGCTTTGTTCGATGCTGAGAATAAGGTTAAAATTACCTTCGGTAATGTTGCCGGACTTGATGAGGCCAAGGAAGAAGTAAAGGAGATTGTTGATTTTTTGAAGAATCCCAGTAAGTTCACTAAGCTTGGTGGTAAAATTCCTAAGGGAGCTTTATTAGTAGGCCCTCCGGGAACTGGAAAAACTCTTCTTGCTAAGGCAGTTGCAGGCGAGGCAGCTGTACCTTTCTTCACCTTATCCGGTTCGGATTTTGTGGAAATGTTCGTAGGTGTAGGAGCCGCTCGTGTCAGGGATTTATTCAAACAAGCCAAAGAAAAAGCTCCTTGTATTGTATTTATTGATGAGATAGACGCCATAGGGCGTAGCCGTGGCAAAGGTCAGATGCCAGGATCTAATGATGAGCGTGAGAATACGCTTAACTCTTTACTTGTGGAGATGGATGGATTCTCAACAGATTCCGGCGTCATTATATTAGCAGCAACTAACCGTCCGGACGTTCTAGATTCTGCGCTTATGCGTCCAGGACGATTTGATCGGCAAATTAGCATCGATAAGCCTGATATTGTAGGTCGAGAAGCTATTTTTAAGGTACACTTGAAACCTTTGAAAATGTCTAAAGACGTAGATCCTAAGAAGCTGGCGGCTCAAACCCCAGGATTTGCCGGTGCTGAGATTGCGAATGTTTGTAACGAGGCCGCTTTGATTGCCGCAAGACGAGATAAATCATCTGTTGACATGCAAGATTTTCAAGATGCGATAGATCGTGTAATCGGTGGTTTAGAGAAGAAAAGTAAAATTATTTCACCTGAAGAGAAAAAGATCGTGGCCTATCATGAAGCCGGTCACGCTGTTGCAGGTTGGTTTTTAGAACATGCGGATCCATTGGTGAAAGTAAGTATAGTCCCTAGAGGTGTAGCGGCATTAGGTTATGCGCAATATCTCCCTAAAGAACAATTCTTATATCAAACAGAACAGTTGGTAGATGAAATGTGTATGGCACTTGGTGGTCGCGCTGCGGAAGAACTTACATTCGGTAAAATATCAACGGGTGCACTAAGTGACCTAGAAAGAGTAACCAAGATGGCTTATAGTATCGTAAGCGTTTATGGCATGAACGATAAAATTGGCAACTTATCGTTCTATGATTCAAAGCAATCTGATTATAATTTCACTAAACCCTATTCTGAAGCCACGGCGGAAACCATTGATTCAGAAGTACGCAAACTCATAGATGATGCGTACGACAGGACCAAGGAATTGTTGAGTAAGCATGGTAACGATTTGGAAATTGTTGCTAAAGAGTTGCTTGAAAAAGAGATTATTTTCCAGAGTGACTTAGAGCGCTTAATAGGTAAAAGACCCTTTGAACACCAAACTTCGTATGAAGCTTTTACAAATGGACAATCCAAAGATGAAGAAAAACCCGAGGGAACATCCAAACATGCACCCGAAGGCGGTGAATCTCGGGAACCTACGGAAGAAGTAAAGAGCGAAGGTTAGTATCAGGTAATTATTAAAAATCAGGTACTTTTAAGGTGCCTGATTTTTTTATGCTCAAAAAAGTAGATTCACTCAATGGCAAAAGTATCTATTTTGCCTCCGATTTTCATTTGGGAGCCCCAGATGAATCCTCAAGCCGCTCACGAGAGAAAAAAATAGTCAGATGGCTGGATTTCATTCGGAAAGACGCCCATTCCATTTATCTTCTAGGCGATATTTTTGACTTTTGGTTCGAATACGCCCAAGCTGTTCCTAAAGGCTTTGTTCGTCTTCAGGGCAAGTTAGCCGAAATGGTTGACTCAGGTATTCCAATCTACTTTTTCTCTGGAAATCATGACATGTGGATGTTCGATTATT
Source organism: Bacteroidota bacterium (assembly GCA_039025475.1). GTDB lineage: Bacteria > Bacteroidota > Bacteroidia > Cytophagales > Cyclobacteriaceae > Fulvivirga. The sequence goes on along the minus strand of JBCCOE010000001.1, from coordinate 34,943 downwards.
TCCCTAAAGAATTTGGAATTCCAGTCTTTCATAAGGAGCAGCTATTAGATGTAAGTGGGCAAAAGTTACTTATCGGGCATGGAGATGGATTAGGTCCGGGGGATAGACTATACAAAATCTTAAAAGCAATCTTTCGGAATAAGTTTTGTCAATGGTTGTTCGCCAGAATTCATCCGAACCTTGGTATTAGAATAGCTAGCTATTGGAGCAAATCCAGTAGAATCAATAATGTTAAGAAGGGCGAAGACGAATTTAAAGGGGACGAAGAATTCCTGTTGCAATACTGCCGACAACAGGAGAACCGGGAACATCACGATTTTTACGTTTTCGGCCACCGGCATTTACCACTTAACATAGACATCTCCCCAAACTGCAAATACATCAACTTGGGAGAATGGGTAAATTATTGCACATACGGAAGATACAATGGTTCGAAGTTCGAATTACTTACTTTTGAGGAATAGTATAGTCATAACACTAGCTCTCTTGGTGTTTTGCTACTCAGTTAAGTCTCAAGAGCTCAATTTAAAAAAGAAGTATTCCGTCTCTGTTAAGAATACCTCTCTAGTATCGACCGATAAGCAGGGTAATATCTACCTGGCCTTTCAGGATGGTTCTATAGACAAGTATGATGAAAAAGGTCAGCTTTTGAATCACTTTTCTGCCCAAAAACTCGCGGTACCGACACTAATTGAAGCGTGGAATCCTTTGAAAGTTTTTTCCTTCTATCAGGACTTTCAGGAATACACTTTTCTGGATCGATTCTTGACTACAGCTAACCGGTTTTCGATTTCATCGATTTCCAGCTACGTAGGACTGGTTACTATTAGTGCTGATAATAACCTGTGGCTCATAGACCTAAGTGATTTCAGCTTAAAGAAGTTTGATGTCAACTTCCAGGAAGTTACAATTGATCGCCCTTTAGATTTAGTTCTAAGCCCAAGTGACTACGAGGCTTCATTCATGAGGGAATATCAAAATTTACTCTTCATTTCGGACATCAATCAGGGGATACTCCTGTTTGATAACCTGGGGAATTATTTACGAACTATTTCCACCAAAAAAACAAATTACTTCAGCTTCGACCAGGATGATATCTATTTTGTAGAACAAGATATGATTCGTCTTATTAATATCTATTCAGGTGATACTCGATGTATAAAGCTACCTATAAGCCCGAAATACGCCATAATTGGCAATAATGCTCTCGTCGTTATTTCAGACCTGGAAATGATCTTTTTTGAAAAAGATAACTGAATTTACCCCTAAATGGGGGATTTACAATCTTTAAAAAACTTCGGAACTTAGAGTTAAGTTCTGATTGATTCAAAAAGACTCCTTTGAGCAAAGTTTCGGCTAAGTGAAAAGGAGTTTTTTGTTTCTAGACCTCTCTGAAAGTAGGCCATCTAGCTACTCATATTTATAAACCCATGGAGTACCCTGAATTACATCCGATTCTATAGACCGTACTTTGTTTAACTCATTAAGAAGATCTTGCTTATTTGCTGAGGACAATGTGTACACTAAGTAATGAGTCTTAGCATTGTTTTGAGTGATAAGACTTTGAAGTGCATGTGATCGGACCAAAAGCCGTTGATAGTTCTTGGCATGATCTAACACTTCAAATGAACCTACCACAACGTAGTATTGAGCATTGGCATCAAATTCTTGTTCCTCATCATCAAGATCAACAGAATTACTTTCAATAAGCTTAATGGTTTCAAGCCTCTGATCTGCTATAATGCGCTGTAGTTCTCTTATCTCCTGCTGCTCAAAATCGATCCTGGCTTCGTCCCGAGCCAGCTCTTCCTTTAAAAGGTCGACTTGTTGAGTCAACTGATCAATCTTTTCCTCCTGAAGTTTAATACGGGGCTCATAATCCTCTATCACTGGCGATGGAGAAGGCACCGCCTGAATATTGTCGCTATTCTTCTTTGCACGTTTTCCAAAGCGGTAGCCAATAAGAAATTCGTGGGAATCTCCAAAATTACTGCCGAGGTCGCCAGTATTCATTTCGTAGGAATACCCTATGGTAAACTTATCAAATACGAAGGTGCCCAATGATACAGCCCAGTTATCTTCCTGGCGATATGTGATACCCGCCCAGATATTTTTGTCATAAGTAAACAACAAATTACCCTCAACCACAGCGGGCAAACCTTGCGCAGAACGTACTAAAACCTTAGGTCTGATATTTACGGGAATACCGGTGACATCATAGCTATAAGCAAGGCTTCCGATAAATTGCCGCAGCAGATTATAGGCAATGTTCTGTGTCCCATCATCATTTTGAAAATTGAATCGACTGGCAAATAATTCTTGGGCGCCCAAAGACAACTCAAACTTTTTAAAACTATACAACAGGCCGAAGCTACCCTCTCCGGTAATATCATTTTCGCGATTATCCAGCAAACCACTATCAAAGAAGGGGGAACTTGCCACTATTTTGTCAAACTCAATTCTATTTTGAATTAGCCCTAAGGACAGCCCAAAAGATATGAAGTGGTCCGAGGCTATCGGAAGCTTATAGGAATACATGCCCATCAATCTCGTATTTGACACAATGTTTTCAGAATCATGCACAAATAATAATCCGAGGCCCATCCTGTCTGTGACAGGGCCGTCAATAGTTAAGATATTGGTTTGTGGACCATTTTGAACATCGACCCACTGCTGGCGAAAAATTCCACTAATTTGAGTGTAACCGCTCTGTCCGGCACCAGCTGGATTATAGAGATTACTATTCAAAAAGTGTTGATTGATTATCGGATACTGTTGGCTGTATGAAACAGAATTAAACAGTATAAATAAGTAGATGATCTGCCTTTTCATAATCTATTCTCCGTCATTTCTTAAAATTGTCAATGCTCCTTTGAATAAGGCATTTGACGATTTCGAACTGATAATGTAATAATAAGTGCCATCTGGTAGCAAATCACTACCTCGTGTTCCTTCCCAACTATTGTTATAATTTTCCATAAAAAAGACTTCCACCCCATTTCTATCGAAAACCTGAACAACCGGATCATTTATGGTGTCGATATTTGTGACTTCCCAGGTATCATTTACACCATCTCCATTGGGTGTTAAAACGTTGTTAACAGAAACATCAAAATTCTCGTTGACAATTATTGTTACTGAATCCGTATCTGTACAACCAAGAAAGTTAGTGCCCACCACAAAATAAGTTGTAGTGGTAGAAGGTGTAGCTATAGGATTGGGTACAAACGCATTGGAAAGTGTTTCATTTGGACTCCAACTATAAGATTGTGCCCCGGAACCGGTTAATTGGATACTAGATCCATTATCAATAGTCGCATCTTCGCCAGCAGATACTCCCTGATAATCAATTACCGTAAGACTCCTACTAACGGCATCTACACAACCTTGATCTGTAGTTGCAGTCAACGTAATTTGGTAAACACCACTCTCCGGATAACTATATTCCGGGTTTGTCTGATCACTTGTATCTCCATTTCCAAAATCCCATGCATAAGCAATTTGGCTGCCGCTAAAAAAAGTTGTGTTATTAATTAATATTCGCTCACCTAAGCAGGCATCAGCTACATCGAAGTTTGCCACAGGCAGCGGGTCAACTACAACCCCCTTTGTCATGGACTGCGTACAATTCCTATCTGAAGTTACATTAAGAGTAACTACATAAGTCCCAGGATTAAAATACTGTTTTTGCGGATTTTGACTTGTTGAGACCGTACCATCTCCAAATTGCCAGGAGTACTCTATTATATTCCCAACCGATAAAGTGGTCAAATCAGTAAAGTTGGTAATCTCACCATCGCAGGTAGCTGTAGCCTCAAAATCTACGGCCGGTACTTCGTTAACGGTAACTGTTTTCGTGATTTCAGAAGAACAAAGATTGTTACTGGTAACAATAAGCCGAACATCGTAAGAGCCAGGAGCGTCAAAAATGTATGTTGGACTGGCGGAAACAGAATTCTGCCCCGGCTCAAACTCCCAAAAATAAGATTGTAGAAAACCCGAAGTTATGAATGACTGATTTTGAAATTGTAAGGGATCTCCGGCACATGATTCAGCTGCTAAAAAGTCAGCCACAGGCAGTTCACTCACCTGAACCTGAAACGGGTCAGTGAGCCTTGCTTCACAGACACCATCCTGAACTTCTGTTCGAAAAAGGGTAGTCAAAGAAATATCTTGAAAATCGAGTGTGGAAGTTGTATTAGGAATGTCGACCCATGAAATTCCACTATTAGTTGAACTTTGCCACTTCATGACATCCCCGACAAAATTTGATAGCGTCAGTGTACCGCTGTTTCCACCTTCACACACAGATGATGTGCCACTCAGCACGCCGGGGTCTGATTCTGTATCTACTTCAATTCTGACCACGTTGGATATTACTTCAGGGCAAATTCCGTTTGATACTTTCACACGATAAAAAGTGGTAAGAATAAGATTCCTATATTCCAGGATAGGATCCTGAACATCAAGGATACTCCAAGGCGATTCTCCGGTCAAAGAGGACTCCCAGGTCAGGTCATCGCCTACATTTCCCGATAAAACTACCTGCCCATCATTATCGCCAAAGCAAACCTCGGCATCTCCTACTATAGCCCCAGCCAAAGAGGTTGCATCTACAGTTACATCTGTATTGGCTACAGATGAGCTGCAACCACCGGAAGCAGTTACCGTAACGGTGTATTCACCAGCATCGGAAGGTGCAACACCACTAAGTACAATCTCTCGGGTATTCCCAACAATGTTTCCGCCATCGTCTTCCCAGCTATAACTGGCACCACTTACTTCTGTTGCAGATAGCGTTACACTACCCCCTTCGCAGGCGTTACCACTGTTCGAAATTGCGATGTTAGTGACCGAAACCGTTTCCGCGCCATTTGTAATAACCGGTTCATTTGGCGTGTATTTTCTAATTCTAAGCCATGCAAAGTTTAAGTCAGAAGCTATGTCGATGTTACCAATGGCTAATGACGAAGTAGAAGGAAAACTGAAATCAGTATTGCTTCGAGAATAATTTCCACCCGGCCACGAAAATTGTTGGTCGCCAGTCAATACCCAGGTAAATGACCATACTCCTGTGGTCTCACCTGCACTAGCGGATAATATGGACGCTTCTTCATCAAAACCAAAACAACCTGTATTGTTTAGTTTTGCTAATCTAAAGGACTGAAAAACGCCATCCTGCTGAAAGGCCACACCGTAACCTTCAGGATCGTCAAATTGTCCGAAAAGTAACTCGCCATCATCAATGTTCGCCGGAAAATCACTGTTCCATGTCTCTATGATATGTGGCATAGGAAATGCGGTCTGACTCACTAAATAATCCCCACTGTTTAAAACAAGTTGTCCTGAGTTAGTCGATGGTGTTCCACAGGTCGTCCAGGTGCTACCATCTATGGCAACATCATTAAAATCATCAAACAGTTCAAATACATTTTCACCGTTACTCAGTGACCCTACTCCGTCGTTACCATAAAATATGTATACAGTAAGGCTAGCACCTGCGGCCAAAGTGGGCACTTTTATCCAAATCTTGGACTGATCCGTATTGAAACTTTCTTCTTCTACCCAATATGCTAAAGCACTTCCCCCCTGATCCAGCACGCGGATGTCATCCCCATCAATTTGCATTTTTCCATCCAGAATTAACGTTTCTGTATTAAGCGTGACCTCTACCTGATAGTTTGTCAATAACGGACCCGCAGAATTGTCGATCTCCACCGGAAAGGAATAGATCCAGCCACTAAGGCAAGGCTGTTGAGCGAACACACTGCTCATCAACAGAAGGCTTATACAGTTACCAAAAAAAATGTGCTTTAATTTATTCATAGATAATCTTTGAAGTCGTCTGATAATCACGTCCCATTAGTTTGACCAAATAAGTCCCTTTTTCATTAAGCCGAAGCTCCCATGAACCATCGACCTTCCTCATTGAATAGGGTACAGGTCTACCCTGAACATCAAAAACCCGGCAGGTGTTGAAGTTGCTAATAGTAGTTAGCGTGACTCTACCGTCACTGGACGGATTAGGGTGTAACCTCGTTTCAAATGATCTAGTAAAGTCAACACCGGCTATCACCGAATAGCCTTTATCGTCATTCACCAGTTCTTCCCTTACGGTAGAAAGTATGCCTCTCATTGCTGACGCCTGCCCTTTGGTGAAAAAGTTCAAACATTCGTCATCAGCAAGGTTCATAAAGTTCTGAACCATGTCCGGACTATTGCATGAGTTGTTTGAAGCACAAATAGTTACTGGTCCGGTTTGATTATTGGTATCCTCAATTCCGTCGTCATCGTCACATCCTCCGGTAGTACCCCAAGGATGTTTCAGCCCTAAATAATGTCCTACTTCATGCGTGAGCGTTCGCCCTAAGTGATAGGGGATTTTAGCTGTTCCGAAAGTACCAAAGCTCTCATAATCAATAACTACGCCATCGGTATCATCGATACCTTCAGGGGTGCTCGCAAAACCTTGGACACCAGGTGGTAGATCAGCAACCCAAATGTTTAAGTATTCAAGAACATTCCAGGCATCCCGGCCACCTAATTCACTGAAATGGATATCATCGTTTGCAAATACACCGTGCGTCGTTGGTGTACGAGTCACTCCATCGGTTTCTTCTCCTGCATCAGAAATTGTCGCGAGATAAAATATTATCTGAGCATCCGCTGCCACGGAAACGAACTCTGACGGAGTTCTTGAAGCATCGGCGTTCAAACGCCGGTAATCTGCGTTAAGCGCGATAATTTGTGATCGGATCTGATCATCAGAAACATTTTGAGCCTCACTTGAATATACAACATGGACTACCACGGGAACATAGATAATATCCTGGGCGCTGCAATACCAGGTAGATGATACCATTTTAACAATCATATATGTAATGAGCTTCTTACTCACTTTTCATTACTCTATAAATCTTTACCTGTTTCCCGACCTTTACACGAAGTAGATATATCCCGCTCCTTAGGTTAGCTACATTAAATGAATCCTTCACCTCCTTGGAAGTGTACTCTTTCCATCGTAATACGCTTCCATTAAGCATTACTAAATCCATGTAAATCAATGTTTCAGAAGTGGTTTCAATTTCAAATTTGATCTTGTTCTTCATGGGATTTGGGAACAATTTTATGTCTACAATTTCAGGATAGATTAAAGGTTCCTGACCTGGTAATTGACTTTCGCGTAACGGACGGACAGTAATTACTTTGGTTAATACATTTGTGCACGTACCGTTAGTTGCAGATAAGGTAACCGTGTAGCTACCTTCCGTCAAATATGTTTTCTGAGGTTCAAAGTCTGTACTCGTTGTACCATCTCCAAAATCCCAAACGTATCCGGTTGGGTCAGGAAAAGACAGATTGACAAACTGAATAGTATCCCCTTCATCAACCAGGCTGCTAGCAATAAAATCCGCGGTAATCGAGTTAAATGATTCCTCTATCAAGATAGTATCTGCCGCCTGACAACCTTCTTGGTTAGTAATGGTAAGCCAATATTTACCGGGTGTTTCGAAGGTTTGTTCCTGATTCGTACCAAGATCACCTGTTTCGCTACTCCATAAATAAAATACATCATCAATGGGTGCCACCAGTGTTACCGGACTGCCAGGACAGGTAATACGGTCCGGGCCAAGGTCAATGTCAAAATCATCGTAGATAAAAACAAGTACGTTATCTCGCGTTGTACAACCCGTAGTCGGGGAAGTTACATCTACCCAATATTCGTTGGGCCTATCCACGGTAATGGTTTGGGTGGTAGCCCCGTTGCTCCAAAGGTAATTATTGCCTGGATTGCCAGCATCAAGCAACGCTGTCTCCCCAAAGCACAAATTTAGATCTTCACCAAGATCTACAACCAAGCTTGGGTTAATTGTGACCTGTATATTTTTCGATGTTACACAGCCGTTATTATCCGTAACAGAAATCGAGTAATTATCTGATTCTGTTACTGTAATTCTTTGAGTATCTTCTCCTGTCGACCACGAATAAATAGCGCCTGAGAAAAAGCCTGCATCTAACGTTAACTCATCGCATCCATTTATCTGATCATCAAGGTCTATGGTAAGAGGTTCATTCAACCTCACAAAAGTAGATCCTACGGTGACACAGCCATTTGGTTCAGTGATGGTCACAGTATAAACTCCCGTTGAGGTGGCGCTGATAGCAGAGGTGGTCTCCGTAGTCGACCACAAGAAGTCACTTCCTGTATATATTCCTCCAGGATCCGCATCCAATAGAAATGATGTTCCACATGTTTCTACTTCGGGAGAGAACAGCGGTGTTGGAGCTACAATATCTACATCCATACTGTACTGATCCTGGCATCCGTATACGGTTTCTACTGTTAAGGTTACGTTAAAGGTTCCTTCATCATTAAAAGTAATGGTAGGACTTTCAAAAATTGAAGTTTCCCCGTTACCAAAATCCCACTCGTAGCCCCTGAGTGCATTGACCGTGCTTAAATTAGTAAATGTGAGTGTGTTAGAGGAGCAGATAAGTTCAGCGTCAAAATCAGCGATCGGTCGTTCGTTAACTGTAACTTGTTTCGCAACGAGATCTGTACATCCCGCATTCGTAGAGATAGACAGACTTACCGAATATACCCCGGGGGCGGTATATAGATGCATGGGGTTAGCTTGGTTAGATGTATTACCGTCTCCAAAATTCCATTGGTAAGCGCTTAAACCAAAACCGCTTGGTATAGTTGAGGCATCATTAAATGCGGTGATATTTCCCAGACAGACATCATCTGCGGTAAAATCCGCTTCAGGTAACGGAGAAATTATAACTACCTCTTGAGTCGATTCTATACATCCAAAAGTACTGGTAGCCTCAAGCGTCACTGTGAAATTTCCTTCAGATAAAAAATCATGTTGTGGATTAACCTCAGAGGAAGTCGTACCATCTCCAAAATCCCAGTGATAGGTAAGTGTTCCATCTACTGAACTAGAGCTGTTTGTAAAGGTCAATACCTCACCAACACAGCCAGGAGAAACACTAAAATCAACCACAGGAAATGCTACTTCAACCACGACCACGACGTCTTCCGCATCGCATCCATTAGCGTTAACGCCCTGCACCAAATAAGTACCTGATTCAGTTACGGTAAGGAATTCTGTAGTCTCTGAAGGTAATAGCGCTCCATCTTTGTACCATTCATATATTACCCCACTGGCACCGGCATCTAATACCAGATTGTCTCCTAAGCAAAAGCTTTGAGTGGGAGCGCCAACGTCAATTACCGGATCATTGATACAATCCCGTTCGGCTAAAGTAAATATTGCGGGGTTAGTCACCTCAGTGACGTCATCTCCAACCGCCTGGTTGATAGAAGTATTCAAGCTGCCCTCAAACTTCTTCCAGGTCACCCCTCCATTTAGGCTTTTCCACACCGATAAAAGGGATTCGTCCTGCCCCGCGAGCTGGTGATCAAAATAATCGATTGCCACCTGATCAGAAAAAACCGTGTTGTCAAATTGAGGAATAAAGTCATAGTACATCAGAATACTGCCATTACCAGGACTCTCTAACACCCTGTGTATTCTGGTAATGTCAGTAGATCCGTAACCGTGACCTGAACCTATGTAGAGCCCCATACCGGCTATGTTATCATTGATCGAAGGGCTATTCAAAAAACGTCCTGAAGCAATAATACTGCCCGGAAATCCATAGATATAGCTATTATTACTTTCTCCCAGCAGAATCCCTGTAGTTCCCAGATCAACGGTATTGCCATTAAGAAATAAATTACCCGCAACTAACTCTAGCGTTGAGTTAATTGTAATGTCGTTTTCAATAACTACCTGACCGGAAGTTTTATTTAATGTCAGATGGAAAAAGTCGATAAGAGAAGACCCGTCTACAAGCTGATCTGCGGTGCTTCTCAGAACAACTTCTCCGTTGCTATTAACAAAGAAAGGATTCAAACCATTATTAGTGATGTTACCATCCAAATAAATCGTACCATCATTGACAAACACAATCTCACCACCAGGTCGGTTGACCAGATTACCGGTCACGGTCAGTTCGCTCCCATTGGTAATCGTAAGGTTACCGTTAAGATATAGATTGGACTGTGCTAAAAGTATCTTACCACTTACCACTATAAGGCAAAAAATAAAACAATATGATCTTAACCGAAGCAATTATTGAATTTTAATGATATATGCTAGCGTATAATAAGGCGGCCTGTTTTGGTGGGGATCTCCCCCTCCAGTATTGTTAATGCTTAGGCCGTGGGTATGTGCACCATCAGTTTTTGTATTATTAGATGTAGTGGTAGTGTTGGACTCAGATGCTGTTCTTGATAAGCCTCCACCAGAAGAAGCCTCATCTCCTCTTATCCTATCATCAATAGCGTGACTATGGGCACTTCCGCTAGAAGTGGCGGAACCACTATGCGAGTGTGATGGAATTTGAGCGGTAGTTAGTGTTACCGTTTTAGCTCCACCTGTATCTCCAATGGCATTATAATCTGTATCCAACGGGTTGTAGCCCACGATAAAACGACCTCGTAAATCAGGTACTGTTCTGGTCACTCCAAGAAAATCAGAATAGGTGGTAGTGCCATCACAGAGTGCCCAACCGGTAGGAAGGGAATTAGGACTTCCACTCCACATTGAAATTAAACCAATAGGAACAGAACCAACAGTTGCCGTTAGCGTACCGGTTATATTCATATTTCCGGTAAACTGCGTTGTACCATTTACTTCCAGTGCATCAGTACCTGGGTTACTGGTGCCTATACCCACATTACCCTCAACAATTAGACCGTCAGCAGGGGCAGCGTTATTGTTTGCATAATTTGAACCGATGGCTGCATTTCCGGCCACGCTCAATTTACTATCCGGACTGGCGGCGTCAATACCCAAAAATCGGTTATTATTAAAATTCATGATCAGATCATCTTCATCCGCCCCATTACTGCCTTGCCGATAATTAAACGGGCTGATCTCCTGCCAATCGGTACCATTAAAAAAGTAGAACTTACCCTGTGTAGTATTATAGATTAGGAGCCCTTCGGCCGGAGAACTGATAAGGTCTTGACTGGATAATCGAGGTACCAGTAGTCCTTTGTCAACGGAAGAAATTTCCAGTTCAGATGAGGCATCCGGTGTTTGGGTGCCAATACCGATTTGGGCAAAGGCTGAGACCACTGTGCATAAGATTAAAATTGTTACTACAAGTTTATTCATAGCTATTGAATTCTGATGATATAGGCCAAGGTATAAAAGGGTGGTGTATTCTCATGCGCATTCCCACCTCCCTGTGAACTAATGGTATGACTGTGGTTTCCTGCTGAACTTGTAGTTCTGGTCACACTGGTCAGGCTATTCTCAACACCTTGACGATTTAAATCGGTACCATTAATAAGGGTTGTAGGTCTATACTGATCGGTGACGGTATGATTGTGATTACCGTTAGTCGAAGTAGACCCTCCGTGATTATGTGCTGGCAAATCAGCTACCGTTAAAACCACTGTTTTTGATCCCCCAATATCTCCGATAGCATTATGGTCAGCATCTGATACGTCGTAGCCTGCGATAAAACGTCCTCGTAAATCAGGAACGGTTCTAGTATCTCCAAAAAAATCGGTATAGGTTGCACTTCCGTCACACAATGACCAGCCTGGAGGTAAGGCAGCAGGGTTTCCACTCCACATGATAATGGTACCAATTGACACCGAGCCAAACGTTGCCGTCAATGTACCATTGATAGTGACATCTCCGGTCATTTCAGAAGCTCCGTTAACTTCAAGTGAATTAACCCCCGGATTTGTTACGCCAATTCCAACATTACCCTCCACTAATAACCCGTCGACGGGGGCCGCATTGTTATTGGAGTAATTGGTGCCAATAGCGGCATTGCCGGCAATGCTCAGTTTGCTGTCAGGACTATTAGCATCAATGCCTATAAATCGGTCATTATTAAATTCCATAATCAGGTTATCCTCATCCACTGAATTACTTCCCTGACGGTAATCCCAGGGATTTAATTCTAACCAGTTGGATCCGTTGTAATAGTAAAACTTACTTTCTGTGGTGTTATAAATCATCAAGCCTTCTGCGGGAGAATTCACCAAATCCTGGCTCGCCAATCTAGGTATTAAAATTCCCTTGTCTGAGGCTGAAATTTCCAGTTCAGAAGAGGGGTCGGGAGTTTGGGTACTAATACCTACCTGAGCCGCTGCCGACAGCACAGCACAAAAGAGAAAAGTGGTTGCTATGGATTTAGTCGCACTCACTGAACTCTAATTATGTAAGCCAAGGTATAATATGGAGGTCTATTCTCATGCGAATTCCCATTTCCTTGTGGGTTAATGGTATGGCTATGATTGCCATCTGTACTGGTAGTTTGAGTAACGCTTGTTAAGTCATTCTGAACTCCTTGCCTGTTTAGATTGGTTCCATTCACAAGCGCGGTGGGTCTATACTGATCCGTAACCGTATGGGTGTGATTACCATTGGTGGATGTGGATCCACCATGGTTATGCGATGGCATCTGAGCTATGGTCAGCGCCACCGTTTTTGCTCCACCGTTATCCCCAATGGCATTGTAGTCTCCATCTAGAGGATTATAACCTACTATAAAACGGCCACGTAGATCGGGCACCGTTCGCGTAGCACCAAAAAAATCGGTATAGGTGGTACTTCCATCGCACAATGACCAACCTGGCGGTAAGGCACCGGGATTACCGCTCCAAATGATTATAGCGCCCAATGGTACTGATCCATAAGTAGCCGTTAATGTACCATTAATGGTGACATCTCCAGTCATTTCAGTGGCTCCACTTACTTCAAGTTTGTTAGCACCGGGATTAGTTACGCCAATACCAACGCTTCCTTCCACTAAAAGTCCATTGACTGGGGCGGCATTGTTATTGGCATAATTGGTACCAATTGAAGCATTACCCGCCACACTTAATTTACTGTCTGGGCTGGTTGCATCAATCCCTACGAATCGATCATTATTAAAATTCATGATTAGATCATCCTCGTCTGAAGCATTGCTACCCTGACGGTAATCCCAGGGGCTTAACTCTTGCCAGCTTGACCCATTGTAATAGTAAAACCGGCCTTCCGTATTATTGTAAATGATCAATCCTTCAGCGGGTGAATTCACTAGGTCTTGGCTGGACAGTCTGGGAATCAAAAGCCCTTTGTCCGTAGAGACTATTTCTAACTCTGCCGAAGGATCCGGCGTTTGGGTACCTATACCCACTTGGGCACGAAGGGTACATGAATAGTTTAAACACAGCCCTAAGCACAGATATCTAATAAATATTTTCATGCTAGTCGTTGTTTTTGTTTTCTATTTCTTGGACCAATATCTCTGACTTCACTACGGCCCCATCAGTCCGGTACGCACGCACTTGGTATTTATATGTAGTGCTCGCAGTTAAGTCAATATCGGTATATTTATTTGATTTCAATAATCCACTAATGGGCACTAGATGATCAGAATCAGAACCCCTATAAATCACATAGCCTCTAAATCCATCCTTTTTCGGCCAGCTCAACTCTATCTGGGTCTTTCTGCTATTGAAACTGAGCTGAACACGATCCAAAACCCCTTCATGAGACCCTGATGATGTTTGAGGCATCCGAACGTTATAGATATTTGATCGCTCTGAAAGATTTCCGTTCTCATCTTCAGAAATCACATAGTAATAATATGATTTGCCAGCTGTCACACTTCTGTCCGTGTAGCGGTAGGATTCCGGAGGATAAATGTTGGTATTCTGCCTATCAAATGCCGCCAAATAATTTGAATCAGCGCGATAAACATGGTAACCCTTCAAATCCAACTCAGGGTTGACAAGCCATTCAACACTCAGACTGTTATCTTCATTTATTTTAACTGATTTGATAAATGGGGCCTGAGGAGGCGCAATATCCGGTAATTGTATACGACTTGGTGGTGACATTTCGCTTCTGTTGAATAAGGTATCTTCTGCAGCTACCGAATACACAAATTTATTTCTTGCATTCTTAGGTAACTCATCCACAAATCGAGTAGAAACAATGGGGTTCTTATTGACCACCACAAAATCAGTAGCCTTTTTTACATCGTGATGCAATGCACGATAAACAAAATAACCCTTTAGATCAGGAGTTTTAACCCGATCCCAGCTCAAAATAACCTTACCTGTATCTGACGTGACCGTTAGGTTTTGCGGAACGGGAGGAGCTATAACATCTCTTACTTCTATGAATGAAAGTCCCGAAAGCTGTTCATTGCCGGCTTCATCAATAGCTGCTACCTTATAATAATAACCACCGCCGGTCACCTCATTATCGGTAAAACTTCTGGAGTCCTGTGGTACTACATCTGAATTGACCCTTTCAAATTCTTGACCTTCTGCCGTGCCCCTGCGGTAAATATTGAACCCAGAAACGTCTTCAGTAGAATCGTATTGCCAGGAAAGAAGGGGTTTCATATTAGTAACATCTATCAGTATACTGTGAGGCGTTGCCGGAGGGGTGAAATCTTGTGCAGCGAACCTATACTCATCAGTAAAAGTGCTTTCCTGACCAAAATAATCGACGGCAGCCAGCAGATAAAGATATTCCAGTGAATCTATCACAGTCTGATCTTTATAGAAAATATCAGGATAAACTAACTCACCATTGTTATCTACATATTCTCGAATGGCCCTGGGTTGCGGTGTTATTTTCTCCCATTCTTTATGGACTTGTTGACGATAGACATTTATCCCATAGTATCGCTCCTGTTCCGGTTTCCAGTTGAAATGGACTTCCCCCTTGACCCTTTGAACCACCACATCTTGCGGTGGATCAGGCTTTAGGTAAAATCCACATTTTATAGGTTCTGAAATACCAACTATTTCATAACTCCTACCAGTAAACCCGTGCACCTTATATCTATAGGTAGAATTCAATTTGGCGGTTTTATCCCTGTAGAAAATGCCTATGGTTTCCGCTACGTCGTTAGAATACATAGCTTTTAAAGCGATAATCACTTTTTGCATACCATTTTGAAACTCATCGTAAGGTGTTTCATTAATCAATTTCAGTAAAGGTTCAAGGTCGGGATTATTTTCAGCAACAAACGGCCGAACAGCAGTAGCCGGTTGTATTCTACGATCATTTATCTTCTCCCATCGGTTAGCATTGCCTACGGCACGGAACACGTCAAATCCGTTAGGATAATACAGCTTATCAGCAAACCACTTTATGAAGATTTCATTGGATTTATCATCCTCAAAATCATTGGCAACAAACACGTGCCCCATATGATCATCAGACCTATTTTGCGCTAAACCTATAAAATGCATTGAGATCATCATCAATATGAAGATGACCTGACACAAACCAGGAAATACCAATCGGCAATAAGTACGACTATAAACCTTCATTAAATCCTAGCTTAAATTTTCCTCCTATTCCTAAAATGGTTATTCTTCCCTCTAGCTCACCACTTAGGTTCGTTCCATTTTCAAAATTAAGAAGCAGGGTACCTTTTAACTCTGCTTCAGCTATGGTGAAATCACCCTTACTAATGCCTATATCGTATTCTACACCAAGTCCGGCGTATAGATAGATCCAAACGCCAACCTCATTAATGACAAAAACGGGTGTCAGGTCTGCATCTGCTCTTACTCCAAGCTCGGCGGCAACCCTGGACCAGATTTTTGCATAACCAATACCCCAGTCCAGTTTGATACTGGCCTCTGCCTGAAAACCTGCAAAAACCCCTATATTAAGACTCGAGGGTGTTAAACCCAGCCAGCCTCCTCCGCCAAAGCCTGTACAAGTAGGATATACCTCAATCCTGTCTTCCTCAGTGCCAATATCGATACTCCAGGTTTCAGGACTTGCCTCAATGGCAAAACTTCCGGAAAGACAAGGCCCACCGGTAGCAGCCACGGCACCGTTAGCAATGAAATGCCTGTCGCCGCTATTGTAATATAGGCTGGCAGTACCAACGACCCTCCCTGAAGCATCATCGGTTATTTTACCAATATACTGGGGGCCAACCAATTCGGGTGTCGGTGTACCCACTTGAGTCAGCTCAGGTGCCTCTTCTTCATCGTTTGAATCGGAGAATGTGATGCCGTCATTTCCTGTGGTAGCTACAATGGTTCTATCACCTCGTGTAAACGATGCCTCAAGATTGCTATTAGCATCACCGGTAAGTGCAATTACACCAAGATCCGAATCTAAGGCAAGCGTTGCATTGGTGTATTTATAGGTACTTAGACTTACGTTTACGTCATTTACTCCAACTGAAACTCCATAGTTACCCGCAGAGGCGATTAATCCTGCGCTAAAATCATCATTTGCATATTGTATGGGCTTGTCCTGATCGTTTAGAGTAATGGTATGCACTCCTTTAGTGGCGGTTAGCACTTTTTCACTGCTAAGACCAAGCGCCATATCGTCATGAGCAATAGAGATATCTTTCTGTTTGCTCACACTAAAAGAACTACTCTCATAGGCCAAAGCAATGAAGTTTTCACCTCCAAAGGAGATGTTCTTATTTTCATCAAGTGTCAGTCCGATATAATCTGTATTGAGTTGGACAGCTTTGCTCTGATAAGCGGCTTCAATCATATATTCACCGCCTACAGCGAAGTAGTCATCACCATCAGCATACTTCACCTGTTCGCTACTAAAGGCTAGAGATCGACTACCGTCAACGATCTTCAGGCCTCTTTCATCGCCAGCAAAGTTAATTGCTAAGGATCGATCGGATTGAGCGACAGCCGCGGACTCGCGATCCAAGTCAAAACTAAAATTGTCATTGCTATAGGCGATTTCCTCTCGAGAAGCACTAAAATCATGGTTGCCCTTGGCCACGGATATCTCTGATGTACTCAACCTGATCTCAGGGGATGAGCCTTTCTGATAAATCAAATTAGTTCCTTCACCAAAAGAAAACCCGGTATTGCCTAGATCAACTGTCGATGAATCCAACCCGAACGAAACAATAAATCTTTCCTGGTTGGCATACCCAATACCCACACCTTGCT
Source organism: Bacteroidota bacterium (assembly GCA_039025475.1). Classification (GTDB taxonomy): domain Bacteria; phylum Bacteroidota; class Bacteroidia; order Cytophagales; family Cyclobacteriaceae; genus Fulvivirga. Next base: position 17,947 of record JBCCOE010000001.1, on the reverse strand, counting down.
CATTGGTAGTTACTTTAATGATTGTACTATCCGAAGAATAAAATGCTTCAATTCTCTCGTTGCCAAATTGTACTCCGACAGCCTTTGTATTATTAGTACCATTAGTCGCCATTGTCAATTCGCCAAGTTGATCATTGGATAAGCTTATACCATATTGCTCCTCTGGTTTATTGGCTAATAACGAAATGGCACTTCCGTCAAACTCAAATTCCAGCTCGCCCCTGCCTTCGGTACTTCCCTTTACAAACATCCTGTACCCATCACCATTACTGATTGAAAGGGTTCCCTCATTATTAGACTTATCTAAAGCCGTGTAGTATTCAAAGGAGTTATAGGCAAAGCCAATTTCCCCACCGTTTTCATCGCCGGAAACCTTTATATTGTTTTCACCCACAGTCAGGTCAACCAGTCCGGAACGCGCCTCCTTATCGAGAGCAGTTTCCAGGGTAAAAGCAGAAGTCCCTAACTTAAGCTGACCCTGGGTGGCTTCTTTATTAGCGGAAAGGGATATATCAAATTCATCGTAACCCAATTCTAGGGTCCCTGTACCGTCATCCAGTTCAAGCATAGCATTCCATGCATTGCCCTGGTTAAGTTCAAGTTTGCCGTAATTCTCAGACTTGTTTATGACGAATTCTACACCGTTATTATCATAGTCAGCTTTGAAGCTGGCACTCTTTTCTTCCGAATCTATACTTGCGCCCAGGGTTAGTTGGTCGTAGGAGAAGTCAAAAGAGCCCTTGCCGGATCCTCCAATATCAAGCCCGATGTAATTATCATTATCCTGAAGTAACACGGATCCTGAAGCATCTACATTCCCTTCAATGGCTATCTTTTTATTGCCTGATTCGATCTCTAAACCCACGGTGGGAGTTTCAGCAATATCTCCCGTAACTTTGGCACTAAAATCACCATCTGTATAACCTAAGCTACCCTGCTCACTGCTCACAGCGACACTTAAGGTCTTATTGTTGATGGGGATATCTACTTCAATGGGTCCAATAGCGTCAAGAACTGCACTGGTAGCTGCCTCTTCAACCGCTTCTGCCACTGAGGCTTTAAGGCTAGCCGCTGCATTCATATCTCGCCCTTCGTCATTCAAGGCAGAAACATCCCCCTGCATTTGAACTACGAAGCCTTCATTATCCACTACTATCTCGGCTCCGATATCGGCCATATACATTTTACCTCCTCCCGTATCGATCATCTGCATATACAAGCCCGCTCCAAACTCTACACTTGGGTCTATGACTGGGGATGCCGATCCTGCTTCATCAAGATCCAATGACATATGACGGTAAACTTTACCTTCGAAACCAACAAGATTAAACATGTTGAAAACATTGATGCCAGCCCCGTCATCCACAAAATAGGCATCAAAATACCAGTACTTAACATTGTCTTTGTTTCCAAGGATCATGTTAGCCCCAAGCTGAATATTGGAAGGGACTTTTATTGACCCGTTTATTCCTCCCTGAAGGCTGGTACCCCATTCGGGGTCATTTTTGGTCATTATCAGATAGCCCGTGAACTCGGCGATTGCCGATGACACATTGATCTCCACTGAATCAATTGAAAGCGTTTTCGTATCGCCTTGTACCTGTCCTGATTGCTCAATGGGTGGAGAAAGCTCGAGGTCACTGGGATTTGTGGTAGCGGACGCATCTTCTAAGTCGTCATTCGCAGCGCCTATACTATGGAAGTTCACTCGGGGTGGTCCGTCTTCTCCACTTACTTCGTCTCCCAGGGACATAGTAGCACCATAACTAAAACTGTATCTCCCCGCAATCAATGAGGCGGCTACTTGATCGATGAATAAAGGAAAAGTTTCATAAACTCCTTCAACCTGGTGATCCAGGTATTTTGCTCCATTTTTTGCTCCAAAACCAATACTATAGTCGCCATAAAGTCGAAAATCACTTATGGAAGGAATAGTGGCACTCATATAAGGAATGTCAATATCCAATGTCATATCCAAACGCTCGTTATCCGCGAAAACAGCACGCAGAATGGTCATCTCCATCTTATTCTCCTGCCCATAAGGATTAAAAACGAACTTCGTATCGTTGAGGCTATTGTCCAGGTAACCGTCCATGAACCCACTTTCTGAGAGTGGAATGGTGTAGGTATATTCTTTATCAGGATCTAGTAAGGGAAGATGAATTGAACCTGACACCTGACTATCACTAATGGAATTATTGACAATGGAAATAGCAAGCTCGTCCAAAATAGTTTCAAAGCCGTTAAATGTAGCTTCTTGCTCTTCTAAAAATTTGAACGTTGTCGTTAGCGTTAGCCCATTGGCATCCAACCATGCCTCATTGGAATTAAAGGGGTCGAGTGTAAATTCATTAGAAGTCTGTTCATTGATGATAAGCTGATTGGAAGCATCAAAAGGAGTATTTAATGCCAACCCGTAAGTTTCAAAGTAGACCCCTTTCCAAATGGCAGTATTCTTCAGCTTTTCCGGAGACTCATTCTCTGAGAAATCATATATAATCTCAATGGGTGAAAGAGTGAGAGCCGCATTCTGAACGAGTTGAATTTTTTGTGAAGCTGACCTGGGAGTAAAACTGAAATAGTATAATTGATCTGCCAATTCAAAAGGTAAGCTGACAGCTTCAGCATCTTCATCTTTCGCCAGCTCGGCGGGAAGGGTAATGTTACCATTTAATGTCGGTGTAAATGTGTTATAGTCTATATTGAGAGATGAGGTTGGCGCTAATGCAAACTGATAGCCATAGGGATCCAATAACTCAAATGAATTATTTTCATCCAATTCTACAATACCCTTGATTTTATAGGTATCAAAGTTGAACCACTCGGCATTTGAAATTACCAGTGCCTGTTCTTCGGAAGTAACCGGGTGGGAGAAGGGCCATCTGACATCACCGTAAATGTCCATTCCATCTTTTTCCAGGCGCAGTTGAGTTCCGTAAAAGGTGGCCTCTCCGTTAAGCTCATTTTCAGCCGTAAGTTTTATTTCCCTGGGTTCCTCAAAATAAGCAATGATAGTGCCCTCACTTAAGAAATAAAGGCCACCAGCTTCACTAATTCTTAATCCCTCAAACGCTACAGCCAGACTATCCGTACCATCTTCCGATAATTTGATTCGACCCTCTCCATTCAATGCATTTAGATCTTCATTTGTGGTCTTGGTGACGGTCACAATGTGCTCCCCAGCCCGGAATTTTTCAATAAGTGGTGGCCCTTTGAATGTTCGGATCTCACTAGTAGCAGTTACCTGTACTCCACTCAGCGCCGAAACCTGCCATGCATAATCACGATTAGTTTCCAAGGGTTGGGTAAGTAGAATATTAGACCCAATACCAGCAGAATAAATGGGAGAAGTGTAATCATACCAGAGCTCATTAGTAGCCAACGCATCCTCAGGACTCTGCCCCTCCTGTATTTCAACAATTTTAAGATTGTAAGTAAAGGACTGACCTAGCCCTAAATTATCAGGAGTGTCCCAACTAAAGCTTTGTACATCTCCAAGCGAAAAGGTTTGACCTTCAACGGGGTTTGTTAGTGGAATGGATCCGCCCTCTGAGAATCCATAGGTGAAGTAGCTTATTTCGCTTATTCCATTATTTTTGAATACTTCCTGACCTTCTATGTTTCTGGCCTGAACATAAAATACATACTGCTCACCCAGGTCAAGCTGAGCTGCACTTACATCAAATATAAATTGGGTTTGCTGGAACCAATCAGATTGAAAAATTTGTAATGCCTTACCGTTGTTAAGGGCAACCAATGGATAAACTCCAGGTTCTTCGACTTCGAACAAAGTGAGTTGGTATTCTGTATCAAATGCCGAGGTCGGACTATTTATGTTATTTACCTGCCACTGAAACGGAACAAAAAGAGGTTCTGAAGGAGTCACATTCGACCCGGTAGCTGGAGTGATTATAAAAGGTGGGTCTTTCAGCATGACCCAAACATTCGCGCAGGACCTCTGTGAAATTACCCTGCCCGATTCATAGTCCAATACTTCGAAACAAAAGGAATACATGCCCTCCTCAAGCCTTCCATTGTCCAGTAGAAAGTTAGGAGATACCCCTGTGAAATTCAGGTTGTTTACCTCTACATACTCCGTTAGATCTGAAGAAGTAAGCAGAGTAGGTACCCCAGGGACCAATGTAATCGGTTGTGAAGGAATGAACTCATCCTTACTTCTTATGCTAATACCGTCGCCTTCCAAAGAAAATCGAAGCCTCACGTCAAAAGAGGCTTCATTAAAGTCATTAAATAATATGGTGAGCCTTATTTTATCATCCGAAGAAAAGTATTCATGAAAATACACGCTTGAAGGAGGTATAATCACTGGATTTACCGAAGCTGGAAAGCGCTGTGCTTGTAATGATCCTACACAGATCAGAATTCCAATAACGAATGTGATATGTAGGAAAGCCCTATGCATCAAAACTTATAACTATAGCCAAATTGTCCCCGAAACTCTGTGGTTGTATCGTCTGTATCTCCAAAGCTTTGCTTGACCAGATAGGTACCAGCAAACTGTAACTGGTGCTTTGAATTGTAGATGTACTTGAAATTTAATCGGGTATTAATAAATCTGCTTTGCCGTTCGCCATCCATATTCGATTGAAGTGCAGTGGTGTTGAAGCGTGCATTGAGTTTTTTTTCGAAAAAGTTTTTTGAAACTGATATGGTAGGTCCATAAGAATCGTTAATTAATCCGGTGACAGCATTGTTGGTATATGTCAATCCTGTATTTAATGTAACTCCCGAAATAGTGTAAAACATTTGGTGGCCCACAGAGAAGTTATAGAACGTGGAGCTATTGCCACTGGGATCGCTCACATCCTGCCAATTGGCCAGAAGATAGGCCGCACGATTCTTATTTTTTTTATTGATGAGGTAATTAACATTTAAAGTACCGTTTCTTGTAACCTGCAGGTAGTTAAGGGAATCCAGAAATAAGGCCGCATCGTAAGTGGTCGAAGAGCTGAAATTGGAATAACTGGCACTAAAGTTCAGTTTAGGGTTAGGAACATATACAGCATTAATTCCTCCTACGTCTCGTTGCATTTCAGAGACTTTATCTGCATTCAAATTATCACGCTGCTGACCATAGGTGGCACTAAAATTCAGTTTATTTTTCAGCATTACCCAACTCACCGTTCCAGTGATATTTTCAAAATCGTTCACGAGAAAAGTAGATCCCATGGTTTGGTATTCAGGATCAATCCTCCGGTAAGCGAATTTGACATTGAACAGCTTGGCCTTGTATGTCAAATCCGTTATGATCGCCTTGTTAAACTGGGTAGATAAGTTGGTTTCCAGGAAAGGGTCTAAATTATTACGATAACTAAAATCCTCACCAGTTGCGGGAGCCAACCTAGTATTTAAAGTATAGCCGGAATAAGCAGTTTGTAAATTGAGGGTCAGCTTTTTGTTAAACGTCCGTTTGAAATTTAGTCCAACAATAGCGTTCTCTTGAGGGTCGACGTCCAAAGAATCCGGTATATCTACCGATGATACATCATCACTCCCGCGAAAAAAAATGAAATCAACCGTATTGCCATCATTCTCATGAGTGATTTTAGCCCCGTATCCATACCTGGCATAAGCTGGCGTTTCAGTGAAGCTGTCAGTCAGATTTCCCGGAGCTATCGGCTGCACCAGTTGCCCATACATTGCTGCATAACTCATTCTTGAATTTTTGGGCTTTACCTCTGCTCCTACTCCTAAAAAAGTGGCACCCCCCAAGGTAATATCAGAGAAATTCATACTTCGATACCCTAGATGCAAAGTCACACCCTTGTAAGATGGACTCATCCCTATTTGGTTGAAGGGCTGGGCAAAAGCTCGTTGTTGCTGACTAAATGTAAAGGATAAGGGTATCGAAACACCATTATAACTGATATTTACGCTGCCATTAATAAGCCAATAGAAAGGGTCGCGTTGAGATTCTCCACTCGAAGAATAGAAAGTAGCCGTTGATGATAACTTACCACTTACCGTAACGGGATTTTTCAAAGAAAACTTATCCAGATCCTGGGTAAATACTCTTTGAGGAACTATCAGGAAGAGTAAGAAAAAACCTGTGAGAAAAAACCGACTCGTTGACATTTAATGGTTTTAGATCCAAACCAACAAATAAATGTAACTAGTCTGTTGTAATTATTAAACTAAAAAGAAAAATATGATGGCATGGAGGTCAAAAGCTTTCAAATAGAAAAGTCTTAAAAAGCAGAAATGCCTCTAGTCGGAGGCATTTCCAAGGTCAAAAACTCAAAATAAATAGGATAAATTCTTAATTCATCCAATAACAACACTGCCAATATAACAAGAATATCTTAAAAAGGGTTTAGATATGTCCAAAAAATTATCTGGATGTTAACTCACTGTATCCTATGAGTTTTCCTGACTTACTGTAGGTTTCGTTTCTTACCATACCTACTCCTTCTGCTATGAAATCAACACCCGTGCTCTTCATATTCGTTAGCATTTTAGTACCTACATTGTATGATATCTTATAACATTCAAAAGATCCGGCTGGTGTTGTAATGGTTTCTATTCCTTCTACTTTTCTATCCGTTATGGTAACGGTCATGGTCATCGGAAGATCTCCGCTTATAGTGACAGAACCATTATCAAGTATCATTCCAGTCTCTAATTTCTCAGGTACTTCTATATTATCCATCTCAACTTGCATGTTCATATCCTTGAAGGTTTGTAACTGCTCATTGGGAATTAGCCTTGTTAGGTCTAAGGTCACAACGCCATTATCACATGCCATATCCACATCCTTATCGTAAATAATTTTATTTTTTTTATCATAAATTTTCGTGGCCATTGTGGCTTTCCAGCCGTTACTTCCGGTTTCCAAAGTTTTGATTTCACTTTGCTGTTTACCCTGGAATTTTCCTTTACCACTGTAATTTGTAATCTCCCATTTACTCCCCTCCTGTAAATCAAAATAAGGATTGCATTGTGCAAAGGAGCCTCCAACTACAACAAGAAATGACAATAAAAAAATAAGTACTGTTTTCATGGTTTTTAATTTGATTAAGTACCATCAAGATAGCACTAATTATTTTGTGTATGAAGGTAATAATTCGGTTGTCTTAATAATGTGTATATTGTGTCCGTTTTCGGTCACTTATGTGCAAAAGAGGACAACTTTATGCACCTCGATGGCAGATAATGCACATCTTGCACTTGGCACCATTTTAGACATAGAAGACCACTCAAACCTAAACACATGGAAAAAGAAGCGGGTAAAATTTTAATGATAGATGACGATGAGGATGTCTTATTGGCAGCCAAGCTCCTTCTTAAGAAGAACGGTCACCAGGTCATCATTGAAAAGAACCCTAAGAAAATACCTTTTCTACTAAACAATGACACCTACGATGTGATCCTGCTGGATATGAATTTCAGCAAAGACATTACAAGTGGAAAAGAAGGCTTTTATTGGCTCAGCCAGATCAAAGAAAAAGACCCTAATGCTGTAGTGATATTGATCACAGCTTTTGGGGATGTGGAAATGGCCGTAAGAGCACTAAAAGAGGGCGCTACTGACTTTGTACTCAAACCCTGGCAGAATGAAAAGCTACTCGCCACGATATCCACAGCTATCAAACTTAAAAATACTTACAAAGAAGTTGATAAATTAAAAAAGGCAAAGAAGCAGTTAGAAGAAGATATCAATCAACCTTTCAAGGATATCATTGGGAAAAGTGAGTCTATTCAGAAGGTATTTGATCTAATAGATAAGGTAGCTCAGACGGATGCTAATGTACTTATCCTGGGCGAAAATGGAACAGGAAAAGAGTTGATTGCGCGTGCATTACATCAGCGCTCACTTAGAAACGACAGCAGTTTTGTTGGTGTAGATATGGGAGCCATCACAGAGACGCTGTTCGAAAGTGAGCTTTTCGGTCATAAAAAAGGGTCATTTACAGATGCTAAAGAAGATCGTGCGGGCAGATTTGAACTGGCCAATGGTGGCACCTTGTTCCTGGATGAGATTGGAAATCTAAGTCTGCCGTTGCAGTCCAAGTTGCTCACCGCTATTCAAAATCGTGAAGTAACGCGAATTGGATCCAATAAACCAGTCCATGTGGATTTACGGTTAGTCTCTGCGACAAATATGGGCATTCACGATATGGTCAATGACGGGTCATTCCGACAGGACTTGTTGTACAGGATCAATACGGTAGAAATCAATTTGCCTCCTTTAAGGGATCGCTTGGAGGATATTCCGTTATTGGCCACTCACTTCCTGGATAAATACACGAAGAAGTACCGTAAGGATATTCACGGTTTATCTGAAGATGCCCTCATGACCTTAAGACGCTACCCTTGGCCCGGCAATATTCGGGAATTGCAACATGCCATTGAGCGTGCTATTATCATGAGTGACAATCATAAGCTCGAATCTGAAGATTTCTTCTTCTTGTCACAATCAAAGTCAGTATCAAGCGCAGAAAACTACTCTGATAACTTAAACCTGGATGAAGTTGAAAAATCTCTTATAGAAAAGGCCATTAACATACATGCCGGCAATATCTCTAAAGCCGCTAGCGAGCTCGGGCTAACCCGGGCTTCTCTCTACAGGCGGCTGGAAAAACATGGACTTTAGTAATACCAAACGTGTAGTACTTTACAGGATAGGGTTTATCATCCTTACCTCCTTTTTCCTTGCTTCGCAGATTTACTCCGATGGTTTTATAGTAACTCAATTGGTATTAATAGTGCTCTTGATTTTCCAGGTGGTCTTGCTGGTTAAGTATACCGAAAAATCAAAATCAGAAGTCATGGGCTTTCTTAACTCCATCAAACATGACGATTTAGGTCGGGCCTATTCAACCGACTCAAAAAATGAGGATGTCAATAAGTTGAATGCTGAGCTCAACAGGGTATTAATTGATCTAAAAGAGGTTCGAAAAGAAAAAGAGGCTGAATACCAATATCTCAAAAACATAGTCCAACATATTGGAATTGGCTTGATCACTTTCAATCGCGAAGGTGATATTCAAATTATGAACACTTCAGCCAAAAAACTGCTGCGTGTTGGCAATGTAAAAAACGTGTCCGACCTCAGAGTTGTAAATGAAAACCTCGTGGATACATTCATGCGGTTGAGAACGGGTGGAAGGGATCTGATACGTTTTGAAATTGGTGGCGAGATCGTACAGCTCGCCATCTATGCCATTGAGTTGACCTTGAGTGGAGAGCTTTACAAATTGGTATCTATTCAAAATATCCAAAATGAATTGGAGGAGAAAGAAATGGAGGCTTGGCAGAACCTCGTTCGGGTTTTGACCCATGAAATAATGAACTCCGTGACTCCCATCTCTTCTTTGGCTACCACTGTGGAGGAAGATTTAAATCTTCAATTGAATAATTCTGAAACCGATAAAACCCTTTCCGACGATGATTTTGAGGATATGCACTTAGCTATCCAAACTATCCAAAAACGTAGTGAAGGCTTGATTACTTTCGTACAGGATTTCAGAAATCTAACTCATATTCCGAAGCCGAAAATAGCTGAGATCAAAGTAAAAGAGTTGTTGGATGAACTAGTTGTACTCCATAAAAACGAAATCAAAGAAAGCGGAGTGGTGGTCAACTGTCAGATTGACCCTGAAAACCTCACCATCAACGCCGACAAAACACTCATAGATCAAGTGTTGATCAACCTACTTAAAAATGCGCTCCAGGCATTCGATGAGCAGACTAATAAACTGGTGCAACTAAGTGCCTACTTTGATGAAAAAAGTCGACCTATTATCTCGATCAAAGATAATGGCAATGGTATTGATGATGAGGCGCTTGAAAAAATATTCATACCCTTCTTCACCACAAAAAAAACCGGTTCAGGCATTGGCCTGAGCTTGTCCCGACAGATTATGAGACAACATCAGGGTGTATTGGGTGTAAAGTCTAAAATTGACGAAGGGACAGAATTCTTTTTACGCTTTTAGCCGATGGTTTATGAAACCTTACTATTAACTATTCAACGTTATTTTCCTAGTTTTGCCAAACTCTTAAAAGCGCACAATGGACACTCAGGAACAAATCACTAAAATACTTGTAGATAAACTTGGTTTAGCTGAAACTGAAGTGACTCCAGATGCCAGCTTCGTTAAAGACCTGGGAATAGACTCGTTGGATTATGCTGAGTTAGTGATGGAGTTCGAGCAGACCTTTGATATTCGGATTCCCGACCAAGATGCCGAGAAGCTTCAAACTATTAATCAAGCCGTTATATATATTGAGGGTAAGAGGAAAGATTGACATAATGATAAAAAAAGAAAAGCCAAGGTAGTGTCTTGATTATAACTTATTAAGACTAAGAAAATGCGCTTCTTAATACCTTTCGGCTTATTCCGTGTCTAGCCAAGACCCTCGCTCTAAGCATATATCTCTTCCCTTTGAGCCACTACACGGTCATCAGCAATGTAATCATCGTACGTCATTAGCTTGTCAATAGTGCCATTTGGACTAATCTCGATAATACGATTGGCAATGGTCTGTGTAAATGTATGGTCGTGTGAAGTGAACAGTACTGTACCGGGGAAATCACGCAATGCATTGTTGAACGCCTGAATAGATTCCAGATCAAGGTGGTTTGTGGGCTCATCAAGCATAAGCAGGTTTGCACCTTGTAGCATCATACGCGAAACCATGCACCGCACCTTTTCGCCTCCCGAGAGTACATTACATTTTTTAAATACTTCCTCACCTGAGAAAAGCATTTTACCTAGAAAGCCACGAATGTAAACCTCGTCTTTTTCCCCTACTGAGTATTCCCTTAACCAATCTATCAAATTCTCGTCTGACTCAAAGTACTTCTCATTTTCGTTGGGTAGATAGGCCGTAGTTATGGTCTGGCCAAACTTAAATTCACCCGAATCAGCCTGAGCTTCTCCATTCAGGATTTGAAACAACGAAGTAATAGCCAAGCTATCCTGACTTAGGACGGCAATTTTATCACCCTTATTCACAAACAGGTCAAGATCCCTGAATAAGGTTTTGCCATGGCTGCTGGCACTTAATCCTTCAATCTGTAAAATCTGATCACCTGCTGTTCTATTTTGTTGAAATATGATAGCCGGATATCTTCTGGATGAGGGTTGAATATCTTCAACACTTATCTTGTCTAATAGCTTTCTCCTACTCGTTGCCTGCTTTGATTTAGCTGCGTTCGCACTAAATCGTGCAATGAACTCCTGAAGTTCCTTTTTCTTTTCTTCAGCTTTTTTATTGGAAGCCGATCGCTGCGAAAGAGCCAGTTGGCTTGACTCATACCAGAACGAATAGTTACCTGTGAACAGCTTAATAGCTTTGAAATCGATATCTGCAATATGTGTACACACTGTATCCAAAAAGTGACGGTCGTGGGACACCACGATCACGGTATTCTTAAACTCCAACAGGAAATCTTCGAGCCAGGCAATGGTCTGGATGTCCAGGTCGTTGGTAGGCTCATCCAGAATAAGGATATCCGGATTACCGAAAATGGCCTGTGCCAATAGTACCCTAACTTTTTGATTACCACTTAGCTCTTGCATTAAGAGGTAGTGACTATCTTCTTTTATACCTAAGCCGCTGAGTAACGCTGCAGCATCAGATTCGGCGTTCCATCCATCCATTTCGGCAAATTCAGCTTCTAACTCTGACGCCTTTACCCCATCTTCTTCAGAGAAGTCAGGTTTTTCGTAGATGGCATTCTTCTCCTGCATGATATCCCACAACTTGGTATGACCACGCATTACAGTGTTCAGGACCGTTTCTTCATCGAATTCAAAATGGTTCTGACGAAGCACGGCCATGCGCTTACCTTGATCAATGGTCACCTGGCCGGAATTTGGTGTGACATCTCCTGATAAGATCTTTAGGAACGTGGATTTACCCGCTCCATTGGCGCCAATTACACCATAGCAATTGCCTTCTGTGAATTTGATATTTACCTGGTCGAAAAGAACCCTCTTCCCGTACTGTAGTGAAACGTTATTTGCTGCTATCATGCTTTCTCTGAAAATGAAGCCGCAAAGTTAGTTTTTTTATTTGCGATTTGCGAAGGTTATTAAAACGTCATTAAGCCATCTTTCCAATTATCTCCTTCAACATCTTGGCGGCCAGGGCTCCGGTAATGCCCTGAACATCCCGATCTGGATTATATTCAACGATATCGGCACCAATAATCTCGACATCTATGGATTGGATCAGGTCAATGACCTGGCGTGAGGTGAACCCACCAGGCTCATGGTGGGATACGCCCGGAGCATAAGTCGGATCAAAACAGTCCATGTCCAGGGATATGTAAAGCGGATTTTTGAATTGCAATTTTGCTGGATCGTAATCCTTCATTTCATGGATTTCAACGCCAAACTTTTCTGCTTGCCCGTACTGATGATCGGTGTAGGTCCTGCCACCTATCTGAATAAGTTTTGAAGCCAGTCCCTCTTCCATTATTCGGGCAAAGGGACATGCGTGTGAGTAGAGGTCTCCTTCAAAGTCATGGTATAAATCCCCATGGGCATCTATTTGTAGGGTTTCAAAAGGCGCTTTGACTTTTGAATACGCCTTTAGCAAGGGATAAGTGATGGAGTGGTCCCCGCCCAGTGTAATGAGCTTCGATTCCGAGATGCAGTTTTTCTCAGTGATGCGTTGAATATCAAAGTACTCGTTGGGCGTGAAGTCTCCAGTGTCATGAATGTCCAAAGTCTGAATGTTGACACCTAACTCGGTAAAGGAGTTAGACGAATCGGAATAAAGGAATTCCCTGATCAAAGGTGGTGCCTTTCTGGGCCCCTTCAGGAAAGATGATTTTTCATCATAGCAGATACCCTGGAGTGTGATCATTTCAATTTAACCATTAAAATAGTTTTCTGCTGTAATACGCCATTCATCCCCTTGATATAGGTCTGTTAGGCTCTCGTTTATCATGGCTAAATCCACATATTCGGTATCGTAATTTTCTTTACCCGACAAACCTGCCCATTCTCTCATTTCTTCATAGTCGGGATTTTTTTTGTTAGTAATGGCTTCCAAAAATGCTTCATATCCCCATGGACCACCAATATCTTCAGGAGGACAAGCACCAAACGCCTCAACGCAAATTGGACTCCCCTTAAACACTTGTAAATCTTTTTTTGTAGCCTTTTGGAAAGATAATTTATGCCACCAGTCGTCCCCAAAATCATACCAATACCAGAAAGGTTTTTTGTTATTACCTTCAAGGAAATCCATTTTGAGCATAATTTCATCGGCATTTTGTCTCTTTGGTCTTCTGCCAAAAGTCGAAAACATAGGTTCTTCATCATACTCCGTAGGTATTCCTGCTATAATATTGCCATCATACCGTCTATCTGAGAACTGAAATAAATGAGCAAATTCCCAGCCTATCGAAATTTGGATAATAAAATGAAGCTGCATCATATTGATATTTTCCGGTATAAGAACTCTCCTAAATACACTATGGGGCATATTCTCCAGGTTGATTTTGAGCTTAATAGGTGGCTGAAATAAAGGAATTGTTTTCATAGGTCAGAGGATCTAGTGCCTTTCTTGTAGGTCAATACTAAGTAAATTTTGTTCTAACTTTATTAATTTGATTGATATACACACCGGGGAAATATAACTGAGAGTGCCTGAATAAAGATCTTTCCCGATCAAAGGTGTCCTTCTGGTCCCCTTCATAAAGGATGATTTTTCATCATATTATTTATTTATCCGTCATTCTGTGAATGCAGGAATCTCATACTATAACACCGAGATTCCTGACTTCCGCTACGTTACATCAGAATGACGTTTTATATTCACTAGTTCATGATCCAACTTTCTCTTCTTCGGTCTTTTTCTTTGGAGCAATATATTCAACGCCTTTATCCCTGAGTAGCTTGTTGAATGCCGGGATGTCTTCATTCAGAATTTTTTGCACTCCTTCTTTTTGAGCATTCCACTTCTCTTTAAGGTCTTCATACAGCTCCTTTTCACCATTGGTTAACGGAGGGACGCTACCGTCAATGGTCTGCATTAATTGATAAAGTTGGATATCCAGCTTATTTCTGAAATTGATAATATCCTGGAAAGTCTCCTGTTTAGGAGAGATCAGTTCTTTTTCAATTTCTCCCACTTTTTCCTTAATCCCGTCACCCATTTCTTGGATCTCCTCATCACCTTCTTCGCGGTCTATCATTTGACCTACTTGTTGGCGTACGTCCTGCAGCTGCTTTAGTGACTCGTAAAGCTCTTCTAGGTTTTCGTAGATAGTTTTCTTGAGCTGTTCCTGATCAACTATAGACTTATCACTTACCTCATTCCTGGGGTCTTTTAAAATCTCGAACTCTTGTGCCTGGCTGAAATCACCAATAGTAAGTTTTGCACTATATCTTCCCGGCCCTACATGGTAGCCTTGCATGCCCGTGTTGCCAAATGATGGAACAAACACACCTTCAGCAGGCTCAATATTCGCTAATCGCAGATCCCACTTGGCGATATTCATACCTTCTTTCATTTCGATTTTGTTCCAGGCTTTTTCGGTGTCACTAGTCAATGTTCTTAAAATCTTTCCTGAAGCATCCATTACTTCCACCTTCACGTGCAGGCTATCTTTTTCTTCGATTTGCTTTACAAAGTACTTGAAGCCCACCCCTGGAAATGGATTGATGCCGGCATTTGTAATCGGTACATCCAGGTAAGGCGCGCCGGTATTAACGGTAGGTCTGGGTTTGTAGAAATAGAAGTCGGCATTTTTGGCCTGGGCCAATTGATGCAAAGGGGTTAGGTCGTCCAGGATCCAGAAGGCCCTGCCCGAAGTAGCGGCTAATAGATCATTTTTATGCACTTTGATATCTAAAAGGGGGACCTTTGGAAGATTAAGCTGAAAAGAGGACCACTTAACTCCATCATCAAAACTGATATACATACCCAATTCCGTAGCTGCATATAGCAGTCCCTTTTGGGCCGGATCTTCCCTAACTGCACGGGCAAATGCACGATCTTCTATACCATTGGTTATTTTGGCCCAACTGGTTCCATAGTTTGAGCTTTTATAGATGTACGGTTTAAAATCATTGAACTTGTACTTCATCACCGTTACATAAACCGTAGCAGGATCATGCGGTGAGACATCAATGGAGTTAATTATTCCTTCACCTGCGGGCGTTGTAATTCTTTCCCATTTCTTGCCGCCATCTTTGGTGACATGCAGATAGCCATCATCCGCACCGGCATACAGCACATTAGCATCATGCGGAGATTCAGCAAGGCTCATTAATGTATGGTAGGTTTCACCGCCTGCTGCCTCATTGGTAATTGGTCCGCCCATGAGGCCAAGTTTTGCGGTGTCATTTCGCGTAAGGTCGGGTGATATGTCCTCCCATTTTATTGCACGATTCGAAGACTTATGAACAACGTTACTGCCATAGTATATCACGTTGGGATTATGCTTTGACACAATCACCGGAGGATTCCAGTTATACCGGTATTTCATTTCATCCGATGGCTCACCAAGATCGAATACAGGGTAGGGTTTAATCGGTTTTGACTTGCCTGTTTCCATATTATATTCGTCAATGAAGCCGGTGATATTTGAGGAATACACATATTTAGGATCATCAGCGTTAAAGGCAATATGAGCGGCTTCGCCTCCACCTACGCCTGCTGTCCAATCTTTCCAGCCTATAGTAATTCCATCTGTTCGGCTGGGAATGGCCACGGTAGAATTGTCCTGTTGACCTCCATAGAGCCAGTAGGGGAAGCGGTTGTCCGCGTTCACACGATAGAACTGAGCTGTAGGTTGGTTGGTTTGAGTAGACCAACTTTTACCTCCATTGAAACTGATATTGGCGCCTCCATCATTGGAGTTGATCATATTGTTGGGATCATCAGGGTTTATCCATAAGTCGTGATTATCACCGTGTGGTACACCTACTGGTGTAAAAGTTTTCCCCCCATCAATGGACTTCATAAAAGGGGCATTGAGTACATACACTACATTTTCATTCTTCGGATCGGTAAACACATGCATATAATACCAGGAACGTGTTCTTAATACCCGATCACTGTTCATCAATGTCCACTTTTCACCCCCGTCGTCAGAGCGATACAGGCCCCCTTCTTCTGATTCAATAATGGCGAAAACACGGTTGGAATTGGCTCTACTTACTGAAATACCAATCTTACCCATTAGCGTTTTAGGTAGTCCTTCTTCCAGTTTTTTCCAGGTATCTCCGCCATCCGTGGTTTTCCAGATGCTACTACCTTCACCACCGCTACGTATGAACCAAGGCTTGCGCTGGTGATCCCAAAAAGCGGCATAGAGGATCCTTGGATTTTTCATGTCCATAGAAAGATTGCTGACTCCGCTGTTTGCGTCTACGTAGTGGACTTTCTTCCAGGTATCTCCACCATCCATGCTGCGGAATACACCTCTTTCTTCTGTAGGCGCATACGGACTACCTTGTGCCGCTACGTATATAATATCAGGGTTTTTGGGATGAACCCTGATCTCTGAGATCTGCGATGTCCCATCCAAACCTATGTGGTTCCAGGTTTTACCTGCATCTGTCGATTTGTAAACCCCGTCACCGTGTGAGGTCATCACACCACGAATGGGAGCCTCACCCGTACCAACATAGATCACATTTGGGTCCGATTCGGAAACGGTTATGGCGCCAATTGAAGTACTATTAAAAAAGCCATCAGAGATGTTTTTCCAATTATGTCCGGCATCTTCGGTTTTCCAAACTCCACCACCTACCGAGCCGAAATAGTAGGTCATTGGATCGCCTACCACGCCGGAAGACGTTACGGACCGGCCTCCCCGGAAAGGCCCAATGTTTCTCCAGGACATTCCATTGTAGAGTTTTTCATCATAGGTGATTCCGGGTTCGACCTTTGATTTTTTCTTTTTTTGAGCAGAAACTGAAATGGATAAACTAAAAAATAGAAATAGGAGTAAGAAATGATTGATGCGCATTATTAGGTTGGTTGAAGTCTTTTAAGTTAAAGATTTAGAGCAACAAATCATATTTGGTTGTAACAAACGACCACTCTTCTCAGTCATTCGAAAAACCACGCTCATGTTAAAAAAACTTGCGATCGCTTTGTTTAGCGCTTTCAAAAATATCCGCTCTAACTTTTTACATACTTTTCTTTCGATATTAGGTATTGTCATAGGCGTTGCCGCACTGGTTGCTATTCTATCACTTATTGATGGACTTGAACAATATGCCAACGAACAGATCTCAAAAACTACCTCTTTGGAGGCAGTTATGATCAACCCTAATGTGTATGAACGTGTAGACGGGATTCGAATGAAAAAGTCGGAATATGCTTCATTGGATTATAAAAGCTTTAAGAACCTGTATTCAGAAATTCAAAGCCAGGGAGAGGGTTACGTCATGTGCCGATTTTCTAAACGAGTCGGGTTGGGTGATACCTTGCAACAAGTAGGGTCCTATGTAACAGGAGTGTCAGGGGCTACGGGTGAAAACTTTAAAACAACCGAAGGTCGTGGATTAAATGAAAGTGATTTAATAAATCGTTCCAGGGTTGTGGTTTTGTCAGAGGATCTGGTAAAGTCCTTAACCAAGTCTGACGATACTATTTCAGTTATTGGAAAGCATTTGATGTTTGACAGCCTGAGTCTTGAAGTGATAGGTGTACTTGACCCATCTGTTCCTGTTGAAGGAGCCTTTATGCCCATCACCTTACTGAACGCTCAAACGCTAAGAACAAACCCCGCTCGAATGTTGATCAAAGCTAATAATGTGGAGCAAGTTCCTGATATTAAAAAAAAACTCGAAAATGGATTAAAAGAAGAGTTTGGCGACCAGTCAAGTGACTTCAGTGTGGTTACGAACGGGGCAAGAGTAGAGCAGGCGAACCGAGGATTTCTGGTGTTTCGCC
Organism: Bacteroidota bacterium; assembly: GCA_039025475.1. GTDB lineage: Bacteria > Bacteroidota > Bacteroidia > Cytophagales > Cyclobacteriaceae > Fulvivirga. The sequence goes on along the minus strand of JBCCOE010000001.1, from coordinate 52 downwards.
TGATTATGGGCCTGATTGTAGGTATTTCTGTTTTGGTGGGAGGAATAGGTGT